>JALNXD010000027.1 GCA_023230565.1 Syntrophales bacterium
ATTACTGGGAAACAAGAAATAAAATGGAGAATCAGTACAGGGGAATATAATAATTTATCACAGCCAGGGGTGGGTCAATTTTCGTGAAAAAAGCGGGTCAGTTTTCGTGATAATTGACACATGCTGCAGTTTCTTAGAAGTGAAGACGGCGCAGTGGCTATTGAATACGGCCTGATTGCCGCAGGTATTGCAGTCGCCATCGCATCAATAGTGTGGCTCATAGGCGATAAGATCGAAGCGGTTTTTACAAGTGTAAATACTGCGTTAACTCCTTAAAAGCGCCAATGCCGGAGGCACAAAGGGAAAAGAGGCGGATACGTCAAAATTTTAAGGCGTATCCGCTCCCCCGTGGACAATCGGGGCAATATGCCCTGGGAAGATCGCTATGAATTATTTCACATTAGCATTGCTGGCAGTTCTGCTGATTACAGCAACCATTACTGATGTAAGAAGCAGAAAAATTCCAAATTGGCTTACTTTTTCCGCCATGACAGCGGCTGTTCTTCATTACAGCATGTCATCGGGTTTCGAAGGCCTGTGTTTCGGTATCTTCGGCCTTATATCAGGAATGTCCGTTTTTATTATTATTTATCTTCTAGGCGGAATGGGAGCCGGGGATGTCAAACTCATGGGTGCGGTTGGTGCAATACTGGGTCCTCAGGATGTTATAAGTGCCATGTTTTTAACTGTTGTTGCAGGAGGCATTTATGCTGCTTTTGTATTGGCATTCACTAAACACCTGAAAATTATTACAGGGAATTTTTTCTCACGGTCGTCCTTTTTTCCCAATGGCAGATTGTTTAAAAAACTTTACACAGCAAGGCATGAGAAAAAACCGATATTGCATTACGGCCTTGCCATTGCCATCGGAACATCAATTTCCGTGGTACTGGCAAAATCAGGATATCAATTATTTCAGATATAAAGGAGAAATATTATGAGAAGGTGGAAGGCTGTTTTCCCGCTAATGCTGGCCCTGGTGGTTGCTCTTACCGGCAGCACTATGATTTACAAGTGGCTCAATGCTCAGACAAAACCGGAGCAATTAGTGCAAGTGGAACAGGTAGAGGCGGTGCCTATTGCTGTGGCGGCTCTGGAATTGCCCTGGGGAACGAAGATTACAAAGGACATGCTGAAAACTCTTCCCTATCTGAAAACAAGCCTTCCACCCGGCTACACGTCTGATTCGGGTGTGCTGGAAGGTCGAGTTGTCATTGTGCCGCTAGGAGTCAATGAACCGATTTTGGAATCAAAATTGGCGCCCACGCAAATAACGAGCGGCGGTGTTTCAGCTGTTCTGGCGAAAGGCAAGAGGGCGGTTGCAGTAAAAGGGGATAAAGTAATCGGGATTTCAGGTTTTATAAGACCGGGAAACAAGGTCGATGTTCTGGTGACATTGACCGATCCCCGGTCGAATACCGATGTTACGAAAACCGTACTTGAAAATGTGCTCGTACTGGCAACAGGAACGCAGGTCGAACAAAAGAAAGAAGGCGAAACGGCCCCTGTGGACGTATACACCCTTGAAGTGACCCCGGATGAAGGAGAAAAACTGGCCCTGGCTGCAACTCAGGGAAAACTTCAATTTGCTTTGAGAAATATCATCGATTCGGAAACGGTGATGACAAAGGGTGCCACCATAGCCAGAACGCTGGCATCATTTCAGCATGACGAGCCCCAGACTGTAAAATTATCGAAAAGACCGCAATCGCAACTACATACGGTGGAAGTCATCCGGGAAGGCAAAGTAGTTAAACAAAAAATGAAACTGTAACCAGATGGGAGGGACTATTCACATGGCTGTAATACACATGCGTTGGAAACAATTATTTTTTACGCTGGTTTTTTCGGTTGCCATATGTCTTTTCGCAGCTTCGCTCGATGCCGCCCCCGTGTGGACGGAGCAAAGCTCGCCGGAAAAACTGCAACTTATAGCCGGGAAATCGATAATCGTAAGAAGTGCCGATCCGATTAAACGCATTTCAGAGCCGGAAAAGGAAATTGCAACCGCTCTCATTCTATCGCCGTATGAAATCTATATAACCGGGAAATCCGCCGGAGTCACATCTTTGATCGTATGGAAAAACGATAAGCAGGCACATGTATACGATATCGTGGTTTCCTTCGATACATCCCGCTTGAAAGAAAACCTTCATGAGCTTCTGCCGAATGAACAAGACATACACGTGACTGCGACCGGCAATGCCATAACCCTTTCGGGCCGGGTATCAAGCGCAGGAAGTCTTTCCCGTGCTCTCGCTCTTGCACAGGAGTTCGCACCGGAAGGCAAAATAGTAAATATGGTCGATGTCAATGGTGTGCATCAGGTGATGCTGGAGGTGAGAATTGCTGAAATGTCACGGCAAGTGAGCAAAAGGCTGGGAATAAATTTCAGTTATGCCCGAGCCGGGGAATTCGGAATCAGCCTTCTCGGAGGATTGACCGGAATTGTTAAGCCCACTGACGCCGTTTTGGGAGCAGGTGCAGTGGGATTGGCCGTTTCTCCCGCTATTAACGCACTTTTCAGGTTTAACAGCGGAAGCGCAACCTGGACCGGCCTGATTGACGCACTCAAAGAAGACGGGCTGGTTAAAGTCCTTGCGGAGCCGACTCTGATTGCTCTGAGCGGACAGGAGGCAACATTCCTTGCGGGAGGGGAATATCCGATTCCTGTCCCCCAGGGCTTTGATCAAATTACAATCGAATATAAACAGTTCGGCGTGCGGCTGATGTTTATCCCCACTGTTTTGAGCGAAAACCGGATCGGGATAGATGTCGCACCGGAGGTATCGGAACTCGATTTCACGACGGCTGTGCAATTCTCCGGTTTTGTCGTTCCAGGGATATCCACAAGAAAAGCTTCGACCAGGATCGAACTGGCCGATGGGCAGAGTTTCGCGATAGCCGGTTTGCTCAGTGAATCGGTCCGTGAAAGTGTTTCGAAATTTCCTGTTCTGGGTGATATCCCTGTTCTTGGGGCCTTGTTCAGAAGCTCTCAATTTGTAAAGAATGAAACGGAATTAATCATTATTGTAACGCCGCATCTCGTTAAACCTCTCGATTTGAGAAATCAGTCTCTGCCCACCGATTTCTTTATTGAGCCCAGCGATACAGAGTTTTTCCTGGAAGGTATGCTTGAAGGGAGGAGCAGAAATTCCAGGCAGGCAAAAGGAGAATTCCAGGGTAAATTCGGTCATTTGATGCCCGATTCAGAATAGGTGTGCAAGGAGGAGTGTATGTTCAGAATATCTTTATCAGGTATATTTCTGTTTTCTCTTTTGGCTGTAGCGGGGTGCCAGCCACAATCAATGCGGTACACGGAACTTGATGCCAACTGGGGAAGATCGTACTCAACCGCTCTCAGCAGCCAGATCTTGAATCCCGATGCCGGTGAGAATACTGAGCCGGTCAGCGGAATTACAGGGGATATGGCACTCAAGAATTTGGATCGATACACCGCAGCGACAAAGGCCAAACCCGGGAGTGCTGCGAGTAAAATGTACATAACAGAAGGAATTACGGCGGCGCCGGCAAAGAAATAAATAGCACCGGTGTGCGCAAAAATCAAAATGCGGCAACCCGCTGAGAGTAATTTTGGGATTCGCATACATAAAGAGCAGTGGTGAATAGTATGGAAAAGAAATTATGCATGAATGTCAAGGGCATTGTGGCCATTGAATTTGCAATTGTGTTGCCTGTGCTTGCCTTACTCATCTGTGGGATCATCGAATTCAGCGTTCTGCTCTATGACAAGGCCATGATCACCAATGCCAGCCGCGAGGGAGCACGAAGGGGCATTGTTTATAATTATGATACTGTAAATGATGTCAATCATCCAATAGACAGCGAAATAGAATCGGCGGTTTTGACATACTGTCAGGATCGGCTTATCACCTTCGGCGGCGATTCGGAACTGGCAACAACAATATCGAGAACAGGCGATGAAACGGGTGACGATCTTACCGTGAGGGTTACCTACCATTATGATTATCTTTTGATACCCGGATTCATAGCGCAGCTCGCAGGCGGAATCGATCTGGTTGCACAGACAGTTATGCGGATGGAATAAATCGATTGTTTCCTGAAAGAGAAACTAAATCATGGGGAGAATATTCCATGGGCGACATAAAAGTTTTTTCCAAACCTTCAGGTCAAAATGGGATTGCCGTTATTATGGTGGCGCTCACGCTGTTTCTGATGATCGGCTTTGCCGCGCTCGCTGTTGATGTGAGCTATCTGTTCGTGGCAAAGAATGAACTGCAGAATGCCGCCGATGCCGGTGCCCTTGCAGGGGCCCGGGTGCTCTACGAAAGCAACGGTCAGATGATCAACATCAATGCCAATCAGACAGCGTACGATGCCGCCGTCGTTAATCTGAGCGCAGGAACACCGGTGGAGGTGGAATGGACCGGCGGTAATGCGGGAGATGTGCAGAGGGGACATTGGAGTTTCGGGCTCGGTGATTTGCCGAGAGGGTTTTATCCAAACCCATCTGATGCCGTGGTCGATTTATGGAATACCACGGACGAAGAGCTTGACGGCAATATAGATTTCATCAACTCCGTCAGAGTGGTTGCCAGGCGAAAAACAGTACCCGTCGTGTCTTTCTTCAGTAAAATATTTGGCCATGAGAGTTTCGAATTGTCGGCCGATGCCGTGGCATATCTCGGGTTTGCCGGTACGCTTACTCCATGGGATCTCGATGCGCCGCTTGCCATATGCAGTCAGAGCATTCTTGTTGATGAAACATATTCCTGTTCAATAGGTCGCATGATCAACAGCGGTTCGAATCCCGCAACCCATCAGACCGGCGGATGGACAAACATGTCGCAGGAAGATGCCTGTTCCGGGGGTACTAACGCATCGGAAGTGAAGAATCTTGTGGTGCAGGCCTGTTCAGCCGATGGTATAAATCCGCAGATGCTTTATTTGGGAGAGAATATTGCGACAAACGGTGGCGAAATTCAATCAGCTTTTAACGAACTGTATGAATGCTGGGCCAGCAAAACGGGAAAAGCGACAACGTGGAATCTTACATTGCCGGTAATTGATTGTCCCGGCCAAAATGTCGGCCCCTGTGAAAAAATCACAGGGGCGGTAAATCTTAACATAATCTGGATTGAAGATAAGGGAAACAAAATCGATGATGATGCTCCATTTCATATGGATGATTGGAATGCAGCCGATGACCCGGCAGTAACAGATATAAATGACGGTTCTCAGAGATGGAGCAGCTTCGTCAACCATTTCAACCTGCAAAACAGTGACGGTACCCCGGCTCCTTTTGCCCAAAAATCCATTTACTTCAAACCGGATTGCACTCCCCACGAACCTGCAGGTGTCAGTGGAGGAGCAAATTACGGGATACTCGCAAAAGTTCCGGTTTTGGTCGAATAAAACCTTATTTTATAAAAATGATTAGATTAAGAAACTAAAGGATAAACAAGATGCTGAAGATACCGGCGATAGTTGAACTGGAAGTAAAAAACCACGCCGTCGAGCAGATGATTGAAAGGACCGTTCAATCTACAAACATCCTGCGTCTACGAAAGAAAGAAGATACCGGCCCGTCTCATCTTTTGATTTACGAAATGGGAGAAGATGAGGAAAAAGATTTTTCATATATTCAGACAAAACTGAATGCTTCAGAATCAGCTGAAATTTTTTTGACGTCAGCGAAGACGGATTCTTCTCTTTTGCTTCGGGCCATGAGGATGGGTGTGAAAGAATTTTTTACACAGCCTCTTCAGGAGGCGGAAATTCAAGGCGCCCTGCAGTCATTTATTAAAAGAAGAAAGGACGCACAATCAGGATCACATGGTAAAAAAGGTAAAATAATAGATATAATCGGCAGTAAAGGAGGTGCCGGTTCTACGACGATTGCGGTAAATCTCGCTGCCGGTTTCCTCCGGAAAAATAAAACCGGTTCTGTGGCTCTTCTCGACATGAATGGATTTTTCGGTGATATTCCCTTGTTTTTATCTCTGGATCCTCTGTACAACTGGAGTGAAGTGACAAAAGATATACACCGTGTTGATGAAACTTTCTTAATGAATATTCTTACACGGCATGCTTCAGGGCTTTGTGTCCTCCCGGCCCCGCCCACTTCTAACAGTTATGTGTTTCCAACAGCCGATACAATAGAGCATTTACTTGATATTATGCAGCGGTTGTTTGACGTGATCGTGATCGACGGGGGGCAGTCATTTGATGATGCTTCTTTAAAGATAATTGAACGTGCCGATTCCGTTCTGCTGATCTCCAGCCTTGATCTCCCGTTTCTTCACAATACACATAAGATGCTGAAAAACTTCGATTATTTAGGATACCCTTCAAAGGATCGAATCAGGATTGTATTAAACCGTTACAAGAAGGGAACTGAAATTTCACTGGACGATGCAAGAAAGACCCTCGATCATTCTATCTTCTGGACCGTTGCCAACGATTACAAGACAGCCTCTTCGGCTATAAACCATGGAAAAACTATCTCAAGTATCGCTCCGGATTCAATGATTAACAAAAATCTGCTCGGCCTTGCAGATCGACTGATAAAAGGTGAAGAAGGGGATAAAAAAAAGAGATGGCATTTATTCGGCCGCCGGAAGGATGCCGGAAAATAAAAGGCTTTATCGGAGGGAAATATGAATTTAGCTGTCAGTCTAGAAAATTTAAACAAGAACCAGAGTTCCCGTGCCATGCAGGATGAGTATTTCGAACTGAAAACATGGATTCACGACAGGCTGCTCGATCTGGTCGATTTGTCGCAAGTTGAAATTTTGGATCAAACGACCCTGAGAGCGCAAATCAGGCAGCTCGTTCAGAAAATCCTGGCTGAAAATGGTCATAAAATGCCATTGAATTCCGTGGAACGGGAGAGGCTTTTTGCCGAAATCGAAGATGAAGTTCTCGGCCTGGGACCGTTGGAACCGTTTCTGAAAGATCCTACTGTTTCAGATATTCTTGTAAATACCTATAAGCAGATCTATGTGGAAAGGCGCGGAAAACTCGAACTCACCGACTCCAGGTTCAAAGATGACGAACATTTAATGAAGATAATTACAAGAATAACCACCGCCGTAGGAAGGAGGATCGACGAATCATCGCCGATGGTTGATGCCAGGCTAGCCGACGGTTCTCGTGTAAATGTCATTATTCCGCCCCTTTCAATTGACGGTCCAGTTCTTTCGATCCGCGGATTTGCGGCGGACCCGCTGGAATTAAAAGATCTTCTTGATTATCAAACTCTGACTCCGGAAATAGGTGAAATGATAAAAGGGATAGTAAAAACGCGGCTCAATGTACTTATCTCCGGGGGGACGGGAACCGGAAAAACGACTTTTTTGAATGTTCTTTCTCGATTCATTCCGGAAACGGAAAGGATTGTGACAATTGAAGATGCCGCGGAGCTGCAGCTCAAGCAGAGGCATGTAGTCCGTCTTGAGACTCGGCCGTCCAATATTGAAGGCAAGGGTGAAATCACGCAGCGGGATCTTGTCAAAAACTGTCTAAGGATGCGTCCCGACCGCATTATAGTCGGCGAAGTGAGAGGTCAGGAGGCCTTCGATATGCTGCAGGCAATGAATACCGGGCATGACGGGTCATTGACGACAATCCATGCAAATTCGCCCCGTGACGCCCTGATTCGGCTCGAAAGCATGGTAGCCATGGCAAATCTTGATATTCCGGCGGAGTTTCTCAGACGGTATATCGCATCGGCAATTGATGTGATTATCCACCTTTCCCGCCTTGCCGACGGGAGCCGCAAGGTGATGAATCTTCAGGAAATCACCGGAATGGAAGGATCCGTTATTACGACTCAGGAGATTTGCTCATTCCGCCAAACGGAATTTGATAAAAACGGTAAGGTTCATGGACGATTTGTCATGCATGGTGTGCGGCCCAAATTCATAGATAAGTTCAGAGTCAACGGAATCGATATTCCTGTGGATTTGTTCGATCCATCCAGATCTCTGACAGTTTGATGGCTTAAGGAGTATATTATGAATCCTTTATTTATCGCATCATTCTTGGCTGTAACTTTAATTCTTACTGTTGTTATATCATTCTACGCTTACCATGTGATGAAGAACGGCAACAGGGAAAAAATACGTAATCGATTAAAGGCCTATATTACTGCTTCTTCAGCGAGTCCATCTATCGATATTGAAGATAAGAAGTTATTCAGTGAAATCCCTCTCTTAAATCGGATATTTTTAAAGGCTCCCGGTGTTCGCCGCCTTACCAGGCTGCTCCAGCAAGCAAATTCACCCTATCCGCCCGGTTTTTATGTTTTTTTCTCAATACTTCTCATGCAGATAGGATTCGTTACGGCAATTCTTTTTACCGGAAATTATTTTATTGCAGTAATTTCAGCCGCTGTTTTTGGGGTGTCTCCCTTTCTTTATATTTTGAAAAAAAAGAATAAAAGAATACGCAAATTTGGCAATCAGCTGCCGGAAGCACTTGATTTGATAGCACGGGCGCTGAAGGCGGGGCATGCATTTACCAGCGGCATGAAGCTGGCTGCATCTGAATTTGAAGATCCTCTGGGGACTGAATTTCAGGAGACTCTCGATCAGATCAATTTTGGTATAAGTGTGCAGGCGGCACTGAAATCATTGGGAGACAGAATAGATTGCCAGGATTTAAAATATTTTGTCGTATCCGTTATTCTGCAGAGGGAAACCGGGGGAAATCTGGCCACCATAATTGAAAATATTGCACGCCTCATGCGGGAGCGTGCAAAGCTCAAAGGCAAAATTAGAACACTTTCTGCAGAAGGGCGGCTTTCGGCAATGATACTTCTCGGTCTTCCGTTTGTCATTGTGCTTGCACTCAGATTTTCAAACCCTAAATATATCGATATGTTATTTACCGTTCCGGCCGGAAGGATAATGGTTGCCATATCGCTGATGATGATGGGGATAGGGGCACTGGTAATAAGAAAAATTGTTAACTTCAAAGTATAGCAACTCGTGAGAGGTGTACGATGTTCATTTCATATCATGATCTTCCGTTGCTTTTCGCAGCATTAGTCTTTTTAACGATCTGCCTTTTTTATGCCGGAATACTTCAGTATTTTCGTCAGAAACGTGAGAAGAAACGGCTTATGGAAAAGCTGCATGATCCATACGATGGATTCCGGTCGCAAAGTGCTGACCCTGCTGTTGCAAAAAAAAGATCAGTATCAAGTAAACTAGGTAAAATATTAGGTAAAATGGGGAAGCATGTATATGAGGGAACTGCGGAAGATTATCGCGGCATCAGATTGCGATTCCTTAAAGCGGGGCTCTATCAACTGGGTGCGCCGGCAGTATTCTGGGGTGCGAAAATTTTCCTTGCAGTACTACTGGTGGTTTCCTTTGCCCTGCTTCGCATAAGTGTTTTCAAAGTCGTCAATCCCGCCTTTACAATGATGATCGTACTATTTTTGGCTTTTCTGGGATACTTTCTCCCGGATTTTTGGCTCAGGATCAGAACAGACATAAGAAAGAAAAAAGTTATCGAAGGAATGCCGGATGCGCTTGACCTTTTGGTAGTGTGCGTTGAGGCCGGTATGGGACTGGATGCGGCGATTATCCGGGTAGGTGAAGAAATCCAGCTGAGCAACAGGGTGGTGGCTGAGGAATTCAAGATTCTCAATCAGGAATTACGCCTTGGTCAGACCCGCGAAGCAGCCCTCCGTCATCTTGCAATGAGAACCGATTCCGAAGAGGTACGCACGTTGGTAACCACTCTTGTTCAAACCGAAAAATTCGGTACCAGTGTTGCAACAGCCCTGCGCGTCTGTTCAGATTCTTCAAGGGATAAAAGATTCCAGCGGGCAGAGGAAATGGCCGCCAAAATGGCGGTCAAACTTTCAATACCATTGATTTTATTTATTTTTCCTTCTCTATTTATCGCAATTTTAGGGCCTGCGGGTATTCGTGTCTATGACACTTTTTTTAAATAGAATTGCCATTTTAATCCGAGGTAAAAAATTATGAGCACATATGGATTAAGCAGGATGCTTGTGAGAACAATTTTAATTCTTATAGTCATTGCATTGTGCGGCTGCGCGGGTTCACAGCAGAATGTCAAGTGGGCAAATAAATTTAATCGTTCATCATCTGCTGCCGATATCTCGGCACATGGAGTGCCTGCTGTACCCGAAACTTTTCTCGGCGAGATGACATCTGAGGAACTGGAGCGGTCGGGAGACATTTTGTTTCGCAGAGGAGATTTTTGTCTGGCCTATGTGAAGTATGAAAAAGCTCTTCAATTGAATCCAGAGAGTACCCGGATACTTTATAAAAAGGGGCTGCTCCTTATGAATGGCGGTGCCAATGAAGATGCAATACAAGTATTTGAAAGTATTCTTTCATCTGATCCTGATAACAGTGGCGCATATCTGTGTATGGGGCAAGCCTGTTTTCAAATGAAGAAATTCAGGGAAGCGAAAGAAAATCTTCAGAGGGCCCTGATCCTTGATCCCGGTTTGTGGAAGGCTCACAGTCTCATGGGAATTGTGTACGATTGCGTGGGGCAGCACGATTCTGCCATATCCGAATATGCCGCTGCACTTCGAATGAAACCGGATAAGGGATATATTTACAACAACCTTGGTATATCAAGTGCTCTCACCGGGCAGTATGAAACAGCGTTAGATGCGTTCAATAAAGCTCTTGAAGTCGGCTGTCGAGATATACAAAAGATCTATAATAATAAGGGGCTGGTCTTGGCAAAAATGGGACGCTATTCTGAAGCATTGCAGGCATTCAGAAAAGGCGGGAGCGAGACGCAGGCCTACAATAATCTGGGGTGTGTGTACCTGGAACAGAATAAATGGGAAAAAGCGGTTGAGACGTTCGAATGTGCGATGCACGTAAATCCTAAATTTGATGCCGGGATACATCAAAATTTAAAAAAAGCACGGATGCACGTTGTTAAACAAAATTAGTGACACATATCCAAAATACAAACGAAACACAATGAGGTTCGAAATGGGGTCACATTTATACAAAAAGCGGGTTCATATAACGATATTTTTTGTTTTGTGCCTGTTTTGCTTGGGGGGATGTTCGAGTGTACAAAAATTAACGCAGTCTCTCCCGTTATTCGAAAGACCCGCCAATGAACATCATCGGATCACAAAGAACCATTTAAAGAGATTCGCATCTGTGGTAAGGCCTTCGAAGGAAACAGCACATTCATATTATCAGCAGGCACTGTTTCATGAATATCGCAAGCGGTACACACTGGCGATCGAGTATTTTGAAAAGGTTATTTCCATAGATCCGAACTATGTCGCCGCATACAATGGAATGGGCGTGACGTATGATCTGCTGGAAAATTTCCCCCGGGCTGCCGAGTACTATCAAAAAGCTATCGCTCTTGCTCCCAATCTGGATTATGTGCAGAATAACCTGGGATATTCCTGTTATTTGCAGGGAAAAACCGAATCTGCCATTGAAGCTTTTAAAAAAGCGATAGTTCTGAATGCGAAAGAAAGCAGATATCACAATAACCTTGGTCTTGCTTACGCTGAGATAGGTTTATATGAAGAAGCTTTTGAAGAGTTCAAAAAAGCCGGGAGTGAAGCTGATGCCTATTATAACCTGGGCAAGTTTTTCTATGGAAGAGGCGCTCATGAAGCGGCATCAAGATATTTCATCAAAGCTCTGGCACTTACATCTGAAAGCATGAAATCTGCAGGAATCCCATCTCTGCCGCATATTCAGTTGCCTGTGATTACAGCAGATAACAGCTCTTTAACTGATTATGCAAAAGATGCCGGGACAATGGACGATATTGAAAGCCAACATCATAAAACAATTTCAACTGCCGCTTTACAGCAGACGGAATCAAAGATTGATAATGTATTGAAAGATAAGGCAGCCATGGAGCTGGAAGCCAAAGCGTGTACAGTGAAGTGCATGGCATTGGATTGCGATCAAAAGAAATCTGACAACGACGTGCAGGAATATTTGTGTGCTCGAAAAAGTGATACAGAGATATTTGCCGCTTCTGAAAAGAAGGGGGATATAGAAGAACAACAAAAGAAAACGCTGCTTGACAGGGTGAACGGAACTTCGGATTTCGCAATTGAAATTTCAAATGGAAACGGTATGAGTAACATGGCAAGGGAAATGGGAAATTACTTAAGAAGAAAAGACAGTTACAAAAATGTCTACATCACTAATGCAGAGCACTTTTACATGAATCAGACAATAATATATTATATGCGCGGGTATTTACGAAATGCATACCGGATTGCTCAATCCATACCCGGCTGGCAGGACATAGTTGAAATCGAACGATTTGCCAGATCTGAGATTAAAATTCGAGTTCTTGTCGGTAAAGATGTCATCCCTTACAGCAGCATATTTGATGTGTGTGCTCAGAAAAATGCACCGTGCGATACTCCGATACGATCGTAAACCGTTTATTAGCTGTTTATGCCCCGGCTGTGGTGCATCGCCTGTAAGAAGAAATGCAACAGTAGGATGTAAATGATACCTTTGGCTAATTGATACTAAAAGGCGAATAATGAGAAAATTATAAAAAAAAGAGAGCGAAAGGAGATATTTTATGGCCCAGACAACAATATTAAAGAAAAAAAAACCTTGGACTTCCAGAGAAATTAACAATTTAAAGAAAATGGCGCTTGCAAAAATGCCGATACAGACAATGGGCAAAAGACTGGGAAGGACTCCAAGAGCCATTTATGACAAAGCTTTTAAAGAGAATATTTCACTGAGATCATATAAACAATTGTCATGGACATCTGAGGAAATTCGTGAACTGAAAAAAATGATAAAGAAAAGAATCCCTACACGACTAATTGGTGAAAGACTGGGAAGATCGCCACGGGCAATATATAACAAAGCATTTAAAGAAAAAATCTCCTTTCGATCAGACAAAGCTCCCCGTTATCATCGTGAAATCTGATTCTACTCTCTGTTTGGAAAGTTTGTCAAAGGCGCCACCGAATTGAAGCAGGGAAAGCGGCTTTTCCTCATTATTGAGCATGAGCAGCTCATATATGCGGAAGTATGGGCAGAATTGCCTATCGCTTTTTTTATGTAAATTGTTAATATGAATTGACATTAAAATTATAAGATGCTAATTTTTGAAATTGCTGGAATTTCTTTTCAAGGAGGGCGCTTCGATATGTCTTAACTGTATGTTGTACTATATGATATCAGTTAAAAAAGCGATATCCTGTGATCATGAGAGCGAGCTGACTATATGCTTTAGGTGAGAAAAAAAGCATAATCTGTCCGGCGAAACCTTCTACTTGGTTCTGTCTTCCAACTAAACTCCCTTCGATTTCTAATTTTCCAATTACATTCCGGTAACCGTCTAGGTTTCAGTAGAGCGAAAAAAGCAAAACCTATTGTAAAAAGGAGGAGAACTGGTATGGGATCTTTAAAAATAGCTATGAGCCATCCTTTATTGTCGTTATCACTTAAGAATTTTCTTGAGCCATATTATGATGGGGAATTAAAAACATCAACAGATAAAAATATAGATAACGAACAAGATGCCCTGGATGCATCTGAATTGATAATAACGGACTTTTCTTCTTTGAATAACCATAGTTCAAAAGCGAAACTGATGCAAAAAAAGATTGTGCTGATAGATACCGGATTGAGTATTCATCAAAAAAGAGTAGCAGTAACCTACTATAATGTTAGAGGAATAATTTCGAACTCCAGTACTACTGAAACTTTTTTGGATGTACTCACTAAAGTACAGGATGGAGATATTTGTCTTGACAACGAAACAACGAATGAATTGGTTACTCATTATAGAAACAGGTCAAGAAGCAAACAGGTGCGCCTCCTTACAAAACGGGAACAAGAGATCATAGCTTCAGTATGCAAGGGGTTTAGTAATAAGGAAATAGCTACTGAAATGGGAATAAGTATCCCCACGGTAAAGGCTCTTTTGAGCAAAGTGTTTCGAAAACTTAATGTCGGAAGCAGGTCTGAATTGTGCGTAAACGCAATTGATACAGGCCTTCTCAACGATCTTGAATTCTGATCAATGTCAGTGTGTCATTCCGCAGAAGATGGGGGTGTACAAATCAAGGACGGTGAAGCGGTTCAAATAATGCTTCATCCCATAGGATCACACTTTTGCCCCGACTACATCCAATTAAAAATCTTTTGTTTATATTATCCGGCCAGATACGGGGTATATTGATGAGTAAAAAGTGATATGTGATATTTCCCAGTTGAATCGTATCGCCTAGTAAAGGCGTTCTTGTGTTAGATACGCTTTTGGTGTTTACCATGAATATTAAAAAAATAATGGGTAAAAATATCTTTAATTTCATGGTAATTATATTTTGCAAATGGCATGCCAGGTATTAACATATTGAAATAACTATTATTACGCATATTGAGACAGACAGGTGTAAACGAAGCATTACTTTTTTCTGTCAATTTGGTAAAATACGCAAAATAATAGTCAAAATATTTTTCAAATATCATATTTTCTTTTCAAATTATAAAGTGTGGTTCGGCTTACGCCAAGAGTCTTAGCAGTTTTGGAAAGATTTCCTCCGCAGGTACTTATTACACTTAAGATCTTTTCTTTTTCAATGCGAGTTTTCACTTCCTTGAGAGTGGCCTTTTCATCTATAAAAGGGGTAAAATGTGCGGTAAGGCTGAGATCCTTTGGGGTAATTTCCATATCTTCAGAAACAACAATCGCCCTCCGTATTTTATTTATCATCTCTCTGATATTTCCGGGCCATTCATAATGTATGATTGCTTCGAGGGATTCTTTGCTCATTTTCTTTTTTGTTGCTCCGTTTTCCTTTGCAAGAGTTTTAAGAAAGTATTTGGCGAGTATTACCTTGTCCTGGCCTCTCTCTCGCAACGGAGGCAGCTCTATCGTAAAGGTATTCAAACGGTAGTAGAGATCTTGACGAAAAATTCCCGATTGCACTTCCTCTTCAAGTTTGCGATTTGTTGCCGCTATTACGCGGACATCGACCTTGCGGGGTTTTCTGGATCCTATCCGCTCAACGGTCTTATCTTCAAGAAATCGTAATAATTTTGCCTGCAGGGGCCATTGCAGTTCTCCGATTTCATCAAGAAACAGAGTTCCTCCATCCGCCTTTTCGATTTTTCCCTTTCTGGCATTGTAAGCACCGGTAAACGATCCTCTCTCATATCCGAACAGTTCTGCTTCAAGGAGTGTGTCAGGTATCGAAGCGCAATTTATTGTTACGAGAGGTCTTCCCTTTCGTAAGCTTCTCTCGTGAATTGCCCTCGTCGTAAGTTCTTTGCCTGTTCCACTTTCACCTAGAATTAAAACTGGAATTTCTGTAGGCGCTATCTTTCTGATAAGAGAAAAAGCTTGCAGCATTTCGGGACACGTGCCAACAAATTCAAAATCATCATATCGCGCTTTATCTTTTAAAAATTCGTTATCCAGGATGTTGACTATCGACCATTTCTGATCAGCTTTAAAATCTTGTATCCGCTGAGCTATACGCTGATAAGCTGTTCTGTTAATATGCTCTATAAGATAGTTTTTGCTGTCAAAGTTAAGGAAAAGGCCACAATTAGGGCACTGTTCAGCCTTATTTTTTATTTCCGAATCACAGTATGGACATATGCCGGGCTGAAGTTTCAAATTATCAAAAATGAATTCCCACAGTTGGGAAATGGTTTCCAATCCCTTTTGATGGAGGAAACGCACTGCAGTACGTTTATCTTCCATGCGCAATACCCTTGAGGGTATATTAAAATCTGAGCCGTTGATAGAGAAATGAAGGGTCATCAAATCCATTTCATGAAGGGTGTTACTCTGAAATAAAGCTCCTCCCAGGCTTATGTTCAATATGACTCCTGAATATTGTTCAGCCCCGTCTGTCTCATTATTATAAGGTGTGCATGAGCACTTGATATTACATTTTATACGTGCGTCGATCCTAGACATTGTCCCTCCTTAATGGCTCAACACTTTATCAGGTTTAGCAGTCAGGGATAAATAAATAAGAGATTTAAGTACTCAGAATGAATAAAAAATTGATTATTATGCAATGTGAAATAAGTGTTCATCCCCCCTTGTATCCCCCTCTATGTTAATATTATGAATCAACCGTGATTTCAATAACATAAAAGCATGTATTATATAGTACTTTAGTAGTATTGTTTCGTCTGGTTTAAGTTAGTTTCCTGATCTGTGAATATGCTCAATCTCAGATTTCTCTTTTTTTATTTGTAATAGTGACCAAATCTTTTCTACTTCTTTTTTGTCAGTTGCATACTTAATCGAGTTATCATAAATAGTTAGAATCATGTTTTTCCCTGGAATGGCACTATTTTATTTCTTGCGAATCGGTTTTTAACATTTCCAAAACTCCGCTTTCATACACATTGACAAATAATTCATAACGGCTGGCGACATCAAGCTTGCGAAACACTTTTGTAAGCAAAGCTTTTACCGTGGGTATACTTATCCCCATTTCCACTGCAATATCCTTATTGCTATGTCCTTTGCATACAAGAGGAATTATTTCCTTTTCTCTTTTGGTTAAAACTTTGATTTTTTTATGAGAAGTCCTGTTTCCATAAAACATGACGAGTTCATCCGAGACCTGATTCTTCAGCCATACATCACCCTTGCTTATGGAATAGATTGTTTTTTCAAATACCGAGGAAGAAATAGTATGTGCTATAATTCCTCTTACTTTATAGTAGCTTACAGCTATTCTTTTTTGTTGGTCATTTAATCCGGTATCAATGAGAATGATTTTGGATTTTGGAAATCGAGAATTGATTTTTTGAGATTTGAGAGTAGTAAAATCTGTAAGAATAATATCATTCTGGCTGGTTGCATCATCAGACAAAGACATAGAATGCTGGCCATCAGAAAAAGATTCAAGATACTTATGTACAGATAGAGATAATAATGGGTGACTGAAAATTATCTTTAGTGCAGCCATAATAATCCTTTTTTGTTCGATATTCATTGGATTCGCAATAGCTATGCCAAAGTATAAGTCTTCAATTTAATTATACATATGTATAAAACAAAAAAAATCACTGTTCAAAATACTTTGCACTTATCCGGAATATGTACACTCCGTGCATGTTTTATAGGAGCTGTTTACAATTTCCATATTAGCTGTTGCTTCTGTTGTGGCATTACAAATATAATGGGATTGTTGAGAAATTTTTAAAACTTTGTGCCTTATGCCGCCGGCCATACCGGGAAAGCACAATGCAACAGGAAGCAATTGATGTTTGAAGCAGTATCCTTACTGTGTATTTTGAATGGAGGAATATAATATTTTTATGAATAAAAACTCCGTTATAGACGCGGTACTTTTTGATTTTGGAGGTGTCATTGCGGAAGAAGGGTTTATGAAAGGTTTAAGAGCAATGGCCCAAAAAAGCAAATATACATCCGATGAATTTGTCCGGCTTGGGAATGAGATAATCCACAGCTGCGGCTATGTGGCTGGTATGACGACTGAGGACCTGTATTGGGATTTAATCAGAGAAGAAACGGGTATACGGGGAAGTAATGAGGAATTGAGGAATGAAATATTATCAAGGTTCATACTGCGGCCATGGGTTATCGGCATAGTAGATGAATTAAGGTCCCGAGAAATTGTAACCGGCATTTTAAGTGATCAGACAAACTGGCTGGATGAATTGGAGGAAAGGCATCATTTTTTCAGCCATTTCCACTTTATTTTTAACAGCTATTATTTGGGTATCAGTAAAAGGGAAAGAAAGATTTTCAAAAAAGTTGCTGACAGTATCGGTACCGCTTTGAACAGAATAATTTTTATCGATGATCAGGAAGAAAACTGCAGAAGGGCCGGATTGGAAGGTATCCATACGCTTCTGTATGTCTCAAAAGAAAAATTGATAAAAGATTTAAAGGAATATTTTCCTGAACTTTGCGGGAACAGGTCGCTATTACGCGATGAAGAAAATTAACGCCAGCGCTGAAAGAAAAATTATGGCAAGCATTACAGGTACTCCCGACGGAGTACGGGTCGATAACTCAATATCTTGATGGAAAAAGGTGAAAGTACTCGTCTGTCTACAATTGACCAAATGTAATAAGTACGAAACAGGTTTTTTTGAAAAGGCTGAAAGCTGGGCCGGAAGAAGCTTGATAAAGACATAATTGCATAATTTCGCCGTTTCTGACGCAATTCCTGTGGCAAGGGAAACAATTGCTTTCGCTCCTTTTCTGTAAAACCAATCGACATCAAGATTTATGGCTCTCAATTCTGCGGGATAATATCCTGAAAGAATAAGAAGTACAAAGGCCAGTGCTCCGAACATCAATAACTGAAGCTGCCCGACAACGTGGGATGCGGTATATGGAATATAATCGACGGGGAAAGGAAGAATTCTGTAAAGAGGTGCAGGATATATACCTATAAAGACACAAAAAAACGCCGCAATGCCCATTGCGAGGAGCATGTTAAAGGGAGGTTCTTTGGCCCGTATTCCCGAATCCTCACCAAAGAACATGAAAAAAGGAACTTTTATCCCCGCATGATGGAATACGCCCGCTGATGCGAATTGTAAAACCAGCCATATAATAACCAGATGCTCCGTGACGGATGCATTAATGATCATTGACTTGCTTACGAATCCGCTAAAGAGAGGGAATGCGGAGATGGATGCGGCCCCGATAATACAAAAAAAGGCGGTGAGCGGCATCGTTTTGTATAGGCCTCCCAGCTGCGTACATTTTATCCTGCCCGTTACATAAAGCACAGATCCTGCAGACATAAAAAGAAGGGCCTTGTAAAGGATATGGCAGAAGGCATGCGAAACGGTTCCGTTAAGAGCCAGTTTTGTTCCTATTCCTATGCCGCAAACCATAAAACCAACTTGATTGATAAGGCTGTAAGCGAGTACCCGTCTAATGTCATTTGCGATGACAGCATAGAAGATCGGGAAAGCGGTCATAAACGCCCCTAACCATATCAGCAGTTCAGTGCCCGGAAACGTTCGCGCCAGGATGTAAACTGCGCTTTTTGTTGTAAAGGAACTCATGAATACTGCACCGGTTACGGTTGCTTCGGGGTATGCATCTGTCAGCCACGGATGAAGCGGGAAAATCGCGGCATTTAGGGCAAAACCTATTAATATTAACCAGGATCCCAATCCGTTCAGCCCGATGAAATTAAATTCAACAGTACCGGTCGTGTTAACGTAAAGGAGTATTCCTGCAAGGAGAACAAGCCCTCCTACCATATGAACAAGTATATATCTGAACCCTGCATCCAGTGATTTTTGGGTTTTTCTTGCCCATATAAGAAAAACTGAGGAAATTGCCAGCATTTCCCAGAAAATGTAAAGTGAGATAAAGTCGCCGGCATAGGTAACTCCCAAGGCGCTTCCGGCATATATGAAAGCTGAGACATGTTGTATGTCGTCTCTGAGGTGTATGGCATACATAACCCCGATAAATGATATGAGAGTAAAAATGTATCCAAAAACCATACTAAGCTTGTCCACCCTGCCAAATATGATGTTATAGTTCAGGAAAGACAAAATCCAGTATGTGCCTTCGGTCATGTTCAGCAGATTGATGAATCCCAGTATCGGAAGAAACAGCATAAAGGCCGATTTGGTTTTTCCTCTCAAAAGGGGGATTATTACTGCACCGATAATGAAGATAAAAGCAGGAGGACAACTATTTATCATAATAATTCTCGTCTCTTTTTACAATTCGGCGAAGCAGTTTTGCTATGAATATGAGAGATACGCATGAAGCGAAACCGTACACTGCAAAAAACTCAGGAACGCTTTCCCATTTGAAATGAGAATGTTTTGGAATGAATAAATCCACAAGTAAGAGCACTGCAAGAGATGCATAGAAAATATATAAAAAGAAGTGAACGTTTTTAGGGTTATCAAATATCTTCAGTTCTTTTTTCATATGAATCGTTCCTTCTTAAAAGATGCTGTATGCGATGAGGGCGCCGAGATATATGAAACTGAGCACGACGGCTATATGAAAAACCTTCTTATACCCGGGAACAGGCTTGTGAGAAAGTTCCATTCGTTCAGTCATCAATCTATCTCCCGTAGTTACAAGGACTGTTAAAAACAAAAAATACTGACAGGGGAACTGAAGATCTTTGTCTGTCGGAAGACTTAAACGCACGGAAAAAAATCGGCGCGATTGTCACTGCTGCAGATAATTTTAAAAAATGTTGCAGTTGATTACCACCGGGTTTCCTTAATAAATCTTCCTGATCCACTCTTTTTATATCGAACAAGATCCGGCAAAGAATCGAGACCGGAGTAATGAATCACTTACGGGAAAGCCAATAAACAGAGAAAACGTAATTCAAATATAACTAAATGTCAAAGAAAAAACGAGTAACCGCTATTTGTAAAACGCTCCTCATTCTGGACGAGTCGAACAATGTAATGGAAAATACGCGAAGCTGACCCAAGGCTCATTCAGCAGTTCTGTCCATTAAGAGGAGCATAAGAAGAAAAGATTTTGCCCGGCTCTCTCTGAGCGCACAGCGCCAGTGTACCGGGACAGCTTCGCGAGACGCTTCACGGTCGGAAAACAGGTCTGAGCGGGCAATCTCATGCGCGTCGGAAAATAAATACGCTCTCGCAGCGCGTACTTGGAAGTTCCAGAGGATAAGGTGCAGACGCAGTGACGAAAGATAAAACAGGGCGCGGTACATAGACTTCGGCAGTTACCGCTTGTTTGATTTTAAAACAGTATCTTTGTGCTAGATGATTGACAAGCTATCGGCCAGTGCAAGCCCTCTACGCGTTGGTTGAAGGTTCTTGTCAGTAATTCTGATAATCCCCTCTTCTATAAGTTTCGTTAAAAGGGCACTATGCTGAGCAAAAAAATCACAATGAAACTTCTGAGAGTATTCCTCAAGATCAATACCCTCCTTCGTTCGGATGCCAAGAAAGAAAGCTTCCAGACAAAGCTGTTCCGATGTCAACAACTCGGATCCCTCTATCGGAGGCATTTTATCATCTTTGATCGATGTTATATACGTATCGACAGAAGAATAATTCCACCATCTTTTTCTCCCATAAAATGAATGTGCAGACGGGCCTAAACCAAGATAAGGAGAATGAAACCAGTATTTACGGTTGTGCTTCGACATCCACTTGCTTTCCCGGGCAAAATTTGAAACCTCGTAATGAAGATAACCGGCTTCTTCCAGTTTTTCAGAGCTTTTTATAAAAAAATCATATAACAAATCTTCATTTGGCATATCGATCGATCCATTTATATATTCGATCCCTAATGGTGTTGAAGGTTCTATTGTTAATTGATAGCACGATAAATGTTCCGGGGTGTACGAGAGGGCAAAATCAAGTGTCTTGAACCAGGATTCGAGTGTTTGTCCGCAGATTCCATAAATGAGATCAAGCCCTACATTTGTGAATCCTGCGGTTCGGGCATTTTCAATTGCATCTGCCCCTTCGCGTGAAGAATGCCTGCGTCCAAGAAATGAAAGTTCATTGTTATCAAAAGATTGTATTCCTATATTTATTCTATTGACACCTGATCCATGGAGTGCTCTTGCAGATTCCAGGGTGAGATCGGACGGGTTTACCTCGATCGTGATCTCTAAATCATCTGTAAATCGAAAGGAGGAGAAAAGGGCCTGGAGTATGATATTTATCTTTCTGCCATCGAGAAGTGACGGCGTACCTCCTCCAAGATAAATAGTATCAAAACGGTCGAAGCTGTCGCGATACATATTCATTTCATCTATAAGAGACGAAATGAATGCAGGCATTTTCTGCTCAGAGGGAATGGAGTAAAAATCGCAATAACGGCATTTGGACAGGCAGAATGGTATATGTATGTAAATTCCGGGATTCATTTACTTTACATATAATTCGACACGTTTGAAGGTATCAAGTATTTTCCGATTTTAAAACCGCTACAAAGGCACTCTGCGGGATAGATACGGATCCAACCATTTTCATGCGTTTTTTCCCTTTCTTCTGCTTTTCGAGGAGTTTTCGTTTACGGGTAATATCTCCGCCATAGCATTTTGCCGTAACATCTTTTCGAAATGGAGATATGGTAGTGCGGGCAATTATTTCACCTCCAATAGCACCCTGTATGGCAATTTTGAACATCTGGCGCGGTATTTCTTCTTTCAGACGCTCGCAGGCCTGCAGGGCCCGGGGTCGGGCAATGCCGCGATATACGATCTGAGACAGAGCATCGACCTTTTCTCCATTCACCAATATATCCAGCAGGACTAAATCGCTTTCACGATATCCGATCATTGTGTAGTCGAAGGAACCGTAACCCTGAGTAATTGATTTAAGATTATCGTAAAAATCGAAGATGACGGAAGCAAGAGGCATTTCGAAATTCAGCTCTACCCGTCCTGGAGCGGGATAATTGATGTTTGAATTTTCCCCCCTTCGTTCAATGCACAACTTCATCACCGCACCCAGATACCGTTCCGGGAACATCATGGTTGCGCGAATATACGGCTCTTCTGATTTTGAAATCTGCGCCGGTTCCGGAAAATGAGCAGGGTTGTCGATGAAAGCGGATTCACCGTTTTTCATTGTAAACCGGTATCTTACGCTAGGGACTGAAAGAATGATCGACAGATCGTATTCCCGTTCGAGTCTCTCTTGTACGATGTCCAGGTGAAGGAGACCAAGAAATCCACATCGGAATCCCTGGCCCAAGGCGACCGAAGAGTCTTTCTGATAGATAAAAGATGCGTCATTGAGAGTGTATTTTTCGAGAGCCGCTGCAAGTTCTTCGTAATCATCTGAGGCAATAGGATAGATTGAAGCGAACACCACAGGTTTTGCCTCTTTGAATCCGGGGAGAGGTTTTTCACAGGGGTGGTCATCACACGTAATGGTATCACCGACACGCACGTCAGAGACGGTTTTAATTCCTGCAATAATATAACCCACTTCCCCTGCCTCAAGATGATTCTTTTTATTTCTGGAAAGTGAAAAGCGTCCCACCTCTTCAACTCGATAGGTCGCTTTATTTGACATCAGCCGAATCGTCTGGCTGGCTCTGATCATACCATCAAATATACGGCATGATACAATCGTTCCCCTGAATGGATCGTAGTATGCATCAAAAATTAAAGCCGAAAGAGGATTGTTGCTATCTCCCCGGGGCGGCGGAATTCTTTCCACTATTGCCTCTAAAATTTCTTCAATCCCTTTCCCTTCTTTCGCTGAACACGTCAAACTTGTGAATGGATCCAGTCCCAGCTCATTTTCAATCTGTTCCATTACCATATCGATATCTGCGGACGGAAGATCTATTTTATTTATTACAGGTATGACTTCCAGGTCGTGTTCCATTGCCATATAAAGATTAGCCAGTGTTTGAGCCTGAATCCCCTGAGCTGCATCAATAAGAAGCAAGACTCCTTCGCAGGAGGCTAAAGAGCGCGACACTTCGTAAGAAAAATCGACATGACCTGGTGTATCAATTAGATTCAGAAGGTAAGACTGACCGTCCCGTGCTCGATACGGGAGCGTAATAGCCTGGCTTTTAATAGTAATTCCCCTCTCCCGTTCTATATCCATAGTATCAAGGATCTGATCCTTGAAGGTACGCGTGTCAGCGAGACCGGCGAGCTGGATCATGCGGTCAGCCAATGTCGATTTGCCATGGTCTATATGGGCTATGATGCTGAAATTTCTTATTCTTTCCATAAAACACAGTACGCTGTCAAAAAAGCCTTCCGGCACAAGGGAAGGCTTCAGTAAGAAATTAAAACAAAGCGGTTATATTAACCAAGTTTATTCATAAGATCATCTGATACTTCCTTTACGCCCGGTTTTCCGTCAACACCGATGACTTTGACACGATCCTTGAAGTAATGAATTGCAGCCATTGTGCCTGATTCGGTATCATAATAAATATTATGGCGTTTGTCTATCGCAGTTTCATCCTGATCATCAGCGCGGGCTGACAATTCTCCTCCGCACACCCTGCACATCAACTTTCCGTTTTCTTCAGCCGGCTTGATTGCATCAATATAGATGTTGTTCGGGTGGTTATTGTCATTTGCACAAAGCCTTCTTCCCATTATCCTGTTTTTCGCTGTCATTCTGTCCAGTTCGATTTCAATTACATAATCCAGGGCCATGTGTTCCTTCTGTAATGCCTCATACATTGCTTCCGCCTGAGAGAGGTTTCTCGGAAAACCGTCGAGCAGCCAGCCGTCCTTGCAGTCTTCTTCCTTGAGACGGCTCAGGATCATGGGGATGGTGATTTCATCAGGGACCAGCTCGCCTTTGTCTATGAACTCCTTTGCCTTTATTCCCAGCTGGGTGCCGCCTTTAATGTTTTCTCTGAATATGACTCCTGTTTCTATATGGGGCACTCCATATTTTTTTTGCACGATTGCTCCCTGAGTTCCTTTTCCGCTGCCATTTGGTCCGAAAATCAGAATATTCATTATTTAAGGCTCCTTTCAAAAAGGGGTTTTTTCCAAGAAGAGTACACTCTTATAAGGGATTATTAGGAATATGGCAAGTATTAAAATTTGAAGAAATAAGAATACATACATCCAATTATATTACGATGAGCCTTCAGCCTGAAAAAAGCCGAAGGCTCTTACCCGTGTCGGTTTTTATTTATATGAGTGTTCCGGACCAGGGAAAACACCCGATTTAACTTCATCAATGTATGCTTTAAAAGCCTTTTTCATCTCGCTGTTCAAGTTGGCATATTTTTTTACAAATTTCGGTGTGAATTTTTCGTACATACCGAGCATGTCATGCATTACAAGAACCTGTCCGTCACAGTGAGGTCCGGCGCCGATGCCTATAGTAGGTATGGTGAGCGACTCGCTGATTTCCTTTGCCAGGTCTGCCGGGATGCCCTCAAGAACCACTGAGAAGGCTCCTGATTCCTCAAGCTTTTTTGCATCGCTTTTCAATTGTTTTGCTGCCTTATTTTCCTTCCCCTGAATCTTGAATCCTCCAAATTGATGAATAGATTGAGGAGTCAATCCCAAATGACCCATAACGGGTATGCCCGCAACTGTCATTCTTCGCACTTTTTCGGATATTTCACTTCCTCCTTCCAATTTTACTCCCTGAGCTCCTGCTTCCTTGAGAAAGCGCCCGGCATTCAAGATGGCATCATCGGTTGAAGCTTGATAGGACATAAACGGCATATCTGCAATAACCATTGTGTGCTTTGTGGCGCGTGTAACGGCTTTCGTATGATGAATCATATCCTCCATTGTGACGGGAAGCGTACTTTCGTATCCCAGCACCACCATACCTAAACTGTCTCCAATCAAAATCATTTCCACACCTATTTCATCCATCACGGCTGCTGTGCCGAAGTCATAGGCGGTGAGCATTGTTATTTTTTCACCTTTCTTTTTCATTTCTTTTACGACTGCCGTAGTAATGGTGCGCATTTCACTTTGTGTACTCATTGTACATCTCCTTTGATAATTGATAACAGTTTTTCCGCCGTATCCTCGGGCAATGTACCGTTTTTTATACCTATTTCAACAGTAAAGACTGCCAATGCCTCATAAAGCGGAAGAACTGAAGGAAATTTGGTTCGAAGCGCATCAAGATGCCTGCGAACGGTTTTGATATCCCCGCGCGAAATGGGACCTGTGAGAGACTTTTCGGGGCCAAGACTTTCTATATTACGGACGGTGCCTTTTACGAGAGGCCAGAAAGCGGTTCTTGCTTCTTCCGGGTCGAGTCCGAGGCGACCGTAAAGGCCAATAACAACGTTCATCAGAGTGACAAAATAATTTGAGGCCATACAGGCGGCTGCATGATACAGAGGCTTATCTTCATCAGTGACAAAAAAGGCATTTCCTCCCAGATCTTTCACGATCTGAACCGCCCAGGCGGTAATTTCCGGTTGAGCGGTTATGCTGAAGGTGCTGCCGGGAATATTCTCGATTACGCCCCTTACATCAACAAATGCCTGAAGCGGATGAATACTGGCTATGAAGGCTCCCGATGCTTTCGCCGGTTCAAGAAGATCCAGTCCGCCTGCTCCGCTCATATGAATTACTTTCTGGCCGGCGTTAAATGCTCCTCGGTCAGCCATATCCCTGCAAACTGATGCAATCACATCATCTACGGTCGTAATAAATACAGCATCCGCCATCGTTGCGGCCTTCGCCGGGTCGGTGAAAATTTTTCCACCTGTATATTCGGCACATTTTTTTAATGCGTCGCGTGAGTGATCTGCAAGGGCAACGATACTGTACCCTGCCGATTTTAAAAGGTATCCTACAGCTGTTCCAACTTTTCCGGTTCCGATAATTGCAATAGAATTTTTTTTCATAATTTAATAATAAAAAACCCTTCCGGCCGGGGCCGGAAGGGTCATATACATTTTTCTACTTGCTGACCTCTTCGTCTCAGTCCGGCAGCCGGATCCAAGCGATGTGTGAAAATATATCATATATATGAAAAATTTGTCAACAGGAGTAGTGTCGCCGATTGAAAAATGTATTAAACCTTGTCTCAAGACAGATACTGGTATATTCAATAAGATATCAAACGGGAGATGCTTAATGAAACGTATCGATTTTATGGTTTTCGACTTTGACGGTACGCTGGTAAATACAGGGCATGATATTGTAAATGCCGTTAATCATATGCGACAAGAATTAAATGAGCCGCTTCTGGATAAGGATACTGTTATGCGTTATATAGGCGATGGAGTAAACAAACTTATCGAACGGTCGCTGGACAAGGGGAGAATTACGGAGTTCGATAGAGCAAAAAAAATTTTTTTGTCCTATTATGAAACTCATCTGTTCGATACAACTACTTTGTATCCGGGCGCGAGAGAGACACTGGATTATTTCGACAATACCCGTAAGGTGATAATTACTAATAAAAATGAATATCTGACATTGAAAATTGTTAAACATTTCGGAATCGAACATTATTTTGAAGAGATTTTGGGCATTGATTCAAAATCTTACGCGAAACCGGATGAGCGCCTTTTATTACCCTATTTAGACAGATTCTCTGCAGGAAAACGGAGTACTCTGGTCATAGGAGATGGGGTCAATGACATCCTTTTTGCGCGAAATGCCCGTGTGCTCAGCTGTGCGCTTCTTAACGGATTAGGCGACCGTGACGAGTTGATTGCAATGAACCCCGATTTCTATTGCGAAGAAATGAAAGACTTGAGAATGCTTTTTTACTGAAAATTTTAAAAGAATCTCTTTTGCAGCCGTAAAGCAATGAATGATTTTTTAATTAAAATAAAAAATACGATCGACAAGTACAAGATGATTGTTCGAGGAGACCGTATAGGTGTTGCGCTTTCGGGGGGTGCTGATTCGATATCTCTTTTTTGGGTTCTCCTCGAGCTTGCTGCTCATTATGAAGCCTCTCTGATGATACTGCACGTGAATCACGGGCTTCGCGGCATCGAATCCGACAAGGATGAGCGATTTGTGAAAGAGCTTGGTGAAAAATTGAATATCGCGGTACAGAGCCGATCCATTCCACTTTCTGAAAGATTAAAAGAAAAAGGGGGATCTATTGAAGATACTGCCAGAGATATGCGGTACGAATATTTTGAAGAAGCGAAAAATTATTGGAATTTGACAAAAATAGCCTTGGGACATACTTTAAATGATCAGGCAGAAACGGTTTTTATGAAAATTCTGCGGGGAAGCGGATTGAGCGGAATGCGTGGAATACTCCCGGTGAGAGGTGAAATATACATTCGTCCACTGATTGAAACAAAAAAAGAAGAAATTATTTCTTTTCTTTCGACATATGATTTGGCATATGTTAATGATTTAAGTAATTTAGATGATTGTTTTTTGCGAAATAGAGTCCGTTCAAAACTTATACCGGAATTAATAGAATCCTTTAACCCTCGCCTTTTAAGAAACATCGGCCAGATGACCGATATCATGAGGGAAGATGAAGATTTCATCAGCAAAATGATGATGCACACATTATCGCGCTGGAGAATAGACATGAACAGGAGACCTGTGGCTCTTGATCTGGCTGAATTTAACAAGTGCCATATGGCAGTAAAGAGAAGAATTTTACGATTTCTGATTGAAAATATTTCAGAAGAAAAAAGAGAATTGGGGTATCGCCATATACAGTCGATATTTAATATAATTAACGGGAAAAAGCCTCATGGCATGGTCGATATTGGGCAGGGAACAATAGTGCAGCGAGAATATGATCGGCTTCTCATTAATAATATACGGGAAAATGCATCCCGAAGATCAAATTCGCCATATTCGGCGTACAAGGAATGTAACTTTATGTATCCTGTTACTATACCTTCTTTGATCCATATAGAAGAGATATCGAGGAGCATCATTGTTTCGTTTGTGGAATTAAGAGCAGTTGACTATACCCTCAAAGATACTGCATTCATGGATTACAATAAAATCGAGTTCCCTCTTAAAGTCAGAAATTTCATACCGGGAGATTCGATTGCGCCATTAGGGTTGGGGGGCACAAAAAAAATTAAATCTCTTTTTATCGATAATAAGATACCGCGAAGGCATCGAGGGTGCATGCCCCTGCTCGAAGACAGAGAATCGATACTATGGGTTGCCGGGATATGTCTGAGCGACAAAGTAAAAATAACAGAGGAGACGAAAAAAATACTTAAAGCAGAAATAATTTGAATTTTTCATTATTTTCTGATTAAGGAAGGGCGTAATTTAAAAGGAGTGATTAAGTGAATCAACTGCAGAAAAATGTAGCTATGTGGATTGTTGTATGCCTTGTTTTCATATTTCTGTTCCACATGTTCAATCAACCACAGGGAAAAGAGGACACAGTGGTGTACAGCGATCTTCTGAGCCTTGTTGAGAAAGGTCAAGTTGCTGAAGTCACTATCCAGGGAGAAACCGTCTCTGGACGGATGATTGATGGAAAAAATTTCAAAACCTATGTTCCTCAAGGATCAAATTTCGTACCTTTTTTACGGGAAAAAGGGGTGAGAATTGCAGCGAAACCTGCTGAAGGAACTTCATGGTATATGACAATTCTCATATCGTGGCTGCCTATAATACTGCTTGTAGGCGTATGGGTGTTTTTTATGCGCCAGATGCAATCCGGCGGAGGGAAAGCAATGTCCTTCGGAAAGAGCAGAGCACGATTGATGACAGATAAATCAAAGAAAGTAACCTTCAATGATGTAGCAGGAATAGATGAAGCCAAAGCAGAATTGGAAGAAGTAGTGGAATTCCTGAGCGATCCTAAAAAATTTACCAAACTGGGGGGAAGGATCCCCAAAGGAGTGCTGCTGGTTGGGTCCCCCGGAACAGGAAAAACTCTTCTGGCGAGAGCCATTGCAGGAGAAGCCGGTGTTCCGTTCCTGAGCATAAGCGGCTCCGATTTTGTTGAAATGTTTGTCGGCGTCGGTGCATCGCGCGTACGCGACCTTTTCAATCAGGGAAAGAAAAATGCCCCCTGTATTATTTTCATAGATGAACTCGATGCTGTTGGAAGGCATCGCGGTGCCGGACTCGGTGGAGGTCATGATGAAAGAGAACAGACTCTAAATCAGCTCCTTGTAGAAATGGATGGTTTCGAGTCGAATGAAGGTGTAATAATTATGTCAGCGACTAACAGGCCTGATGTGCTTGATCCGGCATTATTAAGGCCGGGCCGATTCGACAGGCAAGTTGTTGTTCCTCTGCCCGATGTAAAAGGAAGAGAAAAGATATTTGAAGTGCATGCAAAAAAAGTTCCTCTCGATTCTGATGTAAATCTTGGAATTATTGCCCGCGGGACCCCCGGATTTTCGGGTGCCGATATAGAAAACCTGATTAATGAGGCGGCACTTCGGGCTGCGCGGCAAAATAATGATACTGTCACCATGCTGGATTTTGAGTTTGCGAAAGATAAGGTAATAATGGGTTCTGAAAGAAAAAGCATGGTAATCAGTGATGAGGAAAAGCGTAATACTGCATATCATGAGGCGGGGCACGCCCTTGTAGCAAAACTGATTCCAGGCACCGACCCGATTCACAAGGTGACAATTATTCCTCGCGGAAGGGCTCTTGGGCTGACTCAGCAATTACCGGTCGAAGATAAACATACGTACCCGAAAAAATATTTGATTAATAACATAGCGATTCTTCTGGGTGGAAGGGCTGCTGAAGAATTGATTCTGAAAGATTTTACGACAGGAGCGGGAAATGATATAGAGCGTGCGACTGATCTTGCTAGAAAAATGGTCTGCGAATGGGGGATGAGTGAAGAAATGGGTCCCCTGACATACGGTAAAAAGGATGAAGAAATATTTCTCGGAAGGGAAATTGCAACTCATCGTGATTACAGTGAAGAAACGGCCAAAAAAATTGATGCCGAAGTGGCAAAAGTAGTGAGGGAAAATTATGACAGAGCGAGACAGTTGCTTTCAGATCACATTGAGATACTGGAAAAATTGGCTGAAGAACTTTTGATACGAGAAGTTCTGAATACTGATGAATTGGATTCTATAGTGGGTTTGAAAAATTTAATGGAAGAAACAGAGAACGCGAACCGGTCGAAAGAAGCGGCTGTATAATAGAATGGCATTTGCAAAGGCAGATAAATATAGGACTCGGTAGCAGCTTTCTTTTTCAGTTTGCTGGGAACATATTATCCCGCTGACATACAGTAAAAAGGGGCCGGTGAAAAGGCAGGTCGCTGTTTCATCAGGCAGGTATGTCGGCGGGATTTCTTCGATAACACGAGGTTCACACTGTGATTGGCTCGGAAAGAGTCCGAAAAAATGCGATTCAAGGCGGTATCGTAAAAAGCTTCTTATGGGAGCCCACTCCGGACAGTAGTGTTAATTGAAGAGGCTGCACTATGGTACGTATGATTCATATTTCATCAAAAGATGATGCTTTGAAAGAGCTGGAGAAAATAGGTGCGGAGCCTCAGGGGATAAAGGCAATGCTCCCCAAGATGCAGAGTTTTATTATTCATGTTGAGGGGCTTGAATGTAAAGTAGCAAACATAATGAAACAGGAGATGCTTTCAATCGGAGGAGATGTGGCCGTGGCCAGAGGAGTTGTCGATTGCAGCATCGAAAGATCCGATGCCATTATTATGGGAACAGTGAAGCAGATTGAAAAATTGAGTAGAAAAATCGAAGTTCAACCTTTCGGTATGAGGAGCATAGCAAAAGAATTACAAGATTTGATGGGTAAGACATCCAGGGTTTCGTTTATCTTGAAGACACCAGAGAGAGAAGTTGAAATTGGTGGCAGAACTCTTATTATGGGAATTCTCAACATGACTCCTGACTCTTTTTCTGATGGTGGTCAGTTTTCCAGTGTGGAGGAGGCGCTGACATGTGCAGTCAAAATGGAAGAAGAAGGTGCTGATATTATTGATATAGGGGGTGAATCAACTCGGCCGGGTTCAGATTCGGTATCAGATGATGAAGAGCTGAAAAGAGTGATTCCTCTGATAAAAAAACTGAAGAATCGAATTAAAATCCCGATATCGATAGATACGACAAAATCAATCGTGGCAAAAAACGCCATTGATGAAGGTGCGGAAATTATAAATGATGTCAGTGCCCTCAGAGCAGATCAAAAAATGACTGAGCTGATCGCCTCAACCGGAATGCCGGTGGTGTTAATGCACATGCGGGGGATTCCAAAAACGATGCAGCAAATAGATGTACAGTATAAATCAGTATGCGGCGATATTATTTCTTTTTTGCGGGAGCGAATTGAAACTGCAGGTCATATGGGGATAGGAGAAGAAAAAATTATAATTGATCCCGGTATAGGCTTTGGGAAGACAATGGGAGACAATCTGAATATCATAAAGCACCTGAAAGAATTCAGGGTTCTGGGAAGGCCGATCTTGATCGGTCCATCAAGAAAGAGTTTTATCGGCAGAGTTACTGGAAGTGAAACCGGGAAACGGATTGAAGGCACTGCTGCCGTTATCGCTGCCTCTATAATGAATGGCGCTCATATTGTCAGAGTTCATGACGTTTCTTTTATGAAAAGGGTTGCTGATATGAGCGATGCGATTGCGAGGAGTTAGAATGATATATGGAGTTGGAATCGACCTCGTAGAAGTGGAAAGAATCGAAAAGATCATGGCCAGATGGGGTGATTCGTTTACCAGCAGAGTTTACAGCGATAGTGAAAATGAATATTGTGGGCGGCACATACATCCTGTTCAGCATTATGCTGTGCGGTTTGCTGCAAAAGAGGCATTTTTGAAAAGTCTCGGCCTGGGAATGGGACGCGGTATTTGTTTAAAGCACATTGAAATCGTTGTAGACGTTCTTGGCAGGCCTATAATGAATCTGAATAATTCGACTCGGGAGGTTCTTGCAAAGATCGGTGCCACGAATGTGCATGTGAGTCTCACTCATACGAAAAAATATGCATCGGCAGTTATTGTTATCGAGCAGTAGAAAAGCAGGATAACGTTATGTCAGATAGAATTCTGCATATTACTTCAAAAAGTATTGAACAGACGCATGCGATCGGAACGCTCATTGGCAGGCTGGCGTGCCTTGGTGACGTGATTGCCCTTATAGGAGATTTGGGGTCAGGGAAAACCACCCTTACGCAAGGAATTGCAAAGGGCCTTGCCGTGCCTGAAGAATATTATGTAACAAGCCCCTCTTTCACCTTAATTAATGAATATCCAGGCAGGGTGCCTCTTTATCATTTTGATGCATACCGATTAACTGATTTTCGCGATATGGAAGCAATGGGGTATGAGGAATACTTTTATGGATCAGGAGTTGTTGTTATTGAATGGGCGGAAAAGGTATATGAGTTATTACCGGAACCCACATTATATCTTTATATTGCAAATCTGAATAATATGCGGCAAATAGACATATCTTGTCAAACCGAAAAGATTCTGGCTTTAGAAAGAGTATTGAAAGAAGGAGGTTACATATAAGTGGCATTAATAGTTCAAAAATATGGCGGTACCTCTGTCGCAGATATTGAAAAAATACAAAGTGTTGCTGAGCGTATTATCAAAACGTACACCGAAGGTAATGATATAGTTGTCATTGTGTCAGCTATGGCCGGGGAAACCGATAAGCTGGTACGCCTTGCGAATGAGGCAGCATCGGGAGGAGATCCGGAGCGTGGAGAGTACGATTCCCTTATTTCATCAGGTGAACTGGTTGCTTCATCTCTTCTGGCAATAGTCCTGAACAGCAAGGGATATGATGCAGTCTCTCTGCAGGGACATCAGATAAGGATTATTACCGATGATAATTATAGAAGCGCCCGCATTCTCAAGATTGAAACGGCATCTATACAACGGGAATTGCAAAAAAAACGAATTGTTGTTGTTGCCGGGTTTCAGGGAGTAAATGAAAAAAACAGAATCACTACACTCGGCAGGGGAGGGTCGGATACCAGCGCAGTTGCTATAGCAGCGGCTATCAAAGCTGAGTACTGTGAAATATTTACAGATGTTGACGGGGTGTACACTGCTGATCCGAACGTGTATCATAAGGCACGTAAACTCAAAAAAATATCATACGATGAAATGCTGGGACTGGCGGGTGCAGGAGCCAAAGTACTCCATCAACGTTCTGTAGAGTTGGCAAAGATATATGATGTGCCCGTATATGTTCGATCTTCTTTTAATGATGACAAGGGTACGCTCGTGACAAAGGAGGATAAGGATATGGAAAAAGAAGTTGTTTCCGGTGTGACCTATGATAAAGACCAGGCAAAGGTTACGGTTATTCATGTAGAGGATAAGCCGGGAGTCGCAGCCAAGATATTTTCTCCGCTTTCAAATCAGAATATTGTGATTGACATGATAATACAGAATGCCAGTGTGGAGGGATATACGGATTTAACTTTTACTGTGTCAAAGAAAGACATAAAGCAAGTTCAGTCGATCCTTGCGAAAATTGAAGGGGAAATAGGTGCGGAAAGGATTGACTACAATCCAGACATTTCGAAAGTATCTATCGTCGGCGTGGGGATGAAAAGCCATTCCGGTGTGGCAACCAAAATGTTCTCTTCTCTCGCGGAAGAAGGGATCAACATACTGATGATCAGCACGTCTGAAATAAAAATTTCCTGCGCTATTGAAGAAAAATATACCGAACTTGCGGTAAGAGTGCTTCATGATGCATTTGGTTTGGAAATTGAAAATTAATGTGATGCAAAAACATCACTTATTTTCAGTCAGACGCCGGCAGGACAGGCCGGCAAGAAGCTTCTATGCGAATGATGCACTGCTCATTTAGTTGCCTCCGCACAAGACAACGGTAAAAGATGATAGCGTTCACACAAAATAATAATTGCAGGTCAAAAAGATTGATAAAAAACCAGATTGCGGGGGCTGTTTTTTTTCTTCTTGTGTGTATTCTTGTTTTTTCACTGAAAACCTTTCAGCATAGTTTTGCGAACACGTTTGCGAAGGCCGGGCCGGATTATTCGAAAAAAGAAGATGCCGTAAGTATAATAATAGAGCTGAAAGGTGCCGGTGATAAAGATGGCGTGTATTTTCTTCCAGGTATCTGGAATGTGGAAAAATTTCTTCAAATGGTAAAACTTACTTCAGAAAACTTGAATAACTGCTCTTCCGACAGGCTAATGAGAAACGGAGATGTTGTGATGTTCACATTTCCGGAGAAAGAAATCGTCATAACGTCAATAGATAATTATAAAAAATTGGCACTTGGTCTGCCCATGGATATCAATAATGCGACCATGGATGATCTCATGCTGATTCCCGGCATCGGACAGAAAACGGCAGTGGCAATAACAAATTTAAAAAAAGAAATCGGCACATTCTCGACCATTGAGCAATTGGCACTGACCGGCATGGGAAACAAAAAAATAGGAAAATTAAAAAGCTATCTCATAGTATCTGATACTTGACAGAAGGAAAAGTTGATGATATTCCTCTCCGCAATCTTGTTGGGTCGGGGCGTGGCGCAGTCTGGTAGCGTATCTGAATGGGGTTCAGAGGGTCGGAGGTTCAAATCCTCTCGCCCCGACCATTTAAATCAAAGGGTTGGCGAGTTTCGCTAGCCCTTTTTTTGAAGTGTCAATTTTTCAGGTTCCTTGCATTAGCATGTAGGTTCAAGGCCCCCGATACGGAATATATCAACGAACGTTAGCGATGTATAAGGAAAGGAGAAGAGTGATGAACTTTTTGATCCAACCGAAGAAGTACAGAAGCCTCATGGCGGATGAGGGTTCTAGGGCCATCATGAACAAGACGATAGAATTTTTCGAAACTATGGGGAAGAAAAGGCTCCTGGATGATTTCCATAAGAAGATCTGGTACAAGGAATTCGTCGAGTTCATAGGCAGAGAGAGGATCTTTGCCAAGCTGCTTACCCCCAAGCAATATGCAGGGAACGATCCGGATGCCAGGTGGGACACCGCGCGAAACAACGAGTTTTCGGAGTTGTTGGCTTTTTATGGGTTGGGGTATTGGTATTGCTTCCAGGTATCGATTCTCGGCCTGGGGCCCATCTGGATGAGCCCCAACGAAAAGGCGAAGCAGAATGCGGCCCGGCTTTTGAAGGAAGGGGCGATATTCGCTTTCGGCCTGTCGGAGCGGGAACACGGGGCGGACATTTACTCCACCGAGACGAAGCTGACCCCCCGGGGCGATGGTACATATGTGGCCAATGGTGAGAAATATTACATCGGAAACGGCAACTAAGCGGAGATGGTCTCTACTCTTGGTAAAGTTGATGACGGGACGGGGGATTACACTTTTTTCGTTACCAACTTTCACCACAAGGCCTACGAACTGAAAAAAAATGTGGTCAGTCACCAGGAGTACGTTTCCAACTTCGCCCTGCACGATTATCCCATCACCGAGGACGATATCCTCTCCCGGGGTCCGCTCGCCTGGGATTCGTCCCTGAATACAGTCAACATTGGAAAATTCAACATCGGCCCGGCCTCCATCGGCGTCGCCGAACATTGCTTCTATGAGGCGATCACCCACGCATCGAACCGCATCCTTTACGGTGCACGTGTGACCGATATGCCACATGTAAGAAAGAATTTCATGGACGCATGGTTGCGCCTTGTGGCGATGAAAATGTACCAGCGCCGTGCCACAGATTATTTCCGGGGCGCCAACGAAAACGACCGGCGCTATCTCCTCTATAACCCCACGAGCAAGATGAAAGTGACCCTGCAGTCCGAAGAGGTAGTCAATCTCCTCTGGGATGTCATCGCCGCAAAAGGCTTTGAAAAGGATACCTACTTCTCCATCGGGACGTCGGATATACGAGGGCCGTCGAAACTCGAGGGGACGGTGCACGTGAATGTTCAGCTCATCCGCAAGTTCATACGGAACTACTTTTTTGACCCGGCCGAGTACGCACCGGCGGCACCTGACTTTTCTCTGAATGACGATCTGTTTCTCTTCGACCAGGGTCCGACAAAAGGGCTGGGGAAGGTGCGCTTTCATGATTACCGGCCCATATTCGATGCCTTCAGGGATCTCCCGAATGTGGCGACCTTCATAGAACAGTTTGAGACCTTCAAAGAGTTTCTGGAAAATGCCGGTCCGGACAAGGCACAGGATATGGACCCCTCGTGGTCGCTTCCTCTCGGAGAGATGTTTTCCATCGTGGTCTATGGCCAGCTGATTCTGGAGCAGGCGCAATTCGATGATATGGATCCGGCTGTTATCAATCAGATCTTCGATTTCATGGTTCGAGATTTCGCACAGTTCGCACTGCAGATCTATGGCAATCATAGTTCCCGGAACGAACAGCGCGAATACTGCAGCAGGATCATGCTGATCAAAGCGGTTCCGGATTCCGCGCAGTACAACACCATATGGGAGAAGTATGTATCAGTCCTGGATAGAGAATATGAGATGAACGATTAAAAATAAATGGCTGAAAGCGTCGGCTGGATGTGGTGAGTCAAGTTTTTTTGCTTCCCGGTAAAAATCAAATTAAAACTGCGGCTGATCGGTATGAACCGTTGACGGCTGAGTCATTCCAGTTTCAAATCTATATGAAATTAAGTAGATAGATCCTTTAAACTCAATGTTGACAATTGATAGGGTAGTTACTATATATAAATAAAAGGCGCAGGCGAGAGTGGCGGAACTGGAAGACGCACTGGACTTAGGATCCAGCCCGCTGATGCGGATAGGGGTTCAACTCCCCTCTCTCGCACCATTCGTTTACTACATTAAAGGAGTCGTTTAGTGGGAGAATTAGCTGCGGAAGTTACAATTGAAGATTTGAGTCCTGTGAAGAAAAAGCTGTCTTTCGAAATTCCCTGGAAGGAAGTGCAAAGGGAACTGGATGCCACCTATGGGACATTCAGCAGGAAAGCCAAGGTGAAAGGTTTCAGGCCGGGTAAGATACCGAGGAATGTTCTGGAATTGTATTACAGAAAAGATGCTGAAGCAGAGGCGCTTTCAAATCTGGTTTCCAGGCGCTATGCCGATGCGATTACAGAACATGATATCTTTGCGGTTGCCCAGCCTGTTATTGACCAGGAAGAGCTAAAAAAAGATGAACCTTTTTCTTTCACTGCAACAGTAGAGATAAGACCGGAATTTGAGCCCGAAGATTACACGGGCCTCGAGATAACGAAAGACGAATACGATGTGACTGATGAGGATGTTAATTCCCGCCTTCATCAGATGAGAGAAATGTATGCCACTTTGGAAGAAGTGACGGAGGAAAGAGAAACGAAGGAAGGAGATTTTGTCGTTATCGATTTCGAAGTCACTGTTGACGGTAAAATCAGGGATGAGCTTGCGACGGAGAATTATACACTTCAGATCGGAGGAGGAAAATTTGTCGCAGATTTTGAAGACAAAATAAAAGGTTTAACAAAGGGACAAGAAAAAACAGTAGAAATTACTTTTCCCGATGATTATCAGCCTGAAGAATTAGCCGGGAAGCAGGGTTTTTTCAAAGTAGTGGTAAAGGCCATACGTGAGAAAAACGTTCCGGAATTGAATGATGATTTTGTAAAAAATTTTGAGCAATATGATAGTGTGGACGGTCTTAAAGAAGCAGTCCGGAAATCCCTTGAAGATGAAGCAAACGTGAAGAGCGAATCTGATGTGAAACAAAGGCTGATTGACAAACTTCTTGAAAGAAACAAATTTGAAATACCTTCTGTATGGATTGAACAGCAGATTTATTACATGATGTTAGATTCACAGAGAAGAATGATATCCAACGGAATGACAGCGGAAAAAGCAGCTGAGTTTAGCATGAATTACTGCGATCAATTCAGGGAATCAGCGGAACGGATTGTCAGAAAATCTTTCATTCTGGCCAAGATTGCCGAAAAGGAATCAATCACTGTTGAAGAAAAGGATATCGAAGAACGGCTTAAGAGCATTGCGGGGATGTATGGACGGACGTATGATGAGCTTGATGAGGCCTACGAAAAAAATCAAATGAAAGATAGATTGAAAGACGAGCTTCAAGAAGATAAAACTATTGAATATCTCATTGATAAGGCATCTATAACAGTGCAAAAGAAAGATAGAAGCGAAATCGCTGAAGAAAGGCGGTAAAGATGAGCCTGATTCCCATGGTAATAGAACAGGATGGAAGAGGTGAGCGGGCATTCGATATATATTCACGGCTGCTTAGGGAACGGATTATATTTCTTGGTGCTCCTGTTGATGATAATATAGCCAATCTCATTATTGCGCAAATGCTGTATCTTGAGTCTGAAAATCCGGATAAGGATATCTTTTTTTATCTCAATACGCCTGGCGGGGTAGTAAGTGCAGGACTGGCGATATATGATACAATGCAGTATATTAAACCTTCAGTTGCAACTGTGTGCATGGGGCAGGCCGCAAGCATGGGTGCTATTCTTTTAACGGCAGGAGAAAAGGGTAAACGATATGCGCTTCCTAATTCACGAATAATTATTCATCAGCCTTTGGGAGGGTCGCAGGGACAGGCAACGGATATCGGCATACAGGCGAAAGAAATTTTAAGACTGAGGGAAGAATTGAATAAAATATTGGCGTTACATACAGGACAGCCGGTAGAAAAAATAGAAAAAGATTCTGACAGAGACTTTTATATGACCAGTAAAGAGGCGGAGGAATACGGTATAATTGATCATGTAATTGAAAAAAGGTCGTCTCTGACAAACTAGAAGGGAGCCTATTCGCATGGGTAAAAAGCGAAAAGACGATAACGGTGAGCAAGGGACGCTTTTTTGTTCATTTTGCGGAAAAACACAGAACGAAGTAAGAAAACTCGTGGCAGGGCCTGCAGCTTACATTTGCGACGAGTGTATCGATTTGTGCCGCTGTATAGTAGAAGAAGATGGTGGGGTGCAGGATATAAGGGATTCCAGGGAAGATATCCCCGATCCCAAGGATATTAAAAAATTTTTGGATCAATATGTAATTGGGCAGGACAGGACCAAGAAAATTCTTTCTGTTGCTGTATACAACCACTATAAAAGATTATTCGCGGATTATGACAGGGACGGAGTTGAACTGCAGAAAAGCAATATCCTGCTGATCGGCCCGACTGGATCGGGCAAGACGTTATTAGCAAGAACGCTTGCGAGGATGCTGAATGTTCCCTTTACTATAGCTGATGCAACGACACTGACGGAAGCCGGATATGTGGGGGAGGATGTGGAAAATATAATTCTCAGCCTTCTCCAAAATGCCGATTATGATGTGCAGAAAGCATCTCGAGGTATAGTGTATATTGATGAAATAGATAAAATATCCAGGAAATCGGGGAATCCATCTATTACAAGAGATGTATCTGGCGAAGGAGCACAACAAGCATTATTAAAAATTATTGAAGGGACTTTGGCGAACGTTCCTCCAAAAGGAGGGCGTAAGCATCCGCAACAGGAATTTATTCAGGTAGATACAACAAATATACTTTTTATTTGTGGCGGTGCATTTAACGGGTTGGAAGATATAATTGAAAAAAGAGTGGGGGTAAATTCTGTAGGTTTTGGAGCGGATATAAAAAGCAAGAAAGAAAAAAATGTAGGTGAAATTCTGGTTGAAGTACAGCCGGAAGATCTTTTAAAATATGGATTGATTCCGGAATTCATAGGCCGTCTGCCGGTAATAGCAACCTTGAACGATCTCTCAGACAATGATCTGGTTCGAATTCTTGTAGAACCTCGAAATTCAATTATCAAGCAGTATAAGAAAATGTTCGAAATTGAAAATGTGAAACTTTCTTTGACCGAGGGAGCTCTTAGAGCGATCGCGCGTTTATCTGTTTCGAGGAAATCCGGTGCACGAGGTCTGCAGTCCATTATGGAAAGCATAATGCTCGACATTATGTATGATATTCCTTCCAGAAGTGATGTAAAGGAATGTCTGATTAGCGAAGATGTTGTAACCAATAATGAAAAACCGATATTGTTATTTGAAACAAAAACAGAAGCTTGTGAAAACAGCAGGCAAAAAGAGATAGGATAAAAAATGGGAATGTTTAATCTAAACAGAAATGATGAAAAAAAAGATATGGGGCTGATTGTCCCGTTGCTGCCATTGAGGGATGTGGTTGTATTTCCTCATATGATAGTCCCGCTCTTTGTGGGAAGGGACAGGTCTATAAGCGCTCTTGAATCCGCTATGAAATACGAAAAAGAAATATTTCTGGTGGCGCAGAAAAACGCTGAAAATGATCACCCGGTGGAAGAAGATATTTATTCAATCGGGACGGTTGGTTCCATAATTCAACTTCTCAGGTTGCCTGACGGTACGGTGAAAGCCCTGGTTGAAGGCAAGCAAAGAGGAATAATAAGGGAATATGTACCTAATAACGACTTTTTTCTTGTAAACGTAAATGAACTTGAAGAGACATATCACGCAGAAGATAAAGTTAAAGTTGAAGCACTGATGCGAAATATTTCAGAAGCTTTCGAGCGCTATGCGAAAATGAGCAAGAAAGTTCCTGCAGAAATGGTAACTACAATTTCTTCTGCAGATGATCCTTCAAAGCTGGCAGATGTCGCGGCTTCACATCTTCATGTGAGACTTGAAGAAAAACAGAAGATCCTGGAAACTACCGATGTGGCGGAAAGACTGGAGAAGATATATTCGCTGATGGTGTCTGAAATGGAAATTCTGGAAGTGGAGAGCCGCATCAAAAAACGTGTAAAAAAACAGATGGAAAAGACCCAGAAAGACTACTATCTGAATGAGCAAATGCGCGCCATTCAGAAGGAAATGGGTGAAGACGACAGTTTTAAAAATGATATTAGGGAACTGGAAAAAAAGCTGTCTGAAAAAGATATGTCCGATGAAGCTAAAAAGAAGATAGAACATGAAATTAAAAAATTGAAAATGATGGCGCCGATGTCGGCTGAAGCTACCGTGGTTCGTAATTATATCGATTGGGTGATCTCGCTGCCCTGGTATGAAAAAACCAAAGATCAAGATAATTTAAAAGAATCTGAGGCAATTCTTGAAGAAGATCATTATGGACTGAAAAAAGTCAAGGAAAGAATACTGGAATATCTGGCTGTGCAGATTTTGGTAAAGAAAAAGAAGGGTTCCATTCTTTGTCTGGTAGGCCCTCCCGGTGTGGGGAAAACATCGATAGCAAAATCGATTGCCCGAGCGACCAATAGGAAATTTGTAAGACTTTCTCTTGGGGGGCTGCGCGATGAGGCTGAAATTAGAGGCCATCGCCGTACATATATAGGTGCGCTTCCCGGAAAAATAATTCAGTTGCTGAAAAAGGCCGGATCAAATAATCCCGTGTTTTGTCTGGATGAAATAGACAAACTTAGCTCTGATTTCAGAGGAGATCCGGCATCGGCTCTTCTGGAAGTACTTGATCCGGAACAGAATCATGCATTTAACGATAATTATCTGGAAGTGGATTACGATTTATCAGACATTATGTTTATTACAACTGCAAATGTGCTCCAGACAATTCCTGCCCCTCTGCAGGATCGTACGGAGGTAATAAGGCTTGCAGGCTATACGGAACCCGAAAAATTGAATATAGGGAAAAAATATCTGGTCTCGAAAGAAATGGAAGCAAACGGCCTCACGGATGCGGATATCAGTTTTTCCGATGGCGCCCTCTTGAAGCTGATACGAAATTATACTCGTGAAGCAGGTGTTCGTGGGCTCCAGCGGGAGATCGCCTCGATCTGTAGAAAAGTGGCGAGAAAAATAGTGACCGATGGGGCGAAAGGCCCTGTCAAAATAAGCGCTAATTCGGTTGAAAAATTCCTGGGTGCAGAAAAATATCGTTACGGTGAAACGGAAAATGAGGATAAGATCGGTCTTACTGTAGGGTTGGCATGGACCGAAGTTGGTGGAGAACTTCTCAATATTGAATCGACAGTCATGCGGGGAACAGGACGGCTGACGCTGACGGGAAAGCTTGGAGATGTAATGCAGGAGTCCGCTCAGGCTGCGCTTACCTATGTAAGGTCCCGTGCACATCAGCTTGGTCTTGATGAAAATTTTTATCGTAAACTCGATGTGCACATCCACGTGCCCGAAGGTGCAATACCGAAGGACGGCCCTTCCGCCGGTATTGCTATGGCAACATCGATTGCGTCTTCATTTTTGAATCGTAAAGTAAAAAGCGATATCGCCATGACCGGAGAGATTACGCTACAAGGCCGGGTATTGCCGATCGGAGGTTTGAAGGAAAAACTTTTAGCCGCTCATAGAGGAAATATAAAAACGGTCATCATTCCTCGTGAAAATAAAAAGAACTTGGAAGAAGATATTCCAGCCAACGTTCTTAGGGATATAGAGATCGTTCTGGTGGAAAATATGGACCAGGTACTTGCAAAGGCTCTTCTCCCGGCGGAAGAAACCGGACAAGGAGAGACAAACGCAGGTGTAATGTTTCAGAATAGAGAAGAATTACGTGTAAATGCATAAATAGTGTAATTTGTTCTTGACAAGCAGCTAGTTTTTGTCTACACCACTCTAGCCGTATTGGTCAGATCACGAGGGCGGATAGCTCAGTTGGGAGAGCGCCACGTTTACACCGTGGATGTCACAGGTTCAAGTCCTGTTCCGCCTACCAAATCAGGAAGATTAGATGCGGGGTCGTAGTTAAGTCGGTTATAACGCCGGCCTGTCACGCCGGAGGCCGTGGGTTCGAGTCCCATCGACCCCGCCAGAAAAATTAAAGGAGATAGCCCATAAAGGTATCTCCTTTTTTATTGGGTGAAGGAGTATCATTTTGTTTTGAAGATAC
>JALNXD010000028.1 GCA_023230565.1 Syntrophales bacterium
CTTTTTGTATGCGGGCTGGTGGATCGATCAGAAGTTCGGCTCCGCGCCCACTTTCATGCTTGGGCTCTTCTTTCTCGGGGTATTCCTCTGTGTAGGCCGTCTGTACTGGGAAGCATGGGAGAGAAGAAAAACAGCTTAGGCTGCGTAAGTAAGACGCCCCTACTCCCGGACCTTGAAGCTTGAGTTATTCCCCCTTTGCCCGAGCAAGGGGGGAATTTTTCTTGATAGCTTATTTTCATGCTACTTTTTGACAGATATTGTGTGAATTGCAAAATTCCGATTTTCTCGCAGCATCAATTGGCTTTCCGGCTACCCTCTTTTCTGCTAATATAATTTCAATTACAGACGATTCTTCTGAATCAGCCCTGTTAAATAAAGGTATAAAAAGCAAATGAAAAAAAAGGTGCTGCTCTTTGCAGGTATTGCGACAGTGTGTGCTATCGGGCTGATACTTCTGATGTCTTTCGGGCATAATCAACTGACCGCGGGCACAGACTCCAAAGCGACTGTAAAGTCGATCGACAAGATAACCCTTTCCTATGTCGATACAACCCATGCCGTTCTGGCAGGCATTGCACTTCATCAGGGTTATTTTCTGCAGGAAGGCTTGGAGGTAAGCCCGCGCACTCACTCGTTCGGGAAATCGGCTCTTGATGATCTGCTGAAGGGAAGAGCCGATTTTGCAACTGTCGCCGATCCGCCTATCATGATGGAAATCATGAAAGGCGGCGACATAAGCGTCATTGCGACTATTCAGACTTCCAACAGGGATAATGCCGTCATTGCACTGAAAAAATCGGACATTGCCGTTCCGGCGGACTTGAAGGGGCGGAAAATCGCGGCGACCTTGGGGACCACTTCCGACTTCTTTATGGATGCCTTTCTTGTCGCAAACGGAATAGGCTGGTATGAGGTGGAGAAGGTAGGCCTGAAGCCGGAGGAGTTGAATGACGCTCTGATGAGTGGTAAAGTTGACGCCGTTTCGGCCTTCCAGCCGTTTGTCGCGCAGATGCAAAAGGAATTGGGGGATCGGATAATCTCCTTCACTGATGAAAGCATATATACATGGACCTTCAGTATCGTCGCGAAAAGGGAATTTATTCGGAAAAACCCCGAGAGAGTGGCCAAACTTCTCCGCGCACTCTTACGAGCCGAAGATTTCGTCAAAACGAATCCCGCTGAAGCCCAAAAGATTGTAGCCGGTTACAGCGGGATGGATATCGATATTGTCAGCGAGATTTGGTCTCACATGAGATTTGCCGTAACGCTCGAGCAATTTCTCGTACTTGCACTCGAAGATGAGTCCCGGTGGGCAGTCAACAGCGGGATAATTAAAAATAGAAAAATTCCAAACTATCTCAAGTATTTCTATTTCGAAGGTCTGGAATCAGTGAAGCCCGAAGCTGTAAGAATTTTGCGCAGGAAATCGGTCGGGAACTGATCCTATGAATATAAGAAAGAGACTCAGGTTAAGTGTTGCGGTTTCAGCAATAGCGGTTGTTGTTGTCGCCCTGCTGCTTTTTACAGGATTTTACCGTATTAATAATGTTTTTAAAGAGCTTGATATCATTAACGAGATTCATAGAGGGCTGTTTCAGAGAGCGACGCTGCTGCACGACTATATATTGACCGGTAACGAACGTGCAAAAGAACAGTGGCTTGCCGAACATATGCATATCGGACAGGCACTGGCGGCAGCCTCCGACGAGTTCGAAGAAGATCCGGCAGATCAGGATATTATCGCCGAGATGATAAGAGATCATGAAGCGACTGAAATTCTTTTCACCGGTATAATTGCAAATCGGGAAAAAACCAAATCGGCTTTTGTATCGGCCGAGCTTTCCCGGGCAATTGAGAACAGGCAACTCACGCAGGTGAATATCAGGATGTACGGTAAAATTCTTCGGATAGAGGATTTACGAAATGCGGCACGGAATCGCGTTTTTTCCGAACTGAAACTGATAGGCGGAGGCATCGTCGCTATAATTGTATTGCTTGCCGCAGCAGCCGCGACCGGTTATTGGAATACGGCCCGTGTTATAGCAGAACGTATTTCCAGGCTTCGGGAGGGGTCCGCTAAAATTGGCGGAGGAGATCTTGAATACAGGATCGATATCGAAGGAAACGATGAATTTACGGATTTTTCCCATGCATTCAATGCCATAACAGAGAAACTGCGCACGTCCTATATTGAACTTCAGAGCGAGATAAAGGAGCGCAGGCATGCCGAAGAGGCACTGCAGCAAATGAATGAAACACTGGAGCAGCGGGTTGCCGAACGTTCCGGACTTGCCGAGCGGAGGGCAAAACAGCTTCAAGCACTCGCGGTTGAGCTTATCGAAACCGAGGAGCGCGAACGGCGCCAATTCGCGCATCTTTTGCATGATGATCTGCAGCAAATGCTAGCTGCAGCAAGAATTCAGCTACAGGCAATCACAGTCAAATTTCCTGATGAACCACTGCTAAAAGAAGTGGATCATGTTTTGCAGGAATCCATGGAAAAGTCGCGCAATCTTTCACACGAGTTGAGCCCTCCCGTCTTGCAGCGCTCCGGATTGATCCCTTCTTTACAGTGGTTGTGCAATCGAATGGATGAACGATTCGGCTTAAAGGTGGAATTCGAAATCAATGTCAGGGAGCGGTTTGAATATGGGCCGCTAAAAACTTTTATTTTCAGGGCGGTCCAGGAGCTTTTGTTTAATGTGGTAAAGCATGCCGGTGTAAAAGAGACACAACTTGTCCTCTCCGGAAGCGACACAGATCTTTCCGTTTCCGTAATCGATAAAGGGATGGGTTTTTCTGCTGATTTGCCCGGAAAAGATGACGCAGGATTTGGTTTGATCAGTATCAGAGAACGGGCACGCTCCATAGGGGGCACCCTTAATATCGAAAGCACTCCCGGCAAGGGCAGCAGGTTTACCCTTATCGTTCCGCTTTACGCCGAAATGAAGCGGTAAACAACTGCGTCTGCAGACCTTTTTCGCCGTATTCTCATACCCTTTAGCCTATCTGCTTAACCGTAGCATTACAGATACGGCAACATGCAAGAAAATCCTGTAAAATACTCGCAGTACCGCCCAAAATCGGTGCGGCTGCCGGGTATCGAAGAAAAGCAGACCCACTGTATCGACTGCCAAAATGCCCGTGTGCATCACCGGGTTTCAGCCCTCTGCGGATGCAAGTTCGTATACAACTCTTCCTATATGCTGCTCAGAAATGGTTCCGCAATAAAATAGATGCCCAAAAGTGCGATCACCACTCCGGCACCGCGCCGAAACCACAGACCGGCTCCCTGCCAGGCACCGCTCTCAGTAAGCTTTCTCACCATTGCCGTTGAGCTTCCCGCCACTCCGATGGGAATGCAATGGCCAATTGCGAAAAAAAGCATCATGAGCGAACCGGCCACTATTTTTTGCTGCACTGTCACAATCGCCAGTATCGGCGCTATAAAGCCGAAGGTGCAAGATCCGGACAGTACTCCATAGGCAAGTCCCAGAATAAAGGCGCCGAATATGCCTCGCAGATTGAGCCGGTAAACCAGCGATCCCGACATGGAACAGGCCTGCACCCCCAACATGCCGAGAGCCACCCAGATCAACACCCCTCCCACCAGCACCTGCAGCCAGATGCCCACGTCGCCCAGCATGCGGCCCAATACGGCACATATGACGCCGATGGCGGCAATGGTAATAAACAGGCCCGCCGTAAAGGCGCCCGCATACCAACTTGCCCTGCGCGGATTCACTGTATTTTCCTGGCCGCCCACGTAGGCAACAATTAATGGAATGGATGCCAGGTGACACGGTGAAAACAGAACACTCACCATCCCCCAGAGAAAAGCCCCTGCAACCGCAATTGCAAATCCCCCTGTCATCCACTGATTTATAGTAATAAATATTTGATCAAAAAGCATATCTGCTTGAGCCCCTTTGTTGATATTGCCGATCATAAAATGCCATTGTGTTTCACCATCCTTATAACAGCTAATTCTTTGTACTCCATTATTTCCGTATTTCGCAGTCGCTATTTGCCGGGTATATGCAACTGCCCTCATCAACCGCACGGCAAGCTGGCCATACATTGCAATCAACTATTGCTTGCATGACAGGTGGCACACCCCGGTGGGGGTTTCCACAGCGTAGGGAAAGTATTTGCGTTTGAACCAAAGAGCGGCGCTCACGAGAGAGATGAGAACGGGCACCTCCACCAGAGGCCCGATTACAGCGGCAAAGGCCTGCCCGGAATCCAGGCCGAAGACGGCCACGGCAACGGCGATGGCCAGCTCGAAGTTATTAGAGGCGGCGGTAAATGACAGGGTCGTGGCCTGCTCATAGGTCGCCTTGGCTTTCATGGAAAACCAGAAGGAAACAAAAAACATTGTCACGAAGTAGATGCAAAGAGGAATTGCCACACGCACCACATCCATGGGCAGCCGCACGATGTATTCCCCTTTAAGCGAGAACATCACCAGAATCGTGAAAAGCAGTGCAATCAGGGTGATGGGACTGATTCTAGGAATAAACTTTTCTTCATACCGTACAGCCCCGACTGTTTTAAGGCCGATCACCCTTGAGAGCACCCCGGCGATAAAGGGAATCCCCAGATAGATGAAGACGCTTTCAGCGATCCGGCCGATGGAGATATCGACCACCATTCCCTCGAGGCCGATCCACCGGGGCAGCACTGTAATAAAGATATAGGCATAGACGGAAAAGAAGAGCACCTGAAAGATTGAATTGAAGGCCACCAATCCTGCGCAATACTCCCGGTCGCCGCTGGCCAGATCGTTCCAGACGATTACCATGGCGATGCAGCGGGCCAGACCAATCAAAATCAATCCTACCATGTACTCCTGGTGCCCGGATAAAAAAGCGATGGCCAGAAGAAACATCAGAACGGGCCCGATGATCCAGTTTTGGACTAACGACAATGCCAGTACCTTTATGTCGCGGAACACGAATGCGAGTTTTTCGTATTTGACCTTTGCCAGAGGCGGATACATCATCAGAATCAGACCGATGGCTATGGGAATATTTGTGGTCCCCACGGAAAATCGGTTGATGAAGTTCTTGATATCCGGTAACAGATACCCGCTGCCCACGCCGATTATCATGGCCAGAAAAATCCACAGGGTGAGAAAACGATCCAGAAAGCTCAGTTTTTTCATTGTAGAATCGTTCATGATTTTTTCTCCTTATAGCTCAACTCAGAAATCAAGAACGCAGCTTTTTCGGCAGCGTAGCGATAAATGCCCGAATTTCATCCCGCACACGGCGGTAATGGCCCAAGGCCTTTTCGTGTATAATTCTAACCGGCCGCCTCTTCCAGCCAGCGACGGATCTTGCTCTTGTCCGGCGTCGTTCCCACTGACACGACCTTTTCATTGATGATCAGCGCCGGTGCGCCCATGACCCCGTATTTGCCGATTTCACGGATGTCCGATACATGGATGATCTCTCCCGGAACCTTCATTTCCGCCATGACTTCACGAACATCCATTTCAAGGCGACTGCACTGGGCGCAGCCGGGCCCCAGCACGAGTGCCCTGATCCCTGAAACCGCTTCTTCCTCTACCGGCTGTCCCATGAATCTCTTGAATTCACGAACGAGGGCTATGGCATAATGGTTTTCGGCACTCGAGGGGATGTAATTCTTTGTCGAAATCCGTTTGATCATTTCGCTGCCGATCTCCTCGTCGGAACGCCGGGCGTAGTCGGGCGCAATCTCTTCCATAACCTTTTCCAGACTAATAATTCCTATCAGATTGCCCTTAATCCTTATCTGCATCACATCACTGCCGCGCATGGCGGATTTCTCCTTTTCATATTTTCACTCACCACAAAGATTCCCGTTTTTGCGGGCGCACCGCAAAACGCTATCGACGGGCCTTTCAGCCATCGGCGCCACATGGATCTTCTTCAGTTCATCCCTGCACTCCTGCATTTCTATGGTTCAACGCCCATTTCCTTCAGTTTTGCCGCTATATCGTTTTCGCTCATAAAACCCACATGACGATAGAACTCTTTACCCTCTTTATCGAAAAAAATCTGTGTGGGAATGGCCCGTAACCCGAATCTCTGAACCTGATCGCGGTGTTTCCATACATCGATGAATATGATTGCGGCTTTTCCTCTAAATCGTTCTTCCACTTTTTTCATGACCGGTTCCATCATCTTGCAGGGGATACAGGATTTTGCCCCCAAGTCTATCATGGTAACCACCCCATTGACAGGAACTGATTCAAAATCGTTCGTGAGCTCTGTGGCTGAAAGGGGTCCGGTTATCAGAGCTGTAAAAAGGGCAATGCCGATCATAACCAAAATACATTTTTTCATTATTAAAAATACTCCTTAACTATTGGACTGCTATAGCTTACAGCAGTGCAAATCTGTCTCTGAAGCCAGGTTTCCTGCAATGCGTGCATAATTACCAATGCAGTACATCTCCATCTCCAGCCCTACGCGCGAGACGCGTCGCTGATTGCATTCAGGTCAATTATGGTTTCAGCCATTTTTTGACCTCTTCCTTGCGGGGAACCTTGCCTACACTCTTCACTTCTCCGTCGATCACGACGGCCGGTGTGCCGAATACGCCGTAGCTGGCGATCTTCATTATGTCGGTTACCTTTTCAATCTGCGCATCAACGCCGGTCTCTGCCACCGCCTCTTTCACAATATCTTCCACATTTTTGCACCGGGAACATCCGGGGCCCAATACTTTGATTTCCATGTTGTAATTTCCTTTCAATACTCTTTTTATCCGGCAAAGCTGCCGTAGACCATCCCCGCAATCGTCGACATGACGACGATGATTCCACAGAAGACGGCCGTTTTTTTGACGCCCATTACGCTTCCAATTACCAGCATGTTCGGCAGTGAAAGCGCCGGTCCCGCAAGAAGCAGCGCCAGGGCGGGCCCTTTCCCCATCCCCGACCCTAAGAGACCCTGCAGAATAGGAATCTCGGTCAGGGTGGCAAAATACATCAACGCGCCCGCTACCGAGGCGAACAAGTTGGCCCGGAGAGAGTTGCCGCCGAGAAGTGACTGCACGTACTGCTCGGGAATAAGCGCCGGATGACCCGGCCTTCCCAGAAGGAACCCGGCTACGAGCACACCGCCTATCAGAAGGGGGAAGATCTGTTTCATGAATCCCCAGGTTGATTCAACCCAGGCGATTCGCTCATCCTTTTTGAACCAGGTCTTGACCATAAAGGCCAGTGCCACAAGAAGCACAGCGGTAATGTACCATTTATACGAAAAAATCATGGGCCAGAATCCGGATGCACCGGGCGCCGGGCGGGCAAAGGAGGCGAAAATGAGTATCAGCACCATGGTCAGGAGATAGAGGCTGTCCTGCAAGAGCGTGCGCTGGCTGTCACCTGAATCAGGCACATAGATCTGCCCAGCCGTTCTGGCTGCATCATCTTTTCTGAAGATTATGGACATCAGGATGCCGGTTACAAAGGCAAAGAGAATCGCACCAATCGCCCGGGCAAGTCCCAATTGCCATCCCAGAACCTTCGCCGTAAGGGTAATGGCCAGCACATTGATGGCAGGTCCCGAATAGAGAAAGGCAGTGGCGGGGCCGATCCCGGCGCCGCGGGTGTAAATTCCTGCAAAAAGAGGAAGGACGGTGCATGAGCACACCGCAAGGATGGTGCCGGATACCGAGGCGACCGAGTAAGAGAGTAGCTTGTTGGCCTGGGCGCCGAAATATTTCAGAACCGACGCCTGAGAGACAAAGACCGCGATAGCTCCCGCAATGAAAAAGGCGGGGATCAGACAGGTCAGCATGTGTTCGCGGGCGTATTCCCGAAGCATCATGAAGGCCTCAAGCCCCGACTGCCGGATCAATCCATGATCCCAGGGGATGAAATAGGCCGCCAGAAAAACACCGGCGATTATCAGCAGCTTTGTTCGTTCTTTCATACCTTCTTTCTTTCTGTCGCTGTGAGCGGTTATCTATTTATATATAGGTATATAACTATATATTATCGGCAAAAAAAATACTATTTTCTACAAATTGTTTCCCTGTTGATATGAGGGAGGCGCTTAACCAGTTTCTCAATCTCCTGATCGCCAGTGAGCCAATGTGTAAGATTGCCAATCATACTTGCGGCATAGGGATTTTCATGTCCGTCGGACAGTGCATAATTGACCCAAAGCCCTTCTTTGTTACGAGTAATCAGGCCGGCATCTTCCAGAATCTTCAGATGCTTGCTTGCCGTGGGCTGGGCCACTCCCAGGGCTGTCCTGATTTCACACACACACATGAGCTTTTTTTGAAGCATCTTAACGATTTTGACTCTATTGGGATCAGAGAGTGCCTTCATTACTTTGACGAATTCTTTCATAGAACCCCCGTATCGTTAATACGCAATATAGTCATTATGTTTTTTCTGTCAAGAAATTGTATTACATTCTCCCGCGAAACGATCTCAACATGCTCATTTGAGAATCTTCCCGAGGGTGCACTAAAAGCCGGTATCGATCCTTTTGGGGACAGTTTCAAATAGTTATCAGCTTTCATCTGTATACTCCCACTGGGAATCGGCGTGAGAGATGGAAGGGCAATCCCATAAAGTACTTTATTTTTTCTTTGCTTGAAATAATTTGCCCGGTCGTTTAAGAGTTCAGGGAGACATTGATTAAAAGAGGGGCGATAAGAATGAAAAAGATAGTAGTTGTAAAGGCCATGATAATAATATTTTATTTTGCGGTATTCTCGGTACACGCTGCGGTTTACGTATCCGATAACCTCGAAGCTCCCCTTCGAACCGGTCCCGGGACGGATTACAAGATTGTCGGCATGCTTAAATCGGGTCAACTTGTGAAGATACTGTCGGAGAAGGATGGCTGGAGCAACGTTCAGCTTTCCGGTGAAGGAGATGGAAAAGACGGCTGGATTCTGACGCGGTACTTGATGAGGCGGGAGCCGTGGGCGGCTCACGTAAAAAGACTGGAAACTGAAAATGCCGAATTGCGAAAAACTGTAGTGCCTATGGAGAAAGATCTGGGGGAAACAAAAACACGCAATGCCGATCTTTCCGAAGCGCTGGAAAACAAGGCGAAAGAACTGGAGAGCATCAAGCAGAAATATGCATCGTTAAAAAAAGATTCATCGGGTTTTTTAGAACTGAGAGAAGAGTTTGAAAAAACTAAATCGCAGCTTAAAAATATTGAGGGAGAATTTGCAACGACAGTAGAAGAAAATAAATTACTTCGCAATTCGCAGCGTAATAAATGGTTTCTGACAGGTGCCCTGGTGCTTCTTTTCGGTCTGATAATAGGTTTGATAATGGGGAAAAGAGAAAAAAAGCGCTCTTCGAGACTTTACTAAGGATGTTCTCTAAAAGAGCTCCTTATGCAAGCTGTGCAGGGCATTAATTGAAAACAAATGAAGCTGACGCAAGCCCATTCAGAATCGTCTCATGCCGGCCGAGCCGTCAATAAAAAGAGAAGTAAGGGGCTCGATTTGTTCAAAAGCGTATCATGCCGGCCGGCTCCTTGGACATGCGGTTTTTTGCCTGCAATCATCGGCTGATACTTTCGATTTTAGAGAGTAGTTCACTTCCGGTAAATACTCTTTCAACGGCATCGGAAAGAGCCCGGTTTATTTCTTTTTCCATGGTAATTTCCGAAAACCGTATATGATCTCTCGTTGGCGCTGATTCTACAGAAACTTTATAAAGTATTCGCTTTTCGGAGATGTCTGCAAGTATCACTGTCAAGTTTACTCTTGATGTATATTTCTTTACAGGCCCCGAACGGTCACATGTTACGAAAAGTTCATTAATAGTTCCGCCTAAAAGGATCGTTCCCCAAGATTTACTAATCAGGCTCTCCTGAAGATCCCAGCCGGGATGTTCTGCAGCTACCGTGTACCCTTTGCGTATCAGGAAGTCTTCCATTGCCCTGACGACAGCCTCTGGCGGTTTCGTATACTTCGGAAGTACGGGGATTGATTCTCCCCGGTCGGATATTACCTTGCCGATTACAATATGATCTTCTATTTCCCGGATATCCTGGAAAACTGCGATAGTGACCGGCTTAATATGTTCAATCTTATTGATTTCACTGGATGCCGATTCAGTAGGTATATATCTGAGATCTACATTATAAAGAGTCTCTGGTCCCATGCATGAAATCATCAGGCCTGAAACAGCAAGAACGATCACTAATAAAAAAATATATTGCATTTTTTGTCCAGATTTTTCAGCGTTCATCAATGATTCTCCTTATCCTGTTTAAAAAATTCATAATATTTCAAGACTCTTTGTACATAGATTTCGGTTTCTTCAAAAGGCGGAATGCCTTGCAGTTTTTCCACATGACCGGGACCGGCATTATATGCAGCGAGTGCAAGAGGCAGATTACCGTCAAATCTGCGCAATAACTCCTTCAAATATCGTGCGCCGCCCATGATATTATCATAAGGATCGAAGGGGTTTTCTATTTCCAGTTTCTGGATATTTTCAGGCATGATTTGCATCAGTCCCAGCGCCCCTTTTTTAGACACTGCCCTTGGATTGAAGTCCGATTCGGCTTTTACTACTGCTTTGAGCAAATGCGACTCGATTCCGTGCGCTCGAGCAGCTGCTTCTATTGTTTCATCAAACTGAGCCACTCTCTTTACCTTATTTTGTGCGCGGCTCCAGTCCTTGATATAAAGCTTGTATTTACTGGATGCAGGCTGGTCAGTGAAATTATAAACGCCTTCTTCATCGATGTACATGTAGATATCTGCGCAAAAAATTGCCGGTGTCTCAAAAAATAAAAAAGTGGAAAAAACCGCCACCGGAATTAATAAGAATTTTATAAATAGCGGCAATCTGAACCCCATTTCAGCCATAGGCACATCAAAAATAAAAGAAAATATTTACCCTAAAATAAAAAATTTAATCGAAAACGTCCAGCTTTGATTTTATACCTGTCATTGCTCCCTTTACCCTTTAGATTCGGATTGAGGTTTCATTCCAAGAATGAATAAAATTGCAACCAGCAAAAGAAGTGCAAAAATAATCCAGATAATTCTGTAATTTCCGGTCATATCAAAAAGCCAGCCCGTCAAGGTAGGGCCTATTATCCCGCCGACGGCGGCAAAACCCATCATAATCCCCATCATGCTGCCGAATACGCTACTGTCATAATATTGTCTCAGGATAGTACCTCTGAGGACAGAAAGACCTCCAAAGCCAATAGGAAATGTGAGAAAAAAAAGACCGAGGCCCCAGGATGTACTTACAAAATTGAGGGCGCCCATTCCCGCTGCCATAAAACAGAATGCCACAGAAGTTACCATTCTTTTATCGAACACATCGCCAAGCCAGCCAAATGCGAAACGCCCGATGATGCTTGCCAGGGGAACCGCTGCAGCAATAAATCCCGATGTCGAACGGGATATGCCGCTTGCACTCAAATGTGGCATTATATGAATTACTACCGATGCCAACACCATAAAACGAATACACTCTGCCATATTGAGGTAAAAAAGAGATCTTATTTTCAGGAGCTCAATCATTTTAATCTTGGGCGCCACATGTTGGATCTTAGGCTGAACCGGTGCAAATTCGCGTATTTCGCCATCGGGAAGATAGCCATATTTTTCGGGACTATCGCGGACAATGAGCGAAAGCGGTATGCCGATTATCCACATTCCCACACCAAACAGAAGCAGAGCTGTTCTCCACCCGTAGGAATCCACAAGGAAAACTACCAAGGGAAGCATCAATCCGCTGATTCCGAAACCAGCCGACATGATTCCAAGAGCTTTTCCTATATGTCTGCGAAACCATCGTGAAACTGCGGTCATAGTGACCACGCTCGTGCATCCGCCTCCTCCGAAAGCAGCAAGCATCATGGCGCAGTAAAACATAAAGAGAGATTGAGTAAAACTCATAAGAACAAGAGCGAAGCCCAGGATAATGATTCCCGAGAGAAGAAGTTTCCTCGAACCGAAGCGGTCGACGAGATAGCCTATGAGCGGAGAAATGATCCCCATTTCCATTCCCCGCAGGCTTGACGCAAAGGAGACCTGAGTATAGCTCCAGCCGAACTCCTTCACAAGGGGTTCGAAAAAAACCGTAAATCCATAAAATATTATGCTGCTGACATAAAAGGCGATGAGAAAACAGGCGCCGACAATCCACCAGCCGTAAAAGATTTTTGATCGCATATTCAAAATGTGGTGACTCTTTAAAAGTTCCTCGAGCCGGGGTCTGCGAAGCGCCCGTCCCGGCTCTGTCTGAGCTGCCTTGCGCGAGTGTGGCGGGGCAGCTTCGCGAGACAATGTCTGGCCGAAACGCAGATTTGGGCAGGCAAAACTCATGCCCGTAAATCGGAAAATCAATGTGCTGAATGATCGAGCGCACGTGCCCTGAAATACTATTTTCCGGGAGCGGTAAGCCGTAACCGGCAGCCGTCGATTTCAACGGCCGTTTTTATATACGTCAACTTCCTGAAAATCTTCCCATCTTTAAAATGCATTATATCAACCCCGCGCCTTATCTCCGGATGCCCCTCATAGCCTTTTTCCTGTGATGGCCACTCGAGCGCCCATTGGTAAAGGACTTTTTGATTATCCTCATCAATAAAAAGATCTTCACCTCTAAAACGGAACCCCCCGTGATTTTCAAACCATGGTTCCCACTGAGATCGAAGATTTTCTTTTCCCCGGGCCTGTCCCCCTGTCCAGTTCTCGAATATGGTATCGGGGTGAAAGAGCTCCATGACTCCATCGAGATCATGAGCGTCCCATGCCAGGTTCCATTTTTCGAGTTTTTCCTCGATTTCTTTTCGTGTACGCATTGGGGCATTCCTCCTTTTTATGTCATCGGCTTCTTATGTCATAAAAAAGGTTCGGGGAAAAGAGTATTTTTCTGATGAACAAATCACAAGATTTTCAGACGCTTTCCAGGCGTGCCTTATGTGATTTTTGTAACTGGCTGCTGAAATTATTTTCTTTTGCTTGACATTCTGAAATTCTTCGGGATACAGGAGTGCAAATAAAAACAAGTTCACAATGGAGGATCAGCGCATGTTCGTAATTGACGAGTGGAGTAAGGAACATCTTCATGAGGTGTCGAGGGAGCTTTTGTTCAGCCTTAATTATATGTGGTTTCTCATGGAAGGATGGGTGAAGGAGAATTGCCCCGAGAAAATTGCGGACGAAAGTTTTATACAACTCAATGAAGATTTCGGAACCTACGAAGCTGCGCGATTGCAAAGAGTAGTAAAAACAGAAAAGCGGGGAATAGATCTGATTGTCGAATTTTTAAAGCGATCTCATTGGGCAGCTTTCGAAGATCTGGAACTGAAGAAAATTTCCGATACCGAGTTGAGGATGAGAACAAAAAATTGCACTGCCCAGAAGGCTTCCAAAAAATGGGGCATGGAGTACTATGAGTGCGGGAAAATGGGACTGTTGCTCAGAGGAAGCTTTTTCAAGAAAATAGATCCACGCGCCCGGGTGGCCAGAGTGTTTACTCCGCCTGATTCCCGGCCTGAAGGAACCCCGGAAGAGATTTCCTGTGAGTGGAGCATAACATTAGAACAGTAGCTCCAGGTTTCATATTTCCGGGCAGTATATCTCCCAAAAAATGGTCTCCCGGAGCATGCAGGGCAGGTCAGAAAAGCTGGAACTTGAATCTGCAAACTGGAAAATTTATGGGCGATTCGTGCTCTGTTTGATCCATCCTGCATATCGTGCCATATAGCCGAGGCTTCTTATTGCCTTTGCAGTAGTATAGAAAAAAGGGATGCCGAATGATTCCGAAAGTTTTCCACATTCGGAAACTAATTGACCCGACGGGCCGTATGACCATAATGCTACGGGCTTTTCACGGCAGCTTCCTATGTATTGAAAAAGTTCATTGTAATAGTCCGGTTTAAGACCATGTGACACATAGGTGTTGAGGTATATGCAATCCACGGTTTCATCTTTTTTTAAAACATCGAAACAGTGCTTGTAAATAGTGAAAATTTCAGTGCCTGCAGTCGCTGAAACAGGCCCGATGTCGATTGGATGTCCTTCCAGAGTATTGTGAATACTGCTCAGTTCCTTTCTGCTTTCGGCTGTAAGAACTGAAAGGGCGAGTCCTGCCTTTTCGGCGGCATCGATGCTCTGGATTCCGACAGCTCCTGAAAACGTTATTATCCCGAGGCGATTGCCTTTTGGAAGAGGATATCTGAGAAAGGGTGTCGCGCAATCACGAAGATCTTCATATTCTTCGACTCTTATGACACCTGTTTGTCTGAAGAGGCTCATATAAAGACTGTCATTTCCGGCCATCGAACCGGTATGAGAGGCCATGGCTTTTGCCGCGCCGGAAGACTTGCCCGGCTTCAGGCATAAAAGCGGTTTTTTCAGGGAAAGATTGCCGGCTGCTTTGCGAAAGGCTTCCGGCCTGCGGGTATGCTCCATATAGAGTGACACAATGGCGGTTTCATCATCATTTACAAGATACTCGAGACAATCTGTTTCGTCTACGTCACACATATTTCCAAGATCGATCACTTTATTTATACCGGAATCATATTCATTCCATGCCATTGCCTGAGGTCCGTACATTCCGGTTTGGGTTATAATGGAAAGGCCCCCTTTTTCATTGTATTCATACCCCTTCTCGTAAGGAACAGTTGAAATACGGTCTGCTGCATTGAAAATACCGACAGTATTGGGCCCTATTATTCTCATGCCGCAGGATCGGGCGATATTCACAAGTTCCTGTTCGCGCGCTATTCCCTCCGGCCCGGCTTCACCGAAACCGTCAGAAACGATTACAGCCGCTTTTACCCCTTTGGCACCACATTCAGCAAGAATCTTTGGCACATGGCGGTATGATGTGACAATTACCGCCAGAGCGGGGATCTCGTCGATATCCTTCATAGATTTAAAAACCTTACATCCGTAGACACGACGCGCTGAAGGATGAACGGGATATATGGAACCTCTGTAATTCCACTTTAAAAGATCTTTAATGATAACACCTGCGCCAAAAAACCAGTCCTCCTGCATGCTTCCAAAAACCGCGATGCTGTCAGGCAAGAGAAATCGGGCGAGAATGCTTCCATTTCCATTCACTGGCATTCCTCCTTCATCAGTCAGTTTTCATAAATAACAGGTACAATAAACGTTTCAAGCTGTAAGTTCAAGGACCATGTGCCTTCGTGCGATTTTTTTTGTTGCACTTTACTCGTTTCCCGTTGCAGCCGATTTGGAAAGAATTGGAGGGATTTCAGGAGGAGAATTTTCGATCACCCTCATCATCTTCCATTTACCGCCAATAAACCTGAAATAAAAAGCTAACCCGAGCAGACTGACATACGCTGTTGCAAAGGTCCAGGCAATATAAATTCCGGCAGAAAAAACAGAAATAGCCAGATAACTCGGAATGATAAGGAGCACAAAGGAAAACACCAGCATCATCATCATGACGAATCGCGTATCCCCCGCTCCTTTTATGGCAGACGCAAAAATGATCCCCATTGTATCAAAAAGAGAATACACGGCGACAAATTTGAGCAGGATTACTGAAAGAGTGCGGATCTGCCCGAAAGTGACAGGATCGGCATTATATGAAAAAGGTGCAATAAAAAAGTCGGGCTGGAAGAAAAAAAGAGCAGCAACAAAAGCCATATAAGAGAAAGTGAGATGGAATGCCGAATAGGTGGAATGCTCGGCCAGGTCGGTTCTGTTTTCACCCAACCGCTGGCCGACAAGAACCGACGTGGCAATACCGAAGCCGATCATGGGCATAAAGGCAAGAGTATTGATATTGAACGCTATATTGGTCGCTGCGAGCGAGATCGTTCCCAACCGGCCGATTAAGAGAATAAAGATAGTATATCCGGCAATTTCAATAAAGAACTGAACTCCGCTTGGGAAGCCGAACCGAATGAGCTTCTTGAAAAGAGGCCATTCAAAACGCCATCCCTTGAGAGTAAGATAGCGTGAAGCATAATGCGGTCGGAAAATAAGCAAAAAATAGATAACGGTACTGACAGCAAAACCAGCGACAGTAGCAAGGCCGGCGCCGGCAATTCCCATTTCGGGAAATCCCTGATTGCCGAATATAAAAAGCCAGTCCAGGAGAAGATTGATTGCTGTTGCAGCAATATTGACCCAGAGCACCGGCCACGTATGTCCCAGACCGGACAGAAAACCGGATAATGCCGATGAGACAATTACGAAAGGGGCGCCAAGACTGAGAATAGCGAAATACGTTGATTCTGCATTTCTGATTTCAGGCGCATGCCCCACCAGATCGAAAATTTGCCGCGCGAACGGAATCAAGAGAATTTGAATCAATCCCCCGATTACAGCTATATATATACCCTGCCACAGCGCGGGGCCGCACCTTTCGTACTGCCCCGAACCAAAATATTGAGCGACAAAGGTTCCCACGTAACTTGCCGTGCCGATGAATAAACAGCTTATCATGAAAGAAAGCATGCCCGCCGGCATTGATGCAGCAATTGATTCCGGCGAATACCAGGTGAGAAACATCCGGTCGATAAAATGCTCGATTGACCAGGTGGAAGTACTTGCAATCAATGGAATTGCAATAATCAAGAGCTCGCGGTATCCGCCCTTACAGCGCCACCGGTCGGCGAACCGCCGTGAAAGGCCATGCATAATGATAACATCTCCTATTTAAAATCTGATCCGGTGGGGATATCACATGTAATCACCGAATTCATGTTTATTTGTACTCCAAATCGCATATTTTTACGAGGCTTCGGATTCCCGATCATTTGTAATCGTTTCTTTGTAATAATTCCTTGACAGTATTGGAATGTACGAATCATAATGTCTTCGATTTGCCATTCCGGATAACAGCTGCAAAATTTTGTAAAGAGGACCACAGATGATTGATCGGGCAGATAAAAAAAGTATTACTGCAGCTTCATTTCTTTTTTTATTATTTACTTTGTCTCTGATGATTGCTTCTTGCAGCCTGAAGAAATCAATGGTGCCGGTTTCCGGCACTGAAATCTTGAAAAAAGAAAAAATTTCACCTCTGGGATATACAATTCAGGCAGGTGCGTTCGCTAATGCTGAAAATGCCGAGAAGATGACCGCAAAGCTTACTGCATATGGTCTTGAGGCTTATTTTTTCGTATATAAGAGCGGTTTGTATAAAGTCAGATTCGGTGATTTTGCTTCAAGGAACGATGCGATATCAAAAGCCCGCCAATTGCAGGATGAAGGAATCATAGAAGAGTATTATATTGTACGCCCAGATGAAATGTCGTATTCCCGGAAAGATTCGCTTGGGGAGACCTATATACGCAGCCGAATTGTAAAAACGGCAAAAAGTTTTCTCGGAATATCTTATAAATGGGGCGGGACTTCCGGGAACGAAGGCTTCGATTGCAGCGGTCTGGCTATGTCGGTTTACCGGCTCAATGGATTTAATCTTCCCAGGACGTCACGGCTTCAATATGAAGCAGGAGAGATCGTAGAGAGCAAAAGAGTAGCGGAAGGAGATCTCGTTTTTTTTGATACCAAAGGAAAGGGAGGGATATCCCATGTTGGTATATATACTGGTGACGGAAGCTTCATTCACGCACCGGGGACGGGGAAAAAAGTGCGCACTGATTCACTTTTAAAAGGCTATTTTAAAAAATGTTATGCCGGTGCACGTTCATATTTATGATTTTTTAAGGTTCCAGTTTTTCGGGCGGGTTTTTTCAATTGACAATCGGAAATTTCAGCTTTATAAACAGACTGTCTCAGGCGGATTTTCAAATGATATGTAATTTGGCGTAAATATGAGAAAGAATCTTACAACCATTATTATAATTAGCGGAATAATTAGGGAGGCTGATCGATGCCCGACCTGATGATGGAGTAAGACTCTTTGCAACATAAATCTCAAAACCCGTTATCAGCGTCGCTGGCAGCGGGTTTTTTTTAGGAGAAGAAAGCATGAAACGAAACGACGTATTGCTCTATGACACCACATTGAGAGATGGAACCCAGGGAGAACAGGTCAGTTTGTCAGTGCATGAAAAGCTTGCCATTGCCAGGAGACTGGATGAGGCAGGTTTTCATTACGTGGAAGGGGGATGGCCGGGATCGAACCCGAAAGATATGCGATTCTTCAAGATGGCAAAAAAAGAAAAATTTCAAAATATACGGCTTGCCGCTTTCGGCAGCACTCGCAGACCGAATGTTAAAACCATTGAATGTCCTAATATAAAAGCGCTTCTTGATGCATGCACTCCGGTGATTACCATATTCGGTAAAAGCTGGGACTTGCATGCAACGGAGATACTTGGCACATCTCTTGACGAAAACCTGGCAATGATAGAAGATTCGGTGTCATATCTGAAAGGAAAGGGCAAAGAGGTTATTTATGATGCTGAACATTTCTTTGACGGATATAAGCACAACAGACAATATGCGATTTCTACAATAAAAAAGGCAAGGGGAGCAGGCGCAGAAAAGATTGTTCTCTGCGATACGAACGGCGGCACGCTCACGTGGGAATTAATCGATATTTTGGACGATGTGATGAAGGTGATGCCGGCAGAAGAGCTTGGTATCCACGTTCATGATGATTGCGGGCTTGCCGTTGCCAATTCGATTGCCGCTGTGTACAAGGGGGTGCGAATGGTTCAAGGAACCATCAACGGATATGGAGAGCGGTGTGGAAATGCCGATTTGATCACTATAGCAGGAAATCTGGCAATAAAAATGAAGCGTAATTGTCTTCCTGAGAATTCAATCGGACATCTGACTGCGCTCTCCCGCTATGTGAGCGATGTAGCGAATGTGCCTCCCGTGAATTCAAGGCCTTACGTGGGGAAAAGCGCTTTTGCTCACAAAGGCGGCGTTCACGTGAGTGCAATTTTGAAAAATCCTGTTGCCTATGAACATATCACGCCTGATCTGGTGGGAAACAGCCGCAGAGTAATCGTTTCGGATCTGGCCGGAAAGAGTAATATCAAATATAAAGCCGATGAACTTGGAATCTCGCTTGGCGGATTTGAATCGAAGGATGTCAGCAAAAATGTGGTGAGTGCCATTAAAAAAATGGAAAGCGAGGGGTATCAGTTCGATGCAGCCGACGGATCTCTCGCTCTTTTAATAAAAAAAGCAACAGGTGAATTTCAGGAGCCTTTCAAGCTGGAATCGTTTACGGTCATTGATGAAAAGAAGAAAAAAAATTCATCAAAATCTCAGGCAACAATAAAGATTTCCGTGGGAAAAGAACATGAAATAACTGCAGCCGAAGGAATAGGTCCTGTCAATGCACTTGACAATGCTCTCAGGAAAGCGCTAAGAAAATTCTATCCCCGGTTAGATGAAATGCACCTGATTGATTTCAAGGTAAGAATTCTTGAAGGAAGTGACGGGACGGCCGCGAAAGTGAGAGTTCTTCTTGAATCAAGGGATGAAGAGGAAATCTGGACAACTATCGGCGTATCGGCAAATATTATAGAAGCAAGCTGGCAGGCGCTTATAGACAGTCTGCAATACAAATTGAGCAAAAAAGGCAATGGGGGTGATTTTGGTAAATGAAACGCCAGAGAACGTAAAAAAACATTTGACATACGTATAATTTTAATCTAGAGTCTCTTTCAATTTTTCAAGGAATGTGTATCATGATGATTGCAGGGCAGCTAATTTCTTTATATGTGATATGTGTGCTGGGCTTAAGCCTCGCTCTTAGTTTCATACATATCTCCCGCGTGCTGCCTGTTTTTTTAAGGAGAAATTGACCTAAATAAAAAGTTGAATCTTAAAGGCCATGGGCATCACGCTCATGGCTTTTTTTTGCAAAGAAATCAAAATTGCCTTTGAGGAGGAAAACGCTTCATGAAGCCGACAAAAAACAGGGTATATATCTTCGACACAACATTAAGAGATGGCGAGCAATCGCCCGGTTTCAGCATGAATCTGCAGGAAAAGATCAGGTTTGCCCGGCAGCTTGAAAAATTGGGAGTCGATGTAATCGAGGCGGGATTTCCTGTTGCATCGGAAGGTGATTTTATTTCTGTGCAGCAAATAGCTAAAGAGATAAGAAAGCCTCAGATTGCAGCGCTTGCACGGGCTGATCTAAAGGATATCGACCGTGCCTGGGATGCAATTAAAGAAGCTGCCCATCCTCGCATTCACACCTTTATATCCTCATCTGATATTCACCTTAAATATCAATTGAAAAAAACCAGAGAGCAGGTGCTTGCAGAGGCGGTACGCGCCGTAGGACATGCCAAAGATCTTACAGATAACGTTGAATTCTCTCCAATGGACGCGACACGAACGGATAAGGATTATCTTTGTGAAATGGTAGAATCCGTTATTGAAGCCGGTGCGACAACCGTCAATATTCCCGATACAGTAGGATATGCCATGCCCGATGAAATGGGCGACTTGATCGCCTATATTTTTGCCCATGTTAAAAATATACATAATGCCATCGTATCGGTTCACTGCCATAACGATTTAGGAGTTGCAGTCGCAAATACAATTGCAGCGCTCAAGCAGGGTGCAAGGCAGATTGAATGTGCGGTCAATGGTATAGGCGAGCGGGCGGGGAACGCCTCTTTGGAAGAAGTTGTAATGGCACTGGAAACGAGAAAAGATATCCTCGGGTTCAGCACGAATATCAAGACAAGGAATATATATAGAACCTCACGGTTGCTGTCTGACATTACCGGCATACCGGTACAGCCGAATAAAGCCATTGTCGGAGCCAACGCGTTTTCCCACGAATCGGGCATTCATCAGGACGGTCTGATAAAAGAGAAAATCACTTATGAAATCATGACTCCTGCCAGTGTGGGAGTAAATGATACCAATATTGTTCTGGGAAAGCATTCAGGACGGCATGCGGTCAAGGAACGCTTGAAAAAACTTGGTTTCAATCTGTCAGGCGAAGAAGTCGACAAGGTTTTCATCCGGTTTAAAGAAGTGGCTGACCTCAAAAAAGAGGTATTCGATGAAGACCTGGAAGAAATTATCTCGGATATAATATTCAGAGAACCGGATAAATATAAACTACTCTATCTAAACGTCATCAGTGGAAACGCAGCCATTCCGACAGCGGCTGTGCGAATGGAGGTGTCAGGTAAAGTAATCCAGGATGCGGAATTCGGTGTCGGTCCTGTGGATGCGACATTTGCAGCCATAAAGAAGATAACGAAAACCAAACATTCACTCATTAAATATGCAGTGAATGCCATTACAGGAGGGACTGATGCACAGGGTGTGGTCACCGTGCAGATCGGGTACAACGGGTATACGGTAAGCGGCAGAGGGTCGGATCCCGATGTACTGGTAGCTACTGCAAAGGCGTACATCAACGCCCTCAATCGTCTTGAGACAATGAAGAATCTGGAAAGGCGACGTCCCGAAGATGTTTCTCAGTAGAACAGTGTTCCTGTCCGGCTGTGTAAGATGCTGGAGTGTGCTTCACTGGTAATTAACATTTGATGTAAAAGTCGAAAATCTATAGTATAGAAAAAATATGTGAAAAACATTGTGGAGATATTTTATGGCGATGACAATCACGGAAAAGATCCTCGCGCAGCATGCAAATCTGGACAGGGTTGCTCCTGGGGATCTTATCGAAGTTAAAGTAGACAGAACGCTGGCAAATGACATTACTGCACCCATTGCTATCAAGGTATTCAAACAGATCGGTGTAAAAGAAGTCTTCGACAAAGACAAAGTTACGCTTGTGGCGGATCATTTTGTTCCAAATAAAGATATCGATTCGGCTCAGCAGGTAAAACTGATGAGAGACTTCGCCCGTGAGCAGGCGTTGACTCACTATTACGAAGGAGGCGATTCAGGAATAGAACATGTCATTCTTCCCGAGAAAGGGCTAGTACTTCCGGGACATCTTGTCATAGGGGCCGACAGTCATACATGTACCTACGGTGCCCTGGGCGCTTTTTCCACCGGTGTCGGAAGCACTGATTTGGGAGTCATAATGGCTACCGGAGAAATTTGGCTTAAAGTACCGCCAACCATAAGAGTTGAAATAAATGGTACCCGCAAGCCCTATGTCGGAGGAAAGGATCTCATTCTTCATCTGATCGGCTTAATAGGTGTCGAAGGCGCCCTTTATTCCTCTCTGGAATTTGCAGGCGAGACCGTCGACGGGCTTTCCATGTCTCAAAGGCTGACAATGGCAAATATGGCAATAGAAGCGGGTGGAAAAAATGGTATTTTCGAGCCGGATGATGCAACTCTTTCATTTGTCAAGGAACGGTCATTGCTTAATCCCGTTATATTTAAAAGTGATAACGGTGCCCACTACGAAAGGGTAATAAAGATAGACGCATCCCGCCTCGAGCCTCAAGTCGCCTTCCCGCATTCACCGGCAAATGTGCGGGAGCTTTCGAAAGTCGGTACAGTTGCGATAGATCAGGCATTTATCGGATCTTGCACAAATGGATCTCTGGAAGATCTCCAGGATGCTGCCGAAATTCTGAAGGGCAGGCATGTTGCTCCGGGAGTTCGGCTCATTGTTATACCGGGGTCGCCACTGATATATAAACAGGCGATAATGAAGGGTCTCGTGGAAATATTTCTGGATGCAGGTGCCGTTATAGGTCCTCCCTGCTGCGGTCCCTGCCTTGGGGGTCATATGGGGATTCTCGCTGCAGGAGAGAGGGCGATTGCCACGACAAACAGAAATTTTATAGGAAGAATGGGACATCCCCAAAGTGAGGTTTACTTGAGCAATCCCTTTGTGGCGGCTGCTTCAGCCATTCTTGGCAAAATAGGCGGCCCTGACGAATTGAAGGGAAAATGATTAACAAACTATGGTGATTAACTGAAATGAATTTGACCGATTTAAACGTTTTAAAAAAAGAAGAAAAAAAAAGGATGGTTAGGGGCATGAAATTTGGAGGTAGAATTTGGAAGTTCGGCGATGATATTGATACGGATTTGATTATACCTGCAAGATTTCTGAATGTTTCGGAAGGATCCGAACTTGCGAAACGATGTTTTGCCGATCTCAGGCCCGATTTTGCCAGATCGGTATCGAAGGGTGATATTATAGTGGCAGGTCGCAATTTCGGGTGCGGTTCTTCCCGCGAACATGCCCCTCTTGCAATCAAAGAAGCCGGCATAAGTGTAATAATAGCAGCGAGCTTTGCCCGTATTTTCTATCGTAATGCATTCAACATAGGGCTCCCGCTGATAGAATCATTTGATGCGTCCAAAGAATTGTCGGATGGAGATGAGGCCAGTGTCGATCTCGAATCGGGCATAATTGAAAGATCACGGGATGGAAAGATATATGAAGCAAAGGCAATTCCGCCATTCATGGCCGAACTTATCGAGGCAGGGGGATTAGTTGAATATACAAGGAGCAGGAAACTAAAAAGCTGAAGACGAACACCGTGCGGCATGCGAAGGAGGGCTATCCCTTTATTTCCTTGCCGCAACGGGCGCAAATATAACAGTCGTCGTCTCTTATATTCTGACTCGTGATCAGATCATCTTCCGACAATATGCTTCCAAGGTCTTTGTCATCGGCACAGCTCATGCAGAGTATCGTTCCATCGAACCTCATAACGGCGACAATATCCTCAATCCTGGTCGAGCCGCTTCTTCTTCCTCGCAGTATCATAGTGTTGCTCCTTAGCCAACAGGTATCGCTCTGAGTTTTCTGTCCTCAAAGTATGTGCGTGACAGGAAACAGAAAACAACATACGCGTAATGTGCCATAATCGGCATGAAATATTCAAGTCCGAAAACTTACAATTCGTAATGGCTTCGTGCAAGGCTCCAGAGGCAAGGCGTGAATATTCAGAAATGAGGCTTATGCCGCAATGACGAAGAATAAAGCACAACTGAGTATATGGTTTTAAGAAGCCTTCTTTTTAAAATTTATCACCCTTTCGGCGATCGCACTCCCCATCTCTTTCGTTGATACGGCCTTCATTTTATCCACAGCGATATCTTGCGTATGAATCCCTGCGCGTATGACTTCGCCCACAGAGTCTTCTATCGCTTCTGCTGCATCGGGTCTGTCCAGGCTGTAGCGGAAGAGCATGGCCAGAGAAAGGATCTGGGCAACAGGGTTGGCAATTCCTTTCCCGGCGATATCGGGTGCGGACCCTCCTGCGGGTTCGTACAGACCGAATTTGCTTTCATTGAGACTCGCCGATGCAAGAAGACCCAGGGAGCCTGTGAGCATGGCACATTCATCCGAAATAATATCGCCGAACATATTTCCTGCCAGTATGACGTCAAATTGATGAGGATCTCTGACAAGCTGCATGGCGGCATTATCGATATACATATGATTAAGCTTTACATCCGGAAATTCTTTCCCTGTTTCTGCCACTGTTTCTCGCCATAAAACCATTGTGGTAAGTACATTAGCTTTATCGATGGAAGTGACCCGTTTATTTCTGAGGCGGGCGAATTCAAAAGCCATTCTGGCTATCCGTTCGATTTCCCATCGGTAATAAATCATCGTGTCGTAGGCCCGTTCTTCTGAACCGGATCCTTGCCTTCCCTTCGGCTGGCCGAAGTAAATTCCTCCGGTAAGTTCTCTTACGCAGAGAATGTCGAATCCTTCTTTTATGATGGCAGGATGAAGCGGGCTTGCTCCTGCCAGATTCTTGAACACCCTGGCTGGTCGGAGATTGCAGAAAAGTTTGAACCGCTTCCTGAGCGGAAGTAAAGCTCCTCTTTCAGGCTGTTTGTCCGGTGGAAGTCCTTCCCATCTGGGTCCCCCCACCGACCCGAAGAGGATGGCATTGCTTTTTTCGCAAAGCTCAATAGTGGATAAAGGAAGGGCTTCGCCGTATTTGTCGATGGCGCAGCCCCCAGCGTCGGCAAATTCAAAGCCAAGGGGTATTGAAAAACGTTTTTTTGCAGCTTCAAGAACTTTGACTGCCTCATGCATTATTTCGGGACCAATGCCATCGCCGGGAAGGATCGCTATTGTCTTCATATCATTACCTTTCGCGCAGGATCCGGTTCAAGAAAGATTATTTTCCAGAACATACGCAAAGATAAGAGGTGCCACGATCGTTGCGTCGGATTCAATAACATATTTGGGAGTATCTACATCCAATTTTTCCCATGTGATCTTCTCGTTGGGTACGGCACCTGAATACGATCCGTAACTTGTGGTTGAATCGCTGATCTGGCAAAAGTATTTCCATAAAGGGGTTTCAGTAAGCCCCATGTCCTGGCGCAGCATCGGAACTACACAAATAGGGAAATCGCCCGCAATACCGCCGCCTATCTGAAAAAATCCCACCGCCTTTGAACCTGCCGTTTTCCGATACCAGTCGGAAAGAAACATCATATATTCAATCCCGGACTTTACAGTATGAACATTGGAAATATGTTTACGAAGGCAATGAGAGGCGTAAACATTTCCAAGAGTTGAATCTTCCCACCCTGGAACAAATATTGGGAGTCTCTTTTCGCAGGCTGCAAGAACCCAACTGTCTTTTGGATCGATCTGATACAAAGGTGAAAGCCTTTCAGATTGCAGGAGCCGGTAAATAAATTCATGCGGGAAATAGCGCTGCCCTTTTTTGTCGGCATCTTTCCACAAATCCAGTATTTCATGTTCTATGCGTCTTATGGCTTCTTCTTCCGGAATACACGTATCTGTCACACGGTTTAGATGATTCTTCAAAAGGTCTTCTTCTTCAGCAGGAGTAAGATCTCTGTAACCAGGTATGCGCCGGTAATGATCATGAGCCACCAGGTTAAAGATATCTTCTTCCAAATTTGCTCCTGTGCAACATAGGCCATGTATTTTGTCGTTTCGAATCATTTCAGCCAAAGAGAGCCCCAATTCCGCCGTGCTCATTGCACCGGCGAGCACCATAAGCATGCAGCCCCCCTCATCTATTAATTCCCGGTACCCTTCGGCAGCATCTACCAGAGCTGCGGCATTGAAGTGCCTGAAATTGTGCTTGATAAATCGTGCGACATTATCGGTCTTTAGACGTGCGGACGTATCTTGATTGAAAAATTTTTTCATTGTTTTTCTCAAAAAGGTCCCCCCCTCGCGAGAGGGAGGGACATGGAATAAGGATAAAAATTTGTTGAAGCAGCTATGATCAGCGGCCCTTGAAATCAGGCTTTCTCTTTTCAAGAAATGCCCGGGAACCTTCAGCGAAATCTTCTGTAAACTGCAGGGCTTTGCTTGCGGAATGTTCAATTACATACACGCCTTCTCGGACATTGGTTTCCAGACCCAGCCGCACGGCTTTCATGATTTCGCGCTGTGCAACGGGAGCCCCTGCGGCTAGTTTTTGACCCAGGGCTTTTGCCTCTTCCATTACTTTACTTCTTGGAACGACTCTATTAAGGAGACCCAGAGTATATGCCTCGCGTGCCGGCATGAAATCGCCCGTCAGCATTAATTCCAGCGCTTTCGTTTTTCCAATGAACCTCGGAAGACGCTGGGTTCCGCCCCATCCGGGATTGAGGCCGAGTTTTACTTCCGGCAACCCCAGAGTCGCTTCTTCAGCCATAACTCTCAGGTGGCATACGCATGCCAGTTCAAGACCTCCTCCGTAGGCTCCGCCTTGAATTGCAGCAATAACGACTTTCGGATAATTTTCGATTCTGAAGTAAATATCATTGCCATTATATTTAGGGACTTTACCCTTTTGAAGGTCAGCAAATTCTGTAATATCGGCTCCTGCCGAAAAAAGTTTTTCTCCCGTTCCGGTCAATATAATGACCCTGACATCATCATTGTTCTCGCACTTGGTGAGCAAGTCATCGATATCTCTCAGAACACCCTGGCCCATGGAATTTGCCGGCGGATGATTAATTGCCGCAATTAATACTTTTCCATCCTGCTCCACCACCAACTTTTCATATTCGTATGCCATTAGTTTACCTCCTTCTATTTTTTGTATGGCCCTTCCCGGGCATTATCTTGTTAACTGCCATATTTTATTTCCAAAAGTGCCATCTTGGTAAATCTGCCGATAAATTCAGTGTATTTCTACATATAGATTGCTATTTGTCAATGGATAGTTTTCGTTTTACGAAAAAACCTGATCCGTGCCCTTATCATAATGGACGGCGTGTGCAGAAAATCCGATTTATTCTCTTTCCACGTTCCCATGTAACCAATCAGGCCCTTTTGCCGGCATGAGACGCTTCTCAGTACGTGATGTGAAAGATCACTGCTTTTCCAAAGTTAAAAGTGAGAAGTGGCGTTTATGTGTGAGCCTGCATAGATATCGGAAATTGAACAGTACGGGGAGATACCTGGCGTAATTTTTATGAGATTATTATTGCTTGAAAATAGCAGTATCCGATGTTATACATTTCTCCCAATTTCTTTTAAAAACGGATGATTGATTCGACAGAAAAACGCAATGGACAGGGATGCGATTATGAAGGAGACGCCCTCTTTTAACGTTAACTGTAACGCTGATATTAACAGGCTGCTCAGTTCCGTGACAGCATCTGTCCGCGTTTTTGCAGAGGGGCATCAAGAGCAGATCAGAAGGCTCACCAGCATTGGCGCAGCTCTTTCTGCAGAACAAAATATTGAGCGTTTACTTGAAATGATTGTGGATGAAGCCAGGCGCTTTACCAATTCCGATGGCGGAACTCTTTACATTACAAGTGAAGACAAAAAAAGACTGCACTTCGCAATCGTTCAGAATGATTCGCTTACAACCAGGATGGGCGGTACTGCGGGGGAAATCACCTGGCCGCCGGTTGACCTCTTTCAAGATGAAGGTAAGCCTAATTATGCGAATGTTTCATCTTATGCAGCCCTTTCGGGAGAGGTTGTAAATATTCCGGATGTATACGATGCCGATCAATTTAATTTCGAGGGTACGAGGAAATTCGATGCCACTACAGGCTACCGGTCGCAATCAATGCTTGTTGTTCCAATGCGCAATCATGAAAACGATATCATAGGTGTCCTCCAGCTTTTGAATTCAAAGAACAAGATGACCGGAGATACGATACCTTTTTCCCGGGAATGCCAGGAAATGACTGAATCCCTGGCATCACAGGCCGCAGTGGCATTGACAAATAGGCGCTTGATAAAAGATCTCGAAAATCTTTTTGAATCGTTTATCAAAACCATTGCCACGGCTATTGATGAGAAATCTCCCTATACCGGGGATCACGGCAGAAGAGTGGTCGAATTGACGATGATGATTGCCGAAGCGATAAATATGGCTGAGGAAGGTCCATTCTGCGATATATTTTTCAATGAACATCAGCTTAATGAACTTAGAATTGCCGCATGGCTCCATGATGTCGGAAAAGTCGCTATTCCGGAGCATGTAATGGATAAGTCAACGAAACTGGACGGGCTTTTCGACCGCATAGAATTATTGAAAATGAGATTTGAAGTGGCAAAGCGTGACATTGAGATAGCAGCCTTAAAAAAGGGGATAGATCCGGCAAAAGATATTCCGGAGTATGAAAGTGCGTCTGCTGAGTGCAAATACGAGCTTCAAAATCTCGATGACGATTTGGAATTTCTTCTTCGTACGAATGAAGGAGGAGAATTCATGCCGGATGAAAGTGTTGCACGTGTCAAATCTATAGCCGGAAAAACCGTGAAAGTACTTGGGCAAAGGGTTCCTATGCTTGATGAGGAAGAAATAAAAAATCTCATCATAAGGAAAGGTACACTCACGGAAAAAGAACGAAAAATCATACACGGTCATGCGACGATAACGCATAAAATGCTTTCCCAGTTACCGTTTCCAAAGAAATTGAAAAATGTGCCTCTTTTCGCGGGCGCTCATCATGAATGTATTAATGGAAGCGGATACCCTCGAGGCCTTAAAGGTGAAGAGATACCACTTCAGGCGAGAATACTTGCAGTAGCGGATATTTTTGAAGCATTAACCGCGCCTGACAGACCATATCGTAAGGCCAACACTCTTTCCGGCGCTTTAAAGATTCTGGGGTATATGGCCAGGGACAACCACATTGATGCTGATATCCACAGCCTTTTCGTGAAAAATAAAGTTTATCTCACCTATGCAAAAAAAGAATTATCCCCTTCGCAGATTGACAAAGACAATCTCTGAGGATTTCCATTTATTTGTATCTTTTCCCCCCCCGAATTTCATAATGTGCAAATTTTATTGACAGTGCAAGAGAATCCGGATAAATTTAAATACTTTCATGTCTTTGCCGGTTTGAGCGAATATTTAATTACCAGAGAAAGAGGAAGCGTTTTCGTGTTGTTCATCATAAATAGCGATAATCCTCAAATGAGATTAATACGAAAGGCGGTTGATTTTTTAAACGATGGCGGCATCTTGATTTATCCGACTGATACTGTGTATGGGATGGGCTGTGATTTATTCAATAAAAGGGCAATAGAGAGGATATATGATATAAAACGAAGAAGCAGAAGTCAGCCCTTCAGTTTCATCTGTTCTGATCTCAGTGATATAAGCAATTATGCGAATGTTCCAAATTACGCGTATAAAATTATGAGACATCTTTTGCCGGGCCCTTATACTTTTATATTGGCGGCATCAAGAATGGTTCCGAAAATACTTTTGCCCAAACGAAAAGAAGTGGGAATCAGAATTCCGGATAACAGAATATGTCTTACATTAGTGAAAGAATTCGGCAGACCGATCATAAGTACAAGTGTAAAGGGAGAGAATAATGAAATAATGAACGATCCGGCCGAAATGGAAGAATTCTACAGGCATTCGGTTGATCTTGTGATTGATGGCGGTATTTTAGGTTCGGAACTTTCAAGTGTGGTCAGCCTGACAGGAGAAGCGCCTGAGATCATCCGGGAAGGAAAGGGGGATATTTCCGCTTTTTACGGAGGCGGATAGGGAGGAAGAATTGTATGTCCAAGCAGATGCTTATTAATACCATAGATGAAGAAGAAAGCCGCATGGCCATTCTTGAAGACGGTCAATTGACTGAATACAGCATAAAAATGGCTATGAGGGAACCCGTTATGGGTAATATTTACAAAGGAGTGGTGCGCAACATACAGAGAGGGTTGCGTGCCGCTTTTGTCGATTACGGCGTAGGAAAAAGCGGTTTTCTGCCATTGCGTGATGTGAGTGATTTATATTGCGAAAGCGACGGAACGCTGAAAATCGGAAAAGAGCTTTTTGTCCAGGTGGTCAGAGAAGGGAAGGGCGAGAAAGGGGCGATGCTGACAACATACCTGTCATTGCCGGGGCGTTATCTCGTATTGATGCCGAATAAGGAAAGCCGTGGCATATCGCGCAAGATTGAAAGCGAGGCAGACCGCAAAAAGCTCAAGCAGTTTATGGACGAGATCAGTGACAGAGAAAATATGGGGTTCATTGTCCGTACTGCCGGAATAAATCGTACAAAACAGGAATTGACAAGGGATTTCCAGATGCTGGTGAGACTCTGGAGAGATATAGAAAAAAAAGCCGAACGTATGCCCGCGCCCGCGCTTGTATATAAAGAAAGCGAATTCGCTGTCCGGGTGTTCAGGGATTTTTTTACCTCTGATATTGATGAAATTTTGATCGACAATATTGAAACACTGAAAAAAATGAAAGCCTATTGCAAAGCCGTTTCGCCGCGAAACGTGAAATCGATAAAACAGTATCGCGGAGAAACTCCAATTTTTGACACGTATAATGTCGAAGAACAGATCAACGCCATTTACAGAGAACGGGTAGAATTGAAATCGGGCGGTTCTCTGGTGATCGAGCCCACGGAAGCAGTCATCACAATCGACGTGAATTCAGGAAGATTGAATAGGCGTGATGCCGAAGAAACTGCGTTCCGAACCAATCTGGAGGCTGCTGAAGAAATAGCAAAGCAATTGAGGCTGAGAGATCTTGGCGGTCTGATTGTCGTGGATTTTATTGATATGATGGAACGCAAGCATAATGCTGAGGTAGAGCGGACATTCAAGAATGCATTGAAAAACGATCGATCAAGGATTCAACTTGCAAAAATATCAAAATTCGGAATCCTGGAATTGTCCCGGCAGAAAAAAGAATCTACAATACAGGAAATAAGTTATACTATTTGCTCTCGCTGCAAAGGCAGCGGTTGGGTGCCCTCCATTGAATATCTGGCACTCAGCACATATCGAAAGATCAAAAGTGAGGTCGTAAGAAGAGATGCATCCGAAATAGAAATCACGCTTCCTTCTGAAGTAGCATCTTACCTTCTTAATCATAAACGGCGCGAAATAAGCCAGCTTGAACAATCATATAATGTCTCGGTTGTAATATTCGGAAGCACTGACATGTTCTGGCCGGATTCGCAATTCAAAGTTGTAAAAAAGGAACCTGTCACGGAACAGGTAGTAGAAACTTCCGGCTATACGCAGCCAAAGAGAGAAACAGCGGAGAAGGAAGAAAAATTACATGAGGAGCGTGTATCGAAACCAAGAAGAAGAGGACGCCGCAGAAAACCGAAAACCGCACCTGTAACTACGGAAAATGAAACCGGAATCACTGATAATGAACAAACTGTAAAAGAAGGGCCTAATGAAATGGAAATAATTTCTGATTCAGCCAAGGATCAGGAATTGATGAATTTATTCGAAGAGGAAACCGATGAGCAGAAAGAAAAAAGAAGTATAATAACCAAGTTTTATAACCTTTTGAAAATTTAATCTGCTTCCGGAAAATAAAATGCAGTTACGATAAAGCTGATATTAATCAATTTTTTTACCGCCGAGCTTTCTGGAACGTTGCGTTGCTGCTTCAACCGCGTTAATGAGGGCGGCACGCAATCCCGCTCTTTCAAGTGCTTTAATTCCTTCTATAGTTGTCCCGGCAGGAGAAGTGACCATATCTTTTAGCTGTGAAGGAGTTTTTTCTCCTTCAAGACATAGTTTTGCAGCCCCAAGCATGGTTTGTGACGCCAGTTTCAATGATATATCCCTGGAAAGGCCCATGCTCACTCCTGCATCTGTCAAGGCTTCAATGACTATAAATCCATATGCAGGACCACTGCCGCTCAATCCTGTGACAGCATCCATCAGGCTTTCATCTACAGTCACTGTAATACCGACAGAATCAAAAATGCGGCGTGCCATTTCCATATCCCTTTTCAGAATATTTTTTCCAGCTGCAAGAGCCGAAGCGCCGAAACCTATCATTGCCGGTGTATTCGGCATTACCCGGATAATCCGGCATGAAGAACCAAGCCTTTCTTCTATATTGTGAATGGTGAAACCTGCAGCAATCGAGATTACCAATGTGCTCGCCTCAAGTTCAGCTGAAATTTCCTCCAGCACCGTTTCCATGATTTGGGGCTTCACAGCGAGAATAAGTAAATCAGTCCCTTTCGAAGCCCCGCTGTTTTCGGCAACAGTGTGAATGCCATATGTTCTTTCAATATCTTTAAGGCGTGATGCATCTACATCGGCAATTTTTATATTTTCGGGCGGAATACCGCACTTGCTGATCAGAGCTTTTGTAAGGACTTCACCCATATTGCCTGCCCCGATTATCCCTATCTTCTTTTCTTTCAACATGATTTTCTCCGTTTGTTTTGAGGTCCTCACTGAATGCAATGCAGACGAAAATGCTGTCTGAGTTTGAGTGTCCAATATAGCCCTTGACTTTTAAATGAGCAATCATTATTTAATCTTTTAGTTTTTATTACTGAAGCAGGAAATGCAAATGTTTATAATTGGCAATTTTATTGCAGCTGTGGCGAGAATTATCGATGTAGGGCTTACGATTTACATGTGGATTATTATCATCAGAGCACTTATTTCATGGGTAAATCCAGATCCGTACAATCCAGTCGTCAGGTTTCTTTATCGCGCGACCGAACCGGTCCTGCAGTATGTAAGGCGCTGGATTCCGATAGGTGGTATCGGTATAGATATTTCGCCGGTAATCGTGATTCTGGTAATCATTTTTATTCAGAGTTTCCTTGTTAAAAGCTTGTTGCAGCTGGCACTGTATTTTAAATAAACGAGGTGGGCGATGAAAATTACTCCTCTGGACGTCAGCAGTCAGATGTTCAAAGTAAAATTCAGGGGCTTCGATACGGCGGAGGTGGAAAACTTTCTCAGATTAGTAGCCGATGAACTGGAAGATCAAACAAGAGAAATAAGGGGATTAAAACAGAAAATCGCCGAGATGGAACTTGTGGTTGCCGAATATAAGGATGAAGAGGCAGCTCGGCAGAGAGATGCAGAGGAAACGCAGCGACGCTGTGAGGAAATGATTGAAAAAGCGCAACAAGCGGCCGATGAGATGCTCGAAAGAGCGAAAATAGAGGCCGAGAAGCTGGAAGTGAAAGTGCAGCAATTGAACAAAGAAAAAAGCAGGCTTGAGTCTTATTTCGAATCCTTTTTAAAATTCAATATAGAGCTATTGAAAACATGGAATAAAGAACCTGCAGAATAGACGTGTGCGAAATACGAGAAACGAAAGAAGGAATCATTCTTAATGTCCGTGTTATACCCCGGTCATCAAAATCAGGATTGGCTGGATTTCATGGAAATGCTTTGAAAATAAAAATTACATCGCCCCCCGTAGAGGGAAAAGCAAATGAGGAATGCATCAGGTTTTTTGCCGATCTATTCGATATTCCAATAAGAAATATTGCAATTACCGGGGGCGCAACGTCCAGGAACAAGCGAATTTCCATTACAGGAATCAAAAAAAGCACTGCAGAGTCAATAATTTCTAAACTATGACCCACCCGGATCCCCCTGTTGCCGAAGGCGCGCATAACTGTGAAAGCGAACGTTCGCGTGTCGCTAAAGCAGCAGGTGTAGTGGGGCTTGCCACGCTGTTGAGCCGTATTTTCGGTTTTCTTCGGGATGTTGTCGTCGCCGCTTTCTTTGGTGCCGGATTCGCCACCGATGCATTTTTTGTCGCCTTTAGAATTCCCAATCTCCTTCGCAGTATATTGGCTGAGGGTTCGCTGACAATCGCTTTTGTGCCCGTGTATACGCAATATCTGAAAGGCCGGTCTCAAGGGAGCGCCGTAAAGCTGGTCAATGTGGCCGTCACGCTGCTCTCAATTGTTCTTTCTTTAGTCACGGTAATTGGAATTATTTTTTCTCCCTGGATTGTCAAAATTATTGCCTTCGGTTTCGGTGAGGATCCCGCCAAATACGAACTGACTGTCTTTCTTACCAGACTCATGTTTCCTTATATTTTTTTCATGTCTCTTGTTGCGCTTAGCATGGGAATATTGAATTCATTGCGCCACTTTGCAACACCCGCGCTTTCTCCGGTCTTGCTGAATATCTCTATTATCGCGTCTGCCTTCTTCTTGCGGGGATTTTTCAAGGAACCCGTCACAGCACTCGCAATCGGTGTTCTGGCAGGGGGATTCCTTCAGTTGGCCATGCAAATTCCCGCTCTCTGGGGAAGGGGGGTGCGGTTCAAACCGGATTTTCATTTCAACCATCCCGGTGTGAAAAAGATAGGTTTTCTTATGCTTCCGGCACTCTTCGGGGCCGCAGTCTATCAAATCAATATATTCGTTGGGACTCTTTTAGCGTCTTTTCTGCCTGGGGGGAGTGTTTCGTATCTCTACTATGCCGATCGTATCGTACAACTTCCCCTGGGGATATTCGCTCTTGCCGTAGGGACGGCATCGCTGCCCAGTTTTTCCGAACAGGCCGCCCGGGGTGATTATGATGAATTGAAACAGACCATTTCTTTTTCTCTCAGGATTATCCTTTTTGTGACAATCCCCTGCATGGTTGCATTCATAATCCTTCGTATTCCAATCATATCGGTTCTTTTTCAGCATGGGCGATTTGATGCAGCATCGACACTTTACACTGCAGAGGCTCTCTTTTTTTATACGCTGGGATTATGGGCCTTTTCGGGTACAAGGGTACTCGTTTCCGCCTTTTATGCGCTGCAAGATACAAAGACACCGGTAAAAATAGCCTTTTTTGCTTTCATCGTAAATGTAATCGCAAGTATCATGCTGATGTATCCTCTCAAACATGGCGGCCTTGCGCTCGCCGTATCCATCGCTTCATCGGTGAACATGACGATTCTAGTTCTGATTCTCCAAAAAAAAATCGGTTCCTTTCTCGATAAAAAGTTCTTCAGGTCCGCCGCAAGAGGAGTAATCATATCGATTGTTATGGGTGCGGCAATGATTGCCGCCATGCAGTGTGCGGGGTGGAATCCGGAAAGCCCCTTTTCGGCGAGACTCTTTACTTTAATTGCAGCGCTCGTTTCCGGAGGTGTCGTATTTTTTATTTTTTCCCTTTCATTCGAAGAAGGCGAAATGAGAACGCTTATGCGCATGGTAAAAAGAAAACTGCGCAGAAGGAATCCGTGAGCTCATGTTTCTTGCATGACTCTTTTGCTGGTAGAGGCATTGTCATGCAGGGAAAGTATAAAGATATTGACTTGAAATAATTGAAGTGATAGGGAGGTAACCCGCTGAAATAATAACTCGGGAAACAGGATATGCTCGATATAAAATATATACGTGATAATCTGGATCTGGTTGCAAGAAAGATGACCGAAAGGAGGGCTGATATAGATTTTGCCGGGTTTTCAATTCTTGATCAGAAAAGGCGCGATATTCTCAAAGAAGTGGAAGGACTTCGAAGTGAGCGAAACAATGTCTCGAAAGAAATCGGCAGGAGAAAGAAGACAAAAGAAGATGCTCAAGAATTAATAGATCAAATGGGTTCGGTATCATCAAGGATCAAAAAGCTGGAAGATGAATTGAAGGGAGTTGAGGCTGAACTCAATGATCTCATCATGGTGATCCCCAATATGCCTCATGCATCGGTACCTGCCGGCGCCGGTTCGGAAGATAATCCCGTAATCAGGACCTGGGGAGAAAAACCTTCTTTCAATTTCAGCCCCCGGCCGCACTGGGAAATCGGAGAGGCCCTCAACATTCTCGATTTCAGCAGGGCTGCCAAAATCGCGGGGGCGCGTTTCGCAGTGTATCGAGGCGCCGGAGCGAGGCTTGAGCGGGCGCTCATCAATTTCATGCTCGATCTTCATACTGAGGTTCATGGATACACGGAAGTTCTGACCCCTTACATGGTCAACCGGCAGGCTATGACAGGCACCGGACAGCTGCCGAAATTTGAGGAGGATCTTTTCAAGGTGGCCGGAACCGACTACTTCCTGATTCCTACGGCAGAGGTTCCTGTAACCAATCTCCATAATTCCGAAATACTGGACGAAAGAGACCTGCCGCTTTATTATGTTTCATATTCTGCATGCTTCCGTGCGGAAGCCGGATCTTACGGGAAAGATACGCGCGGCCTGATCCGTCAGCATCAATTCAATAAAGTTGAAATGGTCAAATTCTGCAAGCCCGAAAGCTCCTATGATGAACTTGAGAGCTTGACTTTCAATGCCGAAGAGGTCCTTCAGAGACTGGGGATTGCCTATCGGACTGTAACACTGTGTACGGGAGATCTGGGATTTTCTTCAGCCAAGACGTATGACGTTGAGGCCTGGATGCCTGGTCAGGGAGATTATCGGGAGATATCGTCCTGCAGTAACTTTGAGGATTTCCAGGCGAGAAGGGCCGGCATTCGCTTCCGCCGCGAAAGCACAGGTAAGGTAGAACATTTGCATACATTAAATGGATCGGGACTTGCGGTGGGGAGAACTGTAGTTGCGGTGCTGGAAAATTACCAGCAGGAAGATGGATCGGTAAAAATACCGGAAGTGTTGATTCCCTATATGAATGGAGTTGACAGGATCGCTTCCATCAAGTAAACTTTGCGCTCTTTTTGAGAAGGCAGTATTTGCAAGACATAATCGGAGGGATGGCCGAGAGGTCGAAGGCGGCGGTCTTGAAAACCGTTAACCGAAAGGTTCGCGGGTTCGAATCCTGCTCCCTCCGCCAGAATATGTTCGGTTAAGCAGCGGAGAGATGGCTGAGTGGCTGAAAGCGATCGCCTGCTAAGCGATTGTACGACCCAAAAGTTGTACCGGGGGTTCGAATCCCCCTCTCTCCGCCATTCATATGTAAAGAATGTGCGCCCATGGCTCAGCTGGATAGAGCGTCGGACTACGAATCCGAAGGTCGAAGGTTCGAATCCTTCTGGGCGTACCAAATTCAAGGGCTCCCGCAAGGGAGCCTTTTTTAGTCTTGTCCACATTGGGCTGAATTTGTCCACAGTTAATATTAAAAATATAGGATATTAAAAGCCTATATCAGAAAAACAAGTCCGTAGGTCACGAGTTTAAACATTTGCTGGTAAAAAAGATAAAAGGCTCCTGAAGGGGGCCTTTTTTTCTTTGCACTAAAAAAGAGGAAGCTTTGCTTCCTGAAATAGAGATCGTCGCTGTTTCCGTTAGCAGGCTCGACTTCAAAAACAAAGCTGCACCACGACAATGAGGACATTGCTGCTGAATACAATGTGAAAGGCACCGGTTTGTGAATGCTGGCTGCAAAAACACCGCTGCACGAGATAAATCTTACAGCGCATTCAATCATGGTCTGATGGTAGGCAAGATTTTTCTTATGGAGGGATCAATGCTGATGTGGCTGAGAGATCCGGATAGCAGACAATACCCGGTATTTCAAGGAACCACTTCATGCTGTCCAAAACTCTTTGCAAAGCTGCACTTAAGATTTGGCGACATGCTTGATTCTACTAGGACTGAAAGTGAGAAGGCTTTGGGGGGCAGTGACTACTGACTTTAACAGAATTTTTCATACTGCAAGATTTTCCCGATTAAATAATATCCAAATAAAAACATTGCATTTTTAATAATAATCAGTTAGTGTCCCTTCAACAAGTGCAGTACATGATTGTAGTTAGCAAAATACGAAAGATAACCGCACAAGTCAGACTAAGGAATGTGCGGTTTTTTTTTGTACATACAGAAATACTGCAGGTCGAGTTATTCGACAATATTATGAAGGTTCCTTGAAGGAGCCATAAAGGAGTAGGAAAAAATGTCAGAAGGAACAGTAAAATGGTTCAACGATGCCAAAGGATTTGGTTTTATTGAGCAAGACGGCGGCAATGATGTCTTTGTGCATCACTCAGCGATCCAGGGAGAAGGTTTCAGATCATTATCAGATGGTGACAGGGTGTGTTTCGATGTTGTTGTGGGAAAGAAAGGTCCAGCTGCTGAGAATGTTCGGAAACTGTAAGGTTGGCCTGAATTTAGTCTTCAACTTAAAAGCTTCTCGTTACAAAGGCTTCTTAAGATCTTCATATTGAGATCGAGTATCTATCATTGGTTTTGGCTGTTAACTCCACCCCAGAGCCGGCAAAACGGCTTCTGGGGTTTTTATTTTTAAAAGAGCAGTGTTTCTGGACGTGATAGTCATGCAGTAGGAGAGGAGGAAATATGGCAAGGAAAAGCCCGCAACAGTTCATTAAACGGCAGAAGGAGATGGAACGCGCACGAAAAGCCAAAGAGAAAATGGCAAAGCGGCAGGGCAAGAAAAGCAACAAGGAAATGGAATCCGATCCTACTGGGACCGGAGATAAGACGGTTACCTCAGATTTTTAAAAGTTTTCAGTAAATCAAATGCATCAAAAATCGGACGTCCGAAAACGGGCGGACGGGCCGGAATTATACCGGTGAACTATAATAAAAAAGGAAATTTAATGAGTTTTAAACAGTTTAATCTTCACCCTCAAATCGAGGTTGGCATTCAGTCCTTGGGCTACAAAATGCCGACACCGATTCAACTTCAATCCATTCCCGCCATACTCAAAGGCAGAGATGTCATGGGGCTTGCTCAGACCGGGACAGGAAAAACTGCGGCCTTTGTTTTACCCATCATGCAACGCCTGCTGATGAGCGGGCCGCGCAAAAAAACTCGAGCCCTGATTGTTGCGCCAACACGAGAACTTGCAGAGCAGATTCACGAGTCCATCTATGAGCTGGGCCGTGCAACAAAGCTAAAAAGTATTGCCGTTTATGGTGGCGTGAACAAGAATCCACAGATTCAGAAGCTACGATCGGGGGTCGAAATCATTGTATCCTGTCCAGGCCGTCTGGTCGATCTTCTGGAGCAGCGTGCCGCTGATTTATCTGGCATCGAAGTTCTCGTTCTGGACGAAGCGGACCGTATGTTTGATATGGGCTTTCTGCCCGATATTCGTAAAATCACAAAACAGTTGCCAGAAAAGCGCCAGACGCTGCTATTCTCCGCCACGATGCCTTCCGACATCCGAGGCCTTGCAAGGGAAATTCTGCACGATCCAGTAACTCTCCGGATTGGCGAAGACGCTCCCGCAGCTACAGTTTCCCATGCCCTTTATCCTGTGGAACAACATCTCAAGACAACCCTGCTGATTAAGCTTCTTCAGCAGACCAATACAGATTCAGTTCTTGTATTTACACGCACAAAGCATCGCACAACGAAGGTAGCCAGGCAGATGAAAACAGCAGGCTTTGCCGTGACCTCTCTACAGGGAAATCTTTCGCAGAATCAGCGCCAGACGGCTCTCAGCGGCTTCCGGAACGGCAAGTATCGTATCATGATTGCCACCGACATCGCCGCTCGGGGGATCGATGTAAACAGCATATCCCATGTAGTCAATTATGACATGCCCAACACCATCGAGGACTATACACATCGGATCGGTCGTACAGGGCGGGCGGATAAGACCGGAAATGCCTTCTCCTTTGTAACCCCGCAGGAAAGGGATATGGCGGGAGCCATTGAGCATATTCTGGGAGAACAAATTGAACAACGTACCCTGCAAGATTTTGATTACACTTTGCCGGCTCCAACAGGAAACGAAGGTTTCCGCCGCTCCATGAGCAGCTTCACGAGACGCAAACCTCCAGAACAGTTCCGGAGTGCAACCCCACAGAAAGAACCCGCTTCCAGCCGCATGGTGTCCAGAGCTTCAGGCCGCCGGAGTCGCTAGGCATCTCTTAGCGATTCTTCTACATCACATTCGTTCATATTAATCCCTCCGACTTGCCTAAGTTCGGAGGGATTATTTTTGTTCCTACAGCAAAAATCTAACTTACCCTGCGTGACATCAACGATAACCATTCTTCCCATACCCTTCTAGTTAGATGGGAATGTTGTCAATTTTCTCTCTCCGATGCAAGTATTATGGATCGAAAGCTACCATACAGACTCATCGGGACAAAATCTTGACTACAATAATTAATGGGTAATCTTACGAAACAGTCATGGGCGGTGATAAGTAGTTGGAGTCACTTGATGAGCGATTCTAAGTTTAAGCCATTGTAAAAAGCACTCAAAAATGAATTTCCTATCAAGACACTGTCGATTTTTTTACTTACTTTTGAATGTCCACAAAAAAGCCAGCAATAACTGAGTTTGGTAATTAAGTGTTGAAAATTATATATATAATATAAAACTACGAATCCGAAGGTCGAAGGTTCGAATCCTTCTGGGCGTACCAAATACAAGGGCTCCCGCAAGGGAGCCTTAATTGTCAGACCACATAGCTTCCTGAAGTCAACGAAGCTAATAGGGATCGTGAGCGGAGCGTCCCTCTCGGTTGTTAGCGTTGTTCGTTTTTAGGAGCTTGTGCCGGTGCCTGAAATAGACTACCTGACGTAAGATGCTTTGAATGGACACCAAAAGTGCTGTAAAAAGAGATGATGGAGGTGTCTAAATGGAAAGAATTCCCAATGCAGTATACACAAAGGAGCTTCGGGAAGAAGCTGTGAAAC
>JALNXD010000029.1 GCA_023230565.1 Syntrophales bacterium
TCATCATAACAAAAATATCATCATCGCCAACCGGCCACATCGGATCGGTCTCGAATAGGTATTTCAAAAAAATCGGGCATAAAACCGGGTTTAATGAAAATTGTCTGTTGTTCAAAGGTCTCGCCTTTATCTACAATAGAACTATTTTTACAGTATGGCATTTTTACTCCATAAACTCTCGCGAGTCAGGACCTGACCGTAACACATGCAGGCGATATTACCACATATAATTAAAATGACAAATTTTTTCTTCATATCACTTCTCTTTTTTTCATCCATTTATTTACCGTTACATGTCTTATTCATAATAACATGAATTTTGTAAATAAAACCTCTTTCACAAAGGCACCGCCTCCCACCCGATTCAAAGTGTCTGCAATTTCTTGCTTTAATCTCTTACGTAAATGAGAATGGATAGTATCACTTATTGCCGCTTTCTTTGATGCCTCATATATTATTTTGCGAATCTCCAGATCATCCAGGTCTTCAGGCATGCCCCGTTCTTCAAGTTCAAGCACGATATCCGCAATCAGCAATCTTGCAGCTTTATGTTCATTTTTTATAAAAATAAAAAAATCACCATACCGTCTGTAGCACATTTGATATGTGGAAATATCGGTTGAAAACTTTTTTTGTTTTTCTCCGGGAAAGTAATTCAGAAACGGTTTCGCAAATGAAGACAAATTGCCTGCAGAACCGGAATCTATTCTGAACAAGAGCAGCATAAAAGTGAATATAAAAACAAAAGCCAATGCCCTTCCGAAATTTTCAAAGGCAAAAACCTGACAACATGAATACTGAACAATTCGCTCATTTTTATGATTTTGTGCCGGACATTGATGAATCATGTCTGTTATCTCCTTCAGGCCGAGGCTGCTTCTTTGATGCCCTGAATCTTAAGAATGCCTCGCAGTTTGAGAATGGCGCTTGAATGAATCTGACTGATCCGCGATTCCGTCAAGCCAAGAACAGCACCTATTTCTTTCAGCGTCAGTTCTTCGTAATAGTATAAAGAAAGAACCAGTCCTTCTTTCTCCGGAAGGTTTTCAATTGCATCTTTCAGAATGTTTCTCAGCTCTTTTCCTGCGACCGCTGCAAAAGGATTTTCCTTTTCTATTTTTTCCAAAAGATCGCTGCTGGCAAATCTCTCGCAATAATCAGGAGGAAGATCATCACGGCTCAAAAGAGATACCCCCTGGGCATCATCGGCAAGCTGGTAATATTCTTCGAGTGAAAGCCCCATAAAGCGTGCGACCTCATCGTCGGAAGGAGGCCGTCCCAATTCCATGCCAAGAACAGCACATGCATGTTCCAGTCTGGAATCCTTGTTTCTCGATGATCGTGAAAATGTGTCATGGGCTCTCATTTCATCTAAAATCGCGCCCCGGATTCTGAATCCGGCAAAGGTTTCAAAACGAACATTTCTTGTCTCATCAAAACGCTCTATTGCAGAAATGAGGCCGATTGTACCTACGCTGAGCAGATCCTCCTTATTCACATGACTGGGCAGTCTCATGACAAAACGTTCAACAATGTGTTTTACCAGAGGCGCATATTTAACAATCAGCGCATTTCGCTTCTTTATATCAATCATCCCGGTCAACCACTGCATCTCCAAAAAATTTGATCATTCCCCTGCTGCCACTTGTCCGAGATTCTTCCCTCCATATCTCGTCGGCAATTGCTGCCAGAAGCCTGCTTGCCCGTGATGAAGGATAAATTTCCGCAAAAAGACTCTGCTGTTTTATGGAGGCCGAAACACAACGGTCTCTGGTGACATATCCCAGATATCCTACCGATACATTGAGAAAATGATTTGTGGCGCCGCTCAGCCGCTTGTACACTTCAAAAGCTTCTCCTGCATCTTTGACCATGTTCGCAAGAACCTTGAAATGATGAACGGCATATCCCTGACTCAATATCTTTATTAACGCATAAGAATCAGTAAGAGAGGTCGGGTCCGGTGAAATTACGACGATAATGTCTCTGGCAGCCGTGTTGAAATACATCACATTTCCCGTGATACCTGCTGCCGTGTCAATTATCATGACATCGATTTTTTCATTGTAATTGTCAAGTTCTTCGACAAGCGTCAGTTTCTGGCCTGCTGAAAGATCGGCCATTTGCTGGATACCTGACGCGGCGGGAATGATTATCATGCCTCCGGGTCCTTTTATGGCAATCTCCGGAAGTGTCTTTTCTCCTCGAAAAAGGTGGTAAAGATTAAAATGCGGGGAAATTCCCAGAAGCACATCTATATTTGCCAGTCCTGCATCGGCATCCAACAACAGCACCTTTTTACCCATTTTTGAGAAGAGATATGCAAGGTTGGCCGCGATATTGGTTTTGCCTACACCTCCCTTTCCACTGGTCACCGCTATCACTTTCGCCCCGGTGTTGGGCTTGCGAATACTCTCAATCGATCCGCCTGTGTTTCCGATTCTTCTTAGCGTCTGGGCCTGATCCACCTTTCACCTCATTCTTTGCAATCAATCCGCCACAGCTTCCGATATGTAAATTTTTTTTACCGTTTCCCTGAAGTATCAGTGCATTTGTTCTTCCATAACAAGACGCACGAACTTAAACGCATTCATTTCTTCTATATCCTGAGGAACACGCTGGCCGTCAGCAATATGAGAAACCGGTTTACATGCATATTCCATAATATTGTAGAGTGAACCGTATGAACCGGCATCATCTAATTTGGTGAATATTATATGGTCGTATCCTGCTGCTCCAAACCGGACAGCAGCATTTGTCATGGTATCGCAGCTCGCTGTGGCGCTAAGAACGAGAGCAGTGTCAACAGGATGCTCCCCGGTCATAAGAGCTTTTATTTTCATGCACTGCTTCATATCATTTCTGCCCGCCCCGGGCGTATCTACGAGCACCAGATCCTTGTCGGAAAATTTTTCCACTGTCTTTCTGAATTCCCTGTCTTCCTTCACTATTTCAAGGGGAATATTCATAATATCTGCGTATATTTTCAGCTGACCTATTGCGCCTATACGATATGTATCCGTTGTCACAATCCCGACCTTCTTTTTGTCCCCATATATCGCCTTTGCTGCAATTTTTGCGAGAGTTGTAGTTTTCCCTTCTCCGGAAGGACCGATAAAGGCTCGAATCCGCTTCTCCCGCTGCCCGGAAAAAACAGGTTCGATTGATTGTTGCATAATCTTTTTCAAATGGATCCAGGTATTGCAGCCGTCTGGATATCCATTTTTTACTGCATCTTCCTTCAATGTTTTTATAAGTGAGAGAACGGAACGGGAAGCAATTCCTTTCGATATCAGAGTTTCATATACAGGCACATAGGGTCCTAAATCACGGTAATGCCCTTTTACACCTAAAAATTCGAAAAGCGTTTGAAAATCATGCCTTAATTCCGAAAAAAACAGTTCAATATCTTTCCGGCATTCTGTCGGGCGTTCAGCAGATTGAGACCTTGTCAATACGTCCGGACATCCAATGTTTCCCTCTGTAGCAGATGTTGCCTTCGTACTTTGCATCCTGTCGACGGCTGCCATGACTTCCAGGCTTTTTGCACCTTTGATCCTTCTAGCAGAAAGAATTACCGCGTCAGGGCCAAGGTCCTGTTTAATTTTTTGCATTGCTTCGTCTATTCGATTTACTTCATACCTCTTGACCTGCATCTTGAAGCCTCAGCATTCCCAGGGATTTTATATTGACATCATATGTAACTTCACTGTGAGACAAAACAGCAATGGAAGGAAAAAATTTTTCCACAATTTTCCACAACGCGCTTCTTGCCCGGGGCGAGCAAAGAATAACCGGCTGCAACCCTTTTTCGGTAAAATTTTTTACATATCCCTGAAGATTTCTCATAATTGACTGAATGAGCGCTGATTCAGCCGTTACGAAAGATTCATATTCGGTATGCTGAACCGATTCGCTGATTGCGTCTTCCATATCCGGAGCAACCAGGACTACGGTCACATCACCATTGGCATCCGTATACTGGCTGGTGATCGTTCTCGAAAGAGATTGCCTTACGTATCCCGTAAGGAGATCGACATTCTTTGTTACCGGAATATAGTCGGCAAGCGTCTCCACAATTGTAATCATGTCACGAATGGAAACACGTTCTTTTAAAAGTCGCTGTATTACCTTATGGAGAACGCCCAGCGGAACCGCATTGGGCACCAGATCGGAAACAAGCGCTGGATAATCTTGCGAAAGATTATCCAGAAGAGATTGCACATCCTGCCTGCCGACCAGTTCAGCCGCATGGCTTTTTACTATTTCTGTAATGTGAGTGGTAATAACCGTAGCCGGATCAACCACTACAACCCCTTTTGCCTGAAGGTTTTCTCTTTCTCTTTCATTGACCCAGACGGCCGGCAGGCCGAAGGCAGGTTCTTTTGTATCCACTCCCTTGATCTTGAGCTTTTCGTCGGGAGTAATGGCAAGAAGATGACCCATAAGAAGTTCGCCTCGTGCAATCTGAGCGCCTTTAAGTTTGAGCATATATTCATTCGGCTTGAGCTGGAGATTATCCCTGATATGAATCGCGGGCATAACAAATCCCATCTCCAGGACCAGTTGCCGTCTGAAAGCTTTTATCCTCTGAAGCAGTTCTCCTTCCCTGGCGGAATCCACGAGAGGAATAAGAGTGTAACCGACATCCAGTTCAAGGATATCCAAAGGGAGAAGCGACTCAAGCGTTTCCGGCGGTGGCTCGGCAATATGCTCCTTTTCAATTTCGCCTTCTTCGAAAGATTTTTTTGATAGTGTAAATGCCGCCGCCGCCATAGCAAAAGCAATGCTCAAAAAGGCGACCGTCGGCATTCCCGGGATCATGCCGAATATAAAAAGAATAATCGATGCAGAAACGATCGCTTTAGGTTTGAAAATCAGCTGTCCGGTTACTTCCTTTCCAAAATCTGCGGAAGAAGCCGAACGTGTGACGAGCATACCGGCAGCCGTTGAAACGATTAATGCCGGTATCTGCGTGACAAGCCCGTCACCTACTGTAAGCAGCGTATAGGTCTGCGCGGCTTCATCCGCCTGCATCCCTTTCTGAATGACACCGACTACCAGGCCACCGATAATATTAATGAGAGTAATGATAATACCTGCCACGGCATCACCTCTCACGAACTTGCTTGCACCATCCATTGCCCCGTAAAAGTCGGCCTCCCGTTCTATTGCTCCGCGCCTTTTTCTTGCCTCACTGTCGTTAATCAGGCCGGCGTTCAGGTCGGCATCGATACTCATCTGCTTACCCGGCATTGCGTCCAGGGTAAATCTGGCTGCAACTTCGGCAATTCTTGTGGCACCCTTGGTGATCACAATAAAATTAATGAGAACGAGCACAAAAAATACAATAAACCCAACAACGAAATTACCGCCTACGACGAAAGTCCCAAAGGCTTTTATCACGTGGCCTGCCGCTGCTGTCCCTTCATTTCCGTGGAGAAGAATAAGACGGGTAGAGGCCACATTTAACGAAAGGCGGGCAAGCGTAGCAACAAGAAGTATCGAGGGAAATACCGAAAAATCAAGGGGCTTAAGGGAATAAACGGCGACTAGAAGAATAAGGAGGCTGAATGTAATATTTAAAGAAAGCAATATATCGAGAATGAATGAAGGCAGAGGTATCATCATAACCAGAAGAACGCCGATGATTCCCATGCCGATGAGCGTACTGCTGCTCTTCAGCCACTCGGAGATATACGTAGTTTTGATTCCGGACGCAACTACAGGTTGCTCCACTCGGAAGACCTCCTTCCTCCCAGTTTGAAAACATATGCCAATACTTCGGCAACCGCGTTATACAGCTCTTCAGGTATGGTCTCATTCACAGCAACGGTTTTATTCAATACTTGTGCCAGAATCTTGTTTTCAACAATGGGAATTTTATTTTCCCTCGCTGTCTCTTTTATCTTCTCTGCCATAAAGCCTTGACCTTTTGCCGTAACTTTCGGCGCAACCATTTTTTTTCTGTCATATTTAAGCGCAACGGCAATGTGTGTAGGGTTGGTAATCACCACATCAGCTTTTGCTACATCGGCAATCATGCGTTTTCTGGCCGCTTCTCTCTGAAGTCTTCTGATCCTGGCCTTGATTAAAGGATCGCCTTCTGTATGTTTTAATTCATCTTTTACCTCCTGTTTTGACATCCGAAGTTTCTTTTCGTGCTCCCAGCGCTGAAAAGCGTAATCCAGAATTGCAAGAACAATCAGGACCAGACAACTTCTGAACGTTATCGTGAGCGCTATCGAACCTACCAGAGAGAGAATCTCTCCGGGACTTTGCTCGCCTATTATTATGAGGTTCTCCAATTCGCCTTTTATAGTCGAATAGGCAATAAGGGCCACAATGATAATTTTAAATATATTTTTTATCAGTTCGAGAAGCGATCTTATGGAGAAAAGCCGTTTGAAACCATTTACAGGGTTCAGTTTTGAAAATTGCGGTTTCACGGATTCCGGCGCAAAAATAAATCCTGTCTGCAGTACATTAGTAAAAAGTGCCACTGCAAACAGGGTGCACAAGACAGGCGAAAGACATACAAAAGTCTCCCGGGCCAAAAATCCGATTATTTCGGATATGCTTTCGCAGGTGCAGGCGGTGTTGAACGGACGGGTAAGATTCCATCGCATGATACTGCACAGATTTTTAACTATTTGAAAAGATGCGCAGTAAAAGACCAGAATCGATGCCATGAGAATCGCTGCTGACGTAATTTCCTGGCTTTTTGCGACCTGCCCTTTTTTTCTGGCATCATCTCTTCTCTTCTGCGAAGGCTTTTCAGTTTTTTCTTGTCCTGATTTCTCTTCGGTCATGTACATCCTTGACTTGACAGTTAACTGACGGTTACGTCAAAAAGTATACATCCAAAAGTCCGGTCATTCGGGTTTGACGTTCACATAAGGCGGATGAGTGCCTCTATCGTTTTCCCGAAGCCGGAAAAGGCAAATCCCATTACTTTCACTATGAAAGGCAGAGTAAGACCTATTCCGATAAGCCCGATTCCTATTTTCAAAGGAAAGCCGACTATAAAAATATTGATCTGCGGAACGGTTCTCGCAATCATGCCAAGACTGATACTGACGAGCACGAGCAATGCCATGACAGGAGCACCTATTTTAACTGCCATGACAAATATTTCTCTTGAAAATGAAAGTATTGATTCTATTAACGTGCCGGAAGGATCAAATGCAAGCAACGGAACGATCCGGAAGCTCTGTGCTGCGCCAAGAATAAAGAGATGATGCCCGTCGACGGCAAAAAAAACAAATGCTGCGATAAGATAGACGAACTGAGATATGATGGAAACCTGCGTGCTCGACAGGGGATCGACGACATTAACTATTGCAAAACCCATCTGAAAACCGATTAATTGTCCGGCCAGCTGCATTCCCTCAAAAATGAATCGCACTACAAGACCGATTACAAGACCTATAAATATTTCTCCTGCCATTGAAATAACTAATTGAACAAGCCCCTGCGGCAATGGACATTTGGCAACAAAGAAAGACACGGGCAACGTAACAAAAGCAGCAATTGACGCTCTTAAGCGAATAGGAACGGTTCTGGCTCCGAAGACCGGAATGGCAAAAATAAATCCCGCTATTCTCAGAAAAACGAGAATAAATGTCGCAAGTGCTTGTAAATCAAAGAAAGGAACGTTCATCTCTGTCTATGCATGATATCTTCGTTGGGATATTCAGCGGATGAGATTCGGTATGGAAGCAAACAGATTTTCTGTGTAGGCAACCATAAGATTGATCATCCAGGGAAGCGCAATTACGAGGGCCAGCATGACGCCTATAATCTTGGGAACAAAAGTGAGCGTCATTTCCTGAACTTGAGTCACCGCCTGTAAAATGCTGACGACAAGCCCGATCGCAAGACCGACCAGAAGCATTGGTGCCGAAAGCAGAAGAGTAACTTCTACCGCCTCTTTTGCCATTCCGATAACGATGTCGATCACAGTACCAATCACCTCCATAAAAATTGAAAACTACCGTTTTTTTTCATACATTCTTTTGCCGCTCATATTTCGGCCTTTCTGCTTTTTTTCAGGCTCCAGAATTTTTGACCCAAAGGCACGTGAAATACCGGCACGGAGGCAAAAAACGAAATATTGTACCAGGGGGAAATCACGTAAAACTTTCCACCAGCGATCCCACTATGAGATACCACCCGTCGACAAGAACAAAAAGAAGCAGTTTAAAGGGCAAACTGACCATGATTGGAGGCAGCATCAACATCCCCATCGAAAGTAGTACGCTCGCCACCACCATATCAAGAATCAAAAAAGGCATGTAAATCATAAACCCGATCTGAAAGGCCGTTTTCAGTTCGCTTATGACAAACGCGGGAATAAGTGCTGAAAGACCGGTATCTTCCGGAACAGCTGGCTTTTCTGTTGAAGAGATTCGAAGAAACAGGGCAAGATCTTTTTGTCGCGTATGAGCAAGCATGAACTTTTTGACCGGCTGCGCCGCTGCATTCAATGCTTCTCCGGCATCCATAGTTTCATGAAGGTATGGCTGAACGGCCCTTTGATTCACCTGGTTCCACACAGGCATCATTATAAAAAACGTCAAAAACAATGAAAGGCCTATAATGATTTGATTCGCAGGAATCTGCTGTGTCCCGAGCGCATGCCGCAAAAGCGACAGAACAACAACGATTCTTGTAAAAGAAGTAACCATGATCAGGATAGCGGGGGCAAGTGAAAGAATAGTAAAAATAAAGAGAAGCTTCAGCGCGGCGGATACGTTTTTCGGGTCATCTCCTGCATCGTCGAGAGTTATCTGAATAGAAGGAACACTGATTCCTTCTGCACAAGCAGGAAGAGCAGCGGCCGCAAAAAGCAGTGCGAATATGACAAGAAGAGAGGGTATGCCTCGCTCAATCATTACTCATATCCTTTTTTCCGCTGGAACTTCCAAGAGTGGAAATATTCGAAGTCAAAAGGGACAGATATTCGGAAAATGGGGCATACTTTTTCTCTTCGGCATTTTTGTATTTCAGCCGGTGCCGGCTTTCCTCGCCTCCGATGTGTGCAAGCATCGTCATTCCTGCCGGGGAAAGTCCAATAACGAGCAAATGACCCATTACATCCAGAAGAATGATACTGTTTTTGCCTCCTAGGTACCTTGACGATAGTATATCTATATCTTCCTTGCTTTTGTTTCCCGCTTTTCTGCTCATCACTTTTCTGCACAGATAAAGCGATATATATGCTGTCCCTGCAACGATAAGAAGAGCCGAAACCATCTTTAAAAAGGAAAATACCAAATCCGGAGCATCCATTTGAAATCCCTATTTCAGATTATTGATCCGCTCAGCCGGCGATACGACATCAGTAAGGCGGACTCCGAATCTCTCGTTCGCCACAACGACTTCTCCTCTGGCTATCAACCTGTTATTTACAAAAATATCCATCGGCTCACCCGCCATTTTATCCAATTCGATGACCGAACCCTGCCCCAGCTGCAGCAGGTCATTTACCAGCATCCTGCACCGGCCAAGTTCGGCCGATACTTTAAGAGGTATCTCAAGGATAAAATCAAGATTGAGGCCGCCCTTCGAAGGCGTAGAATGTTCAATTTCATCGAACGTAACGTTATGCACTTCCCTTTGTCCATTTGAATTTTTTACTTCACTCATTGCTTCATCCCATCCAATATTTTCATCTTGATCCATTTTTTAAATCCTCTCCGGTATCAGTCATTGTGCCTGAGTATATTCTTGCTATTTGAACCGACTGATTTCCTTTGTACACCCCGGGCTGACCTTTAAATTTCAGCTGCTTTTCTACATAAATATCTATATCGTCATTAAAGTATCTATCAAAGAGAATCACATCCCCTTTTTTTAAGTTCATGATATCCCTTCCGGGAAGTTCAGTAGTCCCCAATTCAACTGAAAGCTGTATCTCTGCACGCTTCAATTCCTCTGTAATGCGGATTGCCAATTCCTTGTCGGCTTCCAGTTTATCGCTTTGATATCCCCCCTGTAGCTTGTCCCTGATAGGTTCCAGAGTGGAATATGGAATACAGACAGTCATTCTCCCGGTAGCGAATTCCATCTCTATATCGAAGGGGATTACAACTACCGCATCATCTGCCGATACGATTTGGGCAAATTGGGGATTGGCTTCTGCTCTTTTGTATGAGATTTTCGTATTTGTGATAGGCCTCCAGGCTTCTTCAAGATCGAAAAGAGCGCTTAATACTACCTTTTTGACAATGTTGTTCTCTATCAAGGTAAAATCGCGCCCTTCCAGTTTGAATATCTCCCGTCCTGTGCCTCCGAAGAGGAGATCTACAAGTGTGAAAATGAATTGAGATTCCACTATGAATATCATATTCCCTTTCAGAGGCTCCATTTTGAAAATGTGCATGCTCGTTGGAAAAGGAAGAGACCGCAAAAATTCTTCATACTTGATCATGTCGATTTTAGCTGAATTTACACCGACCACCTTTCTCAACATGGAGGACAGCGTAGTTCTGAATAGTCTTGCAAATTTTTCACCCGTTATTTCCAATGTGGGCATTCTCTCCCGGACAATTTTTTTATGACTTGTAAGATCGTATGAAACGGCTTTTTCTATTTCCGGGCGTACCGTCCTCCTCTCCTGTGCAGTTTCGACATCACCTTCCGAAATCCCTTTCAGAAGCGCATCAACCTCATGTTGCGATAAAATTTGAGACATTCTCTTTTTGCCTTTTTAAAAAGTACCGCTATTGGACAACAAACTCAGTAAAATATACATGTGCGATCCGTCCCTTGCTCAGATAGTTATTCAGACGAAGCGATATTTCATCTCTCAGATGCTGTTTCCCTTCAAAACCAACAATTTCTTTGTAGGATTTCGATGAAAGAAGGTCGAGAATTCCATCCATTATCTTCGGTTTCAGTATATCAAGTTCCGCCGCACATTCAGGGTTCGACAATTCTATCTGAATATTTACTTTCAAATATCGCTCTCCTTCATTATCAAGAAGGTTTACAATAATGGAACCAAGCGACCAGAGAGCCCCGATTTGCACAGCCGGTTCTTCATTACCGTGCGAAATCGATTCAAAATAGTGCCCCAACATTTTCCATCCGAAAACCCCACCTCCGGCAGCAATAGTAAACAGAATAAAAATTAGAATTATCTTCACGCCAAATCCGGACGTATTCTTCTTTTGGTGTTCGTGCGCCTCTGAATTCTCTTCCGCCGTCATCATTCCTCCTTGCTTTTTGAAGTAATCACCACAATCTCCACTCTTCGGTTTTTAAATTTATTAGAATCATCATGACCGCAGGCATGCGGACGGGAATCCCCATACCCTGCTACGGACAGTCTTTCAGGTGATATCCCTCCTTCATCAATCAAAAATCTCACTATCCGGCAGGCACGTGCCGAAGACAGCTCCCAGTTGGAAGGGAACAGGAAGGTATCGATCGGCACATCATCCGTATGGCCTTCTACCCGTATCTCCCCTTTCGACTTCTCCAGCTCTCTGCAGAGTTCCTCCAGTCCGGCGACAAAATCCTTCTCAATATCCGCTTTGCCTGATTTGAAAAGAACTCTTTCGTCCATGATAATTCTGACACCTTCCTCAATCACCTTTGCTTCCATCACCCCTTTTTCATTAATCCGCGCTGCAAGAGCGCCCTTTTCTCTTTCTACAGGGATACCGTAACGGCGCATGGGTAGTATGAATGGATGAAAGATTTGAATATCAACCAGAGATCCTGCTTCCAGTCTCCCCATGGCATCGCTCACAGATCTGGACATTTTTTTCATTTTCGCTTCATCAAGTTTTGATAGCGAAAGTGTCAGCACAAAAAAAGTTAATAATAACGTCACCAGATCATTGAAAGTAGTGAGCCATCTTCCGGATGGTTCATTTCCTTCATTTCGGCGTCTGCCCATTGTATTTTTTCCCATTTCCCGAATCGAGACCCGCTCGTTTTTCAAAGTGGCATTCAACCCTGCGGTTCTTTTTTCTGCCTTCCATTGTATCGTTCGACGCAACCGGTCGATACTGGCCAAAGCCCATAGCGGTAATCTTATCCCTCCTGATACCTCCGGATTCTGTAAAATACCGCAGCACACGAGCTGCCCTGTAGGCAGACAATTCCCAGTTCGAAGGAAACTGGGTCGTATGTATTGGAACCGTATCAGTATGGCCTTCGATTCTTACGCAATATTCAGTATCTTTCGCAATGCGGCAAAGCCTGTCAAGACAAGGGTAAAGAGGCTGATAAATTTCCGCAGAACCTGGAGAAAATAATATATCGTCTTCAAATATCGCTTTAAATCCTCCACATGTATTTTCAATTTTTACCGAGTTGCCAAGTCCGAGGTCGCGTATATACTTTTTGATTAGTGGTAAAGAAGGTTCGGGCTGGGTATATTCGGATTCCATAATTTCTTTTGAGGGTCTTACGATCGATTTCCCTTTCCCTGTTTTAAATCCTTCGGCACCATACGACATGAGCCCATCCATTCCTTTTTTTGATGTGCCTCCGAATCCTCGCATGAAATTGGTCGTTTTACCTCCGTCTATTGTCGAATACGATACAAGCATGGCAAAAAACGCAACCAGAATGAGGACCAGTGAACAGTAAATGGAGTCCCATGTGACTGCTGCAAGAACGGTTTTCTTTTTTCGCAGTGTGTGATTGAGCATAGCTACACAATCGTTTTACGTTCCCCCGGTGATATGAAAGAATGCAGTTTCTGTTCCAATACTCTCGGATTATCTCCCGACTGTACAGACAGAATGCCATTGATCACCAATTCTTTCACAAGAATCTCCCTTGCGCTGCGTGTCTTCAATTTTCCGGCAATTGGAAGAAAAATCAAGTTCGAAAGAATTACTCCGTAAAAGGTGGTTATAAGCGCTACAGACATGGCTGGCCCGATCGAACTGGGATCTTCCATCTGCATGAGCATCTTAACAAGACCGATAAGAGTTCCCATCATTCCCATTGCCGGAGCGAAGTTGCCCATAGTCGTAAATATTTCCGCCCCCAGGCGATGACGATCTTCGATGGACTCGAGTTCCGTATGCATGATCTTCGAAAGTGTTCCCGGCTCTATTCCGTCTATCATTAAATTGATGCCTTTCAAAAAGAAGGGGTCCTTGATTTCATCCAGTTTCTTTTCCAATGCCAGTATCCCCTCCCGGCGGGCCGTCTTCGACATGGTAACCAGAGTTTCTATCGCCCAGCCGGTGTTCAGATCCTTTTGAAAAAAAACCTGTTTTGCCACTTTCATTACGCCAAGCATATCGGATATTGGATAGTTAATGAGAACGGCACCCGTTGTACCCCCTAATACAATAAGCGCCGAGGGAATATCGATAAACCAGAGGAGCCCTCCCCCCATACTCATTGCGATAATGACGAGCCCGAAACCGCTTACAATTCCTGCAATAGTGGCGAGATCCATTTAGTATTCCCGTATCAGATGTTACCGTAGAATGAGCAATTACCGTACCAGAGAATCAATTGCTATGTACTGTTCGCTTTTTGAGGATCTAACCGGGCGAAGTGACGATATTTTATACGAAAGACACTCGAATATTACTATTGGCGAGTATGCGGCCTGATGCCAACGGGAAAAAGTTTTGTCACCGGCCAATGAGAAACAGTCATTTATTTGACGGAAGGAAGGATCTGCAGTCCTTCCTCCATTGAAAAGGCACGAGTGGTTCAGTTTGAGCCGGGCAAAATCTCATGCTTTCAGACCGGGAAATCAGGCAATAATTGATTCTATGAATGAGGCAACGCTGCGTTCTTTCCGTTATAATGCCGGCGGCATTGCCGGCATTATAACGGGAAATCGGTATTTCTATTTTCAGGCGCCCTTTTATCGTTTGATATTCATTAATTCGTTCATGAGTTGATCCGTTGTGGTGACTACTTTTGCACTTGCCTGATAGGCCCTTTGAGCCGTAATCATATTTACGAATTCTGTGGCCAGATCCGTATTTGACAGCTCAAGCGAATTGGCGGTGAGCTCTCCCATTCCGGCTGTTCCCGGAGCGTTTTTAATCGCAACACCTGATGCCAGTGTTTCGCCGAAGAGATTCGATCCCATTCTTTGCAGTCCCGATGGATTCGAAAAATCTGCAAGAACGATTCTACCCACGCTTGCAGTCTGTCCATTGGTAAAGAATCCGGTTATCACCCCGTCTGCTTGAACAGATATGCTTTTCAAAACACCCGACGCATATCCGTCATGCGTCAAGGCTTTTACCACCGATGTGCTTGCATACCCTGTCAACGCCTCTGCAGTCGAACCTGTCAAATCCCAGGTGATTTTATTTGTGCCGCTTTCTGCAACGCCAATCGTGGCTCCGTTAGACAAGGCGATTGACCGCAGCTCTATGTCGGAGGCGTCAGATGAAGCATTGTCCAGTGAAACCTGAACATTATCTCCTTCAGTCCAGTTACCGCTCAGAGAAATCATGAGATCGGCTCCCCCTGCACCATCGAGATCGACGGCTATCATATCATCAATGCCTTCGTACCCCGAAGATGTAATAACTGCATTTTTATAGTCACTGTGTGCGATTGTCCAGTTCCCTGAGACTGTATCCCTTGTCAGCGAGAGAGTACCATCTTGGTAAATCTGCCCTTCATTTATAACTGCAGTGGAAGCAGTTCCGTCTGTTCTGTGATTCGAAATCGCCCCTGCAACTGCTGTCCCCGGTGTACCTGCCGCAGTAGTCACATCAAACGTATCGGCAGTAGTCCATGAACCATCGAGTGCAATGGTAATATCGGCCGTGCTTCCACCGGTTACGCTTACTGCGAGTTCCTCGTCAGTTGCAAAGATAAGAGAAATATCGCCATACACTTCGCTTGCGACCGTCCAGGAATCGGCCGATGAACCTCTCGTCAAGGTAAACAACCCATCCACAATATCGGAATCATTGTTAACTTCAAGTCCGGATATCGTGCCATTACTTTCATTATTTGTAGCTACTTCGGACGCAGTCCCTCTGTAGATTTCCTCAAGTACACCACTTTCATTAAATTTCAATCCGCTGTGGCTCATGAATGGAATCTTTGCATTATCAAGAAAGGCTTGAACTCCCCAGCAGCCGTTGGCTTCAGCCTTCTGAAACTGCATTTTGAGTGTATGCGCCTGGCCCAGGGAATCAAAAATTGTCTGGGCCGCATTGAAAATGTTTCCGGATGCCGTCTGGGAATCGAGATTTGCACCGATTGAAATGCTGGTTGTCACTTCCGGATTAGATTGAATATCTTTAAGAGAAAGATCGGCTATTGAATTCGGATTGAGTCCCAGCAGGTTATACCCTTGTACGGTATACCCGTTGACATCCACCAGATTCCCCTCGCTGTCCACATGAAATGCTCCTGCTCTGGTATAGTACGTGGCCCCGTTTGAATCATTCACCATAAAAAACCCTTCGCCGTCGATAGAAAGATCGGTAGCATTGGAGGTTGTCTCAACAGAACCGCTGGAAAACTGCGTAGTAATGTCTGATACGGAAACCCCGCGTCCAATTTGCATGGCATTTGACGAACCGCCTGTCATACTCTGACTTAGAATATCTGAAAATTGGATTTTCCCGGCCCTGAACCCGACTGTGTTTACATTTGCAATATTATTTCCGATTACATCGAGCTGCTTCGTGCTTGCATTGAGCCCCGATATTCCCGCGTATAAAGAACTTGCCATAGTTTCCTCCTGTTTAATTTTGAAATTCGATTTTTTTATGCACCATCCACGACTGAAACAATGCTCTCAAATGGAATTTCACTGCCACCGATATCAATACAGACTTTATCCTCCTTGAAGGTAATACCCGATACTGCTCCTTTCAAAAATGTTTTGGTGTTAATCGAATCCCCCTCTGCATTTTCTGCCGTCACTTGAAATGAGTACTTTCCTTCGGAAATGCCGGAGCAGTCCCATCTGATCGTATGTTCTCCCTCTTCTTCTGCAGCGAGATCAAATCTCTTTACAACTTTTCCGTTCGCGTCGGTAACTTCAATGTTTCCTTTCATCGCGTCTTCTTCAAGATAATACGTGATATCCACTTCACCTCCATTCACATTCAATTCATTTCCCTGTACTTTCACTTGTTTGCCTATGAGATCAATCGATTTCATATTATTCATTATGTGTTGTGAGGAATTGAACGTATTTACACCTTCACTTATATTGTACAGCTGCTCAAGACTTGAAAATTGAGCCAGCTGCGACGTAAAATCAGTTCCATCCATCGGTTTGAGCGGGTCCTGATTTTTAAGTTGCGTAATGAGAAGTCTGAGAAATTCATCTTTGCCCATTGCATTTACAGCATTGTCGCCTTGAAACGGTGCTGAAGAACCGGCAGTAACACCACTTATTGTTGCAGACATGTAATCACCTTTCTTTTCATAAGTTTTTCATGCAAAGAGGCTGACCTGCCCCTGAGGCTGATCATCGTAATGACAGACAGCAGTCTGATCGGTATACGGCGGGTCCGATTCAGCCGTTGCGTTTCCGCCGGTCTGATTCTGCCTTCTTTGTTCACTGTGAAAAAAGCGCCCCTCGCTATCAGGTCCGGACCTATGACCATACGCTTCCTGGCTCCCATCATTCACTGTAATCGAATCCACATACAGCCCCTGCCCTGCGAGTGATTGCTTCAACTGCTCTAAATTAAAATTGATGAACCTGCTCACCTCAGCGCTCTGTACCGTGAACTGTACGCGAACCGTCTTGTCCCGCACAATGATATCCATATCAAGAGATCCAAGGCTGGGAGGATCGAGAGCGATTTTCACACGGCTCATTTTTTTTTGACCCGCATTTGAAACAGCTGAAAGCAACTGCTTTATTATAGTTTCATGCCTTACAGGAATCACGCTATGGTAAACGCTTTTTCCTGCAGCAGTAACGATTTCTGATACCGGAACATTTCTCAAGACAGACTGGGATAAGACAGTATCATCTCCGCTCTTCAAAAACGCGCGTTTTGAAGATATTTTCATATTCCCGTGGCGGACTGAAAGACTTTCTTCTTTCGCAGATCGCAGTAATCTGTTCGATTTCAGAGAATGGAGCACTTGAAAAGTATCGATTTTCTGGATTAAGATTTTTGGTTTTAGAGACTTCGACGTGCCGGGATAAAAGAATGGAGTAACATTCTCCCGATGCATATGATGTAGCTTTGACCCGGCAAAACCTGGCTCGGGCTCAGGCTCCTGAACGGAGGACAAAGAGTGGACAGAGAGTTTTTCATTCGTTTCTGTCTGACCAAGGGCCGTATATGCTGCTGTCCGGCTTTTGGTCGCATCGGTCTTCAGGATGTAATGCATTGGCTTCTTTCCTTCGGACGCTTTCAGGTCTTCAGCGTTATCTTGCACCACCCGGGCGTTGTTGCCGCCATTATGCATCGCGGCCGCTTTTTTACTCTTTGCCGCTTCCTGCTTTCTACCGGTTGAAAAGACGGCCAGTGGTAAAGCGAAACTATTTTTTTCGTTTCTTCCCGAATTTTCACCTTTACTTGCCGGTGGTTGGGGATTCTGAATTGTATGAACTGACCTGGATGATCCTTTTTTTGCATGCGATACTGTGGCAACTTCACCATCCGCCGGTGTAAAAAATGAGCACTCCTTGAAAGATTGAAAAAACGGCGCATTATCCCGAATGTCATGCCGGAGTGCATCAGCGCCGGCCGGGCGCTGCGAATCAGATGAAGCATTCGAATCCCGAAATCCTGTCTTTTTTACCTCCGCCAATGTATCGTTCGGGTTTGCGGTATTCCATGTATTTCTTACACCGGGATTCCCGGTATCCTTGAAAGCAGTATCCGGTTTTACTGAGGAATCATTTGCATTCTTTGCCTCGGGTATTTTTTTCCTTTCAGCGCCGTATTGCGCGGATCCGGTTTTCCCAGATTCTCCACCCACTTCCATCCTCTTTACGAATTCTGCTGTCAATGGCGGCTGAGCCGGCGATGACTTTTCTTTGCTGAAGAAATGCAGGGTATTCCTTTTGAAAATTTTGAAAGTGTTGCCATGATGCTCGGGTAACTGGAGCTGAAATTCGGTTTTGCTTTTTTCAGGATGACCCCCATTTCCCGATTGCAGGGCTGGCCGTAACGTAGCGCCCTGTTTGATAATCAACTTTTTTTCAGAGAACATGGCAGAAAATGCAACCGGCAATTTTTTGTGTGCCCCTTCAGTGAAATAACCAATCGGAAGAGATTTCAGATTTTCCGGTACCACCTCCAAAAATTCTTTCAATTCTTGTGCAGTGAAAGAGATAAAGGGTTCAAAACAGCTCTGCTTCCGGAAAGGTTCTAATCCGCACGATAGAACCTTTGACGTATCATTTGCTTCCTCAGATATCTTTTCGTCAAGTACCTCCGGCTGGAAAGGGCTGACCGGGTAGAGGGGGTTATTGCTCGTGCCTGCATGAGGTTCTTCTGCAAAAAGGAGGTTCAGTTTCCTGAAAAAAGATTTTTCATGATTTTGCATTTTTTCTTCCGGGAGATTCTGAAAACATAAGCGACAAAATGCGATTTCTTTGCTGAAAGGGCGTGTGTCATTCGTCCGGCTCTGTATTTCATTTGCGGGCAGATCATTTTTTTCAAAAATTACTTCACATGAATAGTGACGGGAACCGCAATTTGAGCTCATTTTCGTGCATCCATCGGCACTGCCTTCGCAGCCGCCGTTCGGCTCCGATTCTCTCTCCGGTTTCACTTTTTTCGCTCCGGTATCATATATTTTAAGAATTTCATCGAAAGCTCCTCTCTTTCGGATTCCTGAAATCCAATCGCTCTTAGCTTTCACACCCGAACATTTATCTTCTTCCGGTTCTGCTATCTGAAGACCGCAGCTGCCCATAAATATTTGAAACAAAGGAATCTTCACCGTAAGACACCTTTCCTGATCCTTCATCAGACCGGAAAAGGCAAAAGATATGCCATTGCTGAAGAGAAAAAAGAATGAGTGTCGACTCTGGACAGTCAACAAAAGAAGTCAGATAATCAAGAGGTTATAAGATTCAATTTTTTTAGTGGCACATTGTCTATCTACTGTGGGAGGCAAATATTGCCTTATGAAGGGAATCACACGAAAAAACTGCCGGTAGAAAAAATAGCTTTTCAGTGATAGTGTGAACGACTGCCCGCCTGTATCTCTTACTGGTTGATTTCTTCTGAAGGGGGAAGACATCTGGTAATTTCTTTTGTGATTTCCGCAGCTGTGCCGGGATCGATATGGCCCCATACTTCTCCGGCACTTTTACTTTTCATTCTCATTATGATGGCGGCTACGGTTCTCTTGTCAAGTTTTTTGAACATAGCACCCGCCTGCTCAGGAGGCGTTGCCTCATACACTTTGGCGAGAGTCCTGTATTTCAACTCATCCACTTCCCTCACGGAATGTATCAGTACAGTAATTTCTTCTTTCATCCTGCTCAATGTTTCGATAGATGTGAGTATCTCCGCTTTCAGCTCCATCAGGCGTTTTTTTTCTTCGATCAAATCCTCCTTCCGCTTTGCAAGTTCCGTCTGTTTGTTTATCAAATGCGTCAATATTTTCCGCTCATTTGAAAGAGGGTCGGCAACGGCGTCACATATGGATGGATTTCCCGTAGTTACCCCAGGATCTGCACCAGCCTCTTCGATCAATAGCGCAGGACTGACTGTCTCAATTCTGTTCCAGATACCACCGAGGGTAAAAATTTTTGCAATAAGAACACAAATGACTAAAATTTTAAATATCACGATCATTTTCTTCATGATTTTCACCCATTTTTGTTCTCATAACACTGAATTCATCCAGCCTCTTGTCTTCGGTTTTCCTCAGCGCACTCTTATGATCTATGAGCTGTTTTTCTTTCAGCAATTCAAGTTTTTTTCTTTCCTTTACCGCTTCAAGAACTTTATCCTGCCGCTTTGTCATTTCCTGAGTTTTCTTTTCAATTACCTCCTTCTGTTTTTTGATTTTCTCGGAAACGGCTCCTATATGGGCAAAATATGCGCCGATTATGTGAGCTCTCTTCGGCAGTCCATCTTCCAACTCATTCAATATGCACCGCTGCTTGTCCTTCAAAAATTTTAGGATGGTATAATCGTTTTTCAATTCTTTCCTGCTTGAGGCAAGTTCGAGCAGCAACTTCTCTTCAGAGTTGATTCTGTAATCCAAAATGGATTGAAGAGAAAATTTGAAAAGGGTCATCCCTTCCTCACTTCACAAGCGAAAACAAATAGTTTCTCGTTTCATTAAAACTGGCCGTTTCATGCATGTCCTGTCTGAGAAACGCATGTATCTTTTCAATCATACCGATTGCATAATCAATCCTTGGATTGCTCCCCTTTGCGTACGCACCGATATTAAGAAGATCCTCCACTTTTCTGTAAGTTGCCAAAATATCCATGATCTCCCCTGCCTTCTTTCGGTGCTGATCATCAACAATATCATTCATGACCCGGCTTATACTGGCAAGTACGTCAATGGCAGGATAATGATTCATAGCCGACAGTTCTCTGGAAAGCACGATATGACCGTCAAGGAGAGACCGGGCGGAATCCGCTATCGGCTCATTGAAGTCATCGCCTTCGACAAGCACTGTGTAGAGTCCCGTGATGCTTCCTCCCCCCTCGATATTCCCCGTCCTTTCTATCAACTTCGGAAGCAGACTGAACACAGAAGGTGTATACCCCTTTGTAGTCGGAGGTTCGCCCAACGAAAGACCGACTTCGCGCTGCGCCATGGCAAAACGGGTAAGAGAATCTATCATCATGAGAACATCAAATCCTTGATCCCTGAAATATTCAGCAATTGCTGTCGCACCATACGCAGCTCTCATGCGGATGAGAGGAGAGGTATCGGAAGTAGCGACTACGATGACTGATCGGGCAAGCCCTTCCTCTTCCAAATTTTTTTCTATAAATTCTCTTACCTCTCTCCCGCGCTCTCCTATAAGACCGATAACATTTATATCGGCTGCCGTATTCCGGGCCACCATCCCGAGAAGATAGCTTTTCCCTACGCCTGACCCGGAAAAAATACCCATTCTCTGCCCCTTGCCGCATGTCATCAATCCGTTAATTGCTCGAATACCGATATCGATCGGCTCTCTGATACGGCCCCTGTGCAGCGGATTTATCGGCTCAGAATATATGGAATAACGCATATAATTACCTAACGGCCCCTTATCGTCAATCGGATTGCCCAGTCCGTCGATCACTCTACCGAGCAGTTCTTTGCATACTGGCACATCCGGCTTTTTACCAAGGGGCAGAAATTTACACCCCGGTGAAATCCCCGCAAGCTGATTCACCGGTATCATGAGCACTTTTCCCTGCCGGAACCCGACAATTTCACCATCAACGATCTCCGGATCGGAAGATCCAAAGATGCGGCAAAGGTCACCCATACTTGCGCCCGGATCGTATCCTTCCACCAGAAGCCCATTAACATTACAGACTTTTCCATATCGGCGGAGCGTACTTTTCTGCGTTAAAAGTTCCCTCCACATCATTGGCTCATCCTTTATACCGCACCTGTCAAATGATTGAGTGGAAGCACTTCATAAAGTACCTTGAGCTGTTCATCGATTCGTCCATCGACAACAAATTCCCTGGTCTCCACAACAGCGCCTCCCGGTTCTATATGAGAGTCTTTTTCAAACTTCAGATTCGCTTTTCTTTCCATATTACTCAAAAAAAGAGGCTCCCACTCCTGTAGTGCATCGAGATCTTCCGGATTCAATCTAATCAACAGATTTTCTCCTCCCGCCACGTCTCCCAAAATCTCCTGCAGAAGATTTTTTACAGTCGATCTGTCGCAAACAACCTCACGTCTGATTATTTTTTCAGCCACTGCAAATGCCAGATCGAAAATGGTTTCCTCTGCTTTGTTATTAAGCATATCCCTTTGAATTGAAATTTCCGACATTATCTTTTCAATTGCTGCTAAACACGGCGACAGCTTTCCCTTCGCCTCTTCTCTTGCTCTATGTATGCCTTCTTCAATTCCACGTTCATAAGCCTCTTCCAAGAGAAGTGAATTTGATGATTCGGCCTCTTCGGCAATGGTATCGATATCATCGGCCGGCGCAGGCATGCCGGCCGGCCCGTCATCGGTTTCGCTATTATTATTCGGCCGGTAATCAATCCTTGTAAATGCAGCTTCCTGTCTTTTCCGCAGAGGCACAATGTTTACGGTTTCAGATTTAATAATTTTGTTAGACAAACTCATCTTCATCCTGACTCCTGACGATCATGACTTTTCCTTCTGATTCCAGCTTTCTTGCAATATCAATTATATTCCTCTGGCTCTGTTCGATTTCAGAGACCCTTATCGGCGGCAGAACCTCCAAGTCTTCCTTGAGCATTTCAGCAGCCCGTTTGGACATATTCGAAAATACCTTTTCCCTCAAATGCGGGTCTGCAACTTTCAGCGCCCTGGAAAGATCGTCTGAACTCACCTCCTGCAAAAGTTCTCTGATGCTTTTATCATCAAGCTTGAAAATATCATCGAAAGAGAACATGTGGTGCCGTATCTCTGCCGAAAGCTCCGGGTTTTTCTTTTCCAGAAGATCCAGAATAGCCCCCTCTGCACTTCTGCTCATACGATTAAGAATTTCCGCGGACATTGTGATTCCGCCAAAGTGCTCTTCACCTGCCGCACCGATTATAATTTCAGATTCCAGCGCCTTCGTCATTTCTTCAATAAATTCCTGGGGAACGCTTTTTAAAGTGGCTATTCGCTTTAATATATCCGTTTGCTTCTCCAAAGGATAACCGCTGAGGATCTCGCATGCCTGTTCAGGTTTCAGGTGAGCGAGAATAAGAGCAATAGTCTGTGGATGTTCCATTTTTGTAAAATCCATCAGCATTCGCGAATCCATGCCTCTCAGTTTTTCTATTACGGGATTTGCATGAGGTCTGAAGGTTTCCTCTTCAATAATATCAAGTACTTTTTTGGCTTTTTCCTCTCCCAGAGCTTTTATGATTATTTTCTGAATAGTTTCGTTCTTAACGGTCAGAAATCCTTTTCCCTTCTCTTTTGCAAGGGTGCGGAAATCCCTGGCGGCCGCCTCCACATCCTCATGTGAAATGTTATGAAGACGGCTCATAGAAGCCCCGAGCCGCTTTACTTCGTCCGAACTCAAATTTTTCAAAACTTCCACCGCCAAATTCTCTTCCAGCGCCAGCACAAGTATTGCAGCTTTTTCCTGATTATTCATACAATGAATCCTGATTCTCAACAGGTCGAACTATCCTGGATAATAACTTCGCTTCTGTGTCTTCCCTCTCAATTCAGCCAGTTTCTAAGCAGTTCGGAAAAAGTTCTGGAATCCTGACGTGCCATAGCTTTAACAGCGGTGATTTCAGGCATGTTTTCATTTTTGGCGTTCTCAAGTTTCAACGTCGGCAACGGAGAATGCAATTCCGCCCCGGCGGCTGCCATAATCTGCTCTGTTTTGCTTTCAATTTCGCCGCCTCTGTCGAGTAGGAATTTCAAAACAGGCTTGAACACAAAAAAGACAGTGAGGACAAGAGACAAGAGCAGCAGAGGGAATTTTAGAAGAAAAAGGAGAGAGGCCAATTTATCTATCAGTGATTTGCCTTCCTCAAGGATACCTTCCATGTCAGTTCGTTTGAAGGCAATATTCGACAGCACCACCTGATCCCCGCGTCTGGCATCGAATCCTACCGCTTTTTTTACCAGCTCCTCAAGAAGCTCCATTTCCTTTTTTGTCCTGGACTGATATTCCTCATTTCCCTTGTCGTTCTTCACGTACACACCATCTACCATAACGGCCACTGATAGTTTTTCTATTTCTCCCACAGGTTTCACTGTTTTGCTGACGATCCTGTTTACCTCGTAATTAATGATTTCGTTGGTCTTTTCACGATTTACGACTGTTTGTTGATCCATTGGGCTTTCCTTTACTGAAACGGAACTCTCTCCTTCCGACAGAGGGGTTTTGGATTTCTCTGTTTTCCTTTGAAGGCTGCGTATCGCAGGGTCTTCAGATCCAAATATCTCCTCCGTTCTTTCCGTCTCCCCGAAATCAAGCCGTGCCGCTACGGCTGCCACTACTTTGCCTTTACCGACCACTCTCTCGAGCATTTTCTGTACTCTTCCCGCCAGGCCTTTTTCTACATTTCGCTGATATTCTATCTGTGTACCATCCATTACGGATTGGCCGGACTCCTTTGCAGATTGAGAAATAATATTTCCGTTATTATCGACTACCATCACATTTTCTGGCGATAAATTTTCCACACTTGCTGCAACGAGATTGACAATCCCCTCTACCTGAGATCCCTGGAGTTTTCTGCCGGGCTTGAGTTTCACCACAACGGATGCCGAGGGGTTGGTGCTTTCTTCGACAAAAAGAGATTTTTCCGGTATGGCAATGTGGACCCGGCTCGCAGCTATCTCATCGAGACTATTTACGGTCCGTGCCAATTCACCCTGAAGAGCGCGCCTGTAATTCAATTTCTGTACAAATTCAGTGGCGCCGAAATTTTTTTTATCAAAAATCTCAAAACCGACTGCCCCCCCCTGAGTAAGTCCGGAGGCAGCCATTTCGATCCTCAGCTCAGGAACAAGTTCGGCCGGGACAAGGAGTGAATCGCCGGAAGGGGATATTTTGTAAGGAATTTTCTTTTCCTGAAGCCTGAGCACAATTCTGTTTGCATCCGTATTCGCCAGATCTGAGAACAGTACCTTATAATCCTTCCGATTCATACTATATGTGAACAGGGATATCGAAGCCAGAGTAACAATGGCGAATGTCACCAGCGCAATTCTCCTTGCAGGAGCAAGAGAGTTAAATCCCTGTATGAGTGCTGAGAAAAACCGGTAAAGTGAATTCATTCTTTACGTCCGCGTTCTTTTACACCTGCATCCGCATTATTTCCTGATATGCTTCGACTATTTTATTGCGCACTTCCATCATCGTTGTAAATGAAATGCTCGCTTTTTCAAGCGCAATGATGGCCTCATGAACATTCCCGGAATTTCCAAGCACCACATTTGAGATTGCCTGATCCGCCTCTATTTGCAAGTGATTGATTTCTGATATCTTATTTTGCAGAAGATCGGCAAATCCTTCTGAATCGGGCCGTTTCTTTTCTCCCGGTGCCTCTATTTCACGCACACATTTCAGCGGACTTCTTCCGATGACAAGATCGGACATTTCAACCCCCTTATTTTCCCATTTCCATTGTTTTTAAAACCATATTTTTTGTTGCGTCAAAAGCGGTAACACATGCTTCATACGCTCTGTGTGCCATAATCATATCTGACATCTCTGTAATTGAATTTATATCGGGCATTGCAACGAATCCCTTGGTATCAGCGTCAGGATGGGTGGGATCAAAAATCATCTTTACCCCTCCTTCATCTCTTACCACCCTCTTGACCGTTACACGCTGCAAGGTTTCGTCCAAAATTTGACCGAAATTATCTTCAACCGGCTCTGAACCCAAAACAACTGTCTGCCTTTTATACGGTCCCCCTTCGGGACTTCTCGTTGTGTGGATATTTGCGAGGTTATTGACGATAACATCAATCTTCTTTCTTTGTGCGCTGAAACCTGAAGCGCAAATCCTGAAGGTATTCGAAAAGTCCATTATTTCATCCCTTTCACGATATCTTTCAAACCTCTGAACTTCCTTGCCAATAATTCCGCCTTGAGATTATACATGAGATGATTTTCCGCCAGTTTACTCATCTCTTTGTCTATGTTCACCCTACTGCCGTCATTTACAACAATAAAGACACCTTCATCTGCAGCTTCTTTGACTGATATTTCGCCGCCGCTTCTTTGAGACGCGATTTTTTTGGCAAGCTCTTTGTCAAAAATCATATCTTTGGGCTGATATCCGGGTGTATCCATGTTGGCGATATTTGAAGAGATTATTTTGTGCCGCTCCGAATGATATCCGAGAAGAAGCGAGAGCATTTCAGTAGTTTTTCCAAATAGCGCATTCATAGCAATCTCCCTGGCATTGAGTGTTTGCAATCATTATACCAATGCTTAATAAATGTGATTTTTGAAAGGACTCGATTGCACCGTCATTTTTTCATGACTCATCCACCGGCAGTTTTTCATTCCTGTACTCATTTAATTTATTTCTCATAGTTCTCACACTGATTCCCAACATCATTGAAGCTTTCGTTTTATTGCCTTTCGCTTTTCTAAGAGTTTCAAATATAAGTCCACGCTCCATTTCATGCAGCGTCACCGTCCCCGCATCCTCTGCTTCACAGCTGATATTTTCTTTTTCATCGGCGACCGGAGAAATACATGATTTTGCCTTTTCTTTTCCGCCAAGAGTGCATTCGAGATAGAGATGTTCAGGTAGAATCGTTTCGCCGCCGCTGATCAAAACCGAACGCTCGATTACATTCTCCAGTTCTCGTACATTTCCCGGCCACTCATATCGCATGAGCATTTCGATCGTTTCGCCTGAAAAGCGGGGTTTGTGAATACCGTTCAGTCTGCTATATTTATCAAGAAAAAAATCGGCAAGGAGAGGTATGTCTTTCATCCTCTCTTTAAGAGATGGAATAGTTACAGGTATGACATTGATGCGATAGAAAAGATCTTCCCTGAATTTTCTTTCGGCAATACTTTTCTTGATATCCGTATTTGTAGTCGCAATAATCCTTACATTGACGGATATCGGCCTGTTTCCTCCAAGCCTGTCAACTTCCGATTCCTGAATCACTCTTAAGAGCTTTGCTTGAAGTTGCAGATCCATCTCACTGATTTCGTCGAGCAGCAATGTTCCTCCATCGGCAATTTCGAATTTTCCGGGTTTTTTCTGTGATGCTCCGGTAAACGCGCCTTTTTCATACCCGAACATCTCGCTTTCCAGGAGATTTCCCGGTATAGCCGCACAATTTACCGCTATAAACGGCATATCAGCTCTTTTACCGGTACGGTGAATGTACCGGGCAAGCAATTCCTTTCCGGTTCCGCTCTTCCCCTGGATAAGCACGCTCGATCTGCTATCTGCAATAGTTCTCATCATTGAAAGAATCGTCTGCATTCGCCCGTCTCTGGTTATGATCACTTTTTCTTCCGGAGGATCATCTTCCGAATCCGCATAGGTAGAATGAAGGACCTGACTGCTGCATGATGCCACTTTCTTTACCGCAGTCTCAAGGTGCTCAAGAGAAAAAGGCTTCATAATAAAATCGAAAGCTCCAGCACGCATCGCTTCAACTGCCGTGTTTACCGTGCCATATGCAGTGATCACAATAACCGGTGTTGCAGGGGAAAGTTTCTTGATCCCCCGGAGCACTTCCAGCCCGTTTAACCCGGGCATTCTCATATCTGTAATGACGACTTCGTAAGACCTGCTACGAAATTTTTCAAGTGCATCCTGTCCATCGCCGGCTGTTTCGACTTCGTACCCGCACAGGGAAAGCGATTCCGAAAGTGCCGCCCTCATTGAAGGTTCGTCGTCTACTATTAGAATCTTAGATATACTCATTTTTTCATCAGGCATCATTCCCGTTTTCCGGATCGTTTTCTTTATTATTAATAAGCGTCTTTTCAATCTTTTCACACGGAGCAACAGGCAGCGCAATACTCATTGCGGTGCCGCCATGCGAATTTTGCTCCGCTGAAACAATACCTCCGTGCATATCGATAATATTATGGGCAATTGCAAGACCGAGCCCGAAACTTCCTTCCTTTGTCGTAAAAAAAGGGTCGAATATCCTGGGTAGCGTCTCCGTTGGAATTCCTGTCCCCATATCGTCAAAAAGAATTTCGATACTAGGAAGTACTTTTTCCCATTCGCCTCCGCACTGCGTTGTCATTTTGGTTTCAATGGTCAGTCTTCCTCCATTGGGCATGGCTTGAAGCGCATTGAGTATCAAATTAAGGAAAACCTGCTTGAGCATTTCCTTATCCCCCTCAACATCCGGATCCAATTGGACATAACAGACATTAAGGATTATGTTTTCATTTTCTATAATCGGTTTGACAAATGCGACGACTTCGTCGAGAAGATCATGGAGCTTGATTTTTTTGAATACCGGCTGCGGACGATTCGTAAAGATCAAAAGATTGGATATCTTGTTGTTTACATTTTTGACCGATTTGATGATCTCATAAGCCCTGTTTCTGTTGCGACCACCTGCCGGATCTTTCATCAAGAGGGATGCATAAAGCTCTATACTTCCTAAAGGATTTCGTATTTCATGGGCAATATTTGCTGCAAGCTCTCCCATAGCGGCAAATTTTTCCGATCTTTTAGCCATTTCTTCCAGCTTTTCAAGTCGAGTAACATCGCGTAACAGATAGATAATTCCTCTTTTATTTGTATCTGACGTTCTCATAGAACTTGTCGAAATCTCTATCGCCTTTCCCTGGATGCGACACCGGCTCATATGTGCATTCGGCTTCGACCGCTTCTCAAAATCAGCCACATCTGAAAATAATTCACTGAAATGTCTGCTTCTCCAGCCCGTGTTTTTTGCTTCACCCATAAGGTAAGGAGAAAATCCATACGCACTTTCGTTTATCAAGGTAATGCATCCTTTTTCATCTGTCACCACAACACCGGTGGTAAGGCTTTCAAGGATGCTGGTAAGATAACTGCTGATATCTTCTTTCTCAGCAAGCGCTTTTTTCAGTTGCTGATTCTTTTTTTCCAGTTCGAGATCGATCTGCTGAAATTTTTTCTCCAGGTTGTCATAGGCGTCCTGAAGCCGCATCGTTGCCTGTGTAAATTCTTCAAAAGACTTTTGCAACAGCAGAGCATTATCAGCTATGTGTTCAGTCATCTGATCTTCCATAAACGCTTTTCTTTGTATGCAGCAGGTGAAAGCTTCGCTTGCTTCCTGTTAGAGTGCCGGCTCGGCCGGGATAAGGCTTCAAGCATTTCCAATATAATGCCGGTCCCACCGGTATTGAGGAGTTTCTAATGTATATATTCGCCATAGCTGGTGTGCCAATTCTGGAAATCTTCACTGAATTCAGTCAGTCGATCCCAAAAATACTCTTCTCCCTCTTCTCTCAATAAGGCAAAAGTTTTATCCGCCATAACGGTATCGGAAAGCTGTACATATCCCAATCCCATTCTGTAAAGTGCCCAAAGATTTTTTGGATCTTCCTTTCTCCGGTGCTCTTCCAAAAACTTTCGATAACTTTCAGTGCTTTTTTCATAAGCCTTTTCATTATAATAGCATTTCGCAATCCTTTCGGAGGCTTCATTCAATATGAGTGACGAAATCTCGCCGGCTGTTTTTTCTGCAAGATTCAGCGATTTTAAATAGCAGGCAACCGCAGAATCAAACAGGCCCATGCCCATAAAACAGTCGGCTATATACTTTTGAATAGTCATTTTAAATCCGGGGTCTTCATTTGAATTTATAATATCGGCATAGTAAACAATCGCTTTCCCATATTCGCCTTTTTTTAAAAAGATGTGTCCCATAAGCTCTTTTACACTCACTTCATCCGCATTTTGAGAACCTGAATAATTAGCGGTATACGTTTTCAGTCGGCCGAGTGCTTCTTCTAATTTGCCTTCGGATAAATCGATTTTCGCAAGAGCAAGAATAATTTCTCTTTGCCTGGATTCATCGGCATAGCAGCATTCCATTTCATTGAAAATTTTCCTTCCCCACTCTGTAAGACCAATGCGGCAAAGACTCGCCCCCATGTGAAACAGATCGCTGAATTCCATATGTAAGGCAATTCCGTATTGCCTTGTTGTAAAATAAAGGTCCGATACTGCGAGATAATCCTGTTTTTCCCAATATCTGTCTATAAGAATCGATGCGCACTCGATTATTTTTTCTAAATAGATTTTTCTGTATGAGCTCCAGGGATTGCTTTCCAGAAGACGATTATATACATCGAAGGCATTCCTGTAATTTTTATACCTCATAAGTACTGCTGCCTTGCGATAAGAAAGCTCTTCACCGCTTATTCCGGAATATTCATCAAAGGCCTTCTCGTAAGCAGAAAGAGGATCGAGATAATATTCCATTGCGTGCAGAATATTACCGGGAACGGCAAAGTTATTTTCCACGCCTATTTCAGCCATGAACAGCATACTCTTCCATGCCTCATCGCTGCCGGGATATCGCGCAACCACCTGCCCGAACATTTTTATCGCCAGGGGGAGACACTTCATTTTCATGACCGACTGAGCTGCCATGAACATTTCCTCTTTCGCCCGGCTGCTTTCCGGGTAAAGATTAAGAAAAACAAGTGCTATTTCCAATGTCTCATCGAAGCGGCCGCTTCTGAAATAATGAAATGTCAGCTTTAAAAGCATATCCGGGGGCATCTTGTCGGCAGAAGAATACAGCTTTAATGCCATGTCATACCATTTGTCGGCCTGTGCAAACCGGTTTTCTTGCGAATAACACTCTCCTATGTAAAAAAAGGCTGAAGGAAGGCGGCTTCCTTCCGGATACAGTGTGGCATATGTTTTCAGATTCTCGGCAGCCGAGGTGTATTTTCCAAGCGAATAATATGTTAACCCAATCAAATAATGCACTTCGGGCTGATATTTGGAATCAGGATATTTTTCTAAAATTTTCGATAGTTCTCTGAGTGCCTCGTAATGAAGTTTGAGTGTGTCATATGCCTGAGCTTTTCTGAATAAAATTTCGTCATTTAGCCCTTCAGATTGAGGATATCGTCTTGAAATGGAGTCATATTCTTCCAGGGAAGCAAGCAATTCACTCCTCGCTCCCGCCATTCCCGAATAAAAGCGGCAGTCGGCACAGCGCCGCTCGAGCACTTCTTGAGCTTTTTTCCCGAGTCCCGGCCTTTCTTTTAATTCAATAAATCCGGCACGAGCAGTTTTGTAATTTCCACGATTGAATTCCGTCATTGCCTCGTCAAAGTCCTTCCTTATTTCTCTTGGAATCGACTCTTCGCCGGGTTCCGGCCGGCAGGAAATCATGTGGTTACTTTTTTCTTGTCTGCTCTGGAGATGTGCATGTTCCGGTTCAGCAAGCGGAAGAGCCCCTTTTTTCCCAGTTTTCGTATTGTATGAAAGGTTTTTTTTAGATATAGGCTCTTCGATTTCGTCATATTTTATCTTTCCGCCTTCCTTTTCTTTCAGCGGTGTAATCGATCCGAAGGGTACATTTTCCGGTTTTGTATTCTTTCCGACAGTTGAATTGCTTGAAAATAGTTCTACTTCCTCTTCCTCCATTGGCTTTGGTTGTACAATGGAAGGCTTCTCTATCTTTTCTTCAATCTTCTGATCCATTTGCGATTCTCTTGCAATATTCACAGCTATGGTGCGTATAAAGTATTCGCTGATCACGCCCTTTTCCTTTAGAGCAGCGGCACGTTCCAGCGCGCGCCCCTTCTTGTCGGACATACCTGCAAATACCCTGTACCATTGCCCTTTTCCAGGAATCGACACAGAAAGCAAAAATGCGGTACAGCCTGATTTCTCCAGAGAATGCACGTTCCTTTCTGCAAAAGCTCGATTTTTAAAAGAAGCGATATGGATCCCATAGGATTTGGTTTCCCTTTCGGGAAACTCGCCTCGGGCTCCCGAGCAGACGATAAAAGCCGCTGCCATGATGAAACAGAAAGATAGCCAGCCTGGCAGCGCATTATGTAAATTTACAATACGAACTTTCATAAGACACGAGTGTGCAAAGATTTGGCCCAAAGAAGAGCAAAGACCATACCATTCGGCACGCGCATAAATGCGGGTCACCTCGGAGTGTATTGAAATGGGGGATTAGGCATATTTATACCGTCCGCCGTCCAGACCTACGGGACGACTGTCTACCCGAAGCATCATGCTGCAGAAAACAGAGGCGAAACTATAAAGATATCCTTGCGTAAAAAATAAAACGGAATGATATCTTGTGCGGAAATATACAAAGCAACTTCCGGCAGGAATCAAAAATGACCCGAAATGCAGAACCGCAAATGTCTGGCTGTTGGACGATTTGACGGCAGAGACAATTATTTGACAATGGCTGCTTCTGCTGCAGGTGGAGGTATCATAACGCTGGTACCTCCAGTCTCTTCTGCCATTTCAAGAAAGTACCGGTGAATTCTTTTATCTTTGGTCAACTCGGGATGAAATGTCGATACAAGTATATTATCCTGGCGGGCAAGAATTATTTTCTTCTTGAACGTTGACAGCACCTCGACTCCCGAGCCCGCAGATTCTATAACAGGTGCTCTTATAAAAATGGCATCAAACGGCAGAGCGGAGAATGAAAGTTTCACTTGCGCTTCTCTGCTTTCCCTCTGGCGTCCATAGGCATTCCTGGAAACATCTATATCAATGAGAGGCAGAATGCATGCACTTTGTCCGTTTTGTTTTGCTGCCAGAAGGATTGTCCCGGCGCAGGTTCCGAACACCGGTCTCCCGGAACTTGCAAAATCCATAAGCGCTGAAAGAAAGCCATAGCGGATGAGGAGCTTTGCTATGGCTGTGCTCTCGCCTCCCGGCATTATGAGCCCGTCCATAGTTTCAAGTTCAAATGGAAGGCGCACTTCCACGGCTTCCGCTTTGCATCGTTTCACCATTGCACTATGTTCGCGAAAAGCCCCCTGCAGGGCCAGGATTCCTATTTTCATTGTGCCGGTATTCAGTTTCCCCTGAATTGCAGAAGATTATTCTTTTCGATAGAGGAAATTTCGAGACCGTGCATGGCGTCTCCCAGACAGCGGGAAACCTTCGCAAGAATTTCCGGATTATTAAAGTGAGTGACAGCTTGTACAATTGCATCAGCCCGCTTTGCCGGATCCTGAGATTTGAAGATACCTGATCCGACAAATACTCCGTTAGCGCCAAGCTGCATCATCATGGCCGCATCTGCAGGCGTTGCAATTCCACCAGCTGAAAAATTGACAACCGGCAATTTTTTCTCCCTTGCAACCAGACACACCAACTCGTAAGGAGCACCAAGATTTTTTGACTCCGTCATCAGCTCTGAATCCGGCAGCGATGCAATTCGTGCGATTTCGTCATTTATGGTCCTCATGTGCCGAACCGCTTCTATCACATTGCCTGTTCCCGCCTCACCTTTCGTCCTTATCATGGCCGCGCCTTCTCCTATCCTTCTAAGCGCCTCTCCAAGATCAGTTGCACCGCAGACAAAAGGAATTTTAAACTTCCACTTGTCAATGTGAAACTTTTCATCAGCAGGTGTGAGCACTTCACTTTCATCTATGTAATCTATGCCCAGCGACTCAAGTATCTGTGCTTCTACGAAATGGCCGATGCGAACCTTTGCCATTACCGGAATCGATACGGTATCCATTATCTTAAGAATTATTTCCGGATCGGTCATCCGCGCGACGCCGCCTTCCGCCCGTATATCGGCGGGAACCCTCTCGAGCGCCATAACCGATACAGCCCCTGCATCCTCAGCTATTTTGGCCTGTTCCGGAGTGGTCACATCCATGATGACCCCACCTTTCAACATTTCAGCCAATCCCTTTTTTACAGGCATTGTTCCAAATTTTTCCATCAAACTCCCTCATATGGATGAATTGTAAGTGAGTATTATTAGTACCTGAGAATCTATTTTTCAAGTGTTATTTTTGATGTCTCCATAAAAAGCTTCTCATGCCGGCCGAGCCGGGCCGGCACCATAACGGAAAGTAAGTAAAGCTTGCGAACATTGGTTGAAAAGCTCCTCATGCCTGCTGAGCCGGCATTAAATATTAAAGTAAGTGAAGCTGACACAATGCTCATTTATGCCCTTTAGAGGCATGATTTTTTACCTCAAATCGTCTGTGTTTCGGGTATCATACCATCTATGCGAAGCGCCCGTCCCGGCGAGCTCTGAGCAAAGCGGGAGTTTGCCGGGACAGCTTCGCGAGATGCAGCATGGTACCCGAAACACAGCTGGATTTTTTCACAGTTCTTCTCGCAGTGTTTCGTTGCCTCATAATAAAATGTTACCGGGAGGTAGTTGCATCGTCGCCTTATTATGTATATAATGCCTCCATCTTATACTGAGGAACATACTGATGGATAGTGCACTCGTTAAAGTCCTTCATCTTAAGCATCATGCCGTGGCGCTTCTCTGGTCGGACAGCAAACCGGAGAACGGCGCAATGCAGTTTCAGAAAGGAAAGTGGGGTTGCGTCATGTGGCTTGCCGCCCATGCGGCGAAAGGGAAGCACGCATTCTGCGACAAGGAAACCTTCGGATGTTTCGGCGGGGGAGTAGGTTTGGGATTCGGCAACCAGTACCTGAATTTTCCGGTAGGTATAAAGGGATTTTGTCACTTCTTGTCAGTTGGCAACATCGAACAGGAAGGTGGAGAAGATCTCGCTAATTCGGTAAGACCTTTCATGCACACAGAGTCATTCGATAATTTCCTCCACGGAGAACGATACATCGAGACACCGGAAAAGGTTCAAAACTTTATAGATTCGCTTCCGATTACTGAGATACCAAATAAATATGTTATTTTCAAACCTTTGAAAGACGTCGATCCGGAACGGGAACCGCCGGAAACGGTCATATTTTTCGCCAATCCCGATCAACTTTCGGCACTTGTTGTGCTTGCAAACTACGGATACGGCGATAACCGGAATGTTATCATACCATATGCTGCAGGCTGCCAGACTATAGGCATATACCCGTATCAGGAAGCGCGATCAGAAAAACCTCGGGCTGTAGTAGGGCTCACTGATCTCTCCGCCCGAGTTTACATCCGCCGGCAACTTAAAGATAAAAATCTAATGACGTTTTCAATGCCATGGAAACTTTTTAAAGAAATGGAAGCAAATGTACCCGGATCTTTCTTTGAAAGGCACAGCTGGAAAAGTCTCATGGAAGAATAAAATTTCCTGAAATTTGCAATATCAGACATGTATATGTAAACTAAATCGCAGTTTTCCTTGAAAGAATGACACCCTCACGACTGAAGATGCAATTTTCATCACGGCAAAGAGCATTTCTATGAATACGCTGCTATCGGAGAAACACCGCGCTATCCGCAAAGCGGTCCGATCTTTCTGTGACCGGGAACTTACGCCAATCGCTGCGGCCATTGATCAGGAAGCCCGCTTCCCCTGGGAAGCTATCGAAATAATGGGTAAATTGGGTTATTTCGGTATTCAGGCGCCAACTGAACTTGGCGGTGCAGGCCTCGATTCGTTAAGCTATGTCGTTGCCGTCGAAGAAGTATCCCGCTCAAGCGGCGCCATAGGGCTTACGATTACTGTCCATAATAGCGTGGCGGTGCATCCTATTCTTTCTTTCGGCACGGAGGACCAGAAAAATCGCTGGATCCCTCCCCTCGCCAGAGGAGAAAAAATAGGCGCCTTTTGTCTTACTGAACCGAATGCGGGCTCCGATGCATCTGCCATTGAAGCTACTGCGATCAGAAAGAACGACTGCTACATCACGAATGCAAACAAGGTGTTCGTATCAAACGGAGGAGTGGCGGATCTCTGTTTAATATTTGCAAGAACCGATCCGGGAGCGGGGAGAAAGGGCATCAGCGTCATTGTGGCAGAAAGAGGCACCCGAGGGTATTCTGTTGGAGAACCGGAAGATCTTTCGGGTATGCGTGCGAATCCGGTCTGCTCAATACGCCTTTATGACTGCAGAATTCCTCTGGAGAATCTATTGGGTAAGGAAGGCGCAGGGCTTCAAATAGCTTTAGAAACTCTCGATACGGGACGACTGGGAATCGCCGCCCAAGCCACGGGCATTTCTCAAGCTGCTCTGGAGGCTTCTTTTCGCTATGCCCGCGAGCGGCAACAGTTCGGAACATCAATCGGCTCACATCAGGCAGTTCAGGGCATGCTGGCAGATATGGCAACGATGGTAGATGCGGCCAGGCTTCTTGTCTATAGAGCGGCTATCCTGAGAGACGAGGGGAAGCCTTTTTCCAGAGAAGCTGCAATGGCAAAGCTTTATGCATCCGAAATCTCGACCGCGGTAACGGACAGGGCCGTGCAAATTCATGGAGGTTACGGATATTCAAAGGCTTACGCAGTTGAGCGCTATTACCGGGATGCACGAGTCACCCGAATTTATGAGGGAACATCGGAAATCCACCGGATGGTCATCGCCAAAGGTATACTCGAAGAATATCCGTAACAGTAAGGGAGTGACATGTCATTTCATTGTATCGCATGTATTAAAGCCGCTGCATTAAAAGCCCCGGCAAAGGGGATGAAGAAGAACTCAGATACCGCGCAAATGAACCCTTTCGACAGGATCGCCCTCGCGCTGGCCGTCAATGTCGCTCGCTCTTGCGGAGGAATGATAACGGCCCTTTCCATGGGGCCCGCTTCCTGCTCATTTGTCATTTACGAAGCTATGGCCATGGGCGCTGACAAAGGCATTCTTCTTAGCGACAGACGGTTTGCCGATTCGGACACACTCGCTACTTCAACAGCACTTGCTGCCGCGATCAAGAGGCTTGCCCCCTTTGATCTGGTGGTCTTCGGCGCCAGAACATCCGACAGCGATACCGGTCAGGTAGGTCCTCAGACAGCCGTTGCTCTTGATCTTCCGCTTGTTTCGGGAACTTTTGACTTCGAATGGAAGAACAGCTTTTTTCTGGCACACAGAAAAATGGACGAATTCAGGGAAACCTACGAAGTAACGCTACCGGCGGCGTTCACTATTCATCCGTCATCAATTACCCCCCCCGACATCGCATTAGAAAACATTGAAACAGCCTGGACAAAGAAGATTGCATTCTGGTCCCTTGAAGACCTGGAGCTTCGGGCGGATCAGGTCGGCCTTGAAGGATCTCCTACGCGGGTCATTTCACAGAAAATGGCCGCACGGAAGCGGCATTGCGAATTCATCGAAGGATCAGTGGAAGAACAGGCGGAAAAATTCGTCAGAAAAATAAAAGAGAAGGGAATAATTTAAAAAAAACAGAATGTCGTCAAATATTTCTACCACTGATGAGGCGTAGTATGGCAAGCCAAAAAGAGATCTGGTATTTCGCCGATATAAGAAACGAACGGCACTTCACCTCGACCTTGAAGGTCCTTATGATGGCACAAAAATTGTGCGATTCCGCTTCTGCGAAGACCTCAGCCGTCCTTGTCGGATCATCTCATATAAATAATTCTGCGGATTTCAAGGAAGCGGAGATTTCTCTTCAGGAAGCAGAGAAACGCCTGATAGACTGCGGATCTGATTTTGTGTATCTTTTCGAAGAAGCCCGGGAAATGAGAACGGATATGATTGTTCCGATCCTTTCTCACCTTGTCAATGTAAAGAAACCTCTTTTATTCCTTTTCCCCCTTTCAGATTTCGGCCGCGAACTTGCCGCCCGCACGGCCAGGCTATGCAACGCGGGACTCATTGCAGACTGCATGGATATTACCTTTACTGAAGGCAGATTTACTGCTTTATGCCCCTCCTGGGGAGGAGAAATGGTAAATTCAATCACCTACGCCGAAGGATTTCATTCCACCGGCTTTGCAACAGTGCAGACGGGAGACAGAGAAATTTTAAAGAGTAAAGGAACACCGGGAATTACAATCCGGTTAAAATCGGCGGAACACGTCAGATCAGACGAAATAAGACTTATTTCGCGCTCGACCGAAACCGGATCGCAAAAGAAACTTGAAGATGCTGAAATCGTTGTGGCGGGAGGGGCCGGACTGGGAACAGCTTCCGGATTTGCGGCGGTTCGGGAACTTGCTGCCTCTTTGGGCGGTGAAGTGGGGGCTACGCGCCCTCCGGTATTGCTTCACTGGACAGATGAAGATCGGCTGATCGGTCAGACGGGAAAGACAGTTCACCCCCGTTTACTTATTTCCGCCGGCACTTCCGGGGCCATTCAGTACACAGCCGGAATTGCCGAGTCAGAGATTATTGCAGCGATTAACCGAGATCCCATGGCTCCGATATTTCAGACAGCCGATATAGGAATCGTAGCCGATGCTGCCGTCATTATGCCATTGATCGCCTCAAAGGTAAAAAGTGCCATGCTGAGGGACCTTACGAATAAACTTCAAGAAAGAGAAAAACCCCTTTCCGAATCTTTTGGTTCAAAATTGGCTAAAATCCGTGAGGCTCACGGTTTTACTCTCGAATCGCTGGCGCAGGCAACCGGACAAAATCCGGAAACGATAGAACAATTTGAAAGAGATGAAACATCACCTTCAGTTGCGTTTCTTCTCCGGCTTTCCAAGACTCTCAAGATAGATCCTGACACCTTTCTGGCATCTCATGAAAAAAAGGCAATCAGAGAAAGACGTGCGCAGCAGTTTATCACCAGAACTCAGAATTACTCATACCAGACTCTCACGCCTGATGGGGAGCAGGAACATCTCCGGTCCTTCCTGATCACAATCGAACCAAGGCAGGCGCACAAACCCGTGGCATACAAACATGAAGGGGAGGAATTCATCTATGTGATGGAAGGAAAACTGGAACTGACTCTGGGCGGCAAGCCCCATCGATTGACCCCCCATGAGTCCATACGCTTTAATTCCGAGATTCCCCACAAGCTGAAAAGTATTTCCGACGAACCTACCCGTTGCCTGGTGGTTTTGTATACGCCATAGTATTAATTGGGGACGGGTTCACATTTCCCGCCAGCGGGAAATGTGAACCCGTCCCCAATTAATACACAACATGTTTAAAGCTCAATTCTATATCGGCAGCAATTATCTCCTTTGACGAGCAATTTGCTGAATCCGTCTGTTTTGAATTGCGGATTGAGCTCATACGCAACACCCTTCACAAACTCACCTAACAGCACATCACAGATTTCAGGCTCCTTCGACCAGCTTTTTACCACCGGACAGGTTTTTATCTCTTTTTCTAATGCCCCTGCCGTATTTTCGACATAGCCATCCCAGAAATTTGCCATTGAATCGTCAATAAGATCGCAGATCTTTGACAGAGAAGAACAGTCTTTAAAGTCTTCTTTTGTGGTACCAGTCGCTCTCATTGATGACAAGGCGCTCTGCCGGCCTATTCTAAAGTATTCTTCCTTCAATCGCTCAATGAATTTTTCTCCCCCTGTTTCCTTTCCGACACGGTAGAGAACCATCATCTGATGAGCCAGCCCGTTTGTCCAGTTTTTATACCGTTTGCCCATTTCCCCCTGACTTACCGGATATTTCTCATATTCAGGAACTTCTTTCATATCACTTCCTCCTTTGATTGATTTAACACTACTATACTCATAAAACCGGTGCAGGCCGACGAATGACTTATATCAACATCTCCGAGGTTCGACTCAGTAATGCATTCAAGATGACACCAAGATGAATTCAAGAACCTCATCCAGGGTTCCAAACAGTTCAAAACCGCAACCGGCATATTCCTTATTCCAGGGGAACAGCAGACCTGCTGCCGGTATTCCGTTTTTTACTGCCTTTTCAAGCGTCCGAGGCAGATCGTCTACAACAATGTCGGCTTCGGGAAATAGTATAGTCTTGTCATACGATAGATGCAGTTCATCATAGGGAAGTCCATGCCGCACAAGCCACCGCTCGGTCGGTGCAGCCGTTTCAGGGGTACGATGGCTTGCAATAATTACCTGAAAACCATTGTTTTTTAATGTAGTCAAAAATTTTTGTGCTTCCGGATATGGACGGTACTGCTCACTGTCCTGGTTATGATGGATCATATTGATAATGGCTATGAAATCCTCGAATGAACAGTATTGCTCCCATACATTAAAATTACACCACTGGTCCGGTGTTGAGCAATTACTGTTAAGTTTCTTCAGCTCAAGATAAAGGGCATCACTGAACTGCCAGAGAGTATTGTCTATGTCAATAATCGCTTTTTTGCTCACAATCATTATCAACCGCATGTAATTTGATCAAGGTTAGATTGACCATAAAAGATGCGTGCCGTCAAGGATTAATAACTGAAGCTCCAAAGCGATTCATTGATCATGATTTAAATTGCTTATGCCCGCTAAAATTTCTGTATGATTGGAAATCGGTCCTTCCGAATTTTGCAGGATCCTAATTACCTGCGAGGCATTCCAGGAACGTACAAGGAATAGATGCCGCCCCTGGAATGCCTCCAACATTTAATTACATCTTTCCAAATCTTCCGGAAGCGGGGGCAGACAATATTTCGCCGGAACTGTGGTAACTTTGCCGTATCCCGCACCCCCTCCGTACCATTTGCTCGGATAGACAACTTCAGTTACAAATAAATCCCTTACAACCTGATGGTCGCACGCCCGCATTTTCACTACTCCGTTAATGGCCTTGTACTCATCATCTTCCCAGGTCGCAATAATTTTCTCAGCATCGGTACTGCTTGCCCTTTCAATGACATCATAAAGCCA
>JALNXD010000030.1 GCA_023230565.1 Syntrophales bacterium
CGTAATCCTGCTTTACCATGTAAATGAAATCCATAAGCGCCGGCGAATATACCGCGCCTCCCGCCGAAGGACCCATGATCGCCGTGATCTGAGGAATTACACCCGATGCCATCGTGTTCCTGGAAAAAATACGCCCGTATCCGGCAAGGGCATCCACCCCTTCCTGGATCCGGGCTCCTCCCGAATCGTTCAATCCTATGACCGGGCAGCCAACGGTCATTGCCTTGTCAAGGCACTTGACTATCTTTCCGGCATGCATCTCGCCCAGAGATCCGCCCATGACACTGAAATCCTGAGCAAACGCGAAAACCTGCCGCCCCTCCACTCTGCCGTAGCCTGTCACCACTCCCTCGCCAGGTGTCTCCACCGTATCCATCCCAAGCTCCGTAGACCGGTGTGCGACAAACATATCCAGCTCCACAAAACTCCCTGGATCAAAAAGAAAGTCCAGACGCTCACGGGCAGTAAGGCGCCCCGTTGCCTTTATCTTTCCTATTGCCGCCTTCCCGCCTCCCGCTTCTACCCCGATGCGCTCTCTTATTAATCTTTCCCGCTTTTCTTCAGTCGTCATTTACGTTCCTTTTTGAATTGCTTCCGGTTTCATGCCGGTTGCGCTCGCATAATTCCAAAAGAACCCCGTGTGCCGCAGAAGGGTGGATAAAGGCAATTCTTGCCCCCCCGGCTCCATATCGGGGCTTTTCGTCTATCATCCGTATACCTACGGCCTTCAGTTCTGCGATTGCCTCCTCTATATTCTCAACTCCAAGGGCAATATGTTGCACACCTTCCTTTTTTGATTCGATATATTTTGCAATAGGGCCGTCGGGAGATGTCGATTCCAGGAGCTCAATTTCCGTCTCTCCTATCGGTAAAAAGGCAGTTCTCACTTTCTGCTCCTCGACTTCTTCCGTTCCATGTATGGCAAGTCCCAAGGATTTGTATATCTTGAGGCTTTCTTCTATACTTTTTACGGCTATACCGATGTGATCGATGGATATTACCTTCATTTTTCATTTTCCTCCCTCTGAAGCGCATCATCACTTGCTCCGGATATCATTATAACTGAAAGCAGGTCCTGTGCCGCCTGTGTAGGCGTGATGAGTCCCGCCTCTATTTTTCCTTTGATGTCGGGGATTTTTCTCGAAACTTGATCATTTTTATAAAACCATTCCTGCAGTCCCTCATTGATAAGAAATCGTGTCCATTCCAAAGACTGATCTTTTCTTTTGGCAGCAAGTTCGCCGGTGGCGCCCAATTGCCTCTTATGATCGAGAATCGTTTCCCATACTTTCTCGATCCCCCTTTCTTCCAGAGCACTGCAGGTCAACACGGGAGGAGACCAGTTGGCAGACGCAGGATTAACCAAATGCAAAGCAGTTTCATACTCCTGTCTTGCCAAATGAGCCCTCGGCACATTATCGCCGTCAGCCTTATTTATGACAATTGCATCAGCCAATTCCAGTATGCCTCTCTTGATCCCCTGCAACTCATCCCCTGCACCTGGAATCATAAGGACCAGGAAGAAATCCACCATGGAGGCCACTGTCGTTTCCAATTGCCCGACACCCACTGTTTCCACGATAACTACGTCAAAACCGGCTGCCTCGCAGACAAGAAGCGATTCTCTCGTTTTTTGAGCGACACCGCCGAGGGTTCGGCCGGTCGGAGAAGGCCTGATGTAAGCTCTTGATTCCGCCGAAAGTCTTTCCATCCTGGTTTTATCCGCCATTATGCTTCCTCCGCTTTTTTTACTGCTTGGATCGACCGCAAGAACGGCTATTTCCAGGCCTCGCTTTAAGAGCATCATGCCGAAACTCTCAATAAAGGTGCTTTTGCCTGCACCCGGCACACCCGTGATACCAATGCGTATCGATTTTCCCGTATACGGAAGAAGTCGCTCCATCACATTGCGGGCGATATTCTGATGAAACGGAAGCGAGCTTTCTATCATAGTAATAGTTTTTGAAAGAACCCTCCGGTTACGAGCAAGCACTCCGTCCACATAATATTGAACATCCGTTATTGTCATCGTTTCCTTTCCGGGAAACAGGATGCATGTGGCTCTTCCCAGTTATCGTTCCTGTCCCATCTTGAAAATCCTGTTTAACCCATAAATTGTTTTTCAAGAAGATTCAGAATCTTATTGGCCGAATTAATTATCGATGTCCCGGGGCCGAAAATTTCGCTCACACCTGCATCATAAAGAAACCGGTAATCTCTCGGGGGAATCACTCCCCCGGCAATCACCATGATCTCTTCGCCTCCTATCTGTGCCAATTCCGTCAGCAGTCCCGGTATCAGTATCTTATGACCGGCCGCAAGGCTTGATACTCCCACTAAATGCACGTCATTTTCGACTGCCATTTTAGCTGCTTCTCCCGGTGTTTGAAACATTGGACTGATATCGACATCAAATCCCATGTCTGCCAGGGCTGTTGCTACTACTTTGACGCCTCTGTCATGACCATCCTGTCCCATTTTAGTCAACAAAATTCGAGGGCGCCTTCCTTCATGTTCCATAAAGAGTTCCGAACGCCTCCTGAGTGATTCGATTATCTCCTTATCTCGATATTCGGATGCATACACACCGGAAATGCATAAAGTGGTAGCTACATATCTCCCGAATACTTTCTCAAGTGCATCGCTTATTTCACCAACAGTGGCACGGGCCCGTACAGCGGGTAACGTATGCTGAAGAAGGTTTCCCCCTCTTTCAGCCGCTTTAGTCAAATTTTCAAGGGCCTTTGCTACCACCTTATTGTCCCGGGTTTTTCTGATCTCCTGGAGGCGAACTATTTGCTGCACCCTCACGTCATCGGAAACTTCACGGATTTCAAAATCAGGTGTTTCTCCTGATTTGTATTTATTAACGCCGACGATCGTTTCGATACCTTGGTCGATTCGTGCCTGTTTACGGGCTGCCGATTCTTCTATCCTCATCTTCGGCATCCCCGATTCGATAGCCTTGGCCATTCCACCCATTTCTTCAATTTCGTCAATTATTTTCTGGGCCTCTTCCACAATGGACATTGTGAGCGATTCTATGTAATAGGATCCACCAAGAGGATCAATAGCGTGGCACACCTGTGATTCTTCCTGAACAATGAGCTGTGTATTTCTGGCAATTCGTGCAGAAAAATCAGTTGGGAGTCCTACTGCTTCATCAAAAGAATTGGTATGAAGCGATTGAGTTCCTCCCAACACGGCGGACATGCATTCCAAAGTAGTTCGGATTATATTATTGTACGGATCCTGTTCAGTCAGACTCCATCCCGATGTCTGGCAATGAGTTCTCAAAACAGATGACCTCGCATTTTTCGGATTGAAACGGCTGATGAGCCTGTGCCATAAAAAACGTGCTGCCCTCAGCATTGCCACATTCATAAAAAAATCCATTCCGATACCGAAAAAGAATGACAGGCGGGGTGCAAATGTATCGATATCCATACCCGCCTTAAGTGCGGTTCTGACGTATTCGAGCCCATCAGCAAGCGTAAAGGCAGTCTGCAATACAATATCGGCGCCAGCTTCCATCATATGATAACCACTGATGCTGACGGTATTGAATCTCGGCATTGCATCCGCACAGAATGCAATTATATCGGATACAATTCTCATCGACGGGAGAGGCGGATATATGTAAGTGTTTCTTGTCAGATACTCTTTAAGAATATCGTTCTGTATGGTTCCGGTCAATTCATTATGCTTTACCCCCTGTTCTTCGGCAGCAACGATGTATCCGCCCAAAATCGGCAGTACCGCACCGTTCATTGTCATTGATACGGAAATTTCATTTAAGGGAATCTTGTCGAAAAGGATGTTCATATCCTCTACTGTGTCCACTGCAACCCCCGCTTTACCCACGTCTCCTGAAACCCGCGGATGATCGGAATCATACCCTCGGTGGGTGGGAAGATCGAACGCTACCGAAAGCCCTCTCTGGCCGGTGGCAAGGCTTCTCCGATAGAATTCATTCGATTCCCTGGCCGTCGAAAATCCGGCATACTGCCGTATTGTCCAGGGTCTTCCAGCATACATTGTTGCCATAGGGCCTCTTAAATAGGGGGGAAGACCGGGCAGGGTATTGGTACATTCATACTGCTCAATATCTTCGGCCGTATAGAGAGCCTTTAGAGTTATTCCCCCGGGCGCTTCCCGGTTAAGTGATTCAACCGGATTCCCTTTCAATTCTCTTTCCGCCAAATGTTTCCATTGCTCCTTGCCGGAATGCTTTGACATAATCGACTCCTTATATGTATAGCTCACTTCCTTCTATTTGTTCGCATCGAGTCAACCTACCCATTCCCAGATAGCCGCGGCACCCTGTCCGTGGCCGATGCACATACTTTCTACTGCATATTGCACTTTATAATCCGGCATTTCGTGCATCAAGGTCACGGCTATTCTGGTTCCCGTGCATCCAAGAGGGTGGCCTAATGAAATTCCGCTTCCCCTGGGATTGAGCAGCTCATGATCCCGAATTCCCAGTTTCTGAGTACAGTATACAGCCTGAGACGCAAAAGCCTCATTTATTTCCCACAAGCCAATCTGATCCATATTCATACCGGCATGCTTCAATACTTTGGGTATTGCAACCGAGGGTCCTATCCCCATGTATTTTGGATCAACGCCTACGACAGCATAATCGACCAGCCTCATCTTGGGTCTTAGCCCTAGTTCATAGCATTTTTCTTTACTCGCAACGAGTACACAGGCAGCTGCATCATTCACCTGACTGGAATTTCCTGCCGTCACTGTCGCTTTTTCATCATCCATAAAAACTGTGGGAAGTTTTGCGAGTGTTTCCATTGTCGATTCCGGTCTGATTCCTTGATCACGATCAACGATCATTCTTTCTGTGCCACCGTTTTTTAAAGGAACATCGGCTTCAACAGGAAGGATTTCTTTTTTAAAAAGACCATCAACAGTGGCCTTGTGAGCTTTGGCATGACTTTCCACTGCCATTCGATCCTGCTGTTCCCTGCTTATACCGAAATCCCGGGCCACCATTTCGGCCGTGTAGCCCATTGAAACCATACGTGGATCACAAAACTCACCAAGGCGCGGATTGGGATCGGAACCGCTTCCCATTGGAACATGCGTCATATGCTGTACACCACCTGCAATAATCAGTTCCATCCACCCCATACTTATAGCAGAAACAGCACTTGCAATAGACTGCAGTCCTGAAGAACAAAAACGATCTATCGTACATCCCGGAACACAATAGGGGAACCCTGCCATTATCAGAGAGTAACGGCCTATGTTTGATCCCATGTCCTTCATGAGGGCAGTTCCGCCTAATATTACATCATCGATTTCGTCTTTCTTATCTTCAAGTCCCGTTCTTCGGACCAGTTCATTGAGCACTCCTGCCGCAAGATCATCGGCTCTCACATTTGTGAACCAGGAGCTCTTTCCCGCACGCGCAACTGCTGTTCTGACACCGTCAACAAGAAAAACTTCTCTCATTTCATATCTCCCTTAATACTGAAACCACTTTTTATTTTTTAAATTATTTAAACCACAAGAGCCTCTTCGGGGCATTCCAGACAGGTCGCGTCTTCACTTGCAATCGAATGTGCCAGCATGAAAACATTCGGCAATACCTGATTTGCATAGTATCGTGCTGCCGCAATTTTACCTTCGTAAAAAGATCGATCATAATGACATCCCGAAAGCTCCTTTAATTTTTTATATGCTACTGTAGCTTGTTCAAGCAGGCACTGGGCTGTTTGAACCTGCCCGCAGGCAGTAAGCGTCGCCACTGCATTCAAAGGAATAAATTGTTTCTTTTTATCCATGTTCCCGTACCAGAATTCATAACACTTTTTTATTTCCTCCAAGCAGCCGTAGGCCTCTGCCAGCCTCGATATTTCAGCCTGGAATCGAGAATTGCCTTTTTCACTGTCGATGAAGTCCTTGATAGCAGCCATCCAGTTCGCGAAATCAGCGCCATTGTTCATTCTCATCTTGCGTCCTACCAGATCATTTCCGTGAATGAAAGTGGTACCTTCCCAGACTGTGAGAATTTTAGAATCTCGCATATTCTGTTCAATCGGGTATTCCTGAGTATATCCGACTCCTCCCAATACTTGCATTGCTTCGGCAATTACAGCCAGACTTGCCTCGCTTCCATACCCTTTGACAATAGGAGTAAAAATAGCCGCCAACCCTCTGCAAACAGACGCTTTTTCCTTATCGTCCGAATTGTTCTGTATATCAAGATAGTAAAATCCCTTGAATATCATTGCCCTGATTCCTTCAGTTACCGCCTTCATATCCAGAAGCATGCGTCGAATATCTTCATGCCTGATAATCGGTACACGATCGGTATTCGCGTCTCCGAAAGGTCTTCCCTGGATTCGTTCCATGGCATACCGGGAAGCAACACTGTATGCGGCCGCAGCCTGGCAATTTGAATTGTGTCCTGTACCTATACGCGACTCATTCATCATGTTGAACATCATGGCAAGCCCTTTGGATCGCCCCTTTTCATCAGGCACAGGACCCATTCTTATACCATAGCATTCGTCGTTTTCGCCAAAATTCAATAACGCTGTCGCCTGAGCCTTCAATCCCATTTTGTGTTCGATCCCCGCAGTAATCACATCATTAGGTTTTCCCAGGCTCTGGTCTTCATTTACCCATATTTTAGGAACTATATATAAACCAAGCCCTGCCGAACCCCGTGCCCCCCCTTCGGGCCGAGCGAGAACCATGTGGATGGTGTTTTCACATATTCCGGCATCACCGCCGGTAATAAACATTTTTGTTCCTTTTATTCTCCAGATGCAGGGATCACTCGTAGGAAATGCCTTTGTTATTGAATCGCCTACATCAGAACCCGCATCAGGTTCGGTAAGGCACATTGTACCCTGCCAATCGCCATTCAAAAGTTTGGGAAGAAACATGGCTTTATTTTTCTCGGTACCGAATTCGATCAGCAGATTGGCCACTCCGCTTGTCAGTTTGATATATGACATGATAGCGGGACAGGCTGCAGAATTCATCTCGAATAATGCTTTGTATAGCGTAAGCGGCATGCCGCCTTCAAGTTTGATACATTCGCTGGCAGATCCCCAGCCATTCTCCTGGAGAAATTTGTAAACTCTGTCGTATCCCGGAGCCGCCGTAATAATGCCTTCTTTTAGAACTGCACCTATTTTGTCGCCCTGTCCATTTATGGGACTGACAACCTCACGGGCAACTTTATAGCCTTCATTTAGATACATATCAATATCTTCAAGCCCAAAATTATCTTTAAACCTGCTGCAGGACAAGACTTCTTCCATAGGAAGCCATTCTTTCAGGATAAATTGCAGGTCCCTCTTATCGTATTTGAATTCCATTTTTTGATTCTCCTTCTTTCACACTGCCGTATCAAAAATCCCTGCCTGTAACCTCCCAAATCTTCGAGTCATTTAAGTGATAGACTCTCAATGCAATGAATTACATAATATAAAATTGCTGCGACAGGCATGCGAGATAACGTTAACTTTTTATCTTACCAGGCCTTTTTGGATATGCCAGAGAGCCTTTAAAGACAATAGGGATTAATTAAGAGTACAATATGGGTAAAAAACCAACATTACAACTCCAGGAAGCATCTTTCTTTGTATATGGCGTATTAAAGTATCAGATCCTGTAAAATGCCGGCACGTCAGGAAAGGGATAAAAGATATGACCGAAGATTTGATTTTTTATTCTTGAATCCTAATTTTGATCTGATGTTGTTTCGGTGAAAATCAATAGTACTTGTAGCAAGATTCAAAAGTCCCGCAACTTCCTTTGTGGTTTTACCTTCTTTAATCAGGTTTGCTATTTGAATCTCCTTTGGTGTGAGATTGAAATCATTTAAGGTCATATTCCTGAGAAAAGGAGAGACAATATTATCCAAATTTGCTTCGATTATACTCACATATGTCTCCTGCAATTCTGTAAGATGGGTGAGTTTCAATTTTTCAATAAAAGGAAGGGCAAGTTCTTTTACATTGGAGAGAACATTACGTTCCAGCTCTATTTTGTCCTCCTCGCGATGCTTTAAAAGCACTTTGAGAGCAGTATTTGCTTCTTCAAGATAGCGCGAGCTCACCTCGAGCTCATGTTCCCGCTTCTTGAGCGCTTCTTCAGTTTCTTTCTTTTTCGTAATATCCCTGATTACTGCCCTGAATCCTGATGGATTGCCTGAAGTATCACATATTAAAGATGCCGATAGTTCGCAAATTGATCGCTTACCCTCTTTACCAAGTATTTCACATTCGAAAAGCTCTGCCGGATTTCCGGTCGTGTAAATTTCATTGAAGATACGAAAGAGCACGGCAGCAGTTTCGGCGGAAGCATGTTGCCGGTAATTCGTTCCTATTAAATCGCTTCGCGAATATCCGTATATAGAACACATTGACTTATTCACAAATAAATAATTGCCTTTCAGATCAACCTCCAGATAGCCCTCATTTATGTTTTCAAGAATGGATCTGTATTTTTCTTCGCTTTCCCGCAGTGCCGCTTCCGCTTTCTTGCGCTTTGTAATATCTCTGGCGACAGCCCTGAATCCGACAGGATTGCCCTTCAGATCCCTTATCAACGATGCCGATAGTTCGCGGATACTATAATCACCATCCATTCGTATTATTTCATCATCGAATAATTCGGCAGGCTTCCCTGTTCGATATATCCCATTGAAAATAAGAAATAATTTCCGGGCTGTTTCCGGCGTATAGTATTTCTTGAAGCTGCTGTGCAATACCTCCTCGCGTGGCCGTCCCAGCATCCTGCACATTGCGTTATTAACGAAAGTATATTTACCTGCCAGATCTACTTCAAAGTAGCCTTCTTCCATATTTTCAAGAATAGATTTATATTTCGCTTCATTCATGAAGTTGTCTTCAGAGTTGTCCCCTTCATGGGCAGGAAATTTTGACTCAAAATTTTATTCAAAGGCATTTTCTCTATCAAAATCAGGTTTCTGTCTTTCTTTTTCTTCGGATTGCATGCAGTATATTTCTCTTTCTTTTTAAAGCAACTTACGGTATTTCCCCCCTATTATGCCATTAATTATTCCTTATTGCCCTTATCACATCTCTATCTTATTTACCAAAGAATTGTACTGAAACAATATGAAAAACTACGGCTACGAGATTGAAGGAAATCAAAAAAACAAGGGGCAGGTGATATCAATATATGATCTTGCAACTGAAAGCCGGCATCAATAACAAGAATACTGTAATCGGGGCAGATTCTTTTGATTGCCTCTAAAAAATTATTCAATTACACTAACATTAATTATTTCAAAAACACTAATGACCAGGAGAATGCCATGAATTTCGGATTATCCGATGAATTGATTATGTTGAAAGACACAGTTCGTACATTCGCAGAGGAAAAAATCAGGCCGTTTGCCGATGAATGGGACGAAAACCATTATTTTCCTTATGAAGAAGTGGTAAAGCCTATGGGAGAACTGGGATTTTTCGGTACCATTATTCCGGAGGAATATGGGGGCAACGAAATGGGCTGGCTTGCGGCAATGATTATCACAGAAGAAATAGCCAGAGTCTCAAGTTCCTTGCGAGTGCAGATTAATATGCAGGAAATTGGCTCCGCATATACGATTCTGCGATACGGATCGGAAGATCTCAAAAAAAAGTACATACCAAAACTCGTCAGAGCGGAAATCCTGGGCGCCTTCGCAATTACCGAACCCGAAGCAGGCTCGGACGTAATGGCAATTAAATCCACAGCACGCGACAAAGGCGATTACTGGCTTGTAAATGGTCAAAAAACCTGGATATCGAATGCATCCATAGGCGGAATAAACATATTTTATGCATACACAGATCGATCCCTGGGCGGAAAAGGCCTTTCCGCTTTTGTCATTGAACTTGAAAATTTCAATGATATTACTGTAACTGATCTGGACAAAATGGGATCCCGTTCTTCTCCCACAGGAGAAATTATATTGACGGATACTCGGGTACCTAAAGAAAATATTTTAGGCAATCCGGGAGACGGGGCGAGGATCGTGTTCGGTTCTCTTGCACAGACGCGCCTTTCGGCGGCGGCCGGGGGAGTCGGTCTCGCACAAGCTTGCCTTGATACAGTTACCACATATGCAATGGAAAGACATCAATTCGGAAAGCCCATTGGTGAATTCCAAATGAATCAATCCCTTATTGCGGAAATGGTCGCTGAGATTGAGGCAGCAAGGCTGGTTGTCTATAAAGCAGCATGGCAAAAAGATCAGGGAATACTCAACAACAACAAAGAAGTTGCCCAGGCAAAATATTTAGCCGGTGAATTGGCATACAAATGTTCTCAATATGCCATGAGGATTCTCGGTGCCTACGGATACTCTACGGAATATCCTGTGGCGCGGTATTTCAGAGATGCCCCGACATATGCAATGGTCGAAGGATCTGCGAATATTTGCAAATTTATTATAGCACAGGATCAACTTGGGATACGAAGCGCGAACCGTTGACGGATTTGGGAATTGCACTCAGTATATCCTGGAAAGAGGAGGAAAACAAATGAAACCCTATTTTGAAAAAATGGATGATTTAGGTAAGCCGCTGAAACACACCCAGATGGAAAGAATGAAAGAAAACGCACTGCGAATAGAAGAAATAATGCAAGAGATAGACAAGGAAGCCGAGCGGATTCACAATGTCGGAATATCTGATGAAGACATGCATGCGCGAGGTCAGATGACAGTATGGGATCGAATTGAATATCTCGTTGACCCGGGAACCTTTTGCCCTCTTCACACTATTTTTGACCCCGACCGCGAGGAATCGGGCAGCACTGGGGTGGTAGACGGACTTGCCAGAATCGGTGGCAAGTGGTGCGTACTTATCGGATTTAATAACAAGTGGATAGCGGGCGCATGGATTGCCGGACAGGCTGAAAACAATCTCAGGGTAACTGATATTGCCAAGATAATGAATCTTCCATTGGTATGGCTCGTCAACTGTTCAGGTGTCAAACTTCCGGAGCAGGAAAAGGTATATGCAAACAGGAGAGGCCAGGGAACCTGTTTTTTTCGCCATGCAGAACTGGAACAAATGGGGATTCCCGTCATTGCGGGAATTTATGGGACAAATCCTGCAGGTGGCGGGTATCAAGGCATAAGCCCCACAATTCTCCTGGCACATAAGAATTGCAATATAGCGGTTGGCGGAGGAGGTATTGTCAGCGGCATGAGTCCGCGGGGATTTTTCGATGCGGAAGGCGCCGAACAGATAATTGAGGCAACACGCCACTTCAAGACAACTCCTCCAGGCAGTGTAAAAATCCATTTCGATGAAACGGGTTTTTTCACTGCGGTCTTTGAAAAAGAAACCGAGGTGCTCGATGCCATCAAGGATTATATGTCAGATCTTCCTGCATACAAACCTCGCTTCTTCAGGGTTGCCGAGCCGTCGGATCCCAAATATCCCCCCTCTGAAATTCCGTCAATCCTCCCCTTAAACCAGAAGGCGACCTATGACTTCGACAATGTTCTTGCAAGACTGGTCGACAATTCCGAACACCTTGAATTCAGGCCGGAATTCGGTCCTGAAATGTATACTGGACTGGTGAAAATAGACGGATTTCTTATGGGAATAATAGGAAACCGTCAGGGCCTTCTACCCGGCTATCCGGAATATACAGATGAGTATATCGGTGTGGGGGGCAAGCTCTATCGCCAGGGATTAATCAAAATGAGCGAATTTGTGACACACTGCGGGAGGGACAGGGTTCCGATTATATGGTTTCAAGACACCTCCGGGATCGATGTAGGCGATACAGCAGAAAAAGCGGAATTGCTCGGCCTCGGTCAGTCACTTATTTACTCCATAGAGCAGACCGAACTTGCAATGATGCTGATAGTGCTCCGCAAGGGAACGGCTGCGGCTCACTATGTCCTCGGAGGCCCTACAGCAAATAATAATAATGCGTTTACTCTTGGTACGCCGGCTACTGAAATTTACGTAATGCATGGAGAAACGGCGGCAGCCGCAAGCTACTCAAGGAGACTGGTGAAAGAAAAAGACGCAGACAGACCTCTTACACCTGTGATCGATAAAATGAACGAAATGGTTAAACATTATTATGATACGTCGCGTCCGATCTTCTGCGCCAAAGAAGGTTTTGTCGATGAAATTATCCGTTTCGAAGAAATGAGAAAGTATATGGTAGCTTTTGCAAATGGCGTGTATCAAAATCCGCGCTCTATTTGCCCGCGCCATCATATGCTTCTTCCAAGGCTGATACGATCTCAAATCGTACGCGGACTTGCACGCCCCGCTAAATAAATTGCTGAAACAAAGCTGCCGTTGGGAAACGGCAGCTTTCCGTTCTATTGCAAGAAATGCCGAGGCATTTCTATTCCAGAACCATTAAAACCTGGTCTGCCTCAACAGAATCTTTTACCTTAACTTTAATTTCCTTCACCACACCATCGGCAGGGGCATAAATGGGATTTTCCATTTTCATAGCTTCAAGAATCAAAAGTTCATCCTCTTCTTTCACCGAATCGCCGACATTAACCAAGATCTCCAGGATATTCCCCGGCATCGGAGCACTTACATCTACACTCATTTCACTACCTCCTGATTTTATTTGAATTTCTATTTTAGCTTATGAAATCCTTTCTTCAACAAGAGAGCTCCACACCCTGAGATGTGATATGTCCCCCCTGGAATAATTCGTGGCATACTACATTGCTAATTGCTCCGCGTCAAGCATATAGTTGAACCTTCTGACGAAACGGAATAACTTACATATGTATCACAAACCCGGCAATGAATACACTTATTTTTGAATTTGAAATTAATTTGCGACTGACCACTCACGCAACGGATATTTGAATGTGCCCGCAATCAATTTACATTAATTACATTGCACAGCAGCTTTTTTAATCTTCCTTTCGCGGAAAAAGGATCGAGCGAAACCAGCCGATCAGACTGTTTCCCTGTAGATTCAGTTTGTTCAGGCGTTTAATTTCTGCACTCAATTCTACCGGATCATGAAACCAGTCAGCCCTTGTGATCATCTTTTCATCTGGATCGAGACGCTTAACCATCCGCGCCGGATTGCCCGCTGCGACTGCATAAGAAGGCACATCCTTTACTATCACAGAACCGGCTCCTATAATGCTGTTATCACCTATCGACACACCTTTGCATATAATAACACTGTCCCCGACCCAGACATTATTCCCTAATACAACCGGCGCCGACTGTCTGAACGCGCTGGTACGGTCATACGCTGAATGCCAGTCTGAATCAGTAACATAGCAATTCTGAGCCAGCATGCAATTATCGCCGATTTCAATTCTCCGGGCAGCACTGATTCTCACTCCCGGACACAGGAGGCAATGCTTTCCTATTTGTATGAGACCTTCGCCCTCTTTTTCCGACCAGATAGTAAGCCGGATGCGCTGATCATTTGTAGCAATAACATTGGCGTATTCACCAAGGGAAATCGGACCCCCGAACACCTCGACATACCAGGGTTTCATAAAAGTAAAACCTTTCCCCAGATATTCAAACTGAGGGCGGAGGTAGTGATTTACATACCACTTTTGGAATGCAAGGTCCAAATGCTTCATGAAATAAGGACGGTGATCTTTCTTCACATTCCTTCGACCTGAGTGATATCCGGGGACAGCTCATGCGTATGAGAACCAAACCGCGGAGTGCTGCCACCGGCTGAATGGTTTTTACTTTTTACACTCTCCGCATTGCTGATACCCCAGAAAGAATGACTGAAAAGTCGGCCGGCCGGTGTCATATTTGTCAATGCATCGTACGCAAGAAGTATCGCAGCAGTGGTCCATGAAGTTTTCTCTTGCGGCCATACTACGGCATCAGGAAACGTTACTCCCATCCAGTAGGAACCGTCACCATAGCTTTTATTTACTATCCAGCTTAGTACATCAGCCGCCGCTTCGAAGTGATCAATTGCTGCAAGGGTCAGAACAAATTCGGCAGTTTCAGCCATGGTAGCCCAGGGTCTGTCTGATACGCACCGTACGCCCCAGCCGGAAACAACAAATTTGTTCCAGCTTTTTTTGATCCTCTTTACCGCATCATTACCGGTTACAGCACCGCAGAGCACCGGATAATACCAGTCCATCGAGTAACGTGACTTTATCATATTGAAAAGATTAGGCCGGTTCTTTATCGCATTTCCGAGCCTTTTTAATGCAACTTCCCATTGGGGGAGACGGGCGCCAAGTATTGATGCCAATGCAAGTGCACACTTGAGACTCATGAAGATCGAACTTGATCCTGTCAGGAGGGCCATCCTGTCAACTGTTCCTTCACTGTTCTTCGCCCAGTATATCTGACCCGTCGAAGCCTGAAGACTTAAGGCATATTCGATCCCGTTTCTTACCGAAGGCCAAAATCTCCGGACAAATTCGATATCTTTCGTTATAAGATAATGATGATAGATACCAACTGCGATATAAGAAGACATGTTCGTATCTTTTGTCCGGTCTTCGGGGAAGCCCTTCCGGTAAGATGCCCACCAACTGCCATCTGGCTCTTGCATTCCTGCCAGCCATTCATATGCACGCTCGGCCTCTGCTCTATATCCGCCGATGCTCAATCCCATGGCACTTTCTACATGGTCCCAGGGATCGGTTTTCCCCCCGATCGACCAGGAAATTTCTCCATTTGCTTTCTGAACGCGTAAAATGAAGGAAGCCAGCTTTTCAACATCGATATCTGTGAAAGGTTCCAAGGCTTTCCTGGGTATCGGCATCTCCATATTACATTCCTTTTTTCATGTAAAATACTATGCTTTTTGCTATCAGAGGATTTATCAATTTCTCAAGTCCCCTGATACACGGAGGATGGTGCATGATATCCCACTCCAGAAACTTCCGGTAAGCATTTACTGCCCGGGAATCCTGGCGGGTATGTCCAACAAAACATTTCAACCACCAATACGGAGCATGCAGCCCGTGCCGGTATTTTATACCCCGGCATTTCAGACCTTCGTTCTCCAGCATTTTGAGCACTTCTTTTTTTCTATAGACTCTTATATGTCCCCCAGGCTCATTGTGGTATTCCGAGGAAAGAGCCCAACAAACTCGTTCAGGGAAAAAACGCGGTACACTGACAACGATATCCTTGCCCTGTTTTAAAACACGTACCAGCTCGCTTACCGCCTTGCGGTTATCCGGAACATGTTCCAGTACTTCGGAGCAAATTACAAGATCGAAGATATTATCTTCGAAGGGAAGATTTGTAATATCGCTCCTCGATGCCATCCATTGACCGGAATTTTTTTTCCCCTCTTCGTCGATGAGATACAAAGTCATTGCCGTTTTTTTAAGATCCTGCCAATTCATATCAATACCGACAACCTTTACATCCGTTGTCCGATACAGTTCACAGGCATGTCTCCCGGTACCACATCCCGCGTCGAGTGCGAGGGTTCCCCGCCCTAAGGAGAACTTCGAAAAATCAGCTGTAAGCATCAATCGCTTCCCGATATACGTCAACAGTCTTTTGAGCTGCATGCCGCCACGTGAACGAACGGCGAACCCTGTCAAGTCCGGCCTTCCCCAGCTTCTCTCGCTTAGCCGGATGATCCAACAAATCTATTATCGCAGACTCAAGGGCTCCGGCGTCACCGGGAGGTATCAGAATTCCAGAATCCCCTACTACTTCAGGAAGTGCTCCACCTGTGGTGCTTATAACCGGAACGCCGCATGCCATTGCCTCTCCTGCAGGCATACCGAAACCCTCATATAAGGAAGGAATAACGGCCATACTTGCCTTCGCATAATAGCCTGCAAATTCCTCGTATTCGATTCTCCCTGTAAAAGTAACCACATCGTTTAGTTTCAATGCCCCAACAAGTTTTTCAATTGCTCCACTTTTTTTCGGCTGTCCTATAACAGTCAGTTTTACTTCACGATAATTTTTAATAGACCTGACAGCCTCAAGCAGAAATCTCAAACCCTTGAGTGGAGTATCTGCGCTGTTTGTGACTAAGATACTGTTGGCTTCTTTTTTAACTCGGGGCAAAGGATAAAAATAATCATCATTTATACCGTTCGGGACCACCCGGAAACGCTTCAAGGATGTCTTGAAATCATTACTTATATCTTTTTTGGAGCACTCAGATACCGTTATTATAGGTTCTATTCGCCGTGAAACTCTCTTCTGCATTCCTAAAAAAGAATACCAGCGCAATGTTTTCAATTTTTTAAAAAGAGAACCCGCTGCATTCACTTCAACATTACGGTCTACTGTTATCGGATGGTGTATTGTTGCAACCGTCGGATACCCTATGTGCTGAAGTCCCAACAAACCATAGGAAAGGCATTGGTTATCATGGACAATATCGTAATCGGGAAGTCTGGTTCTGAATCGATTAAATACTCGCCATCCGAAAGTGAAAGGTTCGGGAAACCCTCCAAGAGACATGCTCACAAGCTCGAGCTGATTCAGTGGAGATGCGAGATCGGAAAACTTTGCAGGTTTGAATAAATGATCCGGATTGTAAAGATCGAGTCCGGGCAGCTTATGTAAGGTGACGTTTTCTACCGGTTCCGGATAAGGAGGGCCCGATATTACTTCCACCTTGTGCCCAAGATCGCAAAGGGCCCGGCTGAGATATTTAATGTAAACCCCCTGCCCTCCGCAGGTAGGATTGCCGCGATATGTCAGAAGGCAGATCCTTAGGGAATCGCCATTATTGTTTACCTTTCCCGGTTCGACACGCTTCTTTCGCCCCATACAAACGTTTCTCCCTACCCTTCAAAACGGGGCTGTGCCGTATTCTATGGCTGTGATCCTCAAGCCGTGACGCAACTGCACAGCGTTATTTAAATCACTACGAGACTTTTACTGATTTTTTGATCAAGGAAAATCCAAAAAAGTCACGCCTTACAATGCGTTCTATTGATTATAAAGATCAAATAACTACCATGTCCTTCGCCATAACCGTATAAGAAAAGAAAGCTTTTCTTATTTTGCATCTTTTTTGTATATCAATGACATGCCGTATAAAGGATCAATTCATTTTAAGAGAAGAGTTCTCTAGCAGAATTATGACCGAAGGTCAATGTTTATCAAGTAAAGAATACCTGTCTATCGATAGATTTTACGCAGGTACCTGATATTTTCTCCAAAAAATACGGGGTTCTCATGATTGTTTTAACAACGGCAAGAATCCCGCATTCTTTTTACAGAGAGCGGCTGGCGGCATTTAATGTATTGAAAAGGAGCATTGCGATAGTCATTGGACCTACGCCTCCCGGTACAGGGGTTATGAAAGATGCTTTCGGCTCTGCTTCCGTAAACAGAACATCCCCGAACAGCTTTCCGGTTTCAGATCTGTTTATTCCTACATCGATTACCGCCGCGCCTTCTTTGATCATGTCTCCCCGTATCATTTCCCGGCGGCCGGCAGCCGCTACCAAAATATCCGCCCGCCTGGTCGTTTCAGCAAGATTTCTTGTTCTGGTATGACATATTGTTACTGTCGCATGCCGTTCTAAAAGCATCAGTGCAAGGGGTTTACCGACAATATTGCTTCTCCCTACGATAACCGCCTCTTTCCCCTCGATGCTTATCCGGTATCTGTCCAGAAGTTCTATAATTCCCAAAGGTGTGCAGGACCTGTGGTATGAAGTTCCTGAAAAGAGTTTCCCAACATTATAGGGATGAAACCCATCGACATCTTTACGGGGATCAATAGCCTCGAGAATGCTTTCCCCATTCAAATGCTCCGGCAGCGGCAGCTGAACCAGAATACCATGGATACTTCTATCTTCATTCAAATCCTTTATCAGCGAAAGGAGATCCTCCTCACTCGTAGCGGAAGGAAGCAAGAATTCTCGTGAAAGAAATCCAACTTCATCGCACGCTCTTTTTTTTCCTCTCACATAAATTTGTGATGCGGGATCCTCCCCTACGAGAACTACTGCAAGTCCCGGTATTATATCCCTCTGCCTCTTGAGAAGCAGAGCACGGTCCTTAACTTCATTTCTTACCTTGCGGGAAACTTCTTTTCCATCTATAAGTACGGCCATTGATTCATATCCCTGTTCATTATTCTTCTATCCCGAGATAACCTTTTTTCAGTTTCGCATCTGCCTTTTCGCCGAAAGTATAGCGAAAATACATTTGCGCAAATTCTTTTCCCGGAATAGTCCCCTTTTCCTCGCCCTGCCATTCAAGCGTGAGACCCTTTCCGGGCACATACGTAGTCACGGATGTTTTTCCCGGCGCCATTCCCTTGTCAAACCATGAAATATACTTGTCGATATCGGCTTTATGCTTTTCAACCAGCTCGGGAGGGTTATTCTCTGTGATCATTTCAACAAATCCTTCCCTCAGTTTTTCTGCAGTCGCCTTATCAGTTAAATAGTGCAGATAAAATTGCTTGGTCTGTTCCGACTCGATAACCTCAAGGGGGTCTTGAGTGGGACTTTCAAGGTATAGTCCACCTGCGTACACTTTGATCCATAACTTCTTCATATGGGAAACACCATTAAGTTTGAGAGTTTTACCATCAACAGTTTTCTCTGCAGGAAATTTCACACCTAAAATTTCTTTATCCTCGCCTCCTGCACCCGCAGCAAAGATAAGAAAAACCAAAGCCACACACATCATCAACATTGATTTTTTCACAGCCAACCTCCTTTTATCTCCTCGTTTACATTGCTGATTGGGAAAATTTTGCAGATGAATGCCATCAGCGGTGACTTTTCTGTTTTTTTGCTTACAAGCCATTGCATGACCTTTATTACCCCTTATCTTATTGAAGCAACGTACCGATTATGTTATGTGAAGACATTTTAAAAACAGGAGATTCTTTCATGAACGAAGCAAATTTGGCCTCTCTTCTGAATAATTCCAGCACTACTTTTTCGAATAACATTGCAATTATTTATAAAGACCGCTTGATACCATATCAGGAACTCAACAGGCAAGTCAACTCTTTCGCCTGCACGCTGAGACGATTAGGCATAAAAAAAGGGGATAAAGTAGCAATTATGCTTCCCAATATTCCCGAATTTGTCATTGCATATTTTGGCGCAATGAAACTGGGCGCAGTGGCTGTTACTCTCAATACGGCATCTACATCCTATGAACTCGCATATCTTTTGGATAACAGCGATGCCAGGGTATTTATTACAATTCCTTCTTCAGCAAAGCGTTTTCAGGATATACGAGAGGATCTTCCGTTTTGCGGTCACCTGATAACTACTGAGGGAACAGAAGGGGATCTGTCAATGGAAACCATGATCTCCGAAGAGCCTCTTGAATCAGATCTCCCCAAAATTTCAGGCGATGATCCGGCAGTAATAGTCTATACGGCAGGTCTTACGGGTAAGCCTCTCGGTGCAGTCCTCACGCACAATAATCTCTATACACAATCATTCCTTGTGAAAGAAATATGTGCAGGTAATGATCAGGATAAAGGATTATGCCTCATTCCTCTTTTTCACACTTTCGGAGCCACGGCAAACATGCTGTGCGCGCTTAACATGGGAGCAGCTATGGTCATGATCGACAAGTTCAATCTTGAAAATGTCTTCAAGACCATTGAAAATACCCGCCTCACTTACATTGCTGCGGTTCCAAGAGTGTATCTGGGCATGCTCTTGTACGAAGATGCGGCAAAGGCGGATCTTACTTCATTGAGGCTGTGCATAACAGGGGGGTCGACCATGCCGGTGGATTACATTCATCTTTTTGAAGAAAAATTTAAAACAAAGCTCCTGGAAGGGTATGGTCTCACCGAGGCTTCTCCGGTTTGTTCGTTCAGCCGGCTTGAAAGAACTCACAAACCTGGCTCCATAGGCATTCCCGTTACCGGCGTCGAAGCGAAAGTAGTAGATGACAAAAACAGGGATCTGGATTCGGGCAATGTCGGAGAGCTTGTAATCCGGGGACCTAATGTAATGAAAGGCTACTATAGGGCGGATGAAAAAACTGTAGAAGTAATAATAGATGGATGGCTCCATACCGGAGATCTCGCACTTATCGACGAAGATGGTGATATATTTCTGAAAGGCCGCAAGAAACGGATGATAATTACGAGCGGATTTAATGTATACCCGAAAGAAGTTGAGCAGGTCGTCGCCATGCATGAAGATGTAAAAGAATGCGTTGTAGTGGCAAAGGAAGACCTTCTGAGAGGTGAAGTCGTAAAGGCGGTAATTGTACTTGAAAAAGATGCCACAGCCGATGATAAAGAAATAATGAGGCACTGCAGGCAGTATCTTTCATCCTATAAAGTTCCGAGAGAAGTTGAATTTACTGATCGTCTGCCTTAGGTGTTCTCCTGCAATGAAGTGAACTCTTAGTGAAATAAACTCTAAAAAAGTGGGCTCGCAAAAAAATAATAATTTGAGACGCTTCATAAAAGGTCGAAAGAATACTACATGATCCAAAATAAAGGAGATTAAAAATGAAAGAGGTAGTCATTGTGAGTGGAGCGAGAACCGCGGTGGGAAGTTTCGGCGGTTCGCTAAAAGATGTGAAGTGTGTCGATCTTGGCGCATTAGTGATTAAAGAGGCTATTAAACGGGCAGGGCTCCGGCCTGCCATAACGGACTTTATAAAATCCTGCCGTCCCGATGTCTTTGGCGAATTCGAAATGACCGATCTTAATCGTAAATATTATGACTATGATTCTTCATTGAAACCTGTATATTTTGATGAATGCATCATGGGGAATGTTATCCTGGCAGGACAGGGGCAAAATCCCGGAAGGCAGGCATCGATATATGCAGGATTGCCGGAAGAAACGAATACGATCACTGTAAACAAGGTCTGCGCCTCGGGTATGAAGGCCATAACATTGGCTTCGCAAGTTATAAAAGCCGGTGATGCGGATATTATGGTTGCCGGAGGAATGGAAAATATGAGCATGGTTCCCTACGGCCTGCCGAATGCCAGATGGGGATACCGGATGAACATGCCTTTCGGAGAAATTACGGATTTAATGGTCCATGACGGTCTTTACGAAATTTTTAACAAATATCATATGGGGTTCACGGCGGAAAATATAGCCGAAAAATATGGCATTTCCAAGGCCCAGCAGGATGAGCTGAGTGTTTTAAGCCACCAGAGGGCAAAAGCGGCAATTGCTTCCGGCAGAATGGCAGAGGAGATTGTGCCGGTTGTGATTCCACAGCGCAAGGGCGATTCCATCGTATTTGAAGTAGATGAACGTCCCATGGACACCAATATGGAAAAGATGGCGAAACTGCAACCGGTATTTAAAAAAGGGGGGACAGTGACAGCTGGAAACGCCTCCGGGATTAATGATGCCGCGTGTGCAGTCGTGATGATGAGCGCCGATAAAGCCATAGAGCTCGGATTGAAGCCCATTGCAAAAATACTGGGCTATGCATCCGGGGGAGTAGATCCGGCTTATATGGGACTGGGGCCGATTCCGGCCACAAGAAAAGTATTGAAAAAACTGGGACTCACAATGAAGGATATCGATTATATCGAATTGAATGAAGCATTCGCATGTCAAGCGATTGCCTGCATAAGGGAACTTGATATCGATATGGATAAATGCAATTTAAACGGAAGCGGTATTTCCATCGGACATCCCGTCGGCACCACCGGCGCACGAATCACCTACAGCCTTGCTCTGCAACTGCAAAAAAATAATAAAAAACTCGGCCTTGCCACCCTTTGCATTGGCGGCGGGCAGGGAATGGCAATTGTTCTCGAAAGGACATAGAACATTAGAGGCATTCCGGGACAGGGGCGAATTATTGAATCTGGCGACTAACACAAATGCCGATTTTACGGCATGGAGGATTATTTTAATTTAGAAAAAGGAGCATAACATGAATTTTGGACCTACAGAAGAACAACAGATGGTCAAGGATATGGTAAAGAGGTTTGTAGATGAAGAAATCAAACCCAAAGCGGAAGAACTTGACAGAACCCATCGGCATCCTCAGGAAATATGCCGTAAACTGGGGGAAATGGGGTTAATGGGAGTTGCCGTCCCCACAGAATATGACGGCGCCGGCATGGACAATGTAACCTATGTCATGGCACTTATCGAAATATCGAGGGGATGCGCGAGCTGCGGCGTTATCACCTCGGTGAATAATTCTCTTTATGGCTATCCTGTAAAAACTTTCGGAACAGAAGAGCAAAAGAAAAATTTCCTGGCTCCTGTTGCAGGCGGACACGTCGAAGGGTGTTATGCTCTGACGGAATCAGGCGCCGGATCGGACGCTGCAGCTCTAAGGTGCCGCGCAGAATTGAAGGGAGATACGTACATAGTTAATGGCGTCAAAAAATTCATAACCAGCGGCAATGTAGCCCAGTACTGCGTTCTTGCAGCAACAGAAGATCCTGCAAAAGGATATAAGGGCATTTTGAATCTCATTGTCGATTTAAAAAATACTCCTGGTTTTTCAATAGGCACTATAGAAGAAAAAATGGGCATACTTGCCTCAGGTACGGCGGAACTCGTGTTTGAAGACGCGGAAGTGCCGGCGGCAAACCTTCTGGGCAAACCGGGAGAAGGATTTAAGCAGATGATGATGGGACTCGATGCCGGCCGTATCGGCATCGGTGCACAGGCCTGCGGTATCGGCAAGGCGGTCCTTGAGGATTCGCTGGCCTATGCTCAGGAGCGGGAGCAGTTCGGCAAACCTATTACCTCTTTCCAGGCCATTCAATGGAAACTGGCCGATATGGCGACGGAAATTGACGCTGCAGAGATGCTGCTGCTGAAGGCGGCATGGCTCGAAGATAATGGATTGGATTTCGAGAAGGAAGCGGCAATGGCAAAAATGTATGCATCTGACGTGACTATGAGAGCAGCCGTTGAAGGTGTTCAGATATTCGGAGGTTATGGATATTGCAAGGATTATCCGGCGGAAAGACATATGCGGGATGCCAAGATTTGCCAAATTTACGAGGGCACAAATGAAGTTCAAAGAATGGTAATTGCAAGAAAACTGTTGAAAATGAGATAATCAGAACCGAAAAGGGATCGGCAGGAGTTTTTTCCTGCCTTTTCCCGGGTTGCAAGGAGAATGTTCTACCTTGACCGGATAATACGCTGCACTGATACTACATACTACATCTTTATGAACATAGGTCCGCTGCCGCGGGGCAGCAATAAAAATGCTTCATATGAAGGAATTTGCCATGAATCCGGAATTTATCGATTCACTCGTGACAAAAAATACGACCAAGATCGTCTTCCTGATAATGGACGGACTTGGCGGCCTTCCATCAGGAAAAAACGGGCTCACGGAACTCGAAGCGGCCCGCACTCCAAATCTGGATGTCCTCACTGAACGATCAGTCTGCGGACTTTTAGATCCGGTAGGATATGGAATTACACCGGGAAGCGGTCCGGCTCACTTCTCTCTTTTTGGTTATGATCCGATCAGGACGACTGTAGGAAGAGGCCTCCTCTCTGCTGCCGGAATCAACTTTCCAATGTCGGAACGCGACCTTTTCATGAGGGTGAATTTAGCAACCATAGATGCAAACGGTATCGTCGTTGACCGGAGAGCGGGCCGCATTGGTACAGATTTAAACCGCAAAATTTGCGTAAAGCTTCAAACTGAAATCGATCTTGGAGCAGATGTAGAATTTTTCATGGAACCGGAAAAGGAACACCGCGCTCTTATCGCTCTCCGAAGCGATTCCCTCTCAGATAATCTTACAGACAGCGATCCCGAAGCAACTGGTAAAAAACCATTGGTCGTCAAAGCTTCGGATCCGTCCGCTCAAAAATCTGCAGATATTATCAACACGTTATTAGAGCAGGCAAAAATAATTCTTTCCGGCGAGGAAAAGGCAAATATGATTCTCCTTCGAGGATTTGCGCGATATAGAAAATTTAAGTCCCTCTACACACGTTACGGCCTCTCTTCGCTCGCAATTGCTGAGTACCCCATGTATCAGGGAATCGCCAGACTTCTAGGCATGGATGTTAATCCACCGACCGGCTCCATTGAAGGTGAAATCACCTCCCTTAAAGAAAACTACAGCAAGTACGATTTCTTCTTTATTCATATCAAGCCGACCGATTCCAGGGGAGAAGACGGAGATTACGAATCGAAACTTAAAGTCATTGAGGAAGTTGATTCTCATATACCATCTGTTTTAAAACTCAATCCTGATGTTCTGGTCGTAACCGGGGACCACTCCACCCCGGCAGCTCTGGCCTCGCACAGCTGGCATCCCGTTCCTGTTCTGCTTGCTGCGCGAACCTGCCGTCCCGACAGAGTGAAGCGATTTGGAGAGAGGGACTGCATCATGGGCGGAATTTCCAGGATTCCTATGATGAACCTCATGGGGCTCGCTCTCGCTCATGCAGGAAGGCTTTCAAAATTTGGCGCATAGCCTTTGCTATCCGGGCATTATGGTGAAGCTGCATCGAGGATGCTGCATGGCCGATAGCATCTGAGCCCGGCAAAATCTCATGCCTGTAAATATGCAAAGAACAAGTATGTGAAAGCTTCGCTTATTCCTATTATTGCCAGCTCGGCTGGCATGAGGAGCTTTTACGAAACCGTCAGATTTCTGCTATACGATTGAGAAGATTTGAATAACTATATATGAATATTTCATAATAAATATAAGGGAGGTCCCTGAATCACATGAAAAAAGATGCACTGGAAGCCCAAATTGAAAAAATAGCTGACCTTATCATACAATCCGGCAGTATTATTGTTTTCACTGGAGCAGGCATCAGCACGGAGTCAGGCATTCCTGATTTTCGTTCGCCGGGGGGGGTCTGGACAAAATTTGATCCAAGAGAGTTCACCTATCAGCGATTTGTAGGCGATATTGAAGTGCGCCGCAAGGCCTGGCAGTTCTTTCGTGCAATTCCATGGACCGAGGTAAAACCAAATCGGGCTCATTTTGCAGTGGTGGAGCTGGAAAAAATGGGCAAAGTGGATTGCATTATTACGCAAAACATCGACGGCCTTCATCAAATGGCCGGGAATACGGCCACCAGAGTGATTGAGCTTCATGGAACCACACGATTCGTTCACTGCCTGAAATGCGGAAAACGATGGCCTCGCGACGAAATTGAGCAGTGGCTTGATCAGGGGATTGAAGTGCCAATGTGCGACGATTGCGGCGGCATCATGAAATCGGCGACCATTTCCTTCGGACAATCCATGCCGCTGGAAGAAACACGGGAAGCGGAACAACGTTCCCGCCAGTGCGATCTTTGCATTGTCATAGGATCGTCGCTTGTAGTATATCCGGCGGCCCATATGCCTGTGTATGCAGTACAGAGCGGCGCAAAACTGGTAATAATCAACCGCGATCCGACACCGCTCGACTCCGCCGCCTCTGTTGTTGTCAATGCAGGCGCGGGCGAAACAATGGTGAAGGTGCTTGAAATCGTTAAAGCAAAAGCAGCCTCGATACGCAATTAAAAGACAGCATTTTTTGAACCCGATTTTCTAGTTTTTCAGCAATGCTGCTCCCATATCAAAGGCCTTGAGGTTGTCAGCTACTTTATCACCAGGAAGAGTTCTCCTGATCACGGCATTGAAATCATCTCTGTTTACAGGCAAATCACCGAGGGCCGAAAGAGCGCCTATCATAATTATATTTCCCAAAATCGGATTCCCCAGTTTAACCGCCTCTTCAGTGGCATCGATGAGCCATACGCCGTGTGATAACTTTTTCAGAGTTGCTTCTATTTCCTCGATAGCCGGATAGGCAGATTCCCCGGCAATCACTCCGGCGGGATAAATAGGCCTGGTATTAGTCAATACCTTCACCTCTTCATTCCCGTAATTGGCAAGCACCCTTATCGCTTCTATAGGTTCGAGTGTCACAACGATATGCGCTCGGCCTTTTGGAACCTGAGGACTCCAGGTAGAATGTGACGAGATTCGGATATGACTCATAACAGATCCGCCTCTTTGCGATGCTCCGAAAGTTTCTCCGATAGTTACGAAATATCCTTTCTGGACCAGCATATTCGACAGGATTCGAGAGGCCATAACATTCCCCTGGCCCCCCACACCGGTAATAATGACATTAAAGGGATCTTTCACTAGCTGGTTCGATGCCATCGCCTATGCCACCTCCTCCTTTACAATTGCGTGTTGCGGACAAATATCTGCACAAACGCCACATCCCGCACAGATAACTTGATCGATTTCCGCCTTTTTCTTCTTCTCATTCCAGACAAGACCCGGACAGCGGAAAATTCTCGTGCAAAAACGGTTGCAGCCGCATTCTTCTCCCAGACATATGGTCTCATCAACCCGCATTTCGAAATCCTTTTTGTTTTTTCGCTGGGGACTGAGCGCGCAGGCTTTACGCATAATCAGAACCTTTACTCCATTACTATCCTCGATAAGATTATTCAACATCTCCCTTGTACCCTTCAGGTCAAAAGGATCCGTAATTTCAACTCTTGCACCTATAGCGCTGCATATTTTCGCCACATCTATGCAGGGCACTTCATCACCCATAACATTATAATCAAGTCCCGGGTGCGGTTGAAACCCTGTCATGGCCGTCCCGCTGTTATCAAGAACCACTAAAGTAATATTGGCTTTATTATGAACGGCATTTACAAGGGCCGGAATAACGGCATGGTAAAAAGTTGAATCTCCACAGACTGCAAGGATCGGCTGATCCATCCCGAATTGTCCAAGTTTTCCAAAACCGCTCGCCACGCCCATACCTGACCCCATTGAGTGCAGCGTCTTCAGCGTCTCAAATCCGGTAGGCCGCACCGCCATGGAATAACAGCCTATATCCCCACAGACAAAACCTTTGCGACCGTCCAGTTCGAGAGCATTGTGTATACTTAAGAAAGATGCCCGATGGGGGCAGCCAGGACAAAATACCTGGTCCCGAGCCGGAGCGCCCACGAAAGCGGAAAGTTTTGCCAATTGATCGTATTCGGCCGAAACCGGAACATATTCCATACCGAGTATTTTTGACAATCCGGATATAACCAGATCCGGATTCAACTCATTGGTCATTGGAATTGTACCGTCTTTTTTACCATAAAATGTTTTGACACCAATTTCCGCTGCCATTTCAGCTGCAAGAATCTTCACGTTTTCCTCAAGAAACGGAAGCACCTCTTCAACAATCATAATCTTTTGCGTTCTGGAAAGATTTTTTGCCAAAAGTTTCGGCGGCAGGGGCCATGTGGTTCCCAACTTCAAAATTCCGACACGGTCTTCTATGCCGAGGACATTGACCGCCTCTTTGCTGTAAAGATAACAGGCACTGCTGGTAATAAGAAGAAGTTCGGGCTTATCCGGCCCCTCGTAGGTATTGAAAGGACAATTTTCGAATATCTCCATTGCACGCTTTACTTTCGCCTGCTGCTGCTGATGTTTCCAATCGACAGGAGCACTTATGACCACCCCCTCTTCGGGATCGAAGATAAATCCGCTGTATTTGAACTCGGCCTTCCTTTCGATGTCAGGGAGTTCTCCGTATCTGATGTTGCCGCTGGCATGGGACATACGGGTTACACTTCTTACCACTACGATCTGTTTCAGTTCTTCGGAAAGTTCAAAAGCCCATTTGGTCATATCCTTTGCTTCCTGAAAATTGCCCGGCTCAAGCAGAGGAATTTCCATAAGCCTCGAAAAGTATCTTGATTCCCCTTCATTCACACTCGAAAGAGCACCGGGATCATCGCAGGTAACCAGCACAAAACCGCCCCTTGTTCCTGAACCAACAAGATGGAGAAGAAAATCGGATGCCACATTTACTCCATTTTGTTTCATGGCGCATAATGATCGCAGCTGAGCAAAAGAAGCAGCTGCCGCTACTTCCAGTGCCACTTTTTCATTTACGGACCACTCTACATAAAGATTCCGTTCCGAGGCTACCCTTGACAGGCTTTCTATAATTTCAGAAGACGGCGTTCCCGGGTACCCACTGGCGACATTTACACCTGCTTCGATAGCACCGCGCACGATTGCTTCGTTTCCCATAACCAGATAGGAAGCATCTTTTTTTGTATCAGTCAAATGGGACATCATGACCTCCATTTCATGCACTCTTATGCAATCAACTTATTGAGAATATCTTGCCTGATTTTTAAATAGGAATTTGTCTCTTCTGTCGCATTTATCAGGCCTTCGTCACAGGCTTTGATAAGGCCTTTTCTTTTCTTGTTCCCCGCTGCCCACATCAGGTGCTCAAGATTTTCTTCAGGCATCTCAGATACCTGCAAGTATCCCTCCTCTTGTGCGCCATACACTAACCTCCGTGCCCGATCGGTTCTGATAATAAGAGTATTCATATCCGGACGGCCTTCCATTACCCCTACGGAAAGGTCGGAAAATTCTGAAGTCATATCGACACAATAGGAACAGCCCTTCGGTACAAGCTCTCTAATTTCCGAGAGTGGAATTTCAAGCTTTTCCCCATTTTTGCCAAAAATCTGCAAAATTTCCGCTGGAGGAGGAGGTATATCTATTTTTTCAATCTGATCGATATCAATTTTTTTGATGACAAATGGCTCAAATAGCCTGTAATCAATTGCCCAGGTACAGAAAAGTCCTATTATCAATCCGAAAGGATCAATAAAATCTTCTTTCATCAGAGGATTCATTCTCATCTTCGCGGCAGAAAGAACCTGGCATGGGGTACCTACCATCCCTATATTTTTATATCCATCCTTTACAGCCTGATTTACCTCCGCTAAAGCCGGCGCTGCCGTATATTTTGACTGGGAGCAGGCCAGTACATCATTAGCATCGCCAACGAAATGCGGAACCGGTAAAAGTCCTTGCCTGTCCATCAGCACCGCACCATCGATAAATCCTTTTTTAAGGGCATAATACATTAGAGCTGACACGGTACCTCCCGCCTGGGGCTTACTGCCCTTTATGATATCAGTGGCTTTGCTCATCAGTACCGACTGGCAAGAACCTAAGGGACTTCCGTCATATGGCTTTCCAAAAAGCCTTTGTGATAATTCTTCAAGATCTACCTCAATTTTTGGACAATAGGCGAAACAACGGCCTTCATCTATTGTACAGGGGAAAAGTACTGCTGTTTTACCCCGATATGACTGATAATAAGGGCAAAGATTTATACAGGCGCCGCACCCGGTGCAGAGCCCTGCATCAAGAACGTTACTGCGAACCTTCTGTTGCCCTCTATTGAGCACTTTTTCTTCCATCCGTTCCAACCTCCCTCCGTATAATTATGCATTTATAGGGGATTGCGAGTTGCACGGGATTTTTCCTGCACCGGCCTTTCCCTGCCTGAGAAACCACCTACCCCTTAATTTGGTAATCTGGATGGGACGAATTTCTAAGTACCTATTTCTTTGTACCCTGTCAATGATTTCTTGCGCATAAAATTGATCGGAAATGTAGCTAATATGACAAATAAAAGACAAGATTACCGCTTTTGGCTAATCAGATAACGCGAAAAAAATCCCAAAAACCGAACACAAACAAACCAGTGCATTCCAGTTTCGATCGAAATCGCAGATCTCCGGCCTGCCGTTGAATGGAGCAGTGCTCCGTAAAGCAGCCGGATATCGCATGCAAGTAATCACTGTCATGCTCAATTCAAGCGTCTGCTCCTTCAACCGGCAGCCTGGTGCGTATCTCGAACGAGACGTATTTTTGTTCCTATATCGCTTAATGAGAACCGGCTGCTGCCATGATCGCGGCTTCACACACGATTACATCCTCCTCAGGAGTTCCACCGCTTACCCCTATAGCCCCGATAACGTCATCACCATTTTTAATTGGGATCCCTCCTGGAATCACAGTTAAACGATCATTCCAATTTTGAGTATTGAATCCGAAGCCTGGAATCGAAGGATCGCCGAATTTTATTATTTCGGAACTCGGCATTTTAAAAGTAGCTGCCGTCCAGGCCTTATCCCTGGCAATGTCAACGGTCGGTATCAGCGCATTATCCATTCGATGGAGAGCTACCAAAAATCCTTTTTTATCGACAATAGCTATACTGCAGGGTTTCTTCATCTCTCCGGCTTTATCGACTGCGGCTTTAATAACCTTTTTCGCTTTATCTAGATTCATAACGGTACTCCTGGCACTTTGCCAATGCTTTGGCTCGACTAATCGTTTTCATCATAAATTGCCGCATATCCGGCTTGAACAACGGTCGTATCACTTATTTCACCTACTCCGGCAGGAACACCGCTGCATCCTATACCGCCGATTACATTCATTTCATCATCCCTTATCGGATTGCCCCCCGGAATGAACATAAGTCGAAGCTTTGCCTGTGTTAACAATCCAAGTCCACCGCTTCCAAGAGTCGGGCCTGCCATTCGAGGGTCTATCATTCTTGCCAGCATCAATGTAGGCGCACCTGAATAGACTGCCGAAAATGCCTTGTTGATTGATATATCGGTAGTCATAGGTCCGGCGCCATCCATTCTATGGACGGCGATCACTGCACCGGCTTCATCAACTACCGCAATACTGCTTGGGAAACCGGAAAGTGCTGCCCATCTTTCCGCAGCTTCGAGCATCTTTTCAGCCATTTCCAGTGTAATTGATTCCATTAAAAGATCACCCCCTCGTTAATTGTTTTGATTGTTCCGGCATAACTGCTCTGCTCTTGCATATTTGCCCCCTTGAATCAGATTTTATATTTTTCAACAGGTTTCAAGAAGACAGATTGGCGCTCGCCACCACATCGACTCCGGTATCCAAAAGATTCGGCACTATAATGTCACCAACCCTCACAGGAGGTTTCACCTTTGTCCGGGCCAAAACGGCTGCGCCTTGCGCGAGCATCGTCTTCAATATAGGTTTGCTCGTTCTCACCGCCAGCAAGGGCTGTGCACTATTTTGAGTCAGAACGGTGGCCGTAAGTATACGAACAGGGTTCGTATACTCCTCAAAAACGTATTTTTCCCCTTCCTTGCACTTATTGCCGGCAAATCCAAGAATTTTACCTTTTTCATCTATGGTTAACGTTACCTCACATCCAAGGGGACAACCGATACAGATGAAAGTTTCTTTTTTTGCCACCTTATTTTCCTCCTCTTTTTTCACAACTTACGATTATTTCCTTTGTTTCCTTGTTTACCTTCTGCAGTTTCTCTGAAGAAAGTTCAATTTTAATCATCTCGCTTGGCTTTACCGCGCGTACCGTTTTCGTCATAATATCCCCTATTTTAATCCTTACATTTTCCTGCGGCTCATTGACTCTCATGTATAAGGTAGTGTCCCGTTGTCCGCTGATGGTCTGGGGAACTATGTATCTTATGTTTGTTCCTGCCTTCAGGTTGATCGTCCCTTTTTCTCCCAAATCTCTTTCCATGGCAAATTTGGCAGCGCTCTCTCCGGCAAGTTCGCTTTCCCAGGAAACATTGTCAACAAGATCATGTACGTGAAGAACGTTGCCACCTGCGAATACTCCGGCAATATTGGTTTGTCTTGTCTCGTCCACAACAGCTCCACCGGTAACGGGATCTAATCGTATTCCAGCCATTAAGGAAAGCTCGTTTTCAGGGATGAGACCCGCCGAAAGAAGGAGGGAATCACATTGTATTTTTCTCTGTGTCCCTGGAACAGGATTCCTGTCTGCATCCACTTTCGCGATAGTTACTGCAGTCACGCGCTCTTCGCCATGAATCTGGGTGACTGTATGCTGTAAATAAAGCGGGATATCAAAATCATGAAGACACTGTACTTCGTTTCTGATCAGCCCGCCTATGTAAGGGAGTATCTCGACCACTGCCTCGACTTTGGCTCCCTCCAGAGTCAGCCGGCGAGCCATTATCATGCCGATATCTCCGGAACCGAGGATAACGATCCTTTTACCAGGAAGAAAACCCTCGACATTTACAAATCTCTGGGCCGTTCCGGCAGTAAGTACGCCTGAAGGTCTTGAACCGGGAATATTCAACGCCCCCCGGCTTCTCTCACGACAACCCATAGCGAGGACAACGGACTTGGGTCTGAAGGTGATAAAACCTTCCTTGGCATTTACTGCGCCGATCTGCCTGTCTTCAGTAAGTTTAACCACCATCGTTTCAAGAAGCGGTTTTACTCCCGTATCCATAACTTTCTCAATAAATCGATTACCATATTCAGGTCCGGTAAGATCTTCATTAAAATAAAGCAAACCGAAACCGTTATGTACACACTGATGCAGCAGACCTCCTAATTCTTCTGCCCGCTCCATTATAATTACATTTTCTGCTCCCGCTTCCCTGGCCCTTATTGCAGCAGCCATTCCGGCCGGTCCAGCTCCAATTACGGCTACATCTATGTCTTGCAGCTTCATTGTTGTGCCTCCAACAATTCCTTACTTTTGTAAAGCAGATTTCGGGATTCGCCGCCCTTTTTAGTTACTTCCTCCTCTGAAATGCCGAGTTCCCTTGCCAATATTTTGGTCACTCTGGGACCGCAGAAACCGCCTTGACAGCGCCCCATTCCTGGTCGGCATCTGAATTTGACTCCATCGAGCGTCCTCGCACCCCTCTTGATTGCCTCGACTATTTCTCCCTCGGTTACGGTTTCACAACGACAGACCACGTGCCCGTACTTGGGATCTTTTGCAATGATCTGTCTCTTTTCTTCATCGCTGAGCTCACTGAAATCCGGCATTGATTTTTCATATGGATCGAAATCGGGGTTCTCCGTGAGTTGAAGTCCCTGATTTCTCAAAATATCTATCATCTCCTTCGCTACTGCCGGAGCAGCGCAGATTCCAGGAAAGCCTATGCTGGCGTTTATGAATCGGGGAACCCATCTTGATACTCCGACAGTACACTCGTGCCATCCGATTTCAAAATTTCTGAATACAATAAAACCTACAAAGGAATTGGTTATATCACGTTCGGAAATACCGGGTACCAGTTCCTGGGCATTTTTGAGCGCCGCATCGGCAAGCTTTTTATCCGTTGAATGATCGTGGGCCTTACCCAGCCGCTGAGTCCCCGGAGATATGCCGAAGAAGAGGTTGCCATGTATGGTGGGAGCCACCATGCCATTTTCGTTCGAAAGCACCATGTGGTTAATGATACCGCCTAATTTTTTATCCAACACAGCTTGATAGCTTTTTACCGGGTAAAGGGCAAAATCATCAGCGTCTGCCATCTGAGCAATTTTACCCACATATTCACCCGCTGCATTGATAATGTATCTGCATTTGATACTGCCGTTATTTGTGCAGACCTCAAATTCATCCGTTCCCTTCGATATTGACATCACTTCAGTATCAAGCAAGACTTTAATTCCATTTTTTCTGGCATTATCCGCCAAAGCGATGGTCAATCTGACTGGATCGTTGACCGCTATATTAGGATCGTATAATGCCCCTAAATAGCTTTTGTTGACATTTGGCTCCCAGCTCCTCAAGGTATCCCTGTCGATGAATTGGAGCGGCTCTACCTCATCAGGTATATATTTACCTTTATACTCTTTGAATCTCCTCATCATCTTCTCTGGATGCCGCATTTCCTCCTGATTTTTTATCAGCTCAAGCGAGCCTATCCTCTTCAAAGGGATGTCAAGCTCTTTGCACAGAGGTTCCATCATGGTCATGCCGGCCCATACCAAGCGGCTGTTGTGATACTCTGATCTGAATTCGAGGACGTTTGATCCCTGGCACATAATAGTGGAACTGCATTTTGTAATACCCTGGCCGACATCCGGCCCCTTTTCGACCAGGGTTGCATCTACCTTATACTTCGATAGCTCCCTGGCTATGGCAGCACCACCGATTCCGCCACCGATAATCAGCACCTCGGTTTTTATCTGGCTCATAACTGTGCCTCCCTTTTCGTACTTGTGATTAATAGTGTGTAAACAGGTAAGTGACTATTTTTGTCTAAACTAAATGAAGAAAGCAGTAAAATCAAAGGAAGTTGAATTGCTCATCCAATAACAAGGTGACAATCCCCCCAAACTGCCCCTTCCTTCTTGCTCTGCCTATTCTGCTGACTATATTCGAAAACAGGTCTTCCCTCTTTGCCGGTCCTATCACAATTAACATTAAGATCCAAGGAAAATAAAGTTAAAAAATTTTGGTCGAGCGAACGCGTTCAATATCTCCACATACGCCGAAATTGACTGAATTAATGAGCCAGGTCATTTAAAAAAATAAATTTCCCTTTATCCCGTTTTTTGTTATTCACTTCTTAAGGTTTCGTAAAATCATCTTCATGCCGGCACACAGGCATAGTTATATTTTTAAAAAAAGGAGGTCTGGACATGGAATTTGGCTTTACCGAAGAGCAAGAAACTCTGAGAAAAGAACTGTATGACTTTTATGCCCGCGAACTTCCGGAAGATGTGACTGATGTTCCCGCAGTAAGCAAGGAGCTGCAGGACTTCTGGATGGACCTGCAAAAAAAGGCCGGCAGAAAAGGCTATCTGACTCCCGGGTGGTCCAAAGAAACCGGCGGGCTCGGGCTTGGGCACATGGAAGCAGGTGTCGCTAATGAGGTCGAAGGATACTGGGGCATCCGCTGGCCGAATGGAGTCGGATTGCAGGTGTGCGGACCGGGCTTGCATCTTTTTGGCACTGAAGAACAGAAAAAAAATTTTTTGCCCGAAATATCGAGCGGGGAAAAAATTTGGTACGAGTGTTTTACAGAACCGGAAGCCGGTACGGATGAAGCCAATCAGCAAACGCGTGCAAAAAAGCAGGGTGACAAGTGGATCATCAATGGTCAGAAGATCTATATCACCGGCGGTTATAAACCGGATTTGCTATTGGTCGAAGCACGAACAGCCGATACAGTCCCAAAGCACAAAGGCCTGACTCTTTTCTGTTTTTCCGCCGAGACTCCGGGAGTAACTGTTGCTGCATTGCCATGCATGGGTGGCTATCTGGCAAACATATTTTACTTTGATGATGTAATGGTAGGCGATGAAGCAGTTATCGGTCAGATAAACCAGGGGTTTTATCACGTAATGGAAACCTTTGAGTTTGAAAGATCAAATACATACGGAGCAGCCAGAGCCAGGCGGGATTTGCATGAAATGGTACAATTTTGCCGCGAGACCAAAAAAAACGGGGAACCCCTCATCAAGAACCCGGAAATTCGGAAGGCACTTGCAAAAATGGCTGTTGATATCGAAGTATTGAGATTAGCAACCTGGAGGACTGCCTGGCGATTCGGAGAAAGAGACCGGCTGGGTCCGCTGGATTTTGATTTGACAGGGCTATTCGCCCGGCTCAACGGCATCGCACATTCGGTTGTGAGGTTGAACATCCTGGGTGTATACGGCCAGCTCCGAAGGGGCTCGAAATACGCGAAGCTGTCAGGAGACGTGGAGCGTGATTGGCAGTACACCCGAAGCATGCATTATGCCGGAACATTGGAGGCCGTGAAGATTGTACTGGCAGGGAGGGTACTTGGCCTGCCAAGAATACCCGCAAAGCTGAATAAGACGATAATGGAAGCCTTGCAAGAAAAGAAATAACCGCTGCAGTGTTTTTTTCACATCATTTACAAAAAGGAGCGAGAGAACATGAACTTTGAGCTAAGTGAAGAACAGCAGATGCTTAAGGATAGCGCTCGTGGATTCCTTGAGAAGGAATGCACCGAAAGTGTAGTGAGAGAATCAGAAGATAGCGATTCCGGTTATTCTCCTGAATTATGGAAAAAAGCAGCAGAGCTTGGCTGGCTGGGAATAGCCTACCCGGAAAAATACGGGGGCAGCGGAATGGACATTCTTGATATGGCCATCCTTTACGAGGAAATGGGCCGGGCACTGTTCCCAAGTCCTCATCTTTCAACTGTAGTTCTTGGAGGATTAACTATTCTGGATGCGGGAAGCGAAGAACAGAAAAACAGTATATTGCCCAGGATATCCAAAGGAGAAATGCTTCTCTCTCTTGCCGTAACCGAACCTGAGGCAATATGGAACGGAAAAGGCTGGCTGCCCGAGGGCGTGACCATGCCCGTAGTTGCCCAGGGAGATGACTATATTCTCAGCGGCACTAAATTATTCGTGCATGATGCCCATAGTGCCGACTACTTGATAGTCGCAGCAGCGACCGGAAAAGAGAATAAGATTACATTATTCCTGGTAGAAGCACATAGCCCTGGAATAACGTATACCATTCTCCGGACCAGCGCCGGTGACAAACGGCAAAGTGAAATAATTTTTGATGATGTGAAAGTGCCCGGCAAAAATATTATCGGCAGACTTCATGATGGATGGGCGCCACTTGAGAAAATTCTCAAGATAGGAGCAGTATTGCTCAGCGCTCAACTGGTTGGATCGGCCGAGAAAGCCATGGAACTGGCAATAGACCATGCAAAGACAAGGATTCAGTTTGATATGCCGATCGGTATTCACAACTGGGTCCAAGAATACTGCATAATGGCTTTTGCCGATGTTCAGGGCACCAGAAATCTGGTGTATGAAGCCGCATGGATGCTTGGCAAGGACATTCCCTGCGACCTCGAAGTTGCAATGGCGAAAGCTCGGGCAAACGAGGCATGCATAGACGCTCATTGGCAGGCTCATCAGGTACTGGCGGGCATCGGCTTCTGTACGCAGGATGGACTCTTGCCTCTTCATACTAAACGGGGCAAAGTCTATCAGCTCTATTTGGGCGACACTGACCATCACATGGAAAAAATCGCTCAGCAGCTTGAGAAGTGGCCTGATTTGGAAAAACCTCATGGAAAGCCTCTTGGGATTTTTGACGTGCCCGAAGACCTGCAGGAACCGAATTGGGATGTCTGGAAGAATCAGATTGAAGTGAGAGGCAAGCTTTGGTAGAAAGTACAGCAACTCCTTAAATAATAAAATATATATAAGAACTCAATAAGAGGAAAAAACAGTTTCCCGGCTATGACGATTGTGACTGCGCTTCAGAAGCACGGCATGTAATCAGCCTTTTTCGATTCAGTGCCTGGAAGCTCTTTGACAAACGAAGTTTTCATCGATCTCTTTCAGCAGCCGGAGAAACGGGCCTCCTTCACGGCGTTATTCCCGTCTGAACCGGCAGATTTTCAATATTTGACCACTCATTGAAGCTGCCGTCATAGTTCTTCACATTGGAGTAACCCAATAGATATTTAAGAGTAAAATATGTGTGAGCCGACATCTGACCCTGACCGCATGAAGTGATTATATGTTTGTCAGGAGTGACCTCCAGCTTTTCATAGGCGGCTTTCAGTTCCTCTTTATTTTTCCACATCCCCTCCGAATTGAGATCTTCTCCCCAGAACCTGCTTAAAGAACCCTTGATATGCCCCTTACGTTTCCACGGGCCTTTTTCGCCCGTATAGAGTTCTACAGGCCGCACATCCAGAATCAGAGCCCTGCCTGATGCAACCGCCGCTTTTACCTCATCGAGGGATGCCCGAACTTCCTTGTTCAGTTTTTCCGGCACAGGGTACTTCCTGGCCTCAATTTTCGGATAATCCTGGGTAACTGGAAACCCCTCACTCTTCCACTTGGCGAATCCACCCTCCATGACCATAGCTCCTTTATGGCCCAGGTAATCGAGAGCCCACACAAAGTAGGGTCCCTTAAAATCCCCTTTTTCAGTGTATATCAATACTAACGTATCCGGATCGATGCCCATCTTCCCAAGCATAATCACAAAAGCCTCAGGAGGCATCAACTTCACCGGAACACCGTTCTCGGCAAGCCGCATCACCTCAGGGTTCATATACACAGCGCCAGGTATGTGGCCCTGCCAGTAATCCGCTACACTGTTCCTCACGTCAATTATCCTCATGCCGGTCCTGTCAAGATTATTTTCAAGCCAACTCGTACTCACCACTTTGGGTTCTTGACCGGCCGCTCCTGCTGATGCCGTCATTATTAGCAAAAAGATAAGAATGCCGGCAAAGGCCTTTTTTCGGTAATCATTCATGAGTATCCTCCTTCCTTGAAAACAGTTTTGTCCGACAGGTCTTTACATTGATCCATTTCCCGCGGGACTGGCCTCAGCCCTTTTTTCCTGTATTTTTCCTAAAAATGCAGTGGGGAATAATGAATAAGAATATTTATTTCTTTAAAAACCTTCAATTAGACAATGGCATGCAACACATAGCCTTTGGGATACTTCAATCAGGCGGGTATCGAGCCGGAAATTGGATGGATCTGGAATAAAGCATGCTATGCGACCAAGGCGAAATTATATGGAAGATCAATGATGCTGTCGCACCATTGATCTTGTAAAATATAACCGGATCGTTTCATCTAGCCGGATGCAGATGAACTTAAGGAAAAGGCCACCGAAAAATGATTAATAGCAGAAGAGCTGATTTATTTTTTAAAACCCAAACCTCAATCCCAGGTAAACATTATGACTTGCATATTCTGCTTCCGTGATGCCAAATTCGGGATCTGATGTCGCAAAATAGCGGTAGCTCAGATCAAGTGCCATTGACTCTGTAAAAGCATACGAAAATCCAGCCATTAACTGGTATGCAAATACCGTATCATCTTCGCTTCCCATAACTATTCCTCCTGCTTGCGCATTATCAACATCAATAGTAGAAAAACCGATTCCCGCCCCGAGATATGGTGTAAAAACCGTGTTGTTTTCAAAATCGATATATCCGTTTACGAATACACTCAATGCACTGATTTCACCGGTGCCGGAAATTCCCACACCGAGGGCTGAAAAAGATTCTATATCATGAGCCTTGTAATCTATTTCACCTTCAACTCGATATGCGCCAAAATCATATCCAGCCGCCAGACCTACTCCGTACCCCGTATCAAATTCTGCGTCAACGGTAAAAGCTACTCCGGGTTCCGACAATGTGGCGTCTTCCAGCATGGATATGGCAATCTGTGGAGTAATATACGCCGAACCCGCAAAAACAGAAGCACTGAGCATGAAAAAAACCGAGACAACAGAAAGAACAAAGAAAAACTTTTTCATAATATGAAACTCCTTCCTTTATGTATTTGGATAATAAAAAGTCCTGCTTTTTATCAGTACGCAAGACTTCAGTTTCCATATATTCCCCTCAATAATAATCACCGCAAAAATCGCACGAATTATTCCCAAAACTTCAATTTGGAATCAGAGGAGTATGAATGTTTCTAAAGTTCAGGAGTCGGATTCAGATAGGCAGTTATTATAACTGCAATTTTCCACAGAGACACATGGTGATCTAAACCACGGAACAGCATCTGTCAACAACAAATTTGTTTTTTGGTTTTCTTTTTTGGTTGCGTACTTCTTCAGAAGCACCGGACATGCTTACAAGCTCATCATGTCGAAACGTCGGCAATAATTGGAAGTAAGTAAAGCGTTCAGATGCTTTTTCTTTGTCTAAGGAATTCACAAAAGAAGAAATATCCAGATCCACACTGCCACAAAAGTGTCACAAATCGCTCTTAAGGCATAAAAAAGCACTCAGACAAATCCAAGTGCTTGGTTTTCTGGTGGAGCTGAGGGGGGTCGAACCCCTGGCCTCTTGAATGCCATTCAAGCGCTCTCCCAACTGAGCTACAGCCCCGATGTCTTTTCTTCAAATAGACGATTTAGCTAACATAGGGTTTACTGCTTGTCAATATAATTTTCTTGACAATTCAAGCACCGCCTATATAATCGGACACCTTGCCGGAGTGGTGAAACTGGTAGACGCAGGGGACTCAAAATCCCCCGACC
>JALNXD010000031.1 GCA_023230565.1 Syntrophales bacterium
CGGTGATCTGTTCTATACCTATCACGCCTATACGGAAGAGGTTCCGGGTGAGCATGACAAGGACATCATCTTCAAGCGAGAGGAAGTCCTGCACATCCCCGGCCTGGGTTTTAACGGTCTTGTGGGATTTTCACCGATCGCCATGATGAAAAACGCGCTGGGCACCACGCTGGCAGTAGAGAAATACGGCAGCGCTTTCTTTAAGAACGGCGCACAGCCTGCCGGAGTCCTGGAGCATCCGGGCGTCCTCAAAGACCCGCAGAAGATCCGAGATAACTGGATGAGCGCTTACGGCGGAGCGGGTAATGCCCATAAGGTCGCTGTGCTCGAAGAAGGCATGCAGTATAAACCGATTTCTCTGCCTCCGGAGGATAGCCAGTTCCTTTCCACCCGTGAGTTTGGGGTGGAAGAGATCTGTCGTATCTTCCGGGTGCCTCCGCATATGGTTCAGGACCTGAAACGGGCCACCTTCAACAACATCGAGCATCAGTCCATCGACTTCGTAATGCACACGATCATGCCATGGCTGGTGAGGATCGAGCAGGCAATCATTAAGGACGTGCTGATCGAGGAAGAACAGGATCAGTACTTTCCCAAATTCAATGTGGATGGCCTCATGCGTGGTGATTACCAGTCCCGCATGAACGGCTATGCTGTTGGCTTTTCAAATGGATTCCTGTCACCCAACGATATCCGGCGACTGGAAAACATGGATCTGATCCCAGCTGAGGACGGCGGCGATGACTACTATCTCAATGGCAGCTATACGAGGCTCCGGGATGCAGGGTCCGCTTACGGCTCCAATCAGGTGGCGGAACAGGAAAAGCAAGCTGCAGGAGCCCAGCAGGAACCCGACGAGGAAAAGCCCAATGACGGAGAGGAGGAACCAAGTGAAAGCAAAAACCATGCCGAGCGCCATGAACAGCGCAAGGCAGAAAGACGGGGTAGACAGCCCCAGAAAGGCAGGTAAACCAAAGTGAAGAAGTTCTGGAACTGGATTCACGATGATTCCGGCGGCAGAGTGCTTCGCCTGGAAGGGCCGATTGACTCAGAATCCTTCTGGGGCGATGAGATCACACCGCAGATGTTTCGTGATGAACTCTACGCAGAAGAGGGCGACATTACCCTTTGGGTCAACTCACCCGGTGGCAATGTGTTCGCTGCAGCAGAAATCTATACCATGATCCGTGACTATCCGCACCATGTGACCGTCCGGATCGCAAGCATCGCGGCTTCCGCTGCGTCCGTTGTAGCGATGGCGGGAAACCTCGTGCAGATGTCTCCGACAGCCCTCCTCATGGTGCATGATCCGTCCACGATTGCGATGGGTAACGCCAGGGATATGGAGAAGGCGATCACGACCCTCAATGAGGTAAAGGAGAGTATCATCAACGCCTATGTGGCGAAGACCGGTCTTTCCCGCAACCGCGTCAGCAAGCTCATGAGCGATGAGACCTGGCTCAATGCCAAGAAAGCCGTGGAGCTGGGCTTTGCGGACGAGATCCTCTTTGAGGATAAACCGAAGCCGGAACCGGAGGAAGAAAAGCCGGATGAGCCTGACAAGGAGGAAGGCGGAGATGAAGAATCAGAAGGCGGCGAGGAAAAGAAGAAACCCTTCAAGCTGGCAGAAGCCGTGTGGCAATATTCGACCCGGCTTATGGGAGAAACCATCCTCAATCGTCTCGGCATCAGCGATCAGGCAGAAATGCCGGAACCGAAAGCTGATGACGCCGCGCCGGAACCTCCCCAGACAGGAGTAAGCGATCCTCCTGTGGAGGATAAGCCGAAGATGCCGGTCATCGGCATGGACGGGAAAACTAAGGACGGCGCGATGCCGTATGAAATCCTGAAAGACAAGCTGGAGTGGCTAAAGTGAGCTGCCCCGGCTTTTCTTATGCCTATTTTCATCAAATCACGACCGGAGCGATTCTCCGGAGAAGGAGTATTTCATGAATAAGATTATGGAAATGCGCAATAAGCGCAACACCCTCTGGGAGCAGACGAAGGCGTTTCTGGAGGAACATCGCGGTGAGAATGGTCTCGTGGAGGCTTCTGCCGTCGAGCAATACAACAAGATGGCTGGTGAAGTGAAGGCTCTGGGTGATGAGATCACCCGTCTGGAAGAGCAGGCGGCTTTTGACGTGCAGCTTTCTGCGCCGACCTCCCGTCCCGTCACCAACAAGCCCGTGAGTCATGCGGCTCCGAAGGTGGAGGGTACCGCTACGGATGAGTACCGTGAAGCCTTCTGGAATATGATCCGCAATCAGGGCGACCAGTTCGCTGTACGCAATGCACTGTCTGTCGGTGAGGATACTGAGGGCGGCTTTACCGTGCCTGACGAGTTCGAGCGCAAGCTGATTCAGGCGCTGGAGGAGAACAACATCTTCCGTCAGCTGGCAACCGTCATCCGCACCAATTCCGGTACCCGCAAGATCCCCATTGCCACCGACACCATGGAGGCGTCCTGGATCGATGAAGGTGAGGAGATCCCGGAGACCAATACGCAGTTCGGCCAGACCACGCTGTCCGCGTACAAGCTGGGCACCATGATCAAGATCAGCAACGAGCTGCTGCATGACTCCGCCTTTGACCTGGCCAGCTATATCGCTGCCCGCTTCGGTGTGGCGATGGGCAACGCGGAAGAGCGTGCCTTCTTCACCGGCGACGGTGATAAGAAGCCCCTCGGCATTCTGGCTGAGACCGGCGGAGCACAGCTGGGTGTGACTGCGGCGGAAGAAGACCTGGTGACCTTCGATGAGATCTTTGATCTCTATTACAGTCTGAAGAGCCCCTATCGCCGCAATGCGCAGTTTGTGTGCAATGAGACCCTGCTCCTGCAGCTGATGAAGCTGAAGGACAAAAACGACAACTATATCTGGAAGCCCTCCCTGGATATCGCCAAGCCCGATACCATCCTGGGTCGTCCGATCCGTACCAGCTCCTTTATGCCCGGTGTGGCTGCCGGTGAGCGCGTGCTTCTGTTCGGCGATCTCAAGAACTATTGGGTCGCTGACCGTCAGAACCGCACCTTCCGTCGTCTGAACGAGCTGTATGCCCGTACCGATCAGGTTGGCTTCATGACTACCCAGCGTGTAGATGGCCGCCTGATCCTGCCGGAGTCCGTGAAGGTCCTGAAGATGGCGGGTACCAAGGCGACTACGCCGACTACGCCTGATCCCGATCCCGAACAGCCTGCGGGCTGATAATCCCAATGGGGGCTGGGGAAGTTCCTCAGCTCCCTAATTCTTACGGAAGGAGGAGCGGACGGTGGTAACAATGGAGGAAGCAAGAGCCTACCTGAGGATGGACTCCGGATTTGAGGATGCTCTGATCGGATCGCTCCTCTTATCTGCGGAAATCCTCTGCACTGATGTGGCGAGGCTGTCGAAAGCTGAGTGGGATGCTCTTTCCGACTATACCGGAGACAGCGAGGAGATCATCACCATCCGGCAGGAAGAGAAGAGCAAGGGGGAAGCGCTCCAGATGAAGGAGATCCTCCGTGTGGGCGTGCTTTACGCGCTGGGCTATCTTTTCGAGCATCGGGAGGAAGCGGACCACCATGCGTTAGTCATGACACTGCGGAACCTGCTCTTTGCTGTCCGCGAGGGGGTGTTCTGAGATGGAGCGAAAGATCGCCCGGTTCAATGAGCGCCTGACCATCCAGAAGAACACGGTGGTAACGGACAAGTACGGCAACCACAAAAACGTCTGGACGGATTATTTCACCTGCTACACCTACGCCAGCACCTACCAGTACGACAAAGAGAACGAGGCGGCTACCACAAACGAGGAGCGGACCATCAACTTTGAAGTACGGTATTGCACGGAGCTGAAAGACCTCGACAGCACGCACTACCGGGTCGCTTTTCATGGGGATTCCTATGATATCCAGACGGTGGATTTCATGAATTACCAGAAGAAGACCATCCGCATTGTATGCAAGCTGGCGCAGAAGGGAGGCGCATGATGGGCAGGACCATCCAGATAGAAGAGCTGGCCGATGTGATCAACGAAGGCCTGAAGGAGTATGCCGACCTTGCCACGGAAGACGTGAAGAGCGCGGTGAAAAAAACCGCTAAGGCCGTAAAGGACCAGATCAACGGCTCTGCGCCGGTGCGGACTGGCATATACGCCAAGAGCTGGAAGGTCAAGACCACGGCGGAGAGCGCCAACGGCCTGGAACAGACGGTGTATAGCCCTAACCGGTATATGCTCTCACACCTGCTGGAAAAGGGGCACGCCAAGCGGGGCGGCGGCAGGGTACGCGCTATTCCGCATATCGCCCCTGCGGAGGAAATGGGTATCGAGATGTTCGAAGGCCTGATTGAGAAAGCACTGAAGGAGTGAAACGCTATGACCCATAACGACGTTGTCGAGGTGCTGGAGGAGCTTTCACTCCCCATTGCCTACGATCATTTTGCGGAAGGTGAGTCTCCGGACCCACCTTTTCTTTGTTTCCTATATCCGAAAAACATCCCGCTGGGAGCGGACAATACCGTGTACTACCAGCTGCATGAGCTGGATATCGAGCTGTACACGGACGAGAAAAACCCGCCCCTGGAGCAGCGGGTGGAGCGGCTCCTCACGGAGCATGAGATGTTCTTCCAGAAATCCGAAGTATGGATCGCGGAAGAGAAGATGTATGAAGTCCTCTATGAGGTAACGCTCGACCTTCAGTATGAGGACGAAGAGACAGGCTCCGAGGAGCCGGAAAGTGAGGATTAAAAACTATGAGCAAGAAGAAAAACAAGGTCCGCTTCGGTTTGAAGAACTGCTACTACGCCAAGGCGACCTTCGACGAAGACGGCAACGTCACTTATGATACCCCCAAGCGTCTGCCCGGTGCTGTATCCATCGGCCTGGATCCCGAAGGTGAGAGCGAGAACTTCTATGCGGACGATATCGTATATGTGGTTCTCAACAACAACGCGGGCTATGAGGGCGATTTGGAACTGGCCCTGATCCCGGAGGAGTTCCTCAAGGATATCCTGCATGAGGAAGAGGACGCCAACGGTGTGCTGCTGGAGAACGCCGACACCACCTTTGAGCGGTTCGCCCTGCTGTTTGAGTTTACAGGCGACCAGCACGCGATCCGTCATGTGTTCTACTGCTGCAGCGCGTCCCGTCCTTCTGCGGAAGGCGACACAAAAGAGGACGAGAAGGAAGTCAATACCGAGGAACTGTCCATCATCGCCTCCGCGCTGGCGAACGGATATGTGAAGGCCAAGACCAGCGCCAATGTCAGCAAGGCGGTCTATGACGCATGGTACGACGCAGTGTATATGCCTCCGGCTGCTGCGGAAGAAGAGACTCTCGGTGACGAGGGCGACGACGGCGAGACTGAGCCTCAGGGTTAACCATCACGGCGGGGATGAGATACTCCCCGCCCATTTACATGAATTTTGAGAGGAGATAACACCATGGCAGTTACCAAGAAAATCGAGATCGACGGCCAGCCTGTTGAGTTCAAAGCCTCTGCGGCCATCCCGCGTATCTACCGTAATAAGTTCGGGCGCGACGTGTACAAGGACCTGATGGTTCTGAACGACGCCATCAAAGATAATACTGAGGATGCATCCACGCTGGACGGCTTCTCCCTGGAGATGTTTGAAGACCTGGCTTTCGTCATGTGGTCTGCGGCCCACCCGGATGAGAAGTATGATAGCCCGGATGATTGGCTCGACCAGTTCAACACCTTCAGTATTTATCAGATCCTTCCGGAGCTGATTGACCTGTGGGGCATGAACATTAAGACCACGGTTCCTGCAAGAAAAAACTAAGGAAGACGGAGCGGCCGATGACAACCGCTCTGTTTATGCTCAGATGTGTGGAGCTTGGCTTGAACATTGCTGACCTCGACCTGCTGACCATTGGCAGTGTCAACGATATGTTCAACGAGAAGAGCCGTGACTCCATGGAATGGCGGGAGCAGGCAACGCAGTCGGACATGGATCGCATCTAACGTGAAAAAATGCGGATTGCCGCAAAAATTTCAGATACATTAAATATTCGACCCTGCTGGTGAAAGCTGGCAGGGTATTTTCATACCCGAAAGCAGGTTATCTGCATATAAAACACTATTTCTTTATGCAGAAAAGCCAAAGCTATGTGCAGAAGAGGAGAAGAACAGTATGCAGATCAAATGCGATAAATGTTCTACGGTATCGGAGTCCATCATGCCGGAGACCTATACGGAAGGTGATATCGAGTTCACATTCTTCCGATGCCCGGAGTGCGGCGCGGTCTACCCGGTGTGTGCAACGGACTCTGCCCTACGGGCGGACATTGCGGAATATACCAGGATGCGGAACCTGATCCGGATAAAGCCGGTGAAGGAGTCTTTCATCCGCAGGACGGAAGCCTTGAAACAAAAGAATCTGAAACGAACGCGGGAGCTGATGGAGCATCATCCACTGGCTCCTTTTTTGACGGAATAAATGCCGGTTGGCAGGAAGGAGGGATGATCCATGGCTGGAGGCCGTGACCTGAAAGGCATCACCGTATCCATTGGCGGTGATACTACTAAGCTCCAATCTGCGCTTGCCGGAGTCAATAAGGAAGTCAAGAATACCCAGGCGCAGCTGAAGGACGTGGAGAAGCTCTTAAAGCTGGATCCCTCCAACACCGAGCTGGTACGGCAGAAGCAAAAGCTGCTGGCTGATGCCATCAAAGAGACCAAGGAAAAGCTTACGACCCTCAAAACGGCAGCGGAACAGGCAAACGAGCAGCTCCAGAAGGGCGAGATCACCCAGGAGCAGTACGACGCCCTGCAAAGGGAGATTCAAGAGACTGAGCAGGCTCTGAAGACACTTGAATCCCAGGCGTCCTCCACCAACGCCACCCTTGCCAAGATCGAAGAGGTCGGCGGCAAGTTTGAGCAGGTCGGGCAGAGCATTACCAGCGCAGGTAAGACCCTGACCACCCATGTGACGGCTCCTATCGTAGCGCTAGGCACGGCAGCTGTGAAGACAGCGGCAGACTTTGACGAGGGTATGTCTAAGGTCGCTGCCATCTCCGGTGCTACCGGCGATGACCTACAAACCCTCCGAGACAAAGCCCGTGAGATGGGTGCGAAAACCAAGTTCTCCGCAACCGAGGCGGCTTCAGCATTCGAGTACATGGCCATGGCTGGCTGGAAGTCAGCGGACATGGTCGAAGGTATCGAAGGCATCATGAACCTCGCGGCGGCTTCCGGTGAAGACCTGGCTACCACCTCCGATATCGTGACGGACGCCCTGACCGCTTTCGGATTGAAAGCTTCTGACTCTGGCCACTTTGCGGACATTCTGGCGGCGGCAAGCTCCAACGCCAACACGAACGTCTCCCTGATGGGCGAGACCTTTAAGTACTGTGCTCCAATCGCCGGTGCTCTCGGCTTCTCCGCTGAAGACACTGCGGAAGCCATCGGTCTCATGGCGAATGCCGGTATCAAGGGCAGCCAGGCCGGTACTGCGCTGCGTACCATCATGAACAACCTCGCGGGCGAGGTGAAGATCTCTGGCGAAGCCATCGGCGACGTGACCATCGCCACCACTAATGCGGATGGCTCCATGAGAGATCTCTCCGACATCCTGGCGGACTGCCGTGTGGCTTTCTCCGGCCTGTCCGAATCGGAAGCGGCAGCGGCGGCAGAGTCCCTTGTGGGCAAGAATGCCATGTCCGGTTTCCTCGCACTGATGAACGCGGCTCCCGAGGATATCGATAAGCTGTCTTCTGCCATTGAAAACTGCGACGGTACGGCGGAGAGTATGGCGGCTACCATGCAGGACAATCTGAAAGGCCAGCTGACCATTCTGAAATCCCAGCTGGAAGAACTGGCGATTTCCTTCGGCGAGTTGCTCATGCCCATAATCCGTAAAGTGGTCTCCAAGATTCAGGATTTCGTGGATAAACTCAACGGCATGAGCGAAGCACAGAAGAAGACCATTCTGAAAGTGGCGGCTCTGGCTGCGGCGATCGGACCGCTGCTGGTTGTGCTGGGAACGGTGATCACCAAGGTCGGCACGGGCATGAAAGCCTTCGCCAAGTTGGGGAAGGGAATCCTGAAAGTCGGCTCTGCGGTGAAAAACGCGGGAGGCGTCTTCAAAGCGCTGAAGGTTGCTCTCAGCGGTGTGTCTGGGACGGTGCTGGCAGTTGTCGCTGTCATCGCTGTTCTGGTCGCTGCTTTTGTGAATCTGTGGAAGAACAACGAGGAGTTCCGTAACAAGGTCATCGCTATCTGGGATGGCATCAAGGCCAAGTTCCAGGCGTTTGCTCAGGGGATTACCGACAGGCTGAATGCACTTGGTTTTAACTTCAAGGACATCACCGAGGTGCTGAAAGCCATCTGGGACGGCTTCTGTCAGGTGCTGGCCCCGGTATTTGAAGCAGCGTTTGAAGTGATTTCCACTGTCCTCGGAACTGTGCTCGATCTGCTGACCGGTCTGTTCGATGTGTTTGCCGGGATCTTCACCGGAAACTGGGATCAGGCATGGACCGGTGTGAAGGAGATTTTCTCCGGTGTTTGGAACGGAATCAAATCCATTTTCTCTTCCGTCCTCAATATGCTAAAGGGCATCGCGGATACCTTCCTCTCCTGGTTCGGTACGGACTGGGATACGGTATGGACGAGCGTGAAGACCTTTTTCGTCAATACCTGGAACGGCATCAAGACGTTTTTCTCTAATATCCTGAATGGGATAAAGACGACGGCAGTGACCGTATGGACGGCGATCTCCACCTGGCTCTCCAATGCCTGGACGAGAATCAAGACCACGGCAAGCACGGTATGGAATGCGATCAAATCGTTCTTCAGCAATACGCTTACCGGGATCAAAACGACCTTCTCTACAGTATGGACGGCAATTAAAACCTTTGTTACCAACGCCTGGAACGGCATCAAAACGACCGCAACAACTGTATGGAACGGGATTAAATCCTTCTTCACTTCTGTGCTGAACGGAATCAAGAGCATTTTCTCTACTGTATGGAATGCGATCAAAACGACAGTCACGACGGTCGTCAACGGCATTAAGACTCATATCTCCATCGTGTGGAATACGATCAAATCCGTGGTCACGACCGTAATGAGTGCCATCTCAACAGTCGTTTCTACTGCCTGGAATACCATCAAGACCAACGTCACGACGGTGGTCAACGGAATCAAGACGGTCATTACGACGGTATGGAATACGATCAAAACCGTCATCTCTACGGTGGTTAATACCATTAAGTCGATTATCTCCACAGTGTTCGGCGGCATCAAGAATACGGTCGATACGGTCTCCAACGGCATCAAGTCCGGGCAGATGACGGTCTGGGGAGCCATTAAAACGGTGATCTCCGGGATCGTGAATACGATCAAGACCATCATTACGACTGTGTGGAACGCAATCAAGACGATTATTTCCACGGTCATGTCCGGCATCTCCACGGTGGTTTCCACTGTGTGGAATACGATCAAGTCGGTTGTTACCAACACCGTGAACGGCATCAAGACGACCATTACTACCGTATGGAATGCCATTAAAACGACCGTCACCACGGTGCTGAACGGAATCAAGGCGGTCATCACCAATGCCTGGAATACGATCAAAACGGTGGTTACGACCGTGGTCAATGCCATAAAAACTGTGATCAGCACAGTTTGGAACGGCATCAAAACGACGGTCACGACCATCGGCAACGGGATAAAAACAACGGTCACTACTGCCTGGAATGGAATCAAAAGCACGGTGACCACGGTTGCCAATGGCATCAAAACTGGCGTCACGACGGCTTGGAACGGTATGAAATCCGCCGTTACAACCGCGACCAGCGCACTCAAAACAGGCGTAACCACGGCATGGAACGGGCTCAAGACCAGTGTGACCACGACCGCTAATGCGGTAAAGACCGGAGTGACTACAGCGTGGAACGGGCTGAAGTCTGCTGTGTCCACGGCAACCTCTGCGCTGAAAACAACGGTCACCACAGCATGGACAAGCCTCAAAACCTCCGTCTCCACGACCGTCAATGGACTGAAGACCTCAGTGACGACGGCGTGGAACGGGCTGAAATCTTCTGTGTCTACCACGATGACCAGCCTGAAAACAAGCATTACAACTGCTTGGACGAGCTTGAAAACCTCCGTCTCCACGACCGTCAATGGCCTGAAAACCTCGGTGACGACTGCATGGAATTCGTTAAAATCTTCCGTCACTTCGGCGATGAACAGCCTGAAATCCAGCATCACTTCCGCGTGGACAAGTATTAAAACTTCGGTCACCAACACGGTCAATAGCCTGAAAACGAGTGTGGTCAATGCCTGGAACGGATTGAAGACTTCGGTCACTACAGCAGTGAACGGTCTGAAGACCTCTGTGACGACGGCATGGAATGGACTGAAATCTGCTGTTTCCAACACGGTGAACAGTCTGAAAACCAGCGTGACGACTGCATGGTCAAGCATCAAAACGTCCGTCTCCAATACGGTCAATAACCTGAAAACGTCAGTATCCACTGGCTTCCAGAATATGCTCTCCGCAATCAGCGGAAAGATCAGTAGCATTAAAACAGCCATCACGAACGGATTTAATAATGCGAAAACGGCTGTTTCCAACGTGATCTCCTCAGCGACCTCCTGGGGCTCTGATCTCGTGGGCAACATTGCCTCCGGTATCCGGGGTGCCATCGGGACGGTTACGTCGGCTGTGTCTTCTGTCGCCAGTGCGATCCGAAACTTCCTGCACTTCTCGGTGCCGGATGAAGGACCTCTTGCTGATATGCAGACCTGGATGCCGGACTTCATGACAAATCTGGCCAACGGTATCAGTGGGAACGTGAGTCTCGTGGAGACAGCGGCGAACGGCTTGTCTACGACCCTTTCGAATTCTATCAAGACCAGCATGACCGCTGTGCAGACGGCTTACACTCAGGCGTGGACGCAGATTGCAACCAGCACAACGACAGCTGCGACGCAAGTGACCACAGCAGTGAAAACCGCATGGACCCAGGTGCAGACGGCAACCACCCAGAGCTGGCAGAAGATCGGGCAGGTCGTGACTCAGGGCATGACCCAGATTCAAAGCGGTATATCTAAGGTATCCTCCGCGATCAAGCAGGTCATGAGCACAGCATGGAGCGGGACGGGCAGCAATACCTCCACCATGTGGAAGCAGATGCAGCAGACCGTCAATACCACCTGCACAGCGATGAAAAACACGGTCAATACAGCGACCGGCGTGATAAAAAACACCATCGCCAATGCCTGGACTGCTGTGAACAGCAATACGACTACGGCATGGAATAATATCAAGACGACGATTACGTCTGCGCTCACAGCAATCCGCTCCTCAGTGGATACGGCTATGGGCGTTATAAAAAACACCATCGCCAACACATGGACGGCGGTTGTCTCCAACACCACGACCAGCTGGAATACGATCAAGACAACGATCAGCACGGCACTGGAAGCGATGAAAACGGCGGTCACCAATGCGCTGACGGCGATCAAAACAACCTTCACGAACACATTCACGGATATTGCCAACATCGTGAAGGAGAAGATGGCAGCTGCCAACACCAATATGACCTCGGCGCTGAACACGATGAAGACCAATGTGTCTTCTGCCTGTTCAGCAATCAAGACCAGTGTGGGCAGCTACCTCAACATGAGCAGCGATGCCTATGTCTGGGGCAGGGACATCTGCATCTCCATGGCAAGCGGTATCAACGATAACGCCTACCGCGTGACCAGTGCTGCCAGGAGCCTTGCGAACTCCGTGGATAACATCCTCGGCTTCTCGGTTCCTGAGGAAGGGCCGTTATCCCATGCGGATGAGTATATGCCGGACTTCATGGAGCTGTTGGCGAAGGGCATTAAGGACAGCAAAAAGGTGCTGCTGAGTACGATCCGAGACCTTGCTGGAACTGTGGGTTCCGCCTTCACGGGGCTGACCATTCCGGAGATCGGAGGTGCGCAGCTGGCAATGGCAGGGGCGGCAGCCGGAGGCGTAACCAACAACCGCACTGTCAATCTGGGCGGGCTATCGGTTGTGGTCAACGGTTACGAGGCAAAGAATGACAACGATCTGGCGGACACCATCGTCCATCGGATCAACGAAATGCTGAACGAGGACGACTCGGTGTGGGGCAAGTAACCCTGCGCCGGGTTTTCCTCTTTTACATACAAGCGCCGGGGCTCCAAAAGATGAGCAAAGGGGCGCGGAAAGGAGGATCCCAATGCAGAGAATGCCGGTTTTATCAGACTCGGATATGAGCCTGTTTGAACTGAAGACGCGGTATACCCGCAACTACCTGACCTTTGCCGGGAAAAACAGCAAGGACTTCCTGCTCTATATCTCCGGCCCCGGTGTGTATGACAGCCCGGCCGTGGATGTGGAGCTTCAGACGATCCCCGGCAAGAACGGCGACCTGGTGCGGGATAATGCAAAAGCTGGAGAGCGAAGGTACAAAAACCTGGATATCAGTTACGATGCATTCTTCTTTGACGGCCTTGCTCCGCGCACAGCCTCTGTAAAGAGCTGGCTGCTGTCACCCGCTGGCTACCAGGTGCTTCACGACACTTACGACCCGGACTTCTTCCGTATGGGCATTTGTAAAGAGGCGATTGCCTTCGAGCCGAAAAGGGGCAAGGGAGCGACGATGAAGCTTGTGTTCCATTGCCAGCCCCAGCGGTGGAGCGTGGATGGGCAGAGGAAGCTCCAGCTCACCAGAGAGACGACCATCAAGAATCCTTTCGAGTTCCACGCCAAGCCCATCCTCCGTGTCTACGGAAGCGGAGAGGGCAACATCTACATCGGGGATGAGGTCATCCAGATCCTCGCCAATGATGGCTATATCGACCTGAACTGCGAGACCCACAACGCCTATGACCAGAACGGCTTCTGCAACGGCTATGTGAAGAGCGAGGACTTCCCAGATCTGAAGCCTGGAAAGAACCACATCGCATGGAGCGGAAATATCGACCATGTGGAGATCACTCCGAGGTGGTGGACGCTATGATCCCTTGCCTTTATACAGAAACAGAAACGGCCTTTACCACGAACGGGATCGGCAAGCTCTGCGATGCGCTGTCCTGCTATGTGACGGAAAAGCGGAACGGAGCCTATGAGCTGAAGATGGGTTATCCGTCCTTCGGCATCCATGCGGAGGATGTAGTCGAAGGGAATATCATTCTGGCGAAGCCGAGTGAACGTGCCACAGCACAGCCTTTCCGCATTTACAAGATCACAACGCCGCTGACAGGACTTCTGGAAGTCCAGGCCCGGCACATCCAGTACCAAGAGAACTTCATCACGGTGAGTCCTTTTTCTGCGCAAGGGAGCCAGGCGGCCATGACGGCGATCAAGAACTACACGACCACGGACTGTCCCTTTGACTTCTGGACGGACATCGACAGCTCTGCTGCCTTCACGATCACGAGCCCGGCAACGGTGCGAGGCTGCCTCGGCGGGATGGACGGCTCTATGCTGGACACCTACGGTGGAGAGTATGAGTGGGATATGTACACAGCCATGCTCCATGGACACAGAGGTGCGGATCACGGTGTGAAGATCGTCTACGGTAAGAACCTGATCGATTTTAAGATGGAGCGGTCCATCGAGAATATGATCACGGGCGTGCATCCGTACTGGAAGCATTCAGAGGATGGTACGCTCATGGAACTGCCGGAGAAGGTCATGACCATCGAGCATGACGGGCCATACGAAAAGATCTCCGTCCTGGACTGCACCAGTCACTTTGAGGAGAAGCCCACCGAGGCACAGCTGAGGAACTATGTGAAATCCTACCTCAAGAACACCAGCCTCACCGAGCCGGACATCGACATCAAGATCGATTTCTTCCAGCTGTGGCAGACGCCCGGATACCGAGACATAGCGGAAGCGGAACGGGTCAGCCTATGCGATACAGTCCACGTGTATATCTCCAAGCTCGGCATTGAAGTGAGCTGTAAGGTCACGGAGACAGAGTATGACGTTCTTCTGGAACGATATAAAAGCATCACGCTCTCCAATGCTGCTGTGTACAGCCGAAACAGTTCACTGTCCGGTTCCCTCGGCAGCCTTCGAGACGAAGCACAGCTGGCAACGGAAGCGGTGAACCGTGTGGAGACGCAGGTGACGGACATCCGCACCCTGACTGTCCAGCAGGAATACTTCAACGCACTGGCAAGTGGGCTGTTCGGCCTGCACTATTCTTCTGGAGTGGAGGAGGATGGATCGACCATCCGCTATGCACATACCAGCGAGAGAATTGAGGACAGCGCCTATGCCTGGAAGAGCGGCATTCGGGGTTTCTTCATTTCTACGGACGGCGGGCAGACCTGGCGACTTGGCTGGGATACAACGGATCATGTGGTGAAAACGGCAGTTGAAGCGGTCGGCGTGAATGCCAGCTTCCTCGGCTCTGGTACCCTGCGGACAGCCCTGGTAAAGATACTCGGAACAGATCAGTTCTACTGGGAGAACGACGCCATCATCATGGTGGACGGTATCAAGCAGATCAAGATTGGTCAGTACCGGACTGGCGATTACGGGATTGCTGTCAGCACGGACGGAGGCACGACCTGGACAACAGCTATTGACTTTGACGGGCTCCATGGCGGTAGCGGCCAGACAATCATCTATCAGGATACGATTACCAAGTCAGGGCTGGCCCCGCTAAACCCCTCTCTGAACGACCTCTGGGTCGACACCATAGAAAACCGTCTGAAGCTTTGGAACGGCTCCGAATGGGTGAACATCGGGTATGAGCCCGACACCACGCCTCCTGATCCTACTGATCCAGAGGATCCCGGTGAGAGTGGTGGTGAAGACCCAGCTGATCCCGGTGAAGGAGGCGGTGAAAACCCAACCGATCCTGGCTCAAATGAACCGACTGATCCAGGCACAGATGATCCCATTGATCCGGAAGACCCGGTGAATCCAGGTAACGAAGGTGGCGGCGAAAGTGGTGAAGAACCAGGAACAAACGATAATCCCGGCGCAGAACCGGAGGAAGGAGGCAGCTAATTGGCAGATATCATTCAGATCGGCGCGGTATCCATTTATCAGGATATTGAGCTTTCATTGACGGAGCATATGGTGCCTCCTGTCGTTCATGTGAAGCAGTTTGACCACAAGAGCCGGAAGGTACGATGCACGCTCTATGCCAATGCGGTGGAGTACACTATCCCGGCTAATATCATCCTGGCTTACTCCGGAACCAGACCAGACGGCAGGCTTTTTCAGTATAGCACGGAAGCCCTGCACAACGACAAGGTTGCGCTGGTGGACAACCGGCTGGTGATCACCATAACGGACTTCATGACCGAGGTGAGTGGCCGGTATCCGGTTGACCTGGTGATGCTGGATGCGGATGGAGATATCCTCGGCTCTTTCAGCTTCACTCTCTACGTAGAACGGGCGGCAAATAAGAACCGAAAGATCCTGACAGCGACCTACGCTTCTGTGGCGGAGGCGGTGCGGAACGGTGTGTTTGAATGCTTCACTACGGAGGACGGGTACTTCGGAATCAACTCGGATGACGGGCTGGGGCTAGGAACTGGCTCCTACTCGGACGTAGTGGATCGCATCAACACAGAGCTTGTGGAGACCAGCATCAACGACGACGGTTATCTGGTTTTTGAGACGGATGAACGACTCGGACTGATCTTTGGAATGGACGATGAGGGCAACCTGGTCGTGGATTACAGGGAGGAGACGTAAATGGCAAGGTATGTAGGAAAGCGGATTGTTCCCAAGCATTGCGGTTACTGGGACAATGCCAAAGAATATGAAATGGAGAGCGTCGTTTACGACAGGGCGAGCGGCAACAGCTATATCAGCCGGAAGACCGTGCCCGTCGGAACGGACATCTCTCAGACAGAATATTGGGCGCTGTGCTCGGATTTCAATATGCAGATGGATCTACTGGAACAGCATATCACCCAGAGCGAAGCGGCTATCAAGGCGGACAACGATGCGACGGAAGCGGCGATCCGCCAGGATAATGACGCAACCGAAAGCGCAATCCGTCAAGATAATGCTGCAACGAGGCAGCATGTGGATGAGAGTTTAGAGGAGACCACCACTGACCTCACCCAGAGGGTGACGGCGGCTCAGACCGCGATGACCCAGCAGAAGGCGTCTTTTGATGCGACTGCACAGCAGCTGAACGCTCGAATGGACGAGGTGTTGGCGGCCGGAACCGGCGATGGCTCGACAGAGATTGCGGATGCCCGCGTGGATGCAGATGGAAATGCATACGATTCCCTCGGAACTCATATCCGGGATATTCTCCCAAGGGCAAAGATTGAAGCCGGTGATCTGTTTCTGCAGAAGATGGCTGAAACCTATGATGCCGGGATTTTCAGACTGCATGAGTATAAACTTCACGAGGGTAAGTTTATCTATGCTTATACGGATTCAAGCTTCAGTGGATGGATTTCGCAGTTTGAAGCGCCTGCGGACATTAACGTCACTTGCCTTCGCTTTTATGTGACTGCCAGGGAGAGAGCGATTACAAAACTGAGAATCACCGTGGCGATTGGAGAAAAGACGGATGCGGCAATTCGGTTCCAGGAATACTTGGATGTGAATATTGAACCTGCGCAGGAGGAGTATGTTACTTGCCTTATCCCGCATATTAAGCTGCAAGAGGGAGAGACCATCTATGTAGGAATTGATGGAAATACTCCCTGCTCTATAGGGTTTGGCTATGCCGAAAATGATGGGGTGGTGAGTTGGTATGCAACATCGGGGAATTTCCCGTCATTAGAAGACTACAGCAGGGGAAGCCATAAGAAAATCTATGTGGAAATGGCGGGAGTTCAGGAGGGCGTGTTTACGACAGAGTATCTTCTTGGTGTTGCCGAAAACCATGAAGATAGAATTCACGAAGTAGAACAGTGGAAGATGCTTGTCGACCAGTTTCAGAAAGAGGACATCTATATAAACAAGCAGAATCCGCTCCCTGTAACCGATGTTGTAGAACGATACAATTACTCAACTTTCATCGGCTGGGCTTGCCCTATCGGGCATCCGACAGATTTCGATACACTGATTTTCTCCGTAAAAAACAGAAGCACCGAGGATTATGTCGAGAATGTTCGTTGCTTTATCACCTTAGGAAATCGTGAAGGTGATGTGCTTGTGGATGAGGTGATGTCGAATGTCCACATTGCGCCGGGCGAGTGGCGGAAGATTGAGTTCCACTTTTCCAAACTGATCGAGAACACAGAAGAAGCGGAACTGTATGCCGGATTCTCCTGCGATCAGCAGGTCTCCTTTATGGGCGGCAGCTGCGGAACGATTTTACGTCCTCCAACCTACGGAGTAGTGGCCTACAATTCAACCGATAGTCCGTCCTATGCTGCAATGATGAAAAAGGTCACGAGCTGGATGGCTCTTTACGATCCCGAACAAGATAACACCAGCAAAGTTGACTTCTTAATCGCAAAGAAGTCAGAGCATTACGGATTGGGAGAATTCGAGGAGCCAGTCAGAGCAATCGCTGCAGACGAAGCCCAGGCGAAGATTGAAGAAGCCATGTCGGAGAAGGCAACATTTGAACTTCCTCCGAGGGTTGTTCTCCCGGATGTTTTTCATGCTGTCGTAGGCGATACGCTGCAGCTGTTCTACAGAGGAATCGTAGAGCATCCGAATCCGTATAACTACAACATTGAGTTCCGCTGTGACATCGGCAAGAACACGCCACGGTATTTTGAGGTGACGCCAGTAGCGGACAATGTTGGCGATCATACGCTCACGGTAAGGGTGAGAGACCACCTTGATAATATCCTCGCCACCGGCACAACGGTTCTTCGGATCCACGCAGTCGGCGAGACCCCTTCGCTTCGAAAGAACATCCTCTGTGTCGGCGATAGTCTGACTGGCAGCGGCACCTGGTGTAAGGAGGCACTCCGTAGGCTGACGGAAACGGGAGGGACGCCCGCTGGCCTTGGCCTTTCTAATATCCGCTTCATCGGTACGAAGAAAAACGGAGAGTGCGGATATGAAGGGTACGGCGGTTGGACCTGGGGCAGTTATCTGAGTGCCCCGACAGCAACAAAGCTGGGAATGTGGGTCTATGGGTCCCATGACAAGGACAGCACTGATCAGCACAGTCTCTGGGAAGATGGCTCAGGTAATATCTGGTCGATGGAAACCATCGAGACAGGACGCATCAAGTTCACCCGGTATCAGGACCATACGGCACCGATGCCGATTGGCGCTGGTACGCTTCATCACTATCAGAACGCTACGCATACAGCAGACATCGCCTACGATGAAACGGTGTACGCAGAGGGTAATCCCTTCTGGGACAGCGATGAAGGACAAGTCAACTTCCGCACCTACTGTGAACGGAACGGCTTTGATCGGGTGGACTATATGGTGACGCTCCTTTCCTGGAACGGCATGGCGGCTTCGCATTATGAAAGCAGTGAGAGCCTGATTGCCACCCATGTGACAAATGCTAAGCGGCTGATCCGCATTCTCCATGAGCAGTATTCGAACGCCAAGGTAAAGATGATGGGTATCCAGCTTCCTTCCGTTAACGGAGGATGTGGGCATAGTTACGGCGCGAATAGCCAGTATTCTAACTGGTACGGGCTCGTCCGGTCGGTTATGAATATGAACCTCGCTTACCAGGAGATGGCGAACGAGGATGAGTTCAAAGACTATGTGGAGTTCATCAACATCTCCGGGCAGTTCGACAGTGAGTACAATATGCCACGCCAGAGCAAGACGGTGAACACAAGGAGCACATCAACCGAGCTGGTTGGAACCAACGGCGTCCACCCCAGCACGGAAGGATACTACCAAATCGGCGACGCAGCTTATAGAGCTCTCGTCCCGGAACTCACGGAGGTATGAGATGGCGCACTTTAGCGTACTAAAGCGGGGGGGGGGTACTCCTCCCTTGTAAAATAAAGCCTTATTCGGATTCTCCTCCGTAGAGCACTTTTTTCTGATGTATGAAATCAAGTGCTTTACGGAAGGAGAATTTTCATTATGGCAAAGTATATCGGAAAGAGGATCGTCCCGAAACACTGCGGTGTGTGGGAGCAAACGAAGAGCTATGAAATGCTGTCCATCGTGCTGGAGGAAACCAGCGGCGACAGCTATATTGCAAGACGCGCAGTACCCTCTGGGACGGCAATCACGGACACAAACTACTGGATGCTCCACAGCCTTTATAGCCAGCAGATAAAGGATATGTCTGATCAGCTGACGGCTACGGAAGCCCGGATCAGAGCGGATAACGACGCAACCGAGGCTGCAATAAGGCAGGATAATGATGCTACTGAGGCTGCAATCAGGGAGGATAACCAGCAAACCAAGGAATACGTCGATTCTAGTCTGGAAGAAACCACAGAAACCCTGACGCAGACAGTCACGCAGGCGCAGACTGCAATGACGCAGCAGAAAGCATCCTTCGATCAGACAGCGGCGGTCTTAAATACTCGTATGGACGCGGTGCTGGCGGCGGGGACGGGAGCAGGAGATACAGAAATCCTTGATGCCAGGGTTGATGCGGAAGGCAATACACATGAGACTCTGGGAGCGGCAATTCGTTCTGTCGGTGCTGAGATCGTAGACGGGCGTGTAGGGCTTGGGAATGAGAAATTTGATTCACTAGCTAGTACTATGAAAGGCTTTTCTAGACCTTTCACACTCCAGCATAGATTTCCACTTACTAACAGTATTGTCGTATTAGCGACTGGTGAGTCTGGATCCACCATCCCCGGAGTAGAAGATATATGTGACGAGCGGGGTACTGCAAGGGCGGCAAAGTTCACGGCTGATATTGTGAAGGATTACGCTGGCGGATCAATTATGGCCCGTAGTCATTTTCCTGTTCAGGATTTTAAGGACTTTATTCTTGGAAAAAGATTGATTGTCCAGATTATGTCTCCGATAAGCGGAGTTTTCAATATTAGTGTCGGCTCTTCCAGTACGAGAGGCGGAGGCGCAATAGATGATCTGAATGGCGATGGCCTAATGTCTGATGGTACACTGCCCTTTAGCACGATATCCTATAACCTGACAGTAGCCGAAGGATATAATGAATTTCCTTTAAATATGTCAGAGGAGCTTCCACAGGTGCAAAAACTGGTGGAAGCAATAGATGAACGGGAATGGTCTCAGGTTTGTGTTTCTATGATCCCGTTCAAGTGGCAGAAATGTACTTTTGTGCCAGAAACAGGACAGGTGTATGAGTTTATACTTGCTGTTTGCGATGAAGCTTCAGAGAGAGAATCAGATGATTTTACGACGCCAATCGTTGCGACAGCAAGAAGAGCACACCAGGCAAAGCAGGCGTATAAGTCAGATTATGCCCAGTCAGCCGGTTATGCCGAGCGTTCCGGGAATGCTGTGAACTCAGAGAATAGCACTAATGCTGGAATTCAAGTGCTCGGAAAGAGTGTCTACTCAACGCATAACAATCTGAAAGTGAAACTTGAGCCGTCTAGTGGAGTAGTTGAAGTCAAATTCGGAAATGACTGCTTACTTACTACAGGACAGGGATTTAGCATACAGATTGGAACAGTTGGAGACCTAAAGGGTAAGAAGCTGGTTTTGAAGCGAGACGAATTGGAAGGATATAGTTTCAAGCTTATAGCTGTGAACTTCGGTGCCAGCTTTGGCAGCCACTCATATGTGTATCCTTCTTCGGCTATCACCGAAATAGGAAGCAAGAAATATCTATTGGACTTCGATGTGTATATAGCACAGGCTGAACGTGAAGGTATTTCAACGTCGGACGAATTACTGTGTTGGTTAATGCTTTTCGGAAATGAGAACTGGGATGTTTCCGGAATTCCGGAGAACACCAAGCTTACGAACAGTTATCAGGTGTTTGAGGTAATGCCGACAGCCTTCGTGTATAGCCAAGAAATCATCGCGATGACAAATGAGATCGAACAACTGAAAGCTGAGAAAGATTCCCAGGCGACTGAAATTGAAGTACTAAGGCAGCAGGTGAATCTTGCGGCGCAAAGCAACGTGCTGTGGAGCAAGAAATGGTTTGCAACCGGCGATAGCTTTACTTCTGGTGGATCAACTGAGGACGACAAGTATTTCACAGATGAGCCGTATCAGGGGAAAATCAAAACGTATCCTCTCTTTATCGGACGTCGCAACAATATGGAAGTCATCAATGACGCTATTTCTGGTTCTATCATGGCGTTGGATAAGACCTATGTCGAGGACCCGGAGAATGTGAATATCAAGACCAGAAATCCATTCTCTCTGGAGCGTTATCTGACGATCCCAGAGGATGTGGACTACATCACGCTCTGGTTCGGAATCAATGACGCCGGGCATACAAACCTCGGTACGATTGATGATACCACAAATGAGACATTCTACGGAGCATGGAACGTTGTGTTGGAATGGATTCTGACCAACCGTCCCTGGGCGCATGTGGGCATGATCATTACGAACGGATCGAGTGTGAGCTACAGGAATGCGGAGAGGGAGCTTGCCAGAAAGTGGGGTATTCCTTATCTGGATATGATGGGAAGCGATCAGACGCCGGTTATGACGCTGGGCAGAGAGACCGATCAGGGCTTGTGCAAGAAAGCCTATGACCTTCGCAGGACGACTTTTGCTGTAGGGCACGCACCTACTGGCGATTCTCATCCGTGCTGGCAAGCACACGAATATGAAGCAACCTTTATCGAGGCATTTTTGAGGAGACTATAATTCGCCCCATGGTGGGCGGGAAGGGAGAAACGAATGAGCTTCCAGGAAATCATTTCACAATTGAACGCGGGGTATGTGGCAGCGGGCATTGCGGTGCTGCTGTCACTGATTCAGATCAGCCCGCTTAAGCTGAATCCCTGGGACAAGTTCCTGGGCTGGATTGGCAAGAAGGTCAACGGCGCGACGGAAAAGCGTCTGGCCGCTGTGGAGAAACAGATTCTCGATATGTGGGTGAACAGCCATCGGCAGTGCATCTTGACCTTCGCCAGGGAAGCGCGGGCTGGGATTGAGCACTCCTCGGACGAATGGACTAACGTCTTGAATGTAGCAGAGGAGTACGAGAAATACGTCAAGGAGAAGAAGATCACCAATGGCATCGTTACTCAGGATACGGAATACATCCGCAAGCTGTATCAGGAACTCAGCCGCGACCACAGGATTTAAACAATCATCAGCAAAATGGATAGATTTGCGGAGCCGAGAAGGAAGAAGCACGGGAGACCGTGTTTTTTATTTTACCCTCTGTGAGGGCTGAACTTGCCGCCGGGCGATAAACGGAGAAGGGAGAAGACTATGAATACTGTCATTATCGAGACCATTGTGAGCGTGCTGGCGAACCTCGCCGTCACCCTGATCGGTGTTGCAGGCGCATGGCTGCTTGCTCAGATCAGCAAGACACAGAAGCTGAATACCATCAACGTTGCAATCGGCGAGCTGACCAATGCCGCCGAGCAGACAGTCTGGGAGCTTCAGCAGACTGTAGTGGACGGTCTGAAAGAAGCAAGCACCGATGGAAAGCTGACCCAGGATGAGATTACGAACCTTGGTAAGCTCCTGCTGGAGGGCACTCTCGCCAAGATGTCCGAATCCGGCATCGGTGTGCTGAAGGCAGCCAACGTGGACATCAACGCAATCGTGACCGGCGCGGGCGAGGCGCTTATCGCAAAGATCAAGGAGGGAAATACGAATGTCTAAGATCTATACCGTTGTGAAGGACGGCGAGACCGTCAAGGAACTGAAAACCCTGGCTGCTGCGAAAAAGCTGGGGGACGCAGAAGGCGGCGAAGTGCTCTGCGAAGGAGAGTGTGTCTACCAGGGCGCTGTCGCCACAGCTGTTCCCGCTGAAGAGGAGAAGATGGAGGCACCGGCTGCAGAGAAATATACCCTTACCTGCAAGATGAATGTCCGTAAGGCCCCGTCACTGAAAGCAGAAAAGCTTACCGTCCTCGATGCCGGAGCTGTTGTGGATGTCCTGGATATCCAGAACGACTGGCTCCATCTGACTGATGGGAGCTTCATTCTCTATGAGAACGGAAAAAACGCAAAGAAAAATTGATCTCTCGGTTGTCAATCCCCGGATAAGTGTCCGAGGAAAGATAGAGGGAGCTTGAAGGGCAGGGGCTCACAACCTCTGCTCTTTCTTTTTGCCCTAAAGCCCCGCAGTCGGCAGGGAGAAAGGAGAAATCCATGAAGTATAGTGAGAAGAATAAGCCTCTGGTCTGCATGATGACCCAGAGCACCTGCTATAAGGGAACACGAAAGTTCACCCCGAAAGGTGTCCTGTGGCATAGCACCGGAGCCAATAATCCTAACCTCAAGCGTTACGTCCAGCCGGATGATAATGCCGCCAATCGTACCGAACTTCTGAACCTGCTTGGAAAGAACGCCTACAACAACGACTGGAATCATATCGACCGTCAGGCCGGGCTGAACTTCTGGATCGGGAAGTTGGCGGATGGAACTGTAGCTGCCGTGCAGACCATGCCCTGGGATTACCGTCCGTGGGGTTGCGGCAGCGGATCAAAAGGTTCCTGCAACGACACGCATATCCAGTTTGAAATCTGCGAAGATGGACTGAACGACAAAAGCTACTGGAACGCTGTCTACAAGGAAGCCTGTGAGATGACGGCCTATCTGTGTAAGATGTTCGGCATCGATCCGAAGGGTACGATCAGCTACAACGGTCTGAAGGTTCCGACCATTATCGATCACACCGGAAGTCACAGTCTCGGTCTTGGTTCCAACCACGGTGATATTCAGCACTGGAGCAAGCGATACGGTGTGACCATGGAAACAGTGCGCAATGATGTGGCGGCGATCCTTGTGGCGGATGCACCCGCTACAGAAATTCCAGTCAGCGGCACGGTTTCAACTTTGGACGATGCAAAGGCCATCTGGGATCAGCTGTACGCGGCAATCCAGAATCCTTACGGTGTTGCCGGTGTGATGGGTAATATGCACGCGGAGAGCAGCCTCCGGTCAGATAATCTCCAGAACACTTATGAAAAATCCCTGGGGCTTTCCGATAGCCAGTATACGGCAGCCGTAGATAACGGATCATATACGAACTTCGTCCATGATTCCGCAGGCTATGGCCTTGTCCAGTGGACCTACTGGTCTCTGAAGGAAGGACTCCTGAACTATGCCAAAGCTCAGGGCATGAGCATCTCCGATTGGAAGATGCAGGTCGATTATTTCCTCAAGGAAATGCGGGACGAGTTCACAGCGATCTGGAAGGTCCTGACCACAGCGAAAACAGTCCGGGAAGCCTCCGACGCTGTCCTACTGAAGTTCGAGCGTCCGGCTGATCAGTCTGAGGCGGTACAGGTGAAAAGAGCCGGATACGGTGAAGAGTTCTTCAAGAAATATGCTGGCTCTGCTGTCGCCCCGGCCACACCTTCCGAGCAGAAGACAGAAACCGGATGTACAGCCGAAAAGCTCATCGCTGTGGCTATCGGAGAACTGGGATACAAGGAGAAGGCGAGCAACTCCAACCTGGATGATAAGACCGCTAACGCTGGGTCTGCCAACTACACCAAGTATGCCCGTGACTTCGACCAGAAGTATCCGAACTGGTACAACGGCAAGAAGAACGGCTATGCCTGGTGCGATATGTTTGTCGACTGGTGTTTCCTGACTGCTTTTGGATATGAGAATGCGCTGCGACTGACCTGTCAGCCGGAGAAGAGTGCCGGTGCCGGATGCACCTATTCTCTGCGGTATTACAAAAACAAGGGACAGTTCCACACCAGCGACCCCAAGCCCGGCGACCAGATCTTCTTCGGGACGAGCATCGACAACAGTTCCCACACAGGAATTGTCGAAAAGGTGGACGGCAGCAAGGTCTACACCATTGAGGGCAACACCAGCGATATGGTGGCTCGTCGCAGCTACGCTCTGAACAATAGCCGCATCCTCGGTTATGGGCGGCCAGCGTATGATTCCGCTGGATCGACAGCCACACCTACAACTCCCTCCGGCTCTGCCGTCACGAAATACTATCGTGTCAGGAAATCCTGGACTGATAAGTCCAGCCAGATCGGAGCGTTCACGGTTTTCCAGAATGCCAAGAACTGTGTGAACGCGAATCCTGGATATGCTGCCTTCGATGATAACGGCAATCAGGTATATCCGGAGCTTCAAACTTCCTTCACTCCGTACCTTGTGCGGATTACCATCTCCGATCTGAACTACCGGAAAGGCCCATCTACCTCTTACGCCTCTTACGGCTATATCGAGCCGGGTGTCTATACCATCGTGGATGAGGAGAACGGCTGGGGCTTGCTGAAAGCCTATAAGGAACAGCGCAACGGTTGGATCTACCTCGCATACGCCAAGATGATTTGACCTTTTGAGGGGGAGCATTATCGCTCCCCCTCGCTTTTTTACATCGAAATCAACCGGGAAATAGCTGTCCATAATGAACAAATTTTGTGCCGATAATCGCAAGAAAAATCGTTCAATAAGACCCGCATATTTCCCGCTTATATAAGGTAGAAATATCGCTAAAAGACTTGATATGAGTTCGAAACAGAGTGATTTATAGTACTGCCCCAAGGGGTGGAAAACAGCGGGAAACGCTGGAAAGGAGACCAGAATGGAAAAGATTAAAACGGCAGCCTACTGCCGAGTCAGCACGGATATGGAAACGCAGAATGGCTCCTACGAACTTCAGGTTGCCTACTTCACCGATATGATCAAAGCCAACCCCAACATGGAACTTGTGGGCATCTACGGTGATAAGGGCAGGAGCGGTCTGAAGAAAGCCGGTCGACCTGGACTCCAGCGCCTTCTGGACGATTGCAGGGCTGGAAAGGTCAACCTCATCCTCACAAAGTCCATTTCCCGCTTCGCCCGGAACATGGCGGAATGTGCGGAGATGATCAGGGAGCTGAACAGCCTCGGTGTGAACGTTCTGTTTGAAGAGCAAAACCTCAACTCCCAGGATGAAAAGAGCGCCCTCGTTCTGAACATTTTTGCCGCTATCGCGGAAGAGGAAAGCCACAGCATCAGCCAGCATTCCCTTAAAGCTCATGAGCAGCATGTTCTTGAGGGCAGGCCCTTCGGCCAGATTTCCTTCGGTTACAAAAACGGCGGTGATAATAAATGGGTTATCAACGAGGAGGAAGCACCAAGAGTGAGAGAGGCTTTCCGCATGGCATCCGAAGGGAAATGCTACAGAGACATTCTGGCGGCACTGAATGAAATGGAGACAGACGGTAACAGGTGGAGACAGCAACGACTGAGGTACCTGCTGACGAATGTGGCTTACAAGGGGGATTACTACTCCCATAAAACAGTTAGCCTGGTGCCGGGCCAGCAGGTCAGAAACAACGGTCTCCGAGATCGGTACTACCTGACCGGGCATCACGAGCCCATTGTGAGCCCCCAGCTTTTCGACTGGGTGCAGGAGATCATCAAGAGGGACATCCTTAATTCCCACAAGCGGCCGAGCTTAGCGGATCTGGAGTTTTTGAGGGCGGGGAATGAACTTCTGAATGAGGGAGGAACACATGAGAACAGTAACAAGAATTGAGCAACCGCAGGTCGCATCCCGCAAGCGCGTTGCTGCCTACTGCCGTGTGAGCACGGACAAGGACGCTCAGTTGGAAAGCCTCGACAACCAGATGGAGGCATTCAGGTATAGGGCGGCGCAGCGCGGGGACTGGGATCTGGTGAACATATACGCCGATGAAGGCCTGAGCGGGACTTCGATGACGCACAGAGTCCAGTTCCAGCAGATGATCGAGGACTGCAAAGCTGGAAAGGTGGACTACGTCATAACCAAGAGTATCAGCCGCTTTGCCCGAAACACGGTCGACACGCTTCAGACGGTGCGGGAGCTACAGAGCCATGGCGTAGAGGTGCTTTTTGAGAAAGAGGGCATTGACACAGCGGACTCCTTGTCAGAAATGGTTTTGAGTATCATGGCATCCTTCGCCCAAGAGGAGAGCCGGAGCATTTCCGAGAACGTGAAATGGGGCATCCGGAAGCGGTTTGAATCAGGGCAGGAAGTCAAGGTTCCACTCTACGGCTTTTACCATACGGATGATGAGCTGTACCTGATCCAGGAGGACGAGGCAGCGATTGTCCGAGAAGTCTTTGAGCGTTTCGTGCATGGGGATCTTCCGATGGAAATCATGAACGACATGATCGCAAGGGGCATCAAGCCACCTGCTGGAGACACTTGGAAGCGGCTGCAACTGGATCGGATGATTAAAAACGAGAAGTACGCCGGTGATGTAATCCTCCAGAAAACCTACATCGAAAATCATCTCACGCACAGACAGATCCGGAACAGGGACAGCAGGGTTCCACAGTTTCACGTTGAGAAGGCGCATGCTGCGATCGTCGACCGGCGCGTTTTCGATCAGGCGCAGAAGATTTTCGCAATGCGGAAGGTCTCGGACGGGAACAGCACCTACCCGTACGGAGACATGCTCCGCTGCCCGCACTGCGGCAAGCCTCTGATGCACGGGGGTCTGAACAACTTCTTCTATGACGGAGTAAAGATCCAGAACGGCGGCTGGGGCTGCTACGGAGAGGGCGGATGCAGGAGCTACCTTCTCATCCAGAATGTGTTGGACGAGGCGATGATTAGAGCCTACGAGAAGAAGTTCGGAGAGAAAAAGGACAGAGTCGATTTCTACTGGCTGGATGACAGCGTGGAAGAAATCAAGCTCGGCGAAGACCAGGTAACCATTCAATGGCGGGACGGGGAGACAAGCGTTGTGGAGATGAATTTCTCCGAGAAACGCTACTGCCCGACCCGCTATTCTGATTTCTACAGCGATTACTTAGACCGGGTAAGGAATGGCGAGGTCAAAAACAAGTACAAGCACCTGATGGGGCTGAAGATGCCCATAGCGCAGAAGGAGGCATGCTGATATGCAGATAACGAGAATTCCCGCTCAGCGGGAGAACAGGAAAACGCGGGTCGCCGTGTACTGCCGTGTGAGTACGGAAAAGGATGATCAGGAAGACAGTCTGGAGGAGCAGCAGAAGGCATACATGGAACTCATCAGCCTCCGTTCCGACTGGGAACTGGTGGGCGTTTACTCAGACGTCCTCTCAGGACTTAGCGCAGAGAAGCGGCCGCAGTTCATGGAGATGATAAACAGTGCCTTGGCAGGTAACATCGACCGGATCCTCTGTAAGAGTGTTTCCCGGTTCTCCCGCAATGTGGCGGAATGCAAGAAATACACGGACATGCTGAGGCTGAAGAATGTGATCGTTGAGTTTGAGAAAGAGCACATCAGCACAGCTGATACGACAAGTTCCTTCATCTTTTCCCTCATGTCCGCCATCGCGGAGAATGAGAGCCGGAGCATTTCTGAGAATATGAAATGGGGCCAGCGGGAGAGGGTTAAGCGCGGCGAGTACAACCTCGGCAACAATCGCATCCTCGGGTATGACTGTGTAGACGGCAAGCTGGTGCCGAATGATGATGCTGATGCCATCCGACTCATCTACGCACTGTTTCTGGAGGGCAAGACCATCGAGGAGATCAGGAGACAGCTTGCGGACATCGGAGTCCAGACGCGGAAAGGTACCCGGCTGTCCCGCAATAACATCCTATACATTTTGAAAAACGAAACCTACCGTGGCGATAAGCTTCTGCAAAAGACGCATCCGAAGGATTTGATAACCAAGCGACCTGATCCGAATGTACCCTTTGAGAGCAAATACCTGATAGGGGATCATGAGGCGCTCATCGCTCCTGCGGTATGGGACGCAGTTCAGCAGAAGCTAAAAAGGAATAATGAACTGACAGAAGTGGTTGGTCACAGAGGTGGTCAGCCACATTTTTTATACGGGAAAGTCTTCTGCGGCGAGTGTGGAGCCCCTATGACGAGGCGGACGGTCAACGGTCCAGGCGGGATGAAGATCAAGACCTGGATTTGCAGGGAGAAGCGGAACGGGAGCGGCTGTAAGGGTCGGAACGTGAAGGAAGAAGAGCTGCTGGCAGTCAGTGAAACCGCGACGGAGATTGTGGTGAAAGAGGACGGGATTGCGGCCGAGTGAAGTTGCTTGCCCACCTGCTTTGCTTTCTGGTCTGGGAGAGATTCCAAGCTTGAAAACAGAGCAGGTGGGCTTTTTTGTCGTTGATAGCGACATTACATTCGAACCGCATGACGCTGATAGCAACAGAAAAATACATAAACAGCAGCGATTCATAAAGTTTTCATACTTTATCTGCAACAAAACTATTGATTTCGGAAGCGATAGTTGCTACAATAGATGCGTTGCTTGCTGAACATAGTTGACGCTATTAGCAACAGGAGGTTCCAATGAAACACTTATCTTTGAAACTGCTATCCGAAACAGTGGCCAGCAGAAGAAAGACGCTCAAGCTTTCTCAGACTGCCCTTGCGGATAAAGCCAATATAAACCGTTCTATTTTGTCACGCCTTGAGTCGGGAGATTATAGCCCGTCCGTTGATCAGCTTCTTTCTCTCTGTGCGGTCCTGGGCTTTCAGCCTTCGGACGTCATTGTGGACGATGAGGCGGAGATGGCTGCCGTCGAGCGAAAAAAGATCGCTGTGGCCGGTACTGGATATGTGGGTCTTTCCCTTGCGGTTTTGCTTTCTCAGCACAACGATGTGACTGCTGTGGATATCATTCCGGAAAAGGTGGATAAGATCAACCGCTGGGAATCGCCTATCCAGGATGAGTACATAGAAAAATATATGGCGGAGCATGAAACAAGAGGACTGAGCTTGACGGCTACCACAGATGCGACTTCCGCTTATTCTACGGCTGACTTCATTATCATCGCTGCGCCGACGAACTATGACCCGAAGACGAATTTCTTTGATTGCTCCGCTGTGGAGAGCGTGCTGTCTCTCATCAAAGAGGCAACTGAGGATCGGAAAGAAAAGCCCACCATCGTAATCAAATCTACTATCCCGGTTGGATACACGGTACATGTCCGCGAGAAGATGGGAATGGATAATATCATTTTCAGCCCGGAGTTCTTAAGGGAATCAAAGGCACTGTATGATAACCTCTATCCCAGCCGGATTATTGTTGGTGCGGATGAGAAGAATCAGCCTGCTGCTGAGACTTTCGCCGCGCTTCTTCAGCAAGGTGCGATCAAGACCTCAATCCCGGTGCTGTTTATGGAGACCACGGAAGCAGAGGCGACCAAGTTGTTTGTCAATACTTACCTTGCCCTGCGCGTATCCTACTTCAACGAGCTGGATACCTACGCTGAGGTGAAACACCTCAAGACCGCGCCGATTATCAAGGGCGTGTGTCTGGATCCGAGGGTGGGAGATTACTACAACAATCCCTCATTCGGTTATGGCGGCTATTGCCTGCCGAAAGATACGAAGCAGCTACTGGCTAACTACCAGGATGTGCCGGAGAATCTGATCCAGGCAATTGTGGAGAGCAACCGGACCAGGAAGGACTTCATTGCTGACCGTGTTCTGGAGATTGCCGGGACATATGGGAACAGTGCCTCCTACTCAGCCGAGCAGGAGAGCAGGCAGAAGGACATTGTGGTCGGTGTGTATCGCCTCACGATGAAATCCAACAGTGACAACTTCCGGCAGTCATCCATCCAGGGAGTCATGAAACGGATCAAGGCAAAAGGCGCGACTGTCGTGATCTACGAACCTACACTGGAAGATGGCACGACCTTCTTCGGTTCTCTTGTGGTCAATGACCTAAAGAAGTTCAAGAAGATGTGCGGTTGCATCATCGCTAACCGCTATGACAGCGTACTGGATGACGTAGAAGAAAAGGTTTACACACGCGATCTGTTCAGAAGAGATTAATTTGCAAAGGAGCAAAACATATGAAAATCACAGTTGCAGGAGTAGGATATGTGGGACTCAGCCTGGCCGTCTTGCTTGCCCAGAAACATGATGTGACCGCTATCACCACTACAGAATCAAAGGCAGAAAAGCTGAACAAGTTTATTAGCCCGATCCAGGATGATGAGATCGAGAGATTTTTCAAGGAGGCCAGAGAGGGCCAGAGGACTCTGAATCTCCATACAACGACCGATAAGGCGGCGGCTTATGGCTCTGCCGAATTGGTTATCATTGCCACCCCGACGAACTATGACGATGAGCATCAGTTTTTCGATACCTCCGCTGTGGAAGATGCCATCGAATGGACGCTGAAGGTGAACCCGAATGTCCTCATGGTTATCAAGTCCACCATCCCGGTGGGGTACACCGATTCCGTCCTGAAAAAGTATGGTGTTGACAACATCATCTTCAGCCCGGAGTTCCTCCGGGAGTCAAAAGCTCTCTATGACAACCTCCATCCCAGCCGCATTGTCGTCGGCGCTTATGATGATCATAGAGCCGATGCGGAGATGTTTGCAAACCTGCTGCTGGAAGGAGCAAGAACAGAAGAAGAGAGAGCTGGGCAGGAACCCCAGAACATTCCGATCCTGATTGCGCATCCGACAGAAGCAGAGGCGATCAAGCTTTTCGCCAACACCTATCTGGCTGTCCGTGTCAGCTACTTTAACGAGCTGGATACCTATGCTCAAACTAAGGGTCTGGACACGCAGATGATTATCGACGGCGTGTGCATGGATCCCCGTATCGGCGGCCATTACAACAACCCCTCCTTCGGTTATGGCGGCTATTGCCTGCCTAAGGATACCAAGCAGCTGCTGGCCAACTATAAGGATGTCCCGCAGACTATGATCGAGGCTGTTGTGAAGTCCAACACCGTTCGTAAGGACTTCATTGCCGACCAGATCATTGCCCGTAATCCCGGTACAGTTGGTGTGTACCGCCTGACCATGAAGAGCAACTCGGATAACTTCCGTGCATCCGCTATCCAAGGCGTCATGAAGCGGATCAAGGCAAAGGGCATCCCGATCATTATCTATGAGCCGACGCTGGAAGATGGCAGCGAGTTCTTCCGCTCAAAGGTCGTAAACAATCTGGAGCAGTTTAAGGCCCAGAGTGATGTGATCCTGGCGAATCGCTTTGATGCGGATGTGCTCGGTGATGTAGAAGAAAAGGTTTACACCCGTGACCTGTTCCGGAGGGATTAAGGATGCAGAAGATTGATCTGAACAACAAAACCATTCTGGTGACCGGCTCTCCCGGATTCATTGGGGCGAACCTCGTGATCCGGTTGCTGAAGGAACTATCCTCCGGCACAGTAGTCAGCCTCGACAACATGAACAATTACTACGATCCGGCGCTGAAGGAGTATCGGCTGGGATTGATAGAAAAAGCAGCGGAAAGCAGCCCGGTCAAGCATGTGTTTGTAAAGGGCTCCATCGGCGATAAGGTATTGGTGGATGAGCTGTTCAGTACTTATCATTTCGACGTTGTGGTCAACCTAGCAGCGCAGGCGGGCGTGCGGTACAGCATCGACCACCCGGACGTGTACATTGAGAGCAACATCATCGGCTTCTACAATCTGCTGGAGGCTTGCCGCCATAATCCGGTGGAGCATCTTGTGTATGCGTCCAGCTCTTCCGTCTATGGCGGAAACAAGAAAGTCTCGTTCTCCACGGACGATAAGGTGGATAACCCTGTGAGCCTCTATGCCGCGACGAAGAAGAGCGATGAGCTGCTGGCTCACGCATACAGCAAGCTCTACAATATTCCGTCTACGGGCCTGCGCTTCTTCACAGTTTATGGTCCCGCAGGTCGCCCGGATATGTTCTACTATAGCGCAACCCAGAAGCTCGTGGCAGGGAAAACCATTCAGATCTTCAACTACGGTGATATGCGCAGGGACTTCACTTTCATTGATGATATCGTGGAGGGTGTGTACCGAGTAATGCAAGGTGCTCCGGAGAAGAAGAACGGCGAAGATGGTCTGCCGATTCCACCCTACGCTGTATACAACATTGGCGGCGGCCAGCCGGAGAACCTGCTGGATTACATCTCCACGCTCCAGGAGGAACTGGTGAGAGCAGGAGTCCTTCCTGCTGATTATGATTTTGAAGGCCATCGGGAGTTGGTCGGAATGCAGGCGGGCGATGTGCCTGTGACCTACGCTGATTCTGAGGCGTTGGAGCGGGACTACGGTTTCACCCCGAAGATCGGCATAAGAGAAGGACTGAGGAAGTTCTGCGAGTGGTACGCAGAGTATTATAAATGAGCAGCTGCCCACCTACTTTGTTTTCAAACAGGGACGACTATCCCCCAGTTGAAAGCATAGTGGGTGGGCTTCTTTTTTGTTTTGCCCCAGCGTCGGATCCGAGTCGATCGCGATTTAGTAAAGAAAATGATACAAAATACTTTACGAGGATGACTTAGATAAGCTGAGCGGTCGCTTGGTGGGCTCCTTTTTGTCTTCTTCTTACAAAGATCCCGTATCCCGCTTGCTATGCGCAAAACTCTGGTTTACCCTGTAGAACAAGGCGACGGAACACACATTGCTGCCAAAAGAACGGAGGCACGCGCATGAACATAGAGAAGTACGGCTTTGATAGCAAGGACCTGGTGGTGGCGACCGCCGTCAATGCATATCTCAGGAATCTGACACCGGAGGCAAGGAAGGAGACGCTGGCTGAAATCGTCAGCTGTGAAGGAAATGAAACGGTTGTAGACGGTCCGGCGCTGGCCGCCTTAATCGAAAACGCTAAGGTCGTTGCGATGATCGGCTCAGAGGAATGGCAGGACGGCGAAGGCATCTATCAGAAAATGCTTTCCTTCATCCGTGAGAGCCTCCCTGCTGTGGACGGGAAGAAGTACATAGCCAGGATGCCGGAAAGCTTTTTGAGATTCATACAGGACCTGGCAACAGAATAACGATAGAACATAACTGCCCGTGTAGAGGACAGAAGCACCCAAGAATGTGTTCATGGATGCAACTGCCCACCTACGCGGGCGATTTTTTATTTCATCAGATTCCGAGACCGTACAGGATTTTCTTAAGCTCCTGCGCGTTCTTGGTTAGTATTTGTTCTTCGACCTTGTTGCAGTCGAGGAGCAGACGGTGCAGATCAGAGTCTGCTGTGGAAACGGTGTGCTGCAAGCTATCAACCAGAATATCGTCAGCTGAGACGCGGAGCACATTTGCTATATCAATCAACGTGTCGAGTGTGGGCTTTCTGGCCGCTGTCTCGATTTTGTTTATATACTCTCTGGAAAGATTGACCTGTTCAGCCAGTTCCTCCTGTGAGAGATTGAGCTTTCCCCGATAGTGGGCGATTCGACTACCAAGGGCGTTATAATCTACGGGCATAAGTACCTCCTCTCGCTGCCCGCATAAGCACTGATAGTAGTAGCTCTGAGTTTTGCACATAGCAACCGATATTTCTTGAATATGGAGACAATTCTTTTTGAACGTGCGGTTCTTAGACCACAACACAAAACACGCCCAACTATGCTGTTGTCTAAGGCGTTTTTGTGAACTGCTGGTTCACTTTTTTGCCGTCGAGTGAACAGGTGGTTCACAGTAAAACCACAGAGAAAAAACTATAATATATATGTACAATCGCGGGAGTATTCTGTGGTGGAATCGGAGGAATCAACAATGCCAGAAATGGAGGGTTCAGAGCTCATAACGCTTTACAGCGATGTCAAGACCACAAATGTCAGATGGCTTTGGTATCCCTTTATTGCCATTGGCAAGATAACACTTCTCCAGGGAGATCCCGGCGATGGGAAATCTACCCTTATGATGAACCTGATCGCTGAACTCTCCACAGGAGGCGCAACTCCGGACGGACAAGCTTTTGGCAGACCACAACGAGTCATATACCAGTGCTCCGAGGACGGTGTGTCCGATACCATAAAACCGAGGCTTGAGAAGAGCGGTGCCGATTGCCGGAACATCGCCTTCATCAATGAAGAAATACATAGTAGTTTGACGCTGGACGATGAGAGGATCAGACAAGCCATTTTCGATTTCAGGCCACGACTTGTGGTGATAGACCCTATTCAAGCATACCTTGGCAGCGATTCTGATCTTCAGATCGCAGGGAGAGCTCGAAGGCTTATGCACCGACTGTCACTGTGGGCCTCAACATACGACTGCGCTGTCGTCCTGATCGGGCATCTGAACAAAAAAGAAAACAGCAAGGGGCTGTATCGCTCCCTCGGCAGTATTGACGTTGTTGCCGCTGCGAGGAGTGTTCTGCAGGTAGAGCGAGATCCGGAGGACACGGATATCCGCATTGTCACGCAGATAAAAAACAGCCTTGGCCCATCGGACGCAGAACTGCGGTTTGAAATACGGCCAAAGACCGGATTTGCCTGGCTGGGAGTAAGCATAACTCCTAGCGAGGAAAGAAAACCAGAGCTCCCAATGTTTGAAACCAAAATGGAGAAGGCAGCGTATCTGATCAAGGACATATTGTCCCAAGGCGATATGCGCTCTGTCGAAATCTATGAAATGCTGAAAGAAGAAGGCATCAGTCAACGCACGGCGGAAGACACCAGGAAGAGCATGGGTGTTCGCTGTTATCGGAAAATGAAGCAGTGGTACTGGAGCATACGGCCACAGGAGGATTGAGATAACATGATCGCAGGAGAAAAGGCTGCTGTCGACAGCAAGCAGAAAATCCGCACCCGGTATAAGGGTGTCGATCCATCCGAGCTGGAGGTTATTCCGGCAATAGCGACCGATGAGATCGCACTGGAAGAGCGGAAGCTGAAGGTGGCGGCCTATGTTCGCGTTTCCACTGAGAACGACGAACAGACCTCCTCCTACGAGCTGCAGGTGAATGATTTCACTGACCGCATCAATGCGAATCCCAACTGGGAGTTTGCAGGCATCTACAGCGATGTAGACACGCCTTATGGACAAAACCCCAAAAGCCCGTGAATAGCCGATTTTCTCGGTTGTTCACGGGCTTTTTTGTTTCAATGTACATCTATGGTTGTACATTATCGTAAGGCTTGCCTTCCTTTTTCAGTTCATCGTGTTCTGACCATTTTATATACACATAGATACGCTTTACCGATGTAAGTTACACACCTTCCATATACTTCAGTCAATGACTACCTTTGAGATATTTGTACTCATTGAATCATTCATGAACAAGCAATAGTCGCGGAAGAATTCAATTTCAAAAAGCAACGCACACTGATTACGGAAAACTAAAACCACATCCAAATTAGCCTTTTATTTTCATAGCGCTGTTCCACACTGACCGCAAAATCGAGCACCGAGAACAACGCCGGAGCCACATTTCGAGCAGAACTTTATCTGCGGCTCAGCTTGGTATGTCAGCGGCAGATCCTCATTCGGCGCAGCGTCAGACAGAAACAGCCA
>JALNXD010000032.1 GCA_023230565.1 Syntrophales bacterium
ATTGTCTCTCCCGTCAGGTGAGACTTCGCCAGCATTAATTCCTGTACCTTCGGATCAGGATTCTGAGCCTCATCGTACGTCGTCCCGATCGTGTCGATACAAGCCATCTGCACCTCATCGGTGCGGTCGATCTTCTCACCGTCGAAATAGAGGTTCCTCTTCATCTTGCCTAATGCTTCAATGTACTGCGCTTTGGTCCTTAACATGCATGTCTCCTTTCTTAGTTACACTCATATTGTATTACTTTGCAAAAATTCCATATTCTGCGTTGCGCGTTCCCCTTCGCCACTGCATACATAAATGGTGCATCATTATTTCATTAGCTCGCCCTGCCTTCGAGCTTTTTACGAGTCCATCCTGTTTGACTTTTTATATACAATTAAAAATCAGCATTTGCATGTTTACACAAGCATATATGTATTGCTTCTGAACCAAAAACATTCTCGTTTTTGGTATATTTCTTTCTTTGTACTGTCAAGCAAAAAATATGTTGCTGCAGTTGCGACTTTTGCGTGCATTTTCTGTCTGAATCATTTTTTGTAAATTTTTTTATGATTTGAATGTCTGATCCCGGACCATGTAAGATTCATTCCCTAAAGTATCTTGTCGTTCGTATAATTACATGGTATAGCGACCCGCATGTTCGTTTCGTTTTTTTTAAAATGGATTATGGAGGTGATATATGCGCTTGAAAGATCGTGTGGCATTAGTAACTGGTGGTGGAGGAGGATTGGGAGAAGCAATATCGCTGTGTCTGGCAAAAGAAGGAGCACACGTGGCGGTAAGTGATCTGAGGATTGATGCTGCGGAAAAGGTCGCTTCTCTCGTACGAGGCATGGGAAGAAAATCGATTGCACTTCAGACAGACGTGCGTTTCGCAGATCAATGCCGCGATTCGATTGCGACTGCAATAAGAGAAATGGGCGGCCTGGACATCCTTGTCTGCAATGCTGGTGTCGGTGGATATTCCCCTGACAGAGATCCTGATAAATTGCTCACAATTGAAAACATCACCGATGAAGACTGGGATATGGTCATAGATGTCAATTTAAAAGGGGTATTCCTTTGCAACAGGGAAGCAATACCGCACTTTAAAAAACAAAGAAGCGGCAAAATTATTAATATATCGTCAATCGGCGGTAGAATGCCGCTTGATTTTTTAGCTCATTACGATGCAAGCAAAGCTGGTGTAATAACATTGACACAGGCTGTAGCGATGCATATGGCCAGATACAATGTAAATGTCAATTCCGTTTGTCCGGGACTCATTAAAACGGATATGGGCGCGGGAATGGCGGAACTGCTCAGCAAATCGCATCCGGTATTCCGTGGTATGACTCCCGATCAAGTATTCAGTACTCTTGTAAAAAATTCCGTGCGCAAAAGAACACCGCAAACGGCGGAAGATATCGGAAATGCGGTTGTGTTTCTTGCTTCGGATGAGGCAAAGGAAATCGTGGGGCAAAGCGTGAATGTATGTGGAGGAATGTATTTCAGCTAAAAATGTAGCGAGGGTGATTCCCTTTTTTCGCTACAGACCGGAATCATAAAAGATTTCTGTTCGTTGACTACCCTGTACCATTATGGATCAATAACAGAAAAATATCTGCCATGAATACCTGGTTTCTTTATTCAATAGCAGCTCTGGCTCTTTTCGGAATTCAGAGATTTCTGTACAAGGTATCCGCAGAGGAAAAATGCAATACGGCATTGACTACTTTTTCCTTTATGGGCACGGTTGCACTTATCTCATTTTTTTTCTTTATTTCCGGAAAGTGGGAAACGGATTCTTTCTGCCTGCTGTTTTGTCTTGCGCTTATAAATGGTCTCACTTTTCTCACTAGTACAATTTCAACAATGGAAGCTCTTAAACATATTCCTACCATGAAAGCAATGCCTCTTATCCGGCTTAATACTGCTGCTGTTGTAATCCTGTCGGTGATTTTATTTAAGGATCGATTATCAGCTTTTCAGGTTGCTGGAATAATAATTGCCATTGCAGTCATTGTAATTCTTGCAAGACAGCCAAGTTTTGCTGCAGAAAAAGAGAAAAATGCTGCAGAAGGATTTGGATTCGCCATGCTTGCTCTTTTTTCAGGTGCGGTTGCCGCTCTCTCAAGCAAATATGCCGCCCTGTACGTCAATAAGCTTGCATTTATTTCAATGTCTTACTTTCTGAGCATGATTTTCGCTATTACTTTAAGAAACCGTTTTCAGGCCAAAAGTGAACCGCACAAAAACAGAAGGGCACTTTTGATAGGATTTTCAATGGGATTGGCTAATTTTGCAGGATTTTATTTACTGCTCCTCGCACTGGAAAAGGGACCCCTCTCCGTCATTATGCCGATAACAGGGATGTATTTTGTTGTTGTTATCGGGCTTTCCGCTCTCATTTATAAAGAAAAAATTGAATCATTAAAAGTATTTGCAATCTGCCTTACTATTGTATCAATTATTTTAATGGGTCTTTGAATGTAAGTTGTTATTTAAGGACAGGCGCATGCACATACCTGCCGGAAATCGGCAGAAAAACCTCAATCAAATCCTTCCGTAATCATCTTCGTACCGTATGATATCATCTTCTCCGAAATAGGTTCCCGTTTGCACTTCTATCAGAACGACATCCATCGATCCGGTGTTTTCTATCCTATGGCGGCTTGATCTAGGTATATCGATAGAGTGCCCTTCCGGAATCATTATCTTACGGTCGTCAAGGGTCACCAAGGCGTTTCCTTTTATAACATACCAATGTTCCGTGCGCCTGTGGTGGCTTTGCAAACTCAATCTTTTGCCAGGGGAAACAATTATTCTTTTGATCTTGTGATCCGGTTCATCACACAGTATCAGAAAACTTCCCCACGGCCTGATTTCTTTTTCCATTTTATGTCCTACACTGTTGCGCATGTGTTCGCATGTTTTTTAAACACTTCTTCAAAGCCATTCATTGAATTAATAATAGTAGAATCATCAACGCAATAGGCCAGTCTGATGTATCCGGGACCTTCGAAGCCGCTTCCGGGCACAGTCAGGATATTTTTTTCCTGAAGCGCTTTAACGAAATCTATATCATTTTTTAGAGGGCTTTTTAAAAAGAGGTAAAACGCTCCTTCAGGTTTCTCCACCTCATAACCGATGCACGCAAGTCCTTCGCACAACAGGTCTCTTTTCCGCTGATATTCTCCAATATTGACTTGAACGCCCTGGAGGCCGGTGATTATACGTTGCATCATTGCAGGAGCGTTTACAAACCCCAGTATTCGCGTACACAATGACAATCCATCAATAATTTCATCTGAATCAGAGGCACCGGGATTAACTGCAATATACCCGATTCTTTCACCGGGTACAGAGATACTTTTCGAATAGGATGTGGCTATTATGCTGTTGCGGTATGCTTTTAAAATGCTCGGGACCGTCTTGCCGTCGTATACGATTTCGCGGTATGGCTCATCTGAAACAATATAGATGCTTCGTCCTGTCTTCTTTTCGATTTTAACAAGCATTGACGACAATGCCTCTATACTTTCATGATCATAGACCTTGCCCGTCGGATTATTGGGAGAATTAATGAGAATGATTTTGGTCTTTTCATTTATAGCTGACTGAATTGCTCCAATATCAAGAGAAAAATCTTTTTTTACCCGGACTAATTTCGGAACTGCATTGAAATTGTCCACATAAAAACGGTATTCCACAAAAAAAGGGGTCGGAATGACAACTTCATCCCCCGGGTCGAGCAGTGTTTTAAACACCACATTCAAAGCTCCGCCTGCTCCACATGTCATTACAATGTACTGCCATGCAAGATTGACTTCTTGTTTCATGTTCAGGAAAGAAGCTATCGCCTCCCTCGTCTCAGGCAATCCGGCATTCGGCATATAGCCATGTACCCCGGCTTTTTCATCATGGGCTGTTTCTATTAAGAGTTTTTTGAACTTTTCAGGAGGATCCAGGTTTGGATTACCAAGGCTGAAATCAAATACGTTTTCCGCACCATAGAGATTCTTCAGCCTGATTCCGTCTTCGAACATTTTTCTGATCCAGGAAGATTGCGACTTAAAGTCCGCTATTTTCTTTGCTATTGCCATACCGACTCCCTTTTTGATAGCGTAATGAAATGAAGCACTATTTATTCCATATTTTTCCTGCATTTAACAGATACACTGTGAAAGGGCAAATTATAAATATGAAATTGTCTTGAAAGATGAGCGTAATAGGTTTATTTTTCACTGATCGTATTTGAACTGTATAACGTACAATTTTTAAAAACCGGACGATAAAAAATATGACACATGAATTGCAAGGATACCAGAAACGCCGTCTTAAAGCTATGGCCCATGACCTTAAAGCTGCCGTTCTTGTCGGACAGAAAGGAGTAACAAGCCAGATAGTGCAGGCAATAGATGAAGCGCTGGATGCCCATGAATTGATAAAGATCAAGTTTATAGATGTATCGGAAAAAAGTGTAAAAAAAGAGTTAATTGATGAAATTAAAGAACAGACAGCGTGTTTTTTTGTGGGAATGACGGGACATGTAGCTATTCTTTTCCGTGAGCGGCAAGATCCGGAAAAAAGAAAAATTGTCCTTCCCGAAAGGAAAACTTGAAATAAGAACCTTCCTCACGATTCAGCATCTGACCTGAGAAAGGGCACCCTTTATACCCGTTACAGGATCTCCGTGACCGGGATATATATTTTCTACATCCAACAGGCAAAGCCGTTCGAAGGAATTCCTGATTTCATTTGAATCAAAGCAAAATCGGTTCAATTCACCTTTACCATCCATATTCAAAATGGTATCGCCCGAAATGAGCGTCTTTTTCTCCTCGCAAAAAAACGAAATACTGTCGGGAGTATGACCAGGCGTTTCCAAAACTATCCACTTCGATAAAGGACCCAGTTTCATGGAATGACTGAAATTGCATACAGCTGCATAATTTACTTTATTCCAGTTTCTCAGAAGAGGGAGCGGGATAGCGGTCTTGGAACTGCTTAGTGCCTGATATGCGTTTCGAAATGGTTTTTTTAACTTGATCAATGTAGGAACAAGTCCGAACATCCAGCGGCTGAAAGAAGGAACTGAAAGAGATTTGCAACCGCTGGCATAATCCTTTACCGATATGTGAAAACGAACTGGAATTGCCGGACAAAGTTTTTTCAGCCTCTCTATCCCCCCGACGTGATCAATATGAAAATGAGTAGCTGTAACGCAGCATAAAACGCCTTCTACACAGCCATATTTTTCCGTCAAATATTGAACTACCTTTTCAGCAGCGAGGCTTGTACCCACGTCAACAGCGATTTCTCCTCCGCTGTCCTCTATCAGGTATGTATTTGCATATCCTGCGTCAATCAGATGTACCATACGCTCTGCTTCAATACGAATGAATTCTAATGCTATTTTGTTTTCTCATAAAAATAGACTTTTTTCTAATTTCCGTATCCGCTTTTATTCTTTTTCATTTTTTTTGTTAACGGCCTCTGCCGGAGCATAATGTACATTGCTCCCGCTCCGCCATCACAAAGCCGGGCACTGGTAAACGCGATTACCCATTTATTTAAAGGGCTTCTAGTAAGCCATTCCATCACCTTTCCTTTCAGCACAGGCCCAACAGGCGATGAACGTCCCCTGCCATGTATTACACACACAGTCCGTTTATCCAAGGCAATTGATTCCATTATGAATGTGGAAAGAGCCTCTCTTGCTTCTTTTACTGTAAAACCGTGAAGGTCTAAATGACTTTGTATAGAATAATCACCGCGATGAAGGCGTTTTGCAATTTCCTTACCCCTGCGGTTTGTAAAACTGCTTTCGATATATTCGGGAGTGTCTGCAACAACAAACCCTCTCCCTTTCAAAATAAGTTCCTCCATGTTTTTAACAATTTCTTCTTTTTCATCGCAGTTCTCGAATTTCGAATCTACATCAGTGCGAGAACTCACTGCAGTTATCTCCTTGTTATCCGAAAGTGGTTCTACATCTTGCATTGCTTCTTCAAAAAGAAGTTTATCTGATACGAAGTCTCCGGAAAGAGTATTCCCGCTGCCGGTATACTTCTCATTCTGATTGGATGAAGAAGCGGATTTTATGTTACCTTCCAGAATGGTTTCAAGCTCTTTAAATGGATTATAGCTCAGAAACGCCTTCACCGTTCAGACTCCTTTTTCAGGTAAGCTCTCAAACTGAGCACCAAGTTGTAAATAAATGTACCAAAAGCGGATTCATTAACCAAGTATTTATTTCCAGCTGGCCAGTCAGAAGCTATGAAGCTTCTTTCAAATAAGTAAATTTGATAAATATCAATTACTTCAAGTTATATTGCCGACTTGTCGGCATGATGAGCTTTCAGGTGAATCTGAAGATGTTGAATACTCCCTCTCCCTTGATGGGACAAGGTAGGGTGAAAGTGATAAATAGAATTATAAGATTTTATTTCTATTACTCCTTAGAACCCTTGCCTTTCCAGTCTCCTTTCGCCTTCAGGAACTGCAATCCACGGGTTTTTAAGGACTTCATCAGAACCCCTTTTTTTTGAGGCAAGGAAAAAACGGGCTGTACCAATGCTGTGCATCATATGGCTGTATGCATCGTATCCGGGCTTCCCTGTGATAAATGAAAATAATGAGTTTGTACTATATGGATTTTTTATTTTACGGATAAAAGAAGGAAGATATACGTGAAGTTTCATTGCAGCCATTTCACAAGCGCATTTCAGTTCACTCAATATCTGTTCAAGTGCATGTTCAAGATAAGAAGGATCGTCATATTTAAAATGTAAATTTCTGACCACTTCCCACTGAAAAAGTCTGCACCAGCCTTCTTTAATCCAGCTTTCATGCAAATCGCTGAAATTATCATAATAAACATGATGTGCATATTCATGGGCAAGATAGGATTCAAATTGTTTTTCTGGAAGTTGATCGATTTCTATGGATGCGTCTTGCGTCTCGTTTCTTCTGTACCGGCAATCATGGCTGATATTAAAACGCAATCGGCGTCTGTGAATTAATGGAAATAAAAAAAGGAAAAAAATTAAAATCCTTACAATCCATACTCCCAAATCTCCGTTTTCAGTCACGTGAAAGGTCATATACATTAATATCGAAGCCAGTGGGAAAAAAAGGACATACAGACGCAGGGTTTCCCGAATTACCAACTTCATTTGTGAGGTCAGTACAATACGGGGGTCGCGTGAGGTTGTACTGTCCAGATCGAAAATGCCCCGGGCAGCATTCTTTACTTTTGCGAATGATTTCAAAGCTATGCATTTATTGTCTACTGATGTCCCACCGCGAGTTCTTCGTACGGTTTTTTTTACAGCCGCCATTTCAGCTGTCAAATCTACAAGTTCCAGCCAGCGGCAAGAAAGGTCTTCTATTTTGAAACCATTTTTTTTCATGTTATGCTCTTGGGTAATAATTCATCATTTACTGCCGAAGGCCGGACATGAGCCGTGTGACAGCTCGGGTGGATATTCAAGCTGCAAATAATCATTAATCTCGGTATGCACATCAGCAACTGTTTTTTGGCGGAGCAGAGCGTCGGCAAAGCACTGCGCTTCGGCAATTTGGCAATCGCCGATGTGGCGTCTCATGGCTGGCATGAAACGAGGGTCGGCACTGAAATTTCTGAATCCTGTACCAAGAAGAAAACGCAGGTAATCCCTTTCGTGAACCTGTTCGCCACAGACTGAAATGATCTTATTCCTGGATATGTAAGCTTCTGCAATCTTTTTCAATACCCTGAGTACTGAAGGGTGAAACGGTTGATAATATTCTTCGATCTGTTCGTTTCCTCTATCGTTAATCAACATATATCGAACGAGATCACTTATTCCTATAAAGGCAAAATCGACCTCTTCAGCTATTTCGTCAACCAGTCCCGCAGTTGATGACAGCTCGATCATGGCGCCGGTAAGAGGATTCCGATTATGCGGAATATGCTGACCCGACAGTTCCGAAAGACATTCATTAACATGATGCCTTGCGCGTCTGAATTCATTCACAGAAGATATCAGCGGAAATAGAATTGCGCACTTATCATGCCCCGCTGCAGCTCTCAATATTGCGCGAATCTGCTGATCAAAAATATTCTTTTCTTTCAGCGGGTATCTTGTCGACCGCAAACCGGGTTGCGACTTTGCTTCAACGTGATGGTCGGTAACAGGGAAAATTGTGTTACCTGCGAGATCGAAAGTGCGGATTACAACGGCACTCCCTCCGGCCTCGAAAAAAAGCCTTCTGTAAATCCGGAATTGTTCTTCTTCAGAGGGGAAAGTCGATTGAACCAAAAAGGGGAATTCCCTCTGAGATAATCCTGTTCCATCTACTTTTAACTCCCTCTCGATACTGAGTTCCCCCAGAATATTTGTGTGTGCCATAAGATCTATTCCGGTTCCATCGCTGGTTACCTCAGAAAGCTCACTTATATGGCAGAGCATGCTTAAATAGTGTTGTCCTGATTTTTCCATTTTGCGCCTTCAAACAATATGCATAACTGGCCAATGTGTATAATCCCACAAATCACATAGAACCTACAGAAGAATATTATTCCCTGAAAATATTGAATATTTTTTCATTTCAGGACGAAGGGGGATTATTCTTTTTTACAAATACCCTCTTTTATTACTGGTTTTAAGCTGTATTTATACAGTAATAATTCAGTATTGTCTTTCGATTCATTTCTGCTACATGTATATGTAACTCTTTCACTTCGATGAGGGTGCCCGGAGTTCAATATTAAACAAACCGCATCCCATGCCACTCCTTCTGCTCCGGGCGCCCATTCGAAATGGTCTTTTTTCAATCTGCTTGCTCGTGCGTTTTTACTTTTCCCCGGGCAACTGAGGCAAATATTCCTGCGAATGACAAACCCGCAAAAATAAGAAAGGCTATTTGCATTGTTGTAAGGAAATTTGCATAATAAAAAGGAGTAATATCAACTCGCCCTATGTATATGGTAAACAGTACGGTCACAATCGCCATACTTCCCATCATTCCCAACAGACGCATGGTACCCGCCGTGCCGGATGCCAACCCGTAATACTTTTTATCGACCGATCCCATAATGGCATTAGTGTTGGGAGATGAAAAAAGGGCAAAACCCAAACCGCTGATAACAAGTGAGACAATCATGTAAAAGAGAGTCGAGTCCCAGTCAAGATTTGCAAACAATAGTAAACATATGAAGGTAACTCCCATCCCGGTTGAAGCAATTATTCGTGAATCGAAACGATCTGAAAGCCGTCCGGCAAAAGGAGATAAAAGTGCCATTACCAGGGGCTGACTGATCAGAATTATACCTGCACTTTGTGGATCGAGCCCCTTGAGATATTGAAGATAGAGACTGAGGAGAAATGTCATTGCAAATGTAGCACTGTAGTGGATGAAAGCAGCAAGACTCGAAAAAACGAAAACCCGGTTTTCCTGAAAAAGAGTTATTTTAAAAAGCGGATGAACCGCTTTTTTAATCCAGAGAATGAAAGCACTTAATCCGGCAACGCCGGCAATTATAAAAAATATTGCCTCCTCCGAAGGTATACTCGATAACCCGTACATGAGACATCCCAATGATACACTATAGAAAGCTGCACCGAACCAATCATATTTTTCCCCTTTTGCTTCTGCCCATTCACTTTTTAATTTAAGCAGCAGCAAAATAATCAGTACACCAATGGGAACATTGATGAGAAAAACACTCCGCCATCCGAAGTACTGTGTCAGCAGTCCTCCTCCGAAGGGTCCCATGGAAAGACCGATATATACTGCAGCAACATTTATTCCCAAAACACGTCCCCTCTTTTCAGGAGGAAATACGGAAATCAGCATCGCGATACCTGTTGCAAAGATCATAGAGGCGCCAATACCTTGCAGGCTTCTTGCCGCAATTAACGTGTATGCCGAATTGCAAAGAGCGGAGAGAAAGGAAGAAACAGTAAAAATTGATGTTCCTGTTATCAGGATCTTCTTTCTTCCGTAAATGTCGGCTAACCTTCCAAAAGGAATTAAGGTTACCGATGACGTAAGTAAGTACGCTGTTGCCACCCAACTAAGCTGAACGGCATTGATTATGAGCTCATTTTGAATGGAAGGAAGAGCGATATTTATTGATGATCCCATAAATGGAGTCATAAAAGAACTTAGTGTCGCAATAATCAGGGCATAGTTTCTTGTATTCTTATTTTTATTCATTGTTCCCTTCATCATTTATCTCGAAATGCAATTGTATATATCATTTAAAGGCAAAAAGTACTAACTTGATATTTGAAATAACCCTTAAAGCGTGACCTTTAAATTAAAATTTGACTTCTTGCCTGTCATAACTAATATAGTTAAGGCACTATCCAAAATATGAAAGGGGATCATCAATGCTTAATGTAACTGACAAGGCTCTGACTGAATTAACTGAGTATTTCAAAAATAAGGAGGGATCGCATAGCATCAGGATTTACCTGAATTCCGTAGGGTGAGGAGGCCCATCGCTGGCATTGGCTCTGGATGAGGCAAACGAAAATGATACGGTCATCAATAATGAAGGAATAACCATTGTAATCGACAAATCGCTTCTGGAAAGTGTAAGTCCGGTAACGCTCGATTATATTGAAACACCGAGGGGTTCCGGGTATTCGATTTCTTCAAGTTTGGAATCAAAAGGATGCGGCGGATCCTGCAGCTGTTAGACTAACCAATCGGGACGGCGGATGCGTGATTATGCAAATTTCGCTGTCCCGTCTTTTTACATTGTATTTACTAAATAAAAAGCCGCCTGTGTACGATACAGGCAGAATTTATCAATTACATGGAACAAAATGATTATTATCAGATTCTTGAAGTGTCGGAAAATGCAACGGACGAGCAAATTAAACTCGCCTATAGAAAACTTGCTCTGCAATATCACCCGGATAGAAACAACGGCTCACAAGCTGCATCCGATAAAATGAAAGCAATAAATGAAGCGTATGCCGTGCTGTCCGATGCAGAAAAAAGGCAAAATTACGATCTCATGAGAAGGCGCTTCGGTCCGTCAGCCTATAACCGCTTCAGGCAGTCCTATTCTGAACAAGACATATTTGGCGGCTCTGATATATTCGATATTTTTGATGAAGTGACAAAAGCCTTCGGATTGAGGGGATTCGAAGAGTCGTTCAAAGAGAATATGAGATATCGAACTTTTGAATTCGGAAATAGCCGATTCTCCGGCAGAGGATATGTCTTCGTAGGGAGAATGAATGGTAAGCGGCGATCCGATATTCCTCCTCTGAAAGGCCTGGGAAAGATCGGAAGAACCGTTTTCGAGAAAATGTCGGGAATTAATTTGCCTTACAACGGAAAAGATATTGTTGATGAAATTTATATTACTCACGAGGAAGCAAAAGAAGGATCCGCGCTTGAATACAAAGTAAAAAAACGGGACAAGAAAGTAGTAATAAAAATTCCGCGAGGTATAAAAAATGGGCAGCAGATACGCCTTGCCGGAATGGGTGAAGAAGGAAAAGCCGGCGGAATGCCAGGTGATCTTTACCTGAAAATTCAAATCAGCAAACCTTTTATGGCACATATAAAGCGGTTTGTTTCAGGTTTGATCAAGTAGCAGTATTTTTACACTATTTTTTACATGCAGGAAAACGCGATTTCCCTAATCGACAGGCGAACGAGCGGTAAAACAGCTTGTTCACCTGTCGATTTGAAAGTTCAGATAACCTTTACGTTTGCTGCTGCAGGACCCTTGGGACCTTGCTCGATATCAAAACTTACCCGCTGGTTTTCTGACAAAGTTTTGAATCCCTGGCTTTGGATAGCACTGTAATGAACAAATACATCGCCGCCTTCATCTTTTTGAATGAAACCGAAGCCTTTCTTTTCATTGAACCATTTGACGGTTCCTTCCGCCATCTCCGCACCCTCCTTTCCCTTATAATTTTGTAAAGCCGGATTGCCACTTTGACAGAAAGAAAAAAAACCACCATGACTCATAAGAGTAAGGTGGTTTGCTTCTTGACTTCAAAATGTAGATACCCAACTTTCTTTCTCAGCTTCCTCTGGAATCCCAGGAAGGTCTTAAATTACAAGCGATGTTAAAATATCTGTTTTCTGAAGTCAACATTTTTTCAATTGTAAATTTAATTTTTTTACATTTTTCATTCAACAGACAAAGAATCCCTGGCAGGTTTGATATCCAGAATTGGAGTTCCATCTATCATATCCAGGTTTGTGACATAAATAATATTACCTTCAACCGCAGTAACCGTCAAAACTGAAACTCCAAGAGGGTTCGGCCGCACAGGTGAACGCGTACTGAATACACCTTTTTTCGATCTTTTGGTATCTCCACGCGGATATTGTGTCAAATAACCTGGACTAAATTGCACACTTTTATGAAAATAGAAAATAACTTCTATACGCTGGTTCGGTACTATATCCTTCATACCCAGAGAAAAAGCGGATTCAAGGATAAGTTTGCCTTCCACCTCGGACTCGGTCCAGAATTTAGGAACTTGCTTTGCTTCAGTGTGTACAAAACCGATTGGAGATACTTCGATATCTGTCTTTTTCATCATAACAAAAATATTTAATTACCCACGTTGCTTATTTATTCTCCGATTCAGGGCTTGTGTTTCGGACGCGGATGTGCTTTGGCGTTCGTCGATGAATCAATGTCATTCATTATTCATTTCAATTATAATGAAGGCGTGAATAAGGAGCTTCAGATATTCCGGTCAATAACAAATCCAGAACGCTGCCTTTTTTTCTTCCAAGCCGGTTAATTTTTAGAAGTATAAATTTTGAGCTCAAGGATTACAAGAAATTATTTGACCATATAGGACAATACCGCCATATTCAGCAGGCACAATAAAATCAAGTTCTGGAAATTGCCGTAAAGCTTTGGTAGTAAAGACCAAAAGGAACTGTAAATGCGAATTCCGACAAAAGAAACATGCTTTAAAATAATGCGCCAAATGAATATGCCTGATCATATTGTCGCTCATTGCTTACAAGTAAGCAGAGTAGCAGCTGTTATCACCGATCTTCTCGCACAACAGCGGATATATCTCAACAGGGACCTCATTTTGGCCTCCGCAATGCTCCACGACATCACAAAATCGAGAAGCCTTATGACAGGAGAGAATCATGCGTCAACCGGCGCAGAATTAATGGCAGAACTCGGCTATCCTGAAATTGGAAAAATAATATTACAACACGTGCAGCTTCAGAATTATTCAGATAATGTGGCGCCGCAGGAAGAAGAAATTGTAAATTATTCTGATAAGCGCGTAATTCACGATTCCATTGCTTCTTTGGAGGAACGATGTAATTATATTTTAGAGAGATACGGGACAGTTCCAATCCGGAGAAAACTGATCAATCAAATGTTCAGTGAAGCAAGGGTTCTCGAAAAACGCCTCTTCCGGCTCCTTCCCATAGCAGCGGAAGAATTGGCACTGCTCATAGTGCCTCCCGATTGCAATGCTGAGCTTGAGGCATATAGAAAAACGGCAAATTCATGAAAGTCCAGGTTTTGTATGAGCTTTACACTATTATTACTACCGATTACATTGAACAGAGGTATCCACTTGCGGCATACTCTGCCGTATTTTCTGTCAATGCAACCCAAGGGAGAAACATTACGCTATAATGAAATATCTTTCCTTATTATTTGATGAAGCTCATCTTGCCGAAATTGTTGCTACTTCATCTTTTCCATTCCTCATTATTTTAATTTTGTTCTGTATTTTCATTCTTTCGAAAGGCGCGGATTGGATGATTGATGGCGCCGTGGCGATGGCATTCAAAACCGGCGTTTCTCAAATTGCAATCGGTGCAACTATTATTTCGCTGGGTACAACAACCCCTGAGGCTTTTGTGTCAGTATTCGCAGCCTGGATGGGAAACCCAGATCTCGCGTTGGGAAATGGCGTCGGTTCTATAATCGTTGATACAGGTCTTATTTTCGGCCTCACCTGCCTGATTGCTGCAACGCCAGCGAATAAATTTATTCTGAATCGCACAGGATGGGTGCAGGTAGGTTCTGCAACGTTGCTCGTTTCGATTTCTTTGATATCCTTCATAAGTACTTCCGGGCAGCCAGTATTATCTCGCTGGGTAGGGGTAAGTTTTCTTCTCCTTCTCGTGATGTATATTCTTGCCACCATTCGATGGTCGAAAGAAGCAGCAGCATTGGACTCCAATCAGAATGCCGGTATGAGTTACTCCGCATGCCCTCTGTGGAAATGCTGGTTGCAGATTTTTATCGGCCTTGCACTTGTTATAACAGGCGCCCGTATTCTTATTCCCAGTGCATCTGAACTGGCTATGCGTTTAGGCGTTCCCAATGACGTAATCGCCGCTACAATGGTAGCTTTAGGCACCTCACTACCTGAATTAATAACCGCAATATCGGCAGTACGCAAAGGACACCCGGAAATCACCGTAGGGAATATAGTAGGTGCCGACGTGTTAAACTGCCTCTTTGTGATCGGAGCTTCTGCATCCGTGAGCCCTCTCGTTATTCCTGCAAATTTTTTTATTTTTCATTTTCCGGTTATGCTTTTAATCCTGTATTCATTTCGTTTCTTTATATTTCTGAACAAAGATGGAATTTTCAGACGATGGCAGGGGGGCTGGCTGGTTATGATATATTTTTTCTATATAATTTTTCAGTATGCAAGGTAAGCAGAGTATCGCTCCTTATATGAGAGTTCTTCCTGTTCTAAAGAACAGATATCCGAACCTTATCGGTCATATAATGGTTACACCGCTGTAACGCTGCGCATACTCCCAATCGACACCTTCACGATCTTTTTTTACGGCGATCGGTAAAAAATCTATTAATTTTGAAGCTGTAATGCCGTCTTCTCCCAGACATTCCGCAGCAAGATCTCCCGCGTATCCGTGAATGAACACACCCTTTTGAACAGCCTCCTCTATTCTCAGCCCAAGCCCGACCATGCTTGCAATAGTCCCGGCAAGTACATCACCTGAACCTGCTGTAGCCATACCGGAATTTCCGCTCAAATTTATATAAATTCGACCATCAGGCATTCCGATCAGTGAGTGAGCACCTTTCAGGATAATAATTGAATTCAGATGCTCAGCTGTTTTCTGAAGGATTTCTATTTTCTGTTCATCAAGAGTATGTATCGCAAGACCTGTCAGTCGTGACATTTCGCCCAAGTGGGGCGTCAATATGGTCGGCGATTTCCTTTCTGCCAGTATTTCGATGTTCCGGCACATAGCCGTAATACCGTCTCCATCAATTAACAAAGGGTGCTGAATATTTTGGACAAGATCCCTTACAAGTCTCTGTGTTTCCTCTTCAAGAGAAAGACCTGGTCCTATCACAATAAAATCCGACTGATCGGCAACTGAAAGCAACCGATCGATATTATTATAGGAAATAGACCCGGAAGGAGTCTCTTCCTGGAGTATACACACAATTTCATTACCCTTACTGGCAATAACAGGAGCAATAGATCGGGGAACGGCTAACCGTGAATATCCACCTCCTGCATGAAGAAAGGAAAAAGAAGACAGATAAGGCGCTCCATAATATCCTGCCGCTCCCGCTATAAAAAGCACATCTCCGAAACTGCCTTTATGTCCCGTCACATTTCTCGAGGGAATCGGGGGCGGGATATTTACAGCTATTTTGAGTGATCTTTTATTATAATGAGCAGGTGGAAATGATATATGGCTCAAGTATATTTTTCCGCATAAAGTATATCCGGGGTAAAACAACATACCAACTTTCGGCAGCCCAAATGTAATTGTATAATCCCCCTTGACTGCTGCACCCATAATCTCACCGGTATCTCCATTCACTCCTGAAGGTATATCCACACAGAAAGTTTTAATCGGGCTTTGATTCACCAAATTAATGACATCGGAATATACTCCCTCGATTTTTCGTGTAATACCCGTTCCAAAAATGGCATCTACAATTGCATCTGAAGTATGTATGTGCGATTTTATTTCATCTATAGCGATATTTACAGCAATATCAATTGACAGCCGCTTTGCTATTTCATAATTTTTCTGCGCAGCTCCCGTAAATTTTGAAGCATCCCCCAGTATTATTACCTTGACTATTGCACCATTCGAGTGAAGTTTGCGGGCTGTGACAAATCCATCACCGCCGTTGTTTCCTATTCCACAAATTACCAGGAATTTCTTTCCATATATATTTCCCATTTCTTTTAATATGACAAACCATGCCGCTTCACCCGCATTTTCCATCAGCTGTAATTCATCAATACCATACAAATTTACTGCCTCTTTATCCAATTCTCTCATTTCACTTACACGGCTAACTTTCATTTTTTACCTTCCGCTTCGCAATTTATGCCCGGCAATAAATAATTATTGTATCTCTTTTCATCTATGCGTTACACAAGAAAGACGTTTAAAAAAAGGAATACACAATACAAGAGTCACTCATATCTGCAGTTATTTCCAATTTTGTAACGTATGATTGTGATAAGTTCAAGCACTTTAAAAAAGGTTGACCCATCTGAACAGCAATTATATACAGTAACGCAGCTTGCAAAAACTTAAAAAATAGGAGGTGCGCTGCAGCGTCTCACGAAGCTCTCGGCACACTCGCGCGAGGCAGCTCAGGCAAAACCGGGACGGGTGCTTCGCATCGGCGGCATGGGTACTGATTCGCGGTCAAAATCCCTGTCTGTAAATCACAAAGAACAAGTATCCGAAAGCTTCACTTACTAATTTTTATTGCCGGCTTGCCGGTATAATGAGCTTCTAAATGTGCGAACTCTTCAGTGACTTCCCAATATGATGCCGACCGTCTCCGGGGCATACGGAGCTTTCGATGAAACCGTCACATTTCATTTTTAAATGATTATGATTGATAAAAAGCCCAAAACAATAGGTGTAATGTTCGACCGTATTGCGCCAACTTATGATAAAGTGAATACAATTCTTTCTTTCGGAACAGACCGGCTGTGGAGAAAAACGGCTATCCGTCATCTTGGAATTAAAAAAGATCAAAAGGTTCTCGACGTGGCAACGGGAACCGGGGAATTGGCATCACTTGTGCTATCAAAAGTTCAGTGCACAATAACAGGAGTAGATCTATCACGCGAAATGCTGGCGATTGCCGAAGTCAAAGCAAAAAACAGGGGATTTTCAGACAGATTATTTTTTATAAATGGTGATGCGCTGAAACTTCCTTTCACAGAACACACGTTCGACAACGCGATGGTTGCCTTTGGACTCAGAAACATGATGCATATAGGAGATTTTCTGGATGAAATATATCGCGTTCTTATTGAGAACGGAAAAATGGCGATACTGGAATTTTCTCTTCCTGCAAATCCTCTGATGAGACGAATATATTTATTTTATTTAAAAACATTGCTTCCTTATATCGGAGGCCGCGTATCAGGAAATAGCGGTGCTTACAGGTATCTTTATGAATCAGTCTTTTCTTTTCCTCCGCCAGGAAAACTTCTTGCCCTCATGCACACTCACGGATTTGAAATAACAGCGATGAAGCCCATCTTCCTTGGAATAGCCCACCTCTTTATCCTCCGGAAAAAAGCATTATAAAAAAATTTGAGCCTCATTTAAATATAAAGGAAAGATATTTATTTAGTGTGATATTCTGGATGCCAAAATTTTCCATAGCCGTATCAATTCAGCAAGACTCCATGCCTGAGCTATGCACCCTCTCGGACGATGCGGATAGTCGCCGTCAAATATTTCGGAAATATAGCCAATCCCTGCTTCATAAAAATGTCCTTCCATGGCAGAAAATATATCTCTCAATTCATTTTCAGCTTTTTCTTTATTCTCGGCTGTTTTTAGCAGTCCTTCACCATAATGAGCCAAAAGCCATGGCCACACCGTCCCTTGATGATACGCAGAATCCCTTTGTTCCGGAGAACCCTCATAAATTCCTCGATAGCGACTGTCCTTGGGTGAAAGAGTACGCAATCCGAATGGAGTTAGAAGTTCTCTTTTTACCTTTTTCATCACAAGTTCTGCTTCCTTTTTACCCAAAGGTGAATATGGAAGTGAAACGGCCAAGATCTGATTGGGCCGCACGGATGAGTCCTGTGATTTTGCAGCAGGATCACAGGTATCTGCAAGGCATTGCTCCCGGCTGCACCAGAAATACTTCATGAAGTTTTTTTTAATTTTTTCAATTTCAGCATTCAGATCAAGACAAATCTCAAGGTTAAGTTTACCGGACAATTCTTTAAAAAATGAAACAGCATTGAACCAAAGCGCGTTAATTTCCACCGGACAGCCAAAACGAGGGGTAACGGGCATACCGTTTACACTCGCATCCATCCATGTCATCTGAGTTGAAGGATTTGTGATTGATATAAGCCCACTTTCGTCATTATGTTCGAATACACATGAAATTCCTTCCATATAGCATCGTATTATCTCAGTCATGACAGGTATGAATTGACGCATCAGAGTCGGATTTTCCGTCACTTTCAATAATTCCTGGAGACACCAGAAATACCAAAGAGAAGCATCTATTGAATTATATGCTATCTCCCTCACTTCCTCCTTCACAAAATTAGGAATAAGTCCACCTTTTCTTAAGTGTGAAATAGCATGTAAAATAAGTATACCTTCCTTTATTCGGCCTCTATAAAAAGTTAATCCGGGCAGACTTATCAAAGTATCCCTTCCCCATATATAAAACCAGTGGTATCCCGCTATTACTGATGGCATGCTTTCTTTTTCATTGATAATGAATAGCTCGGCTGCGTGCGAGAGCCTTGTCATCATCTTTCCAGCTGTTGTAATGTGTTTCTGCACGAAAAGATTTTTCCTGCTGTACGTTGGAGATTCTTTTTTCCACATCTTCTCAATATCTTCTTTTGCACTGAGAGATGTGCATAGAATAAAACTTTCATCCGGTCGCAAAGTACATTCAATAGCAGCCGGCATAAAGAGATCTTCCTGAAAAGCGTATCCTCGCTTTTTTTCCTCCGGATATTCAAAATTCCTATACCAGCAGGAACCGTCTTGTATCTTCACCGGTCTGCTACACGCAAAAATAAGAGCCGGCATGTCGCCATATGGTGCAATAGAAAAGCCTACTTTTGTTATATCTATATTTCTGTAGATGTAATCGTTTTCGTGACTGAGTTCATGTATTCCCCTGTAGGCAATGAGCGGTTTTATTCTAAGAGTATGGGGAGATTTTGCTTTACTGATCCGGTATTTCAAAAGAAGAACATTTTCTCCCCTGCAGAACACGACTGTCTTGTGCACGATAGCAGTGTCTATTCTAAACATAAAGTCTACACAGGTATTTACGGTCACTCTGACAAGCTCTGCCGTTGTTTCAGGATAAAAAATCAAAGGATATCTATGTAGCGATAAATTCGATTCTTTCTCATCAATAATCAATGAATCTTCAACTTTTGAAAGAAGCACGTATCTGCCTTGAAGATTTTTCAGATTTGCAACAAACAAACCGTGATATTTTCTTGTATGGCAGTTCAGTATCGTGCTTGATGCATACCCGCCAAGCCCATTGGAAAGTATCCATTCTCTGGTAAGTGCATTGTTGAAATCAAGAGTATTGCCTTCTAATATCATGTCATCCATTGCATCGCCGCATGCGTTTCTTTCCGGTATTTTGAAAGCACATTATAATGCCTGTCGGCACTGTAATGAAAGACATACTTCATTGAAGATCATAAATCCTCAAAAAGCTGCTTATGGCTGCCGAGCATTTAATATACTGGGATACAAGTAAAGCTTTCACTGCGTGCTCTTTGTATATTTGGATTTTGATGTGAATCAGCTGTTTTTCGGGTACATGTCGTTGATGCGATGCGCCCGTCCCGGCTGTGCCTGCGCCGCCTCGCGCGAGTGTGCCGCGACAGTTCGCGAGACGCTGCAGGCCCGGGAATCAGGTCTGAGCGGGCAAAAGCCATGCCCGTAAATTGGAAAACCAATGAACTCTCGCATCACTTACCCAGAAGCCCATTATGTCGACAAGTCGGCAATATAATTGAAAGTAAATGACATCTTCCAAATTCACTTACTTATAAACAAATAATACAAATTTACGAAACCTCCAAATGACTTTTCATGAACAAAAAAGATTATTGCTTCGTTGCAATATTTTCTTCATACTTTTAAAAACTTATTCTACTATTTCCAAAACCACTTTTTTATTGCTCTTTGAAGATACTGCATTGAGTATTGTTCTGATGGATTTAACCGTCTGCCCCCTTTTTCCTATAATTCTTCCGAGATCTTCTTTCGCTACGGATAATTCGTAAACGGATGTTTGCCCTCCTCTTGTTTCCAGTACTTGAACTTCTCCAGGATTACCCACTAATGCCTCTGCCATTGATCTGATTAATTTTACCATCATATTTTTCTCCATGAACTATTCTTTTGTAGTAATACAAGGAATACTTAAAATTTTTTTGCCTTAAAAAAACTTCAAAAAATGCATGATAATGAACAAAAATTCATTTGTGGAAAATGAAAACCGGCATGAGACTTTTATTCTAAAATACCGGTAAAACATATGCGAATTGTAATAAAATATTTTGAAATGGCAATACTGAATTATTACGGTAGAAATACCACTAAAAACCAGTATTATGAAAGTGTTAAAAGATAGGACCTAAGATTTGTTTTTTGATTTTTCAAGCCGAGCCTGTTTCGTATCTTATCTCTGTGATATTCTATGGATCTTGTTGATAGATTTAACAATTTCGCTATTTCTTTCGTTGCTTTTCCCTCACGGATGAGATTCGCAACCTGAATTTCTTTGGATGTGAGATTGTATTGACTGAGTGACATATTTCTTAAAAACGGTGAAGTAATATCTCTAAGATTATTCTCCAGCATATTGATGAGCAATTTTTTTTCGGCGTCCATTTGCCTGCTCTTCAGCTTTTCAATATAAGGAATCACCAGCTCGCGAATATTGGAAAGAACATTCCGCTGGAGTTCCAGACGATCTTCATCTCTGTGCCGCAACAGTACCCTGAGAGCAGCGTTCGATTCTTCCAAATGGATTGATTTTGTTTTTAATTCTTTTTCTCTTTTTTTCAAACTCTCTTCTACCTTTTTATTTTTGGTCATATCCTGTATTATACCGATTCCTCCACTCATTTTTCCGTCTCGACCATATAAAGGGGCGGTGTGAATAAAAATCCACATTGCGACCGAACTATTATAGGGACGGTACTGCCCCTCATAAAATCCCATTTTTCCTTCAAGCGGGGTTAAAAAGGATGGGATTATTTTTTTGTCTCTCAACTTTTTCAATTGAAATCCCGCAGGATTCTGCTTTTCATCTCCAAATATTTTAAAAAAGACGTCGTTTGCATCGATGATTTTCAATGAGCTGTCGTAATAAAATACGCCCGCGGGAGCTGAATGAAAAAGAAATCGGTATCTCTCTTCGCTTTCGCTCAGTGCATCTTCTGCGTGTTTTCGGTCTGTAATATCGCTCGCAAAATTTAAAATGGCAGGTTTTCCCCTCCATACCAATCTGACTACGTGTACATGCAACCACTTAACCTTGCCATCCTTGTCGATAATTCTGTGACTATATTCATTGAAAAAATTCTCCCCCCTCATTCTCCTCATATGCCTGTTTTGAACCAAGTCTCTGTCGTCAGGATGTACAAATTCAATAAAAGAACTTTTTTTCAGTTCACTTTCAGGGTATCCGACTATTTTGAGACATTTAGGATTTATATAAAGCAGTTTTTCATCCCTTGTAACATACATTGCTTCGCTGGCATTTTCGACCAACAGACGATATAAATCATCCTGCTCATCCGGAACATACTGTTTCTGAATAGTAATATCCATTCATCGCCTCCCAAAATAATGAATTCAAAACGAATGTGGCAGACTTGGTGAGAACAAATTATTTATATAGTATTATCAAATAGTTCCATAGGAACAATGGAAAAAGAATCTAAGAATTATACAGTCTTGGCGATTAATTGCAATTAAAAAACAGCTCATCAAGATCGGTCAGCTAATTTATCCATATGCCTGACATAATTTGTAAATTAATTATTTAATTGTTTGTTTCTTGGTCAAAAAATGTGCTTTTTCATAGCAATATGTATCGCGCTTCAAGCTCCTCTTATTTGTACAGGGTCTCTTTTGGGGGATGTCATAGATATGCATTTATGGTAAAAAAATACATACCCATATGGAGATCACGAGGAGTAAATGATCGGGCATAGAATTAAATGGTACTGTTCAGATTCTCATCCATCCGCTTCGAAACTTCGCACATTTGATATACTCTGCCTCATTCCCGGCTCCACAGGATAAATGACAGCGGACTTTTTTAGGGTGAGTTATAATGAAAAAGTTACTTAACGTTTTCTTTGTTGGCATAACTGTAATAATAATACTGAGTATTATCAGCATAGAAGGCGTGCAATTTCTTTTTGAAGCCCGATTGGGGCAGCAGATTATAGTATCGAAAATCAATTCGAAGATTGCAGGATCCGTGGCATTTAAAGATCTTGAGCTTGACTTATTAAAAGGATCGGTCGTTATTCATGAGGGAATTCTAAAAGATCGTTCTCAAAAAGATATTGCAGGATTTAAAAAACTGTCCATGTCGATATCATTAAACAGCCTTTTAAGAGGCCATTTTACAATTCCTTTCATACTGCTTGACAAGCCGTGGGCCGATGTACATAGAAACGAAAGAAAAGAAATAAATATTATCCAGTCGGTATCAAGTCACACAACGGAAACCAAGACAGATGATCATCGTTCTTCGCGTCACCCACTTATATTTAAAAAAATAAAAATAGACGACGCTTCTTTTCATTTCTCAGATCAAGAAGAATATTATGTCGACGCAGAAGGAATTGCGGTCACCGCAAGCGGAAATTTCTATGAAGAAAGGGCAAAAATACAGTGTGACATCAGGCGACTGTCACTTAATACTCCGGCTGTTAACCTTTGCACCAACAGCATACTCGTGAACAGCAGATATGAAAAAGGAACTATCGATTCTCTTTCAGTACAACTTCACACAAAAGCATCGTCGGCATCATTGAGCGGCAGAATAGAAAGAATTTTAAGTGAACCGGTGGTTGATCTCGATGCTGTCGCATCCTTATCCCTCCCCGAGATGAGCAACCTGGCAAAACTTACGCAAAATTCTACAGGTGCGGCGGATTTGCACCTGAAAATGAACGGCAGCCCGGCTAACCCCACTATTTGCATGAATCTCATTTATTCAGGCGGCAGCATTGCTTCCTATCCTGTCGACAGTTTTGCTGCGGAAGCAACATTGAATGACCGAAGTATAACACTCCATTCAATGAAGGCGTGTCTCGCAGCCGGTAAACTTGAAACATCGGGATCAGTGTGCTTGAAGGAAGCGTTTCCGGAAGGTTTTTTTACAGGGTGCTTCTATCCGGATAACATTTCATATTCCCTGTCGCTTATTACCTGCTATCCGATGGAAGTAAAAAAACTCGCCCCTGAGAACTTGGCCGATATGCAAGGGCATATTAATTCCAGTATGAAAATTGCCGGCCAGGGAATTGCACTTGATACTGCCTTTGCCGAAATGTCGGCAGATCTCTCATTAAAAAATTTTATTTCAGCCACCATTACAAATCCGCTCGATATTTCGATGCGTTCCGATGTATCGCTCGACAAGGGCATTGTATCCTTTAAAAATGCAGTAATTGAATCCGGCAGCTCCACTCTGGAAGGCTCAGGCACAGTTGATATCCTCAGTGGCCCCATTAATGGTGATATTACAGCAAAAGCGCAAGAAATGTCTGAATTTTTGTCGTATTTCGGACTGCCGGAAATAAGAGGAAGCGCACATTTAACAACAGAAATAAAAGGCACACTGTTACATCCGAATATAAATCTGAAGGGATGGGGAAAAGCGGTGCATTACAATGAATTTGCCATAGGTGACATAAATATTTCTGCTCACCTGGATGACAGAACCCTGAACGTCAGCAGCGTCAAGATCAAAAATAAAGATTCTTCTCTTGTTCTGACAGGAACAATTCATCCCTTTGAGAAGGATAGCCTTCAACCAGCAAAAGATCCCGTGTTCAATTTGAAAATTCACGCTTCATCTTCCAATCTGAATAATCTCGTGCCGAAGATAAAAGGCAAAGCCGCTGTAGACGCTCAATTTGCAGGTACTCTTCAAAAGCCGCAGGGTGACATGCACGTCATCCTCAGCAACGTATCTTCTGATTTTCAAAAACTAGAGGAGATTACGTGCAATGCATCCTTCGATGGCACCACTTTCTGGATTACGTCATTGTTACTTACGGCAGCTCCTGGAGAAATCATTTCAGGTCACGGTCATATATCAAAAGACACGTCGTTCGGATTGGCGATCTCTTCACAACGCATTTCCCTGGCTTCGCTCGATGCCATTGACCAAAAACTCAGCGGAAATATCGGCTTTTCAATAGAAGGAAAGGGTTCTTTACATGCACCTCTCTTTGCAGGCACCGCACACATTAAAGACCTGCACTTGAAAGAAAACAAATTAAACGATGTTACGCTCAAGTTCAATTATGAAAATTTCATAATCAGGGCTTCCGGAAGATCCGACATCTCTTTTACGGGTGAATACAATTTGAATAGTAAGGCTTTTGCAGCCGAGGTTTCGGCAGATAAGGCAAATCTTTCACCATATTTCACCATAGCCGGCCATTCCGATCTTGGCGGTCTCATATCAGCTCATGTAACTGCGGAAGGAAATGTTTCAAATATTCAATCAATTAATGCTGTTTTCGATATAAAAAAAATCGACATTTATTCAGCCGAATTCTCCCCTTTGTTAAGCGGTACAGATATTGAATTTACGTTGCATGGCGGACAAATATCGGCAGAGAAGTCAACTCTGAAACTTTTGAGTGACGGAGATCTACATATTGAGGGAAAGAGCGATATCACCGGATCCTTTGAATTAATAACAGAAGGAACAATTCCTCTCAGACTTGCCCAGCCTTTCTTGGCTGATATTACTGATATTTCCGGAAAAATAACGTTTTTATCCAAAATTTCAGGAAATATTTCGGATCCTGACATTTCGGCAGAGATATTTATTGAAGACGGTGGATTTTCTCACAGCGGATACGCTCAGCAAGTAAGGAGCATTTCCGGGAAAATAAGTCTGACGGAAAAGACCGTCACTGTTTCCTCCCTGACTGGTAATCTGGATTCGGGGAGATTTGATGTGACAGGCACAGTAGATCTTGAAGATTTGAAACCCCATAGGGCAAATATTACGTTCACCGGTAACAGCCTCCCTTTTCAAGTGCCGGATACGTTGAGCATACTTGTAAATACAAGGCTCAATCTTGAAGGTACCATGGAGAATGCCTCATTGACGGGTGAAATAATTATTGCTGAAGGGAGCTATTATCGTGACGTAAAGTTGCAAGGCATCTTAAAGGAAGCGGTGCTTGAAAGAAAACCGTCTTCCTCCCCCCAAAAACCGGGAAAATACGATTCGCTCCTCGACAATATAAAGCTGGATATTAAAATAACCGCACAAGATTTCTTCATGGTAAATAACAATATTGCCTATCTGGAAATTAACCCCGATATCAAAATTTCAGGAAATGCAGCAAATCCGATTTTAAAAGGACGCGCATCTGTGATATCGGGGAATGTCACATACCAGAAAAGAACCTTCACTGTCACTCGCGGCGTAATTGACTTTCTAAATCCCTACAGGACGGAAGCGACAATAGATATTGCCGGAAAAGCCACGATCCGGGACTGGCGTATTACCCTAAAGATTTCAGGAACCCCCGAAGAATTGGCTTTCATGCTGGATTCCGACCCTCATGAAGAGCATATCGATATAATATCACTTCTTGTTATCGGAAAAACGGCAAGAGAACTGACGGAGGGAAAAGGAGGTCCTTCACTGTCAACCGAAGCTATCATTACAAAGATTATCAATGCAACTATGGGAGAGGATATCAGGAAAAGAACCGGCCTCGATACTTTTGAAGTTGAAACACTGCCCGGCGAAAATGGCGAATCCGACGAACGGATCAAGGTGACTATCGGCAAGGAACTGTCACGCAGAATGTCTTTGAAGTACTCAGTGGAAACGGAAGAAGGTGAAATGTCTCAGCGTGCCATAGCCGAATATAAGTTTCTTGAAAATATTTTACTCAGAGGATTCCAGGATAATTCAGGAACTTTCGGCGGACAAATACAATTCAGATTAGAGTTCAGATAATTATGACAGTACCTCTGCCTCATCATATCGGATGGATCGCACTCATTCTATTTTTTTGCACATGTATGCCTTCGTATGCGAGACCGGAGGCCGGAAGGAATTATGATGAATCGACAGTCCCGCCTGTGATTTCTAATATCATTGTTAAAGTCCACCGGGATTCCGGATATGAACCGGATCTTACAGAACTTGCCGAGGCCATGATTTTTCCAAAAATTGGAGATGTTTTTTCATCTTCCCTTTTGCAATCTTCGATAAAAGCGCTCAGACTTTCCAATCGATTTTCGGAAATAAATGTAGACTCCAAAGAAGAGGAAGGGAAAATGACGTTATATTTCGAGCTTCACCCGGCACCACTCATAAAAGAAATTGAGCTGAGCGGAATATATCCATTTTTTGAACGTGATATCCTCAAGATCATGACTTTCAATGTCGGTGATATTTTTTCCTTCGAAGAAATCGAAAATCAAAAATCTATTATAAAGGAGTTTTTCAAAAATGAAGGCTTTATCGATCCTTTGCTTACGATAGAAACCAGGAAGGATTCAGGAACAGGACATGTCATATTAAATATACACGTCGAAAAAGGTCCTTACTGGCGTTTGGAAGAGGTCATGATCAGAGGGAATCGAAATTTGAGCGATTCGACTTTAAAATTGAAAATGCATGCATGGCGGAATCATTTCATACCTGGAATCGCAGGACGGTTCAGGGAAAAGGAATTAAGTGAAGACATCGTAAAATTAACAAACTACTACAGGGATAAGGGTTTTACGGAATGTGAAATCGATTCATCTATATTCAGAGATTCAGAAACCCAAAATGTGTCGATACTGCTCTCGGTTGAAGAAGGCCCTCTTTATCAAGTTGAATTTACAGGGAATAATGTCTTTTCAGACTCTGAGCTCATGGAAGATCTTATATTTTTGCGTGAGGGGATTAAACGTGACAGGCACTTCGTGCTAAGCATAAAAAAAATGAAAGAAAAATACAGGTTACACGGATATCCCGATACTGCGATTTCATCTGGCTCCCATGTTTTAGGGGAGTATTTACCTGTACGCACCATCGAATTTCATGTGAAAGAGGGGCCCAGGTACTGCACCTCAGAAGTTAGAATTATAGGTAATCACTCAATTGATGAGAAAACTATCCGGGAGGAAACTCAAACGGACAGGAAACTTTTTGCACGTGATACTGTCTATCTTGCCGAAAATGTCGATCAGGACGCCATGATTATCAAGGTTCTTTACCATAAGTTTGGTTTTTTAAATGCACATATCCGGACAGACATACAGTCGTACCAAATAACTAAACAGCAAATAAATGTAGTGATAACCTACAATATAACTGAAGGCGTACAAACAATTGTGTCTTCAGTTCAATTTAAGGGACTTTCAGCTGTTTCTGTAAAAGAGATTACAAAACCTTTGAAAATAAAACGCGGAGAACCCTTTCGCAGGTACATGATAGAAAATGATAAGAATACCATTTCTTCCCTCATTTCAGAGAGGGGATATCCCTATGTATCCATAGAACATTCGCTGTCATTCAATGAGGATAACTCCCTGGTTCATCTTACTTATTTAATAAGTGAAGGATCGAAGGTCCTTATGGGGGAAGTTTTTGTCACCGGAAATTTCAGGACCAAAGACAGCATTGTCAAAAGAGAAATAGAAATGAAAAAAGGAGATTCTTTTTCGCTTAGCCGCCTGCTTGAGGGACAGAGAAATGTAAGAGATCTTGAAATGTTTGATTCAGTAACATTTAAAGCAATTGGATTAGCAGAAAAGACAGATATGGTAAACCTCATTGCTGAGGTAAAAGAGAAAAAACCGTATTTCATACAGGCGGGGATAGGGTATGAATCCGAAAGCGGTTTTTTTGCAGATACGAAGACAGGTGATCGCAATTTCCTTGGCACCAACAAAAATCTATGGCTAAGCGGAGCAGTCAGTCAAACAGGTTACCGCAGTGATGTGGGCATTACTGAACCCCGTGTGCTCGGATCTCGAATAGCGGCAACGGCCGGATTTTTTATCGAAAGGGTAGAAGAATTCAATCAGGAATTCGGTACAGATACTTTTGGCGCATCATTGCATTTTATCAAAAGATGGCCGAAGGCGATAACTACGGAACTCGGATTCACATTTGAACAAAAAAAACTATTCTGCCAAAGTGATTCAGGACTCCTTTGCAATAATGAATCGGGGGAACTTTTCGATCCGCGGAGTATTTTTATCACTACTCCATCAATAAGCTATGACAGCCGAGACTCATTTGTCCGCCCAAGAAAAGGAGTATTTACTACATTATCTATCGATGTTTCAAAGGGTATTAAAAACTCTTTCGATGATTTTTTAAAATATCAATTTGATGGAAGGTATTATATATCTCCTTTCTCCCGACTGACATTCGCTTTTTTGGGCAGAGCGGGATATCTTCAAGCATTCGGTTCTTCCGGTACCATACCGCAGGATCAGCTGTTCCATCTCGGAGGCATTTCCGATGTGCGCGGATTTGCAGAAAATATGCTCAGATATGATGGAATGAATAATCCCGTAGGAGGGAGGTTTGCTCTTTCAGGCAGTCTTGAGGCAAGATTCGACATTGGGCATAATTTTGAAATCACAGGATTTTTCGACAGCGGAAGGGTTACCCGGACATATACGGATTTTGGCACCGATGGATTCCGATCTTCAATTGGCGCCGGTCTCCGCTACATTACACCCATAGGCCCTGTCGGATTTCTTTACGGCTTTAAGCTAAATCCCAGGGAAGATGAAAGTTCAGGAAGATTTCATTTATCTGTAGGTTATACTTTCTGAAGTTATGAATTGAATTTCTAAAGCCATTTTCTTTTTTTAAAAAAGGCAAGCATCACGAGTGCGGCAACGATAATCACTACCCAAAAAACCGGATAAGACCATTTCCATTCTAATTCGGGCATGTACTTGAAGTTCATGCCGTATATGCCTGCAATGAAAGTTAAAGGAATAAAAATAGAGGCGAAGATCGTAAGCACTTTCATAACCTCGTTCATTTTATTGCTCATGCGTGACAGATAAAGGTCAAGCATTCCGGAAAGAAGATCGTGATATGTTTCAACTACATCAATAACTTGAATAGTGTGGTCATACAAATCTCTCAGGTAGAACGACAGATCTTCTTTTATGAGATCCGATTCAGTCCTCTCACATTCAGCGATGACTTCTCTCAATGGCCAGACCGACTTCCTCAAGAAGATTATCTCCTGTTTCAGTGAATGAATCTTCTCAACTGTCTGCTTCTGCGGCTCTGTTGATAGTTCTTCTTCTAATTCGCCAATCTGTATGCCTATTTTCTCAAGAAGAACAAAATAATTATCGATTATGGAATCAAGAAGGCCATATGCCAGGTAGTCCGCACCTGATTTGCGAATTTTACCTTTATTATGACGAATACGCTCCCTCAGAGGCTCGAATACATCACCTTCCAATTCCTGGAATGAGATCACATAATGTGAACCGAGAATGATGCTTATCTGCTCTGATTTGATTTCATGTACATCGCTAGCATAGTAAAGCATCCTCAGGACAATCAGTATGTAATCTTCATAATTTTCAATCTTCGGCCTCTGAGTGGTATGAAGAACATCTTCGAGGACCAATGAATGTATACCAAGGTTCGAACCGATTTTTTCGATTAATCCGGTATCGTGCAATCCGTCAATATTAATCCATGTAACTGTCGAAGCATCAATAAAATCAAGACTTTCTTCAATATTTCTGACTTCTTTCTCCTGAAAAGCATCTTTGTTATAATTAACAAGACCTATTTTGACCATTTCAGCTTTCCGCTCACCTATATGGACGAGGGTACCTGGAGGCAAGCCTGCTTTTTTCGAAGCTCTCTTCAATTTTAATAAAATAGACATAGCTTTCCTCCTGGATATCCATACTATTCGCTTGATTTTTACCTCAGCATACTATTCCGCGGTGTTTGGTGGCATTGCTTTCATTTCCTTCGTATTGCGAATGTCAATTGCAAGGGGTCTTCTATTATCATATGCCAGATAAGTCGTCGTTGTGGGAAATGCAAATTCAATTCCCTCGGCTTCGAAGGCTCTCATGATTTCCAGATTTATGATTTCATTGAAGCGGATCGATGCCCAGTAGTCTTTCTCCTTAAAATAATACACTACAATAATATTCAAGGATGTATCGTTGAACTCATTAAAATGTACCTTCGGAATATTGTTAATATCAAGTTCAGGCCGGTCTTTCAGGATATCTTTTATTATTTGGACCGCCTTTTCGACCTTGTCGGGCGGCGTATCTAAGGTAACGGTTATATTCATAGTCCTTCGTATGAAAGGTCTGCGTTGAACATTTTCAATACTGATAGCTGCCATTTTTTCATTTGGAATTGATATAACATGACCGTTAAAGGTCCTTATACGAGTACATCGAAAACCGATTTCCTCCACGATCGCATTGGAGCCTTCTATATTCACCCATTCACCAACCACAAACGGCTTGTCAATCATCAACATAAAGCTTCCGAAAAGATTTTTCAAAGTATCTTGTGCAGCCAATGCAACTGCAAGACCACCTATACCGAGCCCTGCCAGCAGAGTCGTCATAGGTTTACCTGTTGCGGCCTTGAGGAGATAAATCGCACCAAATACAATAATCAGAACCTTGGCCGTTATCCTCACCAGTTGAACAAGATTCATATCGAATTCGTTATCGTCTCTCCCCACAAACCGGATTAACTCGCATTCGACAACATCGAGAAGTTTATATAAAAATATAAAAACAGCAACAATTCCGATTATATTAATTGTGATTTCAAATATCCTGTCCACCGTATCGGGAAAATACAAAATCTCATGCATCGCATAGATCGCTATTGCAACAACGACCAAACGAATCGGCCATGTTGTCGACCTAAGCACAAGGCGAATTCTCGCCTTTTCACTCGAATCGCTAAGTGCTGCAACAAGTGCTTCCAGAAATTCTACGATAAATTTGCCCCCCAAAAAAAGAATTACAAAAAGAACAAGCAAACCGGCATAACGCCACAATGAAAGAGCACAGACCCACTGAGGGAACAAGTATTGCTGTGTATACACAAAAAAAAGAGCGACTGCGACAATACCCAGAATCCGTAATATACTTTCAAAATTTCTGATTCTCTGTTGTGTTATCGCTTTTCGAATTGGCGACGGGATACTCGGATATATTAATTCCAATCCTTTAACTGCTTGAAATATGAATATTATTATTGCAATACAGAATAGGAAAATTTCCAGTCCATGAATAAGGAGCATTAATTCTTCCGGCACAACAAGTGGGATTTCAGCCAGACGAATGATCAAAACAGCACACGCAAGACGAAATGCCGGTGCAAATGCAATAAAAAAATCCTTCCACTTTTTTGTTTTGCCCTTTTCTTCAAACAATTCCATCTTTTTTTTTGCATAGCGCCAGAAGATCTCGAGTATAAGAAACCCCAGCACCAATATTGTTGCAGCAGAAATGAATTGCACAAGACTATTGCCCTCATAAAGTCCATTTGCAACAAGTGATATTTGCATGAATAAGGTTTTGATGCTCTCCATGGAGAAACTCCTTAAATTAGGATGAAGATCATTAAAGAAATAAATCATTTTAAAAACTGAATCACATCATACTACATTTTTTCAGGGTATCTTCAAAACAAAATGATACTCCTTCACCCAATAAAAAAGGAGATACCTTTATGGGCTATCTCCTTTAATTTTTCTGGCGGGGTCGATGGGACTCGAACCCACGGCCTCCGGCGTGACAG
>JALNXD010000033.1 GCA_023230565.1 Syntrophales bacterium
CGAAAATCCTCTTGCGTATCTCAAAACCACGTTGCAGTCTTTTCTCGTGGTCGCTTCAACGCGCTCCAAAACGAGCAATCTAGGATAACTTTCCAGGCCCCGTGTGTCCTAATCCCTCAAATTTACATTAATCACCGGGATACTGCCATCATCTCCCATTTACTTTGACGGTATACCTCATTTGGGGCAGTCAACAAACTGGAAAATACCTTCTGTTTCGGAGGCTTGCCTGATTCGGGTTCAATGAGCAGAGCAACTTCGTACTTATTCCATTTTGGTTGACTGGACATACGAAGTTTCCCCCTTCAAAACAGATAACTCGCTCAGCAGATGAGAATATCAATCTTCTTCGATCACTTCCATAAGATCACCAATATCACAATGAAAAATCTTGCACAGGCGCAACATTACGTCCATAGACACAAGCTCGTTTTTTCCGAGCTTTGTTACGGTGTTTGCGCTAACATCTGCGGCTTGCGAAAGCGCGCGGCAATTCATCTTATTATCCCTTGCGAGCTTCCATAATTTATCGTAATTTACTCTCATTGGGCACGCTCCCTTACTCAATGGACTTGTTTCTTCCTCAGGGCAAAAATAAACAAGAATAGTATATCACCAAATTACAAGAATTGCAATATAACGACAATAAGTTTCGCAAATTGTTTGGTATAGTGTTCTCATTTGGCGACACTACGAGAAAAGATACAAACTCAACTGAGCAAGCAATGCCTTCCTGATCAGAAAGGCTCAAAACAAAAAGATTCCGCCCGAAGGCGGAACTTTCTGTTTCTGCTTGTTGGGGACAATCCCCAAACCCCGATGATCGAAGATTTCATCTTCGGCGGCGCACCTGACGGCGCTTATTTTTCTTCCTGCTGGTGCTCTCGCTGAGGCGCGCTTCTGACATTTTCAATGCCGAACAGCCCGGCCAGATTGGCCTGATAAGTCAGCAGCTCCCGGTACTCATCTTTCGCCCGGTAGTATTCCGGGTATGCCGCCTTTTTCATTGCCAACAGCTCGGCATACTCCGCCCGAAGCGCTTTCAAGGAGGGAAGCTGCTTTTTGTGGGAACCGGCGGTTTTGCCGGAAGTGTCAGAGGGAAGCAGTTCATCAAATGCCCGCTTGGACGCTTTGCAGAGCTTGATCGCATCCTCGTGTTCCTCGTAGTATGCTTTGGAATAACCGGACGCCCGATAGCCGGCATAGATATCTTTGGTTTTGAGATAGTTGGTGATGTGCTTCTGAAGCACCGCAATCTCATTCAGCCGCTTTTCGGCAGAAGTGATCTGCGCGGACAGCGCATCTCTGCGCTGCTTTACGGCTTCCACCGATTCAGCGAATGCCTCAAAATCATCTGCGCTGGTAAAACCGTGCTGCTGATAATACAGAAGAGCTTTGGCCTGCTGTTTGGTAATCTGATTCTGGATAGACAGATCGTAGTAACGGCCCCGCCCCTGATTCTGCTTTGCCTCCAAAGCGCTGACAAGCTGAGCTTTCTGCTCTGCCAGCGGACTGCGGCGTTTTCGCGGATTATGAATACGTCTGCCTGCCAGCACTTCCCGAATAGCGTCCTCCCGGTATTCCTCCGGAAGTGAGCGCATACGGATATTGCGCTTCTGGCGCGGATGGCTGAACGTGATGTTTTTCCCGCGGGTAACAGTGTAGCCGGCCTGCTCCATAAGCGAATAAAAGCCCTCAAGGTCGTGCGGCTTTTTTGCCAGCGCCGCATCCATATCCAGGCAGAGACGGTCACGGTTTGAGAGCTTTTCAATATCGCCTTGCCAACGGTTGTAGCTTATTCCATGGGGCTTTGGATTTTCAATGACGGACAGTCTGTGCTGAACGCAGATCAGGTCGCTCAGCTTCCGAACTGCCATGGTGCTGCCCCAGAAGTTCCGGAATTTCCGGGTGCAGTCAAGACTTGTGGAGTTCCAGTAAATGTGATTGTGGATATGCTGCTTGTCCGTGTGAGTGCAGACAATAAAGGCATGGTTGCCTTTTAGGAAGCGCTCGGCAAATTCGTAGCCGATGCGGTTCGCCTCCTCCGGCGTAATCTCACCGGGACGAAAGGACTGGCGCACCTGATAGGCGATCACATCGCTGTCCTGTCTGCGGCCTGTCAGCTGAAAATACTCGCGTTTGGAAAGCGCAAATTCTGCATCCGCAGTCTCCGGGTCACAGGCATAGGCGCTGATCAGTTGGCCCTCCTGGGTCTTATCCGGATTTTTGCCGTAGTCCAATCTGTCGGACAGACATTGCCGGATGGTTTTTCCCTTGTTCTGATGCATGGGGATAATGCGTGTTGTTGCCATATCGGTTCACCGCCTTTTTCAAAAAAGAAAGGCTCCTGCCGGCAAAAGCAGAAGCCCTCATCAATGTAATTCACTTTGCGCCAACCTGGCGCAAAGTTCTGTTATCCGTACACGCTGTCCTGAATCCAGTAGCGGAATTTCTGCACCTGTCCCAGGAGCATGATGGAGAACATCGGCAGTCCGAACGGGGTAAAGAGAAACGCCGCAATCAGTCCGCAGATGCCCTGGGCAGTCTTTCCGTCAAAAAGGATGCAGAGTGCGCCCAGACCCACGGCAATGGCGATGAAATTCATAACGACAGCGGATATCTGAACCAGCTTCGATGCCAGCCAGACGAAAACGGACAGAACGGCAATCATCGGTGCGCAGAGAATTTTCAGCAGTATTTTCATGGTCAGAGCCTCCTTTTCTTCTTTTCTGATTCTATTGTAATTCTGAAATTCAAAACGCTCAAGGATACGGAGCCGGATAACAAAAAATGCGGGCAGCAAAGCGCACGGCTCTGCTGCCCATGGGGTGTATTGTCCTTATTTCAAGGCGGACAGTTTGGTGAGAATATCATTCAGACGGGTAGCGGTTTCTTTCTGAAACCCCAGTATCTCCTCCAGATCTGTATCATAGATGCGCCCGGTATCGTGCAGATGTCTGGCAATCTGATTGATATTGGCATTTGCGCGCCTGAGCAGATGCAGCATCTCCTGGATCTCCGGCATATCCAGCTTAATGACCATGCCGTCAATGGCCATCTTCCGCAGGAAGGCGCTGAGATTCGTGCTGCCCGACAGCGCCATGTTCTTTTGAATCAGATCATACTCCTCCTGCGTTGCCCAGAAGTGCATACTGATGTCCCTGGTGTCTGCCATCATCAGAGCTCCTGCGCTTTATCCCTGCCGGGTTTTGGCGCGGCGTCCGGCAGGGGCTTCTGGAGCTTTTCCAGAACAGACGGCTTTTTCGCTCTGGGGGCTTTCTCCAGTTCCTTTCGGAAATGGGTAATGAACAGATCCGTCAGACCGGTATGCGGCCTGTCCACCACAAAATAGCAGTTGCGGTCTCCGCCCCATGAATCGGGATTCGGCACGACCGGCACGGTCTGCGCCCACTCCCGGTTGGCGCGGCTGATGCGTCCGTCCCAATCCTTATACTGCACGGTATTGGCCAGCACATACTGGATTCGCTCCATACTGAATTCCGCGCTGACCGCATCAAAAACTGCCTGAGAATTCAAGCGGTTGTTGCCGTAATTCTCAGAAATAGCTTCCTCAATCGCCTCCTTGCAGGCGATGTTGGCCTGATAGGATTCTCTGTACAGCGGCAGCTCATCATGCTCGCGCGCATAGGCTGCGTCATGCCGGTATAACGGCGTATCCGTTGCAATTTTCTTTTCCATGTTCAGCGAACCTCCTTCTCGGTTTCATTCTGTTTGGGATGACTGTCCCGCTGCGGCAGCGGGGCGTGGAGTTTGGCCAGCACAGACGGCCTTTCGGATTTTGCACTGACAGCAGAGCGCACCTCCGGCTCGCTGTCCGCAACCTCCACCATTGCCTCTATCGGCGTCCTGTCATCGATATTCAGCTCAATGTTCAACTGTGCTAGACGGGCGGATTTTTCTTTCAGCTCCTGCTCCTGCGGAAATGGCTTGCCCAGCTCCGCTTTGGCGGTATCCATCTGCGCATAAAGGGAATCCAGCTTTTCCTGCACACGGGCAAGGCGCGTTTCCATGCCGGCGAGGGCATTGTCGATGCGGATGAGATTGCCCCTGGGGTCTTTGCCCAGCTCCACACGGTGGGACATTTTCCCCTTGAGGGTCAGCACATACTGCTTGCCGAAATCCTCCAGCGTCAGAGACATCTGAAAGCCCCGGTAACTGCCGATGGGCACCGGCTCCAAGCCCTTGACCTCCTTCATGGCATCAACCAGCGCCGCACCGGCGTTTTCCTTATCGGTCAGCACATCGCCCCGCACCGTCATACCGGCAAAGCCGTCCTGCGGATGGGGGTGTTCCGCCAGCGTCTGCATATCTGCCTGAAACCCTGCGATGAATCCCTTGTTCTGTTCGATCTGTTCCGGGAAGTGGCGGAGAATGTTGTCCTCCAGCCGGTACTGCTGGCTCTGATGATTGGCTTTCATCAGCTTCAGCCGTGCCACATCCACATCCAGATCCATCTTCTCCTTGATGCGCTCATCACCGGCACAGAGCGCCTTGATCTCCGCGTAGGACAGCGCGGTTTCATCAATGTCCTCACAGCTTCTTACGGGGCTTTTACTGGTCATAATCTGCGAAATAAACTTCTGCTTGTTCTCCAGCGTCTGCCAGAGATAGGCGTCAAAGGTGGCCTCCGTCACATAGCGGAAGATGTGGACTTGCTTGTTCCTGTTGCCCTGACGGATGATTCGGCCGGAGCGCTGTTCCAGATCGCCCGGCCGCCACGGCGCATCCAGGTCATGAAGCGCCACAAGCCGGTCCTGCACGTTCATACCGGCTCCCATTTTGAAGGTGCTGCCCATCAGCACACGCACCTGACCGGAGCGGACTTTGGCGAACAGCTCTTTCTTCCGTGCCTCGGTATTGGCCTCATGGATGAAAGCGATCTGCTCCCTGGGAATACCTCTTGCCACCAGTTTCTCCCGGATGTCATCATAGACGGTGAACTCCGGTTCCGGTGTGATATCAATCTGGGATTCCACTGCGTGAAGCTCCGGACTGTCCAGATTGCTGCCAACTGCCTTGGCTGCTTTCGCCGCAGGAGCACCGGTTTTGGGTGTGCTCAAGTCGCAAAACACCAACTGGGTCAGCTTGTCCGCCTGACCCTCGTCCCAGATGCGGTAGATGTTATCCACGCACATGTTGACCTTGCTGGACGGGTCATCCGGCAGATCGGGATTGATGATGCGCTGGTCGAGTCCCAGCTTTCTGCCGTCCGTGGTGATACGGAGCATATTGTCCACGCTGGCATCCACCGCGCCGGCATGGACTTTGGCAGCACGCTCGGACAGTTCCTGCACCATCGCCTGTTGAATCTCTGTCGGCTGTGCCACCACATTGTGATAGACGGCCTCCGGAACCGGAAGGTGGAGCTGATCGGATGTTTTGATGTCGGCCACTTCTTTGAACAGGGTCATCAGCTCCGGCAGATTGAAGAACTTGGCAAAGCGCGTTCTGGCCCGATAACCGGTTCCCTCCGGAGCCAGTTCAATCGCAGTTGTGGTCTCACCGAAGGTGGAAGCCCAGCAGTCAAAATGCGCCAGCCCTTTTTTCTGGAGCGTGTCATGCTGAAGATAGCGCATCATGGTGTAAAGCTCGGTCATGGAGTTGCTGACGGGTGTGCCTGTTGCGAACACCACGCCCTTACCTCCGGTCAGCTCATCGATGTAGCGGCATTTCAGCAGCATATCGGAGGATTTCTGCGCATCCGTTGTCGAGAGTCCGGCCACATTGCGCATCTTTGTATAGAGGAACAGGTTCTTGAAGGCGTGCGCCTCGTCCACATAGAGCCGGTCAACACCCAGTTCCTCAAAGGTAACGACATCATCCTTTCGTCCGGATTCCAGCAATTTTTTCAGCTTGGTCTCCAGTCCTTTCTTCGTGCGCTCCATGGACTTGATGGTAAAGCGCTCCGCACGGCTGTTCTTCAGTTCCTCAATACCCTCGGTGACTTCCCCAATCTGTTCCCGCAGTAACCGCTCCTGCCGTTCCATGGAAACAGGAATGCGCTCAAACTGACTGTGCCCGATGATAATGGCATCGTAATCGCCGGTGGCGATGCGGGCACAGAACTTTTTGCGGTTTTTCGGCTCAAAGTCCTTTTTCGTCGCCGCCAGAATGTTGGCAGACGGGTACAGCCTCAGAAACTCTGAAGCCCACTGTTCGGTCAGATGATTCGGAACCACAAACATCGGCTTGTGGCAAAGCCCCAGACGCTTGCTCTCCATGGCGGCAGCGACCATCTCGAAGGTCTTGCCCGCGCCCACCTCGTGTGCCAGCAGCGTATTTCCACCGTAAAGAATGTGTGCGACGGCGTTAAGCTGATGCTCCCGCAGATGAATCTCCGGGTTCATGCCACTGAAAGTGATATGGGAGCCATCGTATTCGCGCGGCCGGTTGGAATTGAACAGTTCATTGTAGCGCGTCACAAGCTCCTGCCGTCTGTCCGGGTCTCTCCATATCCACTCGGAAAAGGCGTCCTTGATGGCCTGCTGTTTCTGCTGGGCAAGGGTCGTTTCTTTGGAATTGAGAACCCGGCGCTCCTTGCCATCCGGGTCGGTCACGGTGTCGTAGATGCGCACATCCCGCAGGTTCAACGTATCCTCCAGAATCCGGTAGGCGTTGGCTCGCTCTGTGCCGTAGGTCATATAGGCGTTGACATCGTTGTAGGACGGCTGGGATTTTCCGCTGATGCTCCACTCCGCAGTAAACGGAGAGAAATGCACCTGAATACTCCGGCGCAGATAATACGGCGGCTCAAAGGTTTCTTCCATGAACTGCTGAATGTATTTCTGGTCAATCCAGGTTGCACCCAGGCGCACCTCAATTTCAGAAGCGTCCAGATCCTTCGGCTGGGAAGAACGGAGCGCCTCCACATTGGGCAGATAGGCCGGATCGGCAGATGCTGCCTGTTCTGCCTCCCGCAGCTTCTGGCGCACATTGCCGGAGAGATACTCGTCGGCAGTCTGCCACTCGTTTTTCACCGGGTCATGGAAGATAACACCCTGCAGGCCGTCAATCAGCGCAGACTCGTCCATACCTGTCAGCTGTGTCATATACGGCAGATCGACGCAGGCTTTTTCTGAAATGGACAGCGCCAGCGCTTCGGACGGCGTATCCACGGAGGTTACGACCTCATGGGGCTTGATGGTGCGCTTGGTGAAGATATCCGCTTTGCGCTTCAGCTGTTTTTCCTCGTCCAGCTCCTCCAGCGTACACAGCAGGTAGTAGGAGCTGTCGTCCTGAAATGCCAGCGCATTGGCGCGGCTGTTGATGAGGCCGTATTTCGCGGTAAAGCTGTCGTAGAGCGTATTCAGCTCTGCCTGGGCCTGACGGATTGCGCTGTCCGGAGTCATGGCGTCCATCTGAAGATCAATCAGGTGGTGCAGACAGTCGCGCAGTCCCACCAGCCCCTTGACGCGCTCCGAAGCGGTCGCGTTCAGCGCCGGCCGGCTCATTAGGCTGTTCTGCCGGTAGTAAACTTCTCCATCCACAACGGTATAGCTGTAGTTTTTGACATTCGGGTCTGCGGGGATGCTGTCGGAAAGTGCCTCGTCATCGCCGAGCTCCGGCAGCTCTGCTGCCTGATAGGTGCCGCGGATGTACTTCACCGCATCGTGAAGCTGGTCGGCAAGTTCCAGCCCTTCAATGGGCTCTACGGTGAAATCCTGCCTGCCGTACTGCGTGCTTTCTGAGGACTGCCGCCCCAGAATCATCTCCGGATGCTCCACAAAGTAGCTGTTGATGGCAAAGCCGTCCTCATTCCGTCCCAGATGCACCCAGTCCGGTTCAATCTCGATGGGGCAGCCGCGCTTCTGCAGGAAGATGATATCGGAGACAACATCCGTGCCTGCATTGGCTTTGAAGGCGTTATTGGGAAGACGGATTGCGCCCAGCAGCTCTGCCCGCTGTGCGATGTATCTGCGGACTTCCGGGGACTGCTTGTCCATGGTGTAGCGGCTGGTGACGAAGGCAATCACACCGCCGGGGCGCACCTGATCGAGTGTCTTGGCAAAGAAATAATCATGAATCGAAAAACCGAGCCTGTTGTATGCCCGGTCATTGACCTGATACTGTCCGAACGGCACGTTGCCGATGGCGACGTCATAGAAATCCCGTCTGTCGGTGGTTTCAAATCCCGCCACGGTAATGTCCGCTTTGGGGTAAAGCTGTTTTGCAATCCGCCCGGTGATGCTGTCCAGCTCCACGCCGTAGAGCCTGCTGTTCTGCATGGATTCGGGCAGACAGCCGAAGAAGTTCCCGACGCCCATGCTGGGCTCCAGAATATTGCCCGATTCAAATCCCATGTTTTCCAGCGCCTCATACATGGCGTGAATGACGGTAGGACTGGTGTAGTGGGCGTTCAGCGTGGAGGCTCTTGCCGCCTCGTATTCCTCTGGGGTGAGCAGCTCCTTCAGTTCCGCATATTCCGCACGCCAGTTTTCCTTCTCCGGGTCAAAGGCATCCGCCAGACCGCCCCAGCCCACATACCGGGAGAGCACTTCCTGCTGATCGGGGCTGGCCTGAAGCCCTTCGTCCTCCAGCTGTTTCAGCAGCCGGATGGCGCTGATGTTTGCCTGATACTTGGCCTTGGCACCGCCTGCACCCAGGTCAGAATCAGTGATGCGGAAGTTCTGGGCGTTCCGATGGGTCTGCGCTTTGTATTCCTCATACATAGCCTGTTCTGCCGCACCGGTGTTAGGAAATGTCTGCCACTCGCCGCCGATCTGTACGGAAACCGGATTTGCATTGATAGCATCATCTGTGCTGACCCCCGGTTCAGGCGGCGTATGCTCCGGCTCTGTGCGCAGCCGTTCTGTAACAATGTCATAGGGAAGGCCGGTCTGTTCGCCGGGGTAAACCTTATCCGTTTCCGTTGAATACACGACCTCATCCGCGTTGTCCGGCAGCGCATCCAGCATATCCTGCACTTCCCGGTAATGCTGGGAGGAAAAGCTGATGGTTCGTCTGTTGTAGCCGGCATTGGCAACCAGGTAGTCAATCCCCGCCGCGTCCAGCTGCGGGCGCATCAGGGCAAGCTCCGCCTCGGTCAGTTCCGCTTCCAGATTCACCTGGGGCACCGTCGTCTTTTCCGGGAAGAGAATCCCGCGCACGGTATCAACCGGTTCATTGCGGAAGATGGGAAAACCGGTTCCGTTCTGGAATGTGATGTCCCGCAGAGAGGCGCGGCCATCCCTGACATCATCCACCGCAAAGCGTCTGCCGTCCAGCGTCAGCTCTGCGCCGATCAGGTCGTTATCGTCCTGAAAATGGGGTTCAGACTCCATTTCCGAAGTGTTATTCGTATCAGCCGATACATCGGCAGCAGGAGCAGATTCCTGTTCTGTTTCCTGGCTCTGCGCCTCGTATTTGGAGCGCTCCACATACTCCCATTCAGCAGCTTCCCGCTGGGCAATTTTCTCTTTCAGTTCGATCAGATAATTCTCTGCCACCCACTCGGAATCGAAGTCGGCGGTCACGCCGTCCTCATCCACATAGAGGCCGTCATGCAGATCGTCCCAGATGCCGTAGCCCTCATCCGTTTCAATGACGGTGAAGCGTTCATAGGGCGCGACCTCGCTTTGCGCGGCAATCTGTTCCGCCTGTGCCAGCATCCGGTCGGCCTCGGTAAAGAAACGCCCGTCATTCACCAGAATCCCCAGCTGACGCTGTACTTTCGCCCACGGCAGTTCCAGTGTTCCATGGTCGGTGACAACAGAAAAGGTATCCGCACCCCCGAACTCATCTTTCAGCCATGCGGCAGCTCCGCGCTCCCGCCCATGTGCCAGCATATAGTCGTTGACGCGGGACTTGCTTTCAAAGCTGCCGTTCCATTGGATGATGGCATCGCTGATTTCATCGGCGGTGACAGGCTTCGGCGCAGCAGCCGGTTCAGCCTCCAATACGGATTCTTTTCCCGCAGGAGACACAGAAAAAACAGATGCGTCCTGCGTTGCCGAGATGGTCATCTCGGAGGAGTCCGCAAACCGCTGAATCTGTTCTTTTATCGCATCCGGCAGACTGTCATCGTAGAATTTCACCGTCCTGTCCGGGTCAATATGGGCGATGGTCTTGTAATCGCCGTTTTCTGTCTCTTTCCGGTTCCAGACCGTCACACCGTTCCCCATAGCGCCGTACCCGATGTCGTAGCGGGACAGGTCAATCTCCTGTGCAAACGCCCGCAGGGTATAAACGCTCCGCTCATTGCTGCCCTCCGGGACAGCCGATACGGTCACATCAAACTGTGCCCGAAGCTGCTCCACATACCTATCGAGGGCATGGGACGGTACGCCGCACATATCCACATGCCCAACACCGGGGATGTTCCGGGTGGTCAGACGAATATCCAGCAGCTCGGCGGCCTGCCTTGCATCCTCGCCGTACAGTTCAAAGAAGTCACCCACCTGGAACAGCACCATATCGTCAGGATGATCGTGCTTAACATCGTTATAGGTGTTGTAGATGGAATTGCGCCGCAGATTCTGTTGATACAGTTCCTGTTCCTCCGGGGACAGATACCGGTCTTTCCGGATCAGGGAATCCACACGCTCGGCGGCCTTCGTCCAGTTCAGCTCCACAGGGGCACATCCGCCTTTGGTCAGCCGGATGCCCTTGGCGCTGTGATCCTCAGAGGAATGGTCAGCCCCGGACAGCGCATGAGAGCGCCCGCCGATACCGTACTCCTGTTTCAGAAAATCCGCTTTTTCCTTCATGGTGTGGTCTGCGGTAAAATAGGCGTAGATTCTGCCCTTGCCGCCCTCCACCGAGCTGCCGCCGGCAAGCGCTTCACTGATTTCATCCTCGGTAATAAAGCTCTGCGGCTCTGCTAATTCGGCAGGCCCGTCCGGATATTCCCGGCGCTCGGCGGAGATGTCTCTGACTCCCTGCCACAGTTCATCCATCCGGTGATAATGAAAGCGAAGAAGTTCTCTGTTTTCCGCGTAGTCATTCAGGAATGTGAGAAATTCGCCGCGAAGCGTATCGGCAAAAGCGCTGTCCGTCATCTTCTCGGCAAGCGCTGCGGTGGCGTCCGGATAACCGGCAGGAAGATCGTCCATGGAGGAGAAGTAGCCTACCTGGTTTGCTTCTTCACTCAGGTCATGCTTCAGATAGAGCAGACTCTGCGCCAGCTCGGAACGGACACGCCCGCCGGCCTCGGCAAGCTCCACATTGGAAGCAAAGCTGCCTTCGTCTAACAGCTGGCCGATTCTTTCCGCAGCAGTTTCCCATGTGATGACCTGAGAATCCACGGCATATCTGGCCTCACGGCCTTTGTGCAGATGAATACCGTCACCGTCATACCACGCGGCATAATCGCCGTGTTCGCCCCGGATGCCGTAGCCGCCATGGAATTCCCTTTGCAGCAGCGCCGCGATTTCTTTAATCGGTTTCTGCTTCTGGAACGCATCCGCAATATGCTCTCTGGCATGGCTCGTGTTGCTGCCGAAACGGAGCATATCGTCGATTTCCGACTGAGCAAAAGAAAAAACGGACAGCACTTCGGTTGTGCGATCCGCTTCATCAATCTGGGATATCTGCTCCTGTTCCGAGAGGAAAAGGTTCAGGGAAAGCTGTTCAAACTCTGTCCCGGCAGGATATCCGTTATTCAGTTCTTCCGGAGAATCCGGTTCCTCAGCTGTTAATTGTACACCAGCTCGTTCAGAATGATCTCCTCGGCCTGCGCCTTCAGCGTATTCATCATGCCCGCCCATTTCATCGGGTCTCTGCGCTTCAGTTCCTCCGTCACGCCGGCCTGCTTCGCCATCTGCGGCATCAGCTCGTCCAGTCTCCGGTGCGCCGTCCCGTCGATCTCCCGAAGGTGCGGATACAGCTGCTCCGACAGCACCAGACGGTTCCAGAGAATCGGGCGATGCTCCTTCAGATACTGTTTCCGCATCTGCCCGTACTTCCCGATGGGTGTCTCCTCCTGTTCGCTCAGTCTGATGTCCGGGATCAGATAATCCCCGTTCTGCGTGTACGTCATTTCCATATTCTGCGCTCCTTTCCGTCAGTTTCTGACGTTCATAGTTTCGGATGGTCGCCCCGATTTCCCGCAGCACCTGCTGATTGATGCCGCTGACCGCCGTTCCCAGCGCGCCCGCCGTTTCCGGGGTGTTGAAATCGAAAACGCTCATAAAATCTTCGTGTTCAAAGTAGTTTTCCGGCTCCAGACCGCAGCGCAGCATCAGGGAATAGCTGATGCTGACCTCGGCGGCATTCCGGAAGGCCACTCCGACATTGAATTCATCATACTCTTCCAGAAAAGAATCCTCAAGGATGCCGAGAATGTCCCTGCGGTTGTCCTCCCAGTATTCCCGCGCCAGCTGCGAGGCCACAATCTCCAGCTGATCGGCAAGGCTTTCGCCTGCCGGCACACCGTAGTTTTTCTCCAGCATGGAGGACACGACCGGAATATGTTCCTCCTGCAGTTCCCACAGGTTCAGGCTTCTGGAATTGGGCCGGGTTCCGGTGTCCGAAACATCAAACACATAGCGCAGTCTCTCGCGGTCGCCGCTGGTATCGATGAGCGCAATGCCCTTGGAACCGCGCCGCACATACCGGCGCATCGTATTGTTCCAGACGTCGAACTCCGCACAGGCGGTGGCGTCCGGGCGCTGGGCATGGATCATGACCTGCTCGTGATACGGATATTTGTACAGCCTCGACGCGGTGGCGAGAAAGGACTGCCAGCGCTCCAGACTTCCGGTCAGCTGCCGCTGCGCCTCTTCCGACATTCTTCGGTACTCCTGCAATTTGCTTGCCATAGATCACATCTCCTTTCCAAAAAGAAAAGAGCGCCCGTATCACACGAACGCTTTCTTCCTCCACATATTTTGATTTAGAACTATCCTGTTTCAGATTTCTGCGGTTTCCCGCAAAAATCTGAAATAGGAATCAAGCCGTATTCCGAAATCGGGTGCGTCTGCACCTTTTTTCGGAATAGAATCAGATATCGAAATCAGGGTAGAGCTCCAGCTGCCCGAACTCCTCATCGGTCATTGTTCCCAGTTTTGCAAGCGTCCCCTCGGTCAGCGACAACAGCTGTACCTCATCGCGCTCCAGGTACTTCTTCATTTCCGTGAGTTTCTGCATCAGGTCGGTACGGCTGCTGCCGGCGCTGTAGATGCACATCAGATTCATCTCGTCATTGGTGAAATTCGTCATATCAGATCCCTTTCTGCGCTTTTTGTCTGCGCGGTCTTTTCGCTTCTGGACGGCGCGGGTGCATGGAGCATGGCCAGAACGGAAGGCTTTTTGCCCGATTCAGAAACCTGCTTATCTTCCTGAACGACCTGTCTGGCCGCTTCAAACAGTGCCGAAAGATCGGGAGCCTTTGGCTTGACCTCCGGCTGTTCCTTTGGACCGTTGTTGATGATGCCGTCGATCATCCCGTAATCGTCCTCCATGGACATCTCCGCATTTTTCAGGTAATTGTCTGGCAGGAACGCCGGAAGCTGAACAAAGCCCACGCTGTCCACATAATGAGAGCTTACCGCACCCTGCTGCCTTAAGACAACAATGTCGCTGACGGACAGGCTGTGGCCGGTATAATCCTGCGGGTGGGCGGTGTTGAATTTCATGTACAGATCATCCAGACGGGCTTCTGTACTGCCGTCAGACGGGAGCGCCCCAGAATAGACTGCCTCGTAATGGTCAAATGCAGGCTCAAGCCCATGTTCCCGGAGATAATGAGAATTCATAAAGCGAAGCTCTGCCAGTTCCGGATCTCTGCGGAGCTGATAAATGCAGTAACTGTCTGCCGGATTCTGTTGGAAGGCTTTCTGCCATCTGTTTTCCGTGATGACGGGAAACTGCTCCTTTACCGCCTCCCAGTCTGCGCGGTCAATGCCGAAGATGCCGTCGTGGTTCAGAATCTCTGTCTGTTCAAAAGCCATTGCCTCGGTATTGTCCCCATAAAGAAGATATACCGGCACATCGCGTTCAAACAGCTCCATGGCGCGCTCTTTTGTCAGCGGGAGCATCGCATCATCCGTATAGCCGTAGGCATTCCGCGCCTCCACGGAAATCGCCGGGTCAGGCGGAATATCCGTTTCCGGCTCCGGGTTCTCCTGCACAGGCGGCTCGATGGCAATCGCTGCATCCTGCGCAGCCTGCAACTCATCCAGTATTCCGATATCCGCAACCTGAAGCGGGGCGTTCTGCCCGATTCCGTGGGAGTTGCAGATTTCCAGCGCCGATTCAGCCAGCGTGCTGATCTCCATATCCAGCTGACCGCCGTCGATTTCCTTCATGGATGCCTTATCGTAAATCGTGTAATCCACACCGGTGTCCGTGCGCTGAACGTGAAGATACCGCTCATCCACGACATAAAGGCGCTCCATCGCCATGGCAGGTTCAGCAGCAATCAGCTCCGCCTCGCGCTCTTTCAGGATTTCCGCATAGTGGCGGTCAATATCGTTGATAAGGCCGTCTGCGGTTTTGCTGATTACCTCCAGACTTTCCCGCAGCTCCGGCAGGGTTTTATCCTTTGACCAGGACGCGATATAGCCAAAGCTGTTGTCGCCGGTAGCGATGCCGTAATAAGCGCACACCGCATAGGAGATGCTTTCTGCCTGCACTTCTTCGGTACTGCGGGAAAGTTCCGGTGTTTTCTCCTCAGTATCTTTGGCTCGATTGTGAAGCAGCGCGTGCGCCATCTCATGTATGACCGCAGATACCGTCTGCACCTCGCTCATGCCTTCGCGGATGGCGATGTCCTGATGCTCCAGATCAAAGTAACCGTCCATACCGCCGCCCATCACCTCAACGGAAATGGGAACCGGAGAGGAGCGGCGCAGCGCCTCCATGAACACATCGTAATTCGCCACATTGCCCGACAGATCATGAGCCAGCTGGGGCAAAGGCTTGCCCTCGGTCTGTGAAACGTCGAACACCGTCACCGGCTTGTACATGGGAATCTGGATGGTCTTTTCCTCCGTAATGATTTTCCCGTCCGCATCCAGCATGGGAAGCTGCGTATCCGGGTCGAGCTTTTCCTGCTCGATTTTCTTCTTGAAAGGAGTCGGAGCAATGATTTTTATGCCGTGTTCTCCCTTGATGACATTTCTGCCGAACTGATTCTTCCATTTGTTGAAGCCCGCCACCAGCGTGGCGTCCGGCTTCTGCATGTGGATCAGCACCTGATTGTTTACGCTGTAATGGTGAAACCGGCTCATGGTCTGAAGATACTGCGCATAGCTCTCCGACTGGAACAGCTCCTTGATACCGTCCTCAATACTCGCCGTGATCTCCTTCAGCCTGTCCCGGCTGCTCTGTTTTTCTGCCATATACCATCCTTTCCGGGAAACAGGGCGCAGAGCCGAAGCCCCGCGCCCATCTCCCTGCATTATTCATCCGAATTGCTGCCTTTGCTTCTGTCCGGCGGGACAGTGCCGGCCTCCTTTGCGCGTCTGCTTGCCGCCTCGCGCCGCGCTCTGGAAAACGGCTCGCGGACGGAAACACAGCTTTTCGGCACAATATAGCTTTTCGCACCGGCAGAGGAGCGCTTTTTCTCCTCATACACTTCTTCCGGACATTTTCTGCAAAGGGCGTCCAGCTTTTTAATCAGCCTCCTGTCATAGGTGTAGACGCTGGCGGTATCGTCTGCATCGGAAAACAGGATAATTGTTTCGCGTTCTGCGGGGCTCAGCTTCATGCGCCGGTTTTCTCCCTGTCAAACTCCAGAGCATAGCTGGATTTCTGCCCGTCGTCCGTCAGTACGAGGTAGGCGGAATAGCTTTTTCCGGTCTTTTCGGAGTACATGCCGCTGACAAATGTTCTGCCGTCCTTCAGAAGCGCCTCCGCCATCTTTTTTGTCAGAATGATGTGCTTTGCGGACAGGTAGCGGTTGTCCTTCCAGAGCCCGAAGCGGCAGTCGCGGCGCTCACAGAAAAAGCCGGTCTTGCTCTCTGTAACCGGACCGCCGCAGCGGGGGCATTTTCCGACCACCGGTCGTCCGGACGGAAACAGCACCTCCGCACCGCTCACAGGCTCGTAATCGCACACCAATTCGGAAACCATGCGGCTGATCTGCGCCATAAACGCCTCCGAAGAGAGCTCGCCGCGCTCGATCTCCTTCAGCATGTTCTCCCATTCCGCAGTCAGAAGCGGAGACTGGAGCTGTTCCGGAAGCACCGTAATCAGGGAGATACCGATGTCCTGAGGAACCAGGCTGACCGCCTTTTTGTTCTTCTTTCTCTCCACAAAGCCGGAGGAAACCAGTTTTTCCAGAATCCCGGCGCGGGTGGCGGGTGTGCCCAGCCCCTTGCGCTCGGCATCATCCGGCATCTCTTTCGCCCCGGCAGTCTCCATAGCAGAAAGCAGCGTATCCTCGGTGTATCGGGCAGGCGGTTTTGTCTTTCCTTCTTCCAGCGAAACGGCAAAACTGTCAATGGACTGTCCTTCCGTCATCGGAGGGAGCACCTTTTCCTTCTGTTCGCCTGCCGCATAGCTTTTCCAGCCGGCGGTCAGCACGGTTTTACCCTTTGCGGTGAATACCTGTCCGCCGCATTCGACAGTTGCCACTGTTTCCAGATAGGAGTACGGCGCACTGACCGCCATCAGCACCTGACGGGCAACCAGCTTCAGCACCTCGCGCTCTCCGGCTGTCAGAGCAGACAGTTCAGCTTCTCCGGCAGCCATCGTGGGAATGACGGCATGGTGATCGGAAACCTTACGGCTGTCGCAGACCTGTTTTGAAAACACATCTCCGACCGATACGCCGAGAATCCCGGAGGCGCAGGCAGCGGCGGCCGGAACCCCGCTTTCCATATCGTCCGTCAGGTAGCGGCTGTCGGTTCGCGGATAGGTACAGAGCTTTTTCTCATACAGGGACTGAAGGTAGTCCAGCGTCTGCTGGGCGGTGAAGCCCAGGATGCGGTTGGCATCTCGCTGGAGCGTTGTCAGGTCATAGAGTGCTGGGGCTTTTTCAGATTTTTCTTTCTGCTCCACGCTGCGGATCACCGCCGGCGCGCCTGCACAGGCGGATTTCAGGCTTTCCGCATCCGGCTTGCTTTTCAGCTTTTCACTGACCGCCGCAAAATCGCCGTTATCCAGCTTCACCGTATAAAAGGGCTCCGGCTGGAACGCCTTGATTTCCGCTTCCCGCTGTACCAGCAGCGCCAGTGTAGGCGACACCACGCGTCCGACATTCAGCGTGCGGTGATACAGCACCGAGAAAAGCCGGGTGGCGTTGATGCCTACCAGCCAGTCCGCCTTGCTTCTGCAAAGAGCGGCATCATAGAGATGGTCGTACTCACTGCCGTCGCGCAGGTTTTCAAAGCCCTCGCGGATTGCAGCATCCTCCATGGAAGAAATCCAGAGGCGCTTCACGGGTTTCACGCAGCCTGCCAGAAGATAGACGGTGCGGAAAATCAGTTCGCCCTCGCGTCCCGCATCGCAGGCATTGATGATTTCCGTCACATCCGAACGGCGCATCAGCTCCGTCAGCAGATCCAGCTGCTTTTTCTTATCGCGCCCGACGCTGTACTGCCAGCTTTCGGGAATGATGGGGAGCTGTTCACGGCTCCATCTGGCATATGCCTCGTCATACACCTCGGCGGAAGCCAGTTCCGCCAGATGGCCGAAGCACCAGGAAATGAGGAAATTTTCTCCCTCAAAATAACCGTCCCGGCGCTTGTCAGCGCCAAGGACGGCAGAAATGGATTTTGCCACAGAGGGCTTTTCGGTAATCACAAGCTTCATATCGTTATCCTCTCTTTCTCTGATTGGTGCAGATGCGGTCTGCGCCATTACACTTCATCTGTTTCCTCCGGCTGGTCGTCCTCGATAACATATTCTTCCTCATCATCTTCGTCATCATCGCCGAAGTCGTAGTCATCCAGATCATCGGGACCCTTGGTATCGGGCTTCTGCTTTCTGAACTTGAACCAGTACACAGCGCCGCCCGCACCCAGACCGGCAATCAGCAGCAGAAGAAGCAGCGGTGCGGAGCTGCTCTTTTCAGGCTCCGGTTCTTCCGGCTCCTCCGGAACGACGGTGGATTCCGGTTCCTCCTTTACTGTCCCGGTGCATTCCGTCAGGTTGGTCTTGCAGACCGGGCAGTTCAGGTCCACATCGCCGGCTTCACAGCGGTCGGTACATGTGCATTTGACCGTGACCTCGCCGTCCTGCATCAGCGCCATCAGGTCAGCCTCGTCCACCAGATTCAGAAAATAGACGTTTTCACCGTTCTTATCCCGGTCGATGACGATGTAAAAGGTGTTATCATTCTTGGACTGCACCGTGATGAACTGCTTTCCGTCCGAAGCCTGGTACACGTCATCCACAAGCTCCAGGTTGCCGTCAGGCGTCAGCGGGGCTCCGGAACTCTCTGTACCGGTCGAACCGGTATCGGCATTATCCCCGGTAACAGCCGTACCCTCGCTGACTTTCAGATAGCCGCCGTATACATAGCCCTCCTTTTCGGGCACGATGACTTTGTACCATCCGTTTTCCTCACCGATCACCGTCACGGTATCGTCGCAGGGAAGCTGACCGATGATGTTGTAGCTGGTGCTTGCTCCGTCGCGCAGATTCAGCCTGCCGCCGTTGGTCGTCACCGTTCCGATTTTTTCCGTCTGAACGGCAGTCTGACTGCCGGAGGACTGCTGTTCAGCAGCCTCCGCAGAATCACCTGCATAGGCAAAGGCGGGAGCCGCCAGCGCCGTCATCATGGCAAGCGCTGCCGCCAATGCGGTCAGCCCCCTGCGAAGCATCCTTTTAGTTCTCATGTTCATATCCCTCCGTTTCTTCGTATTCATCGGTTCCGGGCAAATCCGCAGCCTTGCCGCACAGAAGCGCGGCAAGCTGCTCCGGCGTCATGCCGATCTCGCGCACCATGCCGATGATATCGTTGTTCTCCAGCTTCGTAATCTGCTCGGAGAGCTTGCGGTTGCGGTTCTGAAGGTCGGAAATCTTTTCGGTATTCCTGCTTCTTTCCGCTTTCAGCTTTTCAATTTTCGGGTTCATACTGCTCCTTTCTTACGGGCTGGGCAGCCTTCCGAATTGCAGGAAGTGCTGCTGCCAGTAGTTCGTATCGATGCTCGTGTACTGGATGGGGTCGCCGCAGTGGATCATCATGTTGTTGCCCACATAAATGCCGACGTGCGACGCGCCGGAAGTGTCATAGGTTTTCTCAAAGAAAATCAGGTCGCCCGGTTTGGCGTTGGCCGGGGAAACATAAGAACAGATATTCCGCAGTCCTTCGGCGCCAAGCCGCCCCACACTCCAGCCAACACCGCAGTGATTGATGACCCAGCTGACAAAGCCGGAGCAGTCAAAACTGGTGCTGGGCGAGCTGCCGCCCCAGACATACGGATAGCCCAGGTACTTTTCCGCTTCCTGAATCATGGCCGCAAACTGTTCGTCCTCCAGTGCGTCTGCCGGAATTTCATACCGGTACTGGTCGCCGTAATAGCGGTCAACGTAGGAAGAACCGGCAAACAGATCGGGCCGGTTGCCCAGCGTGGACATATAGGAGGCATACAGGGACAGATGATCCTGATCCATCAGATAGACCGGCAGATGGGACAGATTGAAGTTTTCCAGCGTCACCGTGCAGATGTAATAATTATAGGGAACCTGCACTTCATATTCGTATTCCTCGATGCTGGTCGCGCCGGTCTCCGGGTCTGTAACCGTGTAATAGCCGGTGCGGGTCTCTGTTCTGTAACGGGTTTCAACCTGCACATCCTCCGTCAGCGTGTACTGGCGGTCGAAGATGGTCTGAAGCAGGCCGCCTACCTCATCAATCGTCCATTCTCCCTCCCGGAGCGCCGTCAGCATGGAAATCAGCACATAGGGGTCATGTTCAATCTCATCCAGGTCAAAGTGGTATTCGTCGTAGTCATTGGTGCTTTCGTAATTGTCCAGATACTCCTGAAGCTCTGCCTCAAGCCCCAGATACTGTGCCTCCGCCGCCAGCATATCCGCATCGGCGCTGGGATAGGTGGTCAGCACGCCGGAGGATGTGAGCGAACTCATCATCACGGAACAGCTGGACATCACAGTGGAAACAAACAGAAACATCATTCCGATAACGCCGAGAATCACAAAGCCCTTTTTGTGCCGGGCGACAAACTGAACGACTTTGGAGGTTTCCTCACCGGTTTTTTTCACGGCTTTGGCCGCAGCCTCGGACGCCTTGACCGTGTTGTCCGCAGCCTTTCCGGCCTTGGCCTCAGCATAGGCTTTCTTAATGGCGCGCTTCTGCTGGAACCGGGAAGCCGGGCTTGTGCCCCATTCCGGATTCTGAAGCTCCGCCTCCTTATACAGTGCCTTCAGATTGGCCCGGTCAGTGGCGCGTTCCGCTTTCAGTGCTCTGGCATAGGGTTTATCCTGCAATGTGCGGTGGGCGGTATCCAATGTCCGGATGCTGCCCTCGGCGCTGCTGATGACCTCATGGGAGACCGATGCGGAAACGCTGCCGTCTGCGTCCTCATGCAGTTCCCAGTGGGATACTGCCGAAACCGCATTGAGCGGAGAGGCCGCGGCGGCATGCGTGAGTTTGGACGGGCGTTTTTTCTCGGTTTCCTCAAAAACAAGGCGCGTCACGACCTGATTTTCCTTCAGGTCATAGACGCGCTGTTTCTGAACGATCTTCTTTTTGGGGATTTTCGACTCAGCTTTTGTGAGTTTTTTCTGCGCTTTCTCCGCCTTTTTAATGGGCTTCTGAAGCTCCGGTGTTTCCAGCTCCTCCTCTGTAAAAAGAAGGCGGGGCGAGCGTTTTGCCATGTGCATCACCTCGATTCGTATGGTTTGGGTTTTGTTCAGCCGATGATCTCCGCGCGTTCAGCCAGAAATACCTGCTTGCCCTTGGGCGTTACCAGCATCTGCGTGCCGCGATGCCCGTTGGGCGCGATAAACTCACGGACAACAAACAGGCCGTTGCGGTAAGGAAGGGCGTGAGGATGCATGATACCTTTGCTGTCATAGTAGGCATATTTCTTTCTGACGAGATAGGCCGTGAACATGCTCTGGGGAACACCCAGCTCCTTGGCGGTGAGCCGGATACCGGTGCAGTCGGGGCAGTCTACCAGCGCATCGAAATACGCCGCCTTGGGAAGCGCAACGGTCAGCTGCGCTTCAGCCTGTTTCAGCTGCCCGGCCAGCTTTTTGTTGAGATTCCGTTCTTCCGACAGTGCCCGAACGACCTGCGCCGCCACATCGGCATTGCCTGCCGCCTGTTCCAGCAGCGCATCGGTCATATAGGCTCCATGTCTGCGGATAGAGGGGAGAACTTCGCTCGTCACCCAGTGCTTGAAGCGTTTGGCGCTTTCCAGTTTGCTGGAGAGGATCAGGCTGTAAAGCCCGGATTCATTGATAAGAATGCTCTCTTTCCGTTGATTTCCGTCAAAGACCATTCCTTTTGTCCGGTCTTCCGGCGCCACATGACGGTTAATATCTCGACTACCGTTTTGGTACCCGAGGTTATCCGCCACGTCTTTTCCAACGAACCAGGGAACTCCGTCCTCCGTGACGAAGGTACGGACACACCCGAACTCCTCATTCTGGAATATCTGCATCCTGTTTTCCATATCTTGTCGTCCTTTCTTATCCAGCCTGCTCCTGCGGCTTGGTGGTGATGATTCGGTACAGCTCCGTATCCTTCGGGAAGCGGTCTACAAACGGAAGAATCGTGCTGCCGTAAAAAAGAAGCCCTTCGCCTTCACCGCTGTGGGTGACATACGAGAGCTGATGGGGAGAAATATTCAGCTGCTTGGCGAGAATCTGCCGGTCGCCGGAAGCCTGGTTCAGCATAAACACATAGTCGGAGTTTTCAAAGATGTTCTCCACCTCGCGGGAGGAAAGCAGGTCTTTGACGTTCTGCGTGATGCCGGTGGGAATGCCGCCCCATTTTCGGAAGCGCTTCCAGATTTCCACGGTGTACGCCGCCGTCTGCTCCTCGCGGAGCAAAAGGTGCATCTCGTCGATGTAATAACGTGTGGATTTGTGCGCCTCGCGGTTGATGGTGACGCGGTTCCACACTGCATCCTGCACGATCAGCATACCGATTTTCTTCAGCTGCTTGCCCAGTTCCTTGATATCGAAGGACACGATGCGGTTTTCAATGTTGATGCTGGTGCGGTGGTTGAACACATTCAGAGAGCCGGTGACATAGATTTCAAGCGCTGTGGCGATGTACTGCGCCTCCTTTTCCTCCTGCGTCAGCAGCGCATTGTACAGATCCTCCAGAATCGGCATGTTTTCCGGCACGGGGTCAGCCAGATAATCCCGGTAGACCATGCGGACACAGCGGTCGATGATGGTCTTTTCCACCGGCTGCAAGCCCTCCTTGCCGCCTACGATCAGCTCGCACAGGGAGAGGATGAAGTCGGATTTCAGCGACAACGGATTCTCATCGTCGCTGTAGTTCAGGTTCAGGTCCATGGGGTTGATGTAGTCGCTTGAAGTGGGCGAGATTTTGATGACCTGCCCGCCCAGGCGCTCCACCAGTGTGCCGTACTCCGATTCCGGGTCGCAGATGATGATGTCATCATCGGTGACGAAAAATACATTGGCAATCTCGCGCTTGGCGGCAAAGGATTTGCCGGAGCCGGGTGTGCCGAGAATCAGGCCGTTCGGGTTCTTGAGAAGCTTTCTGTCCACCATGATCAGGTTGTTGGACAGGGCGTTGATGCCGCAGTAGAGCGCCTCCTTACCGCTCTGAAACAGCTCCTGCGTGGTAAACGGCACGAAAATCGCCACACTGGATGTTGTCATTCCGCGTTCGATCTCCACCTGATTGAGCCCCAGCGGCAGGCTGCTCATCAGCCCTTCCTCCTGCTGGAAGTCAAGCCGGGTCAGCTGGCAGTTGTATTTCTGGGCAATGGAGCCCGCCTGGAACACATTGTTCTCCAACTGCTGTTTGGTCTCCGCCACGTTCAGCACCAGGAAGGTCAGCAGGAACATGCGCTCATTTCTGGACTGCAGATCCTGCAGGAGCTTCTTCGCCTCGTTGCCGTAGGTGGCCAGGTCGCTGGGGATGATGTCCATATCATATCCGGCGCGGACGGCCTTTTTCTGCTCCTCAATGGTCATCTTCTGCAGATCGGTGATTTTGCGCTTGATGGTCTTAATGGCTTTGACCTGATCCACCGACTGAACATGCATGGTCACAATCAGACTGCTCTGCATATCCAGAAAGTCGGCCAGCATCCGGTCGTTCAGCTCCGGCGCGAGAATCTGGAGGAAGGAAACCTGCCCGATTTTCCTGCCCATGGTGAAGTTTTTGCCGTTTCGGAAGGAAAAGGAGCTGGGCGCGATAAAGTCCTTCACGGAAAGCCCGGTGGGAGCCAGCCAGTCCCAGTCAAAGAGAAACGGCTGCTCCTCGTCCATGTGGAAGATGCCGTGGAGCAGTTCCAGACGCTGCTTTCCGTTCATCGGGTCAGCCTGAACACCCAGCCGCTTGAAGTTGTTCAGCACATCGGTCTCAATGCGCTCCAGCCGGAGCTTGGCGCTTTTCAGCGAATCGGCCTCGATGCCGAAGGTCAGGTACTTGGTCTTGATGAGGCCATTGTTGCCCTTGGCTAGCTGATTTTTCAGCATCTGGGTGTATTCGGCGCGGATACTGTCGTAGCTGTCGCCCTTCAGCGGAATGGCGATGCGCTCCGAGTAGGTATCCTTGTTCGCCGCCGTATTGATAAAGGACAGCTCAAAGCGCACGGAGCTGTCAAAGTAGTTGAGAAAGTCGCACCAGCCGTCAAAGATGGCGGCCTTGTCCTCGTTCTGATTCAGCTGGTAGTTGATGTCCTGGAACTGCACCGTCTTGGTGTAGTAATGATCGGTCACGCGACAGATGCCGTCCGGGAACATGCGCTGAAAGGGAATGGAATCCTGCGCGGATTTGTGTCTTTTGTCCTGTCGTCTGGCGTTCTGAATGGCAGCGTTAATCTGCTGCTTTTCCGCTCTTGTGAGCTTTTTCGCCTTGGACAATCTTCTGTACCTCCTTATCCAGTTTTTCCTGCCGCATTACGGCAGAATAGAAGTTGTTTGTTTTGTATGGCCGCTCCTTCGGGCGGATAAAGCTGACCTGCACGATATTGCGGATGATCTTTTCCAGCGGCTGTCCGTTCTTCTCATACATGGCGAACATGAAAAAAGGCAGCATGACAAGCACCATGAGAAGGGTTGCCGTACTGTTGCTGACGTGTCCCTTTATGAGAAAAAAGACCGGAAGCCCCACCAGAAGTCCTCCGCCGAAGCAGACGATCTGGCGCTTGGTCAGGTTGAAGGCGACCTTGGTTTTGACTGCGTTCATGTCCTTGGGTACGGGTACATATGCCATTCTGATTCCACCTCCTTAATGTGCGTTGAACACGCTCTTGGCCAGCGAGCTGGTCTTGAACAGCGTGAAGCACAGCAGCACGGTGTAACCCATAACCGTCCAGATTGCCATGGAGATATCGCTCTCCACGACCATGTTCTGCACAAGGACGGCATAAATTGCCACGCAGACGATGATTAAGAAGCCCTGAAACGCCAGTGCAAACAGGCTTCTGAGATAGTTCTGACCCATCTGGCTCCACTCGTGGTTCATCATGGTGGACATGGGGATCGGCGCAACCGATGTGACCAGGTAGATCTCGATCATTCTGCCGAAGCAGATGAGCATAATGATGATGGACAGGATATGCATGGTCACGCCCACGATCATGGACTGGAACCACAGGCCGATCAGGCTGGAAAGCTCCATGGCCATCAGCGTTTCCTCAAGTCCCTCTGTGACAAGCTCGATATCCGTATTGCCCACGATCATGCCGGCGGCGTTGTTCACTACCGTCTGAGAAACGTCGAACACCGCCATAACGATATTCCATGTGTTGGACACGATCAGAATGGCGCAGGCCGTCTTGAACACCCACATGAGAATCGACCAGGTGTCGAAATCATGCATGTTGTTCTTATCCATGATGATGCGGATGAATTCCATGGTCATGACCAGCGCCAGAATGATACCGGCTATGGGCAGGATCACGTTGTTGGAAAGGTTCTGAATCATACTGAAGATTCCGCTGTTCCAGCCCTGCGGGGTCTGACCGACCTGCACCGCAATATCTCCGACCTTCGTATTCACCGAGTCCACCATCCCTGTCAGGTTGGATGCAATCGCTCCGGCAAGAAGCTCCTTGAGCCATTCGGTCAGCGTGTTGAGCAATAAATCCAATCGGCATCGACCTCCTTTCCGGCTCCCCCTGCGCTATGGCAGGGGGAAGCCCTGGATTTTACTCACTTCTGTCTTGCTGTGCGGCAATTAACCGAAAAGACCGGTAAGCAGAGGAACAAGGGTCATGCCGATGAGGGCCACGCCGCCGCCCGCCATGAGCTGCTTCATGCCCTGGCTCTTGGCGCCGGGGTTGTCGTTGCCGTAGCCCTCCATGAGGTTCACGACACCCCAGATTGCGAGACCTGCGCCCAGAGCGATAACGAGAGTCTGAAGAACACCTACTGCGCTGTTGAAAAATGCCATATTCCGATTTGCCGGAATCCTGCGGGAGTATTACTGATAATGCTGTTTTCTCCGGATTGCAAAAGCCGGAACCGACTGTTTCAGCGCCTTTATGGCTGCTGAAACCTCCCGATTCCGGCGTCTCCTTTCATTTTTGAATTGATTTTGATGATTGCGTCTGTTCCGACTTTGCAGCGGGAGTCGGCGTCTTTTTTCGTTCATCTGATATCCTCCTTTATCCGCCGGCAGTTTCGCCGGCGTCCATCACGGATGCGTCGATGTCGTAAACATCATAGACCTCATCCGGTTTTGGCTTCAATCTGCGGGACAGAAAGCGTTCGATGTCGAACTCATTCCGTTTATCCGCATCTGACAGGTATTTGTAATTCGGGTGTTTGGTGATGTCGTACTTATCCGACAGGAATGGGCGTACACCGCGCAGCTGCAGGATGCACTTTCCGCCGTCCAGCACGGCCAGCTCGTCCACGGTGGCAAGGTCTTTGCCCAACTTCTGATAGTTCAGGCTGTGGCTGACCTCGCGCCCGCGGCTCTCGCCGGTGTTGAAGGTATCGATGGTCTCCTTGCCCAGCGTCTGGTTCAGTTCCTTCAGCGTGGTCGGCTCCTTACCGCCCAGGAACAGGGAGGTATCGCAGTTGCCGATGATGGTATCGGCGCTGTCCTTATACAGCGCTTTCAGCTGGGACTGCGCCTGAAGCACCAGGCAGGCGGAAATCTCACGGCTTCGGATGGTCGCCATCAGCTTTTCCAGATTGGGAATCTGACCGATGTTGGCGCACTCGTCAATGAGGCAGCGCACATGAATCGGCAGACGCCCGCCGAACTCGTCATCCGCCTTTTCACAGAGCAGATTAAAGAGCTGGCTGTAAATCATGGAAATGAGGAAGTTAAAGGTGCTGTCCGTGTCGCTCATGATGAGGAACAGCACGGTCTTCTGGGTATCGCCCTTTTTGGTTCCGCCCAGCGTATCCAGCTCCAGTTCATCATACATGGTGATCTCCCGAAGCTCCTGAATGTCAAAGGGAGCAAGGCGCGCACCGGCGGAAATATTGATCGATTTAGCTGTTTTGCCGGCGGCCAGCTTGTATTTTCGCCATTGGCGCACGGCAAAGTGGTTGGGGTCACGTTCGCCGAGCTCCCGGAATGCGATATCTACGTTGTTTTCAAAGGTTTCATCATCCTCACGCACCTCCATTGCATTGATGAATTCCACAAGTGTTGCGAAGTTCTGTTCCTCCTTCGGCGCTTCATAGTAGATGTAGCCGATCAGCGCCGTGTAAAGCAGGGTCTCCGCCTTGAGCCAGAAATCATCGCCTCCTTTTCCTTCGCCCTTGGTGTTGGTAATCAGGGTGTTGACCAGCTTCAGAATATCCTTCTCGCTGTGAATGTAGGCGAAAGGATTGTAGTGCATCGACTTTTTGAAGTTGATAGTGTTGAACACCTTGATCTTGTATCCTGCGTGCTCCATCAGCCGGCCGCACTCGACCAGGAGACTTCCTTTCGGGTCAGTGACCACATAGGAACTGTGGAGCTGCATGAGCTGCGGCTTCACAAAGAACCTCGTTTTACCGGAGCCGGAACCGCCGATGACCAGCACGTTTTTGTTCCGGGCTGTCTTGGGGTCCTTGGGCCGGCTGTTCATCGTCAGCCGCTCCGTCTGGGTCAGAATGATGTTGTTCCGGAAGTCCGGGTCCATATACGGTTCAATGTCCTCCGGCGTTCCCCAGCGGGCGGAGCCGTATTCCGTGTTCTTGCGGAACTTCTTGGCGTTTTTGCCCCGGACATACACAACCACCCACATGATGACCGCACCGGCGATGCCGATGAGCAGGTCAATCGGGTGGAAGCTGGGCAGCGGTGAGGCAAAGGCGCTGCCGAAGCCGTCAGCCAGATGCAGGAGTTTCTGGCTGGCGTCCGTGCCGGGGGCAAGGCGTATGCCCTGCGCCGCCTTGTCAAACAGGTATACGAACAGGACATAGGGCGCGTTCAGGAGCAGTTTCTTTTTCAGCTTTTTATCCAGTCTCATAGCTCCAGCCCCTTGTCCTTGTGCCGAACCCTGTCCTTTTTCACTGCCTGCTCCAGCGGATTGATCGCGCGCAGCTTCTGAATGACAGACGGACGTTCCTTCTTTTTCGCAACGACCGCCGAGTATTCCCGGAACGCCGCGTTCAGTGCGTCGCCGTCCCGTGCCTTGAAAAAGACCAGATACTTGGGAATCTCTTCGGTGGTATCCTTCTTGACGGCATAGTCGATGCCGTATTTCCGGGCCACGCGGTCAAAGTCCTTGATGTTTTTATCGCTGATCTCAATGTTCTGAACGCCCTGATTCTGACCGACCAGCTCTGCCACCGACTGTTTCCCGCGCGGCGTGATTGCTGCGGCCTGGGCTTTCTTTGCCTGCGATTTGCTGTGGTGATTCAGAAACTGACGGATTGCCCACTTGAGTGTGCGTCCGGTCAGCTTTGCGCCGGATATGGTCAGCGTGACGGTTCTGTTTTCAACCTCCTCCTGCAAGGTGCATCATCTCCTTTCTCTGCATACTTTCCGGACGGCGGTTACAGCTCCATGCCCGGCGCTTTCCTGTCCGGCTTCGGATTGGACGCCGTGGGCTCCGTGGGAATCGCCATGATGCTGCGCCCCATCTTCAGAAACGCCTCCGGCTTTTTGAATTTCTCCTCATACTTTTTCTGAAGCTCCTTCGGAATGGAGGAGAAGTGATCGCCCTCCGCACCGCAGATGAAAAAGGTTCCGGCGACAACATCGATGATTTTTCCGTCATCGTCCCGGATGGCGCGGTTCAGCGGCAGGCCGGAAATCTTGCCTTCCTCGTTGCAGACCAGCGTGACCGGATCACGGAAGAAGGGAGCCTCCTGAATGTAGCCGCCCACAACCTTCTGCATATCCTCAAGGGAGGAGCCGATGGTGGTCATTCTGGCATACTGTCCGGGCTCCACGAGCAGCACCTCAATGGGCTTGTCCGCCTCAATTTCCTGCCCGTCATTACAGCTGAACTCTGCGCCGACGAAGTGATCGGCATCCAACACCACATCACCCTTGTCCCACATTTCCTCGACCATTGCCTGCGCTTCCTCTTTGGTTGCTGCCTCAACCGTGATGGACTTCTGAAGTGTTTCGGTAATGGTGACTTCAAATTCTTTCATGGGCAGACCTCACAGCCCGAAGGCGCAGCGGATTTCCGCGCCGTTGGTCAGTTCGGCAGTCCCGTCCTCCAGCACCTGGGTGATCAGCTTTTTGTCCTCCTCATCCAGCGAAACAATATCGCCGTCCTCCAGCGCAAAGATGATGCCGGGGCCGGCAAGATAGCAGTCGCCGCTCTGGTCGATGATGACGTCATCGCTGTTAAAGGCGATGAAAATGCCCGAAACGGGCATCAGCTCCAGACTGTCCGCGCCGCCGCTGTTCAGCGCCAGCGTCAACGCCTCATACAGCGTCATGCTGATGGCCGCTGCGCCGGGAATGGCGTAGATGACCTCCGCCTTGCTTTCATCATCTTCGCCGTCGGCTTCCAGATGGATGCGCAGCGTTTCGGGAAAGCCGTCCATGCCGTCCAGATACAGGCTGTCCGGCTGACCGTCCTCCTCGCTGACATAGATGTTCAGATCTCCCTCAATGTTCAGTGTGATATTTGCCATAAAAACTCCTTTCAGCGCTCCTGTTGATGCGCTCTGTTTTTCTGCCAGGCTTCCAGCAGTTTGATGATGGTCTCCTGCATCTGCAGGGGTGTGTAGGACTTCGGAAAATACTTCCGCAGCACATCGCCGCGGATGGTTATGCGGTCGAGCTCGCTTTTCTTTTCCTCATCCATGATTTCGTACATGGCTTCCAGTGTGCATTGTCCGTTCTGGCTCAGGCGTTTGAGGCGCTGCGCCTGTGAAAGCGACGGCGTCGCCTGCGCGTAGTCCATGGCGTCGAGAAACTGCTCCTGCTCATGGGGTTTCAGATAGGACAGCTCGACTGCCGGATTGAAGGCCAGCTCTTTTCTGTCCACCATATCCAGCAGCTGCGGAATCAGCTCCGTCAGACGGATAAACCGCTGTACCTGCCGGGCGCTGTCGCCGGCCGGCTGACCGACCAGCTCTGCCGTTCTGAACTTTGCGCCAAGTTGGCGCAAAGTGGGGTCAGTGCGCTGTCCCTGATGGGTCAGGGCTTCCATCTTCATGCGGTAGGAAAACGCCCGCTCGCTGGGGAGAATGTTCTCTCTTTGCAGGTTGCTGTCCACCATGGTAATCACGGCGGTATCGTCGTCCATTTCCCGGACGATGGCTTTGATGTCCGCTTTTCCGGCAAGCTCCGATGCCCGGAACCTGCGGTGCCCGGAAACGACTTCAAATTTGCCATCCTCTGCCGGTCGAACCAGAATCGGATTGATCACGCCTCCCGCCATGATGCTGTCGATGGTGTCCTGCATCAGCTCATCCTCATCGTTTACTTTGAACGGGTGGTTTTTGAATGGCCGGAGCCTGTCCAGCGGGAGCAGCACGACCTGTTCCGCAACCTCCCATTCGGGCTTCGGCTCTGTGCGCGCCTGTTCCAGAAGTTCCTGTGCCTTGCTGCCGGTGTCTTTGTCCTGGGGAGCGGCCCGGGCCGCGTGTTCTGCTTCCGGCTTTTTTCGCCGGCCTGTCTTACCGGCAGTCCGCTTTGCCGGTGCTGCCGTGTCCTTTTCTTCTGCCAATTTGCATCACCTCCCGGAAATGACAGAAGCCGCAGCGGGAAAGCTGCGGCTCAGACAAGACCGTTTGCCATATCGTGGCGCACCAGGGCGTCGTAGTAATTCGATATGGTCAGCGGCGCGTTGTATAGGGAAGCCAGAAGGTACTGCTTGATGTTCCGCACCTTGCTGGCGTTCTCCTTGAAGGAACTCAGCACATACTCGATGTGCGTGCAGTTGAGCTTGAGAAACTGGCTCTTGACTACCTCTCGGGGCTTATCGTCCCCGGCGATTCGGATGTACTGACGTTTGGAGCAGATGGTATCGAGAAGGAGCTCCATGATCTCTGCGATGGTATCCCGGTCATACGGGTTGTTCTCCAGGAGAATGTCGTACTCCAGATTATCTTCAAGAATTGCCCGATATTGTTCCCGCTCATCCATATCCCGTCCCATCTTATCCACAGGTGCCTGACCGTGACCGCCACCTTGACCGGAAGGGAAAGGATAGGTTTCAGTCTCACTCAAATCAGTATAATTTGAATCAGTATTACTTCCTCGTGATTTTCGGGATTCCGGAGTCGTGAAATTCACGTCTGCTGAATCGTGATTTTCACGAGTCTTGATTCGTGATTCCGGTGCAGGCGGGATGCTGCCGTCGGAGTTATCCACAAAGTTCTTGACGAAGATGAGATTGGGCTTACCCAGCCCCTGCCGCTTGCGCTCTATGAGCCCGGCTTTGCTGTCCAGCTCGTTCAGCAGCTTGGTGGCCTTCTGATCGGCACAGCCGATAGCCTCCATGACCTCCTCCAGCGTGAAGATGATGAACACGCGCCCCTGTTCGTCCAGCCAGCCGTTTTTACGGCTCAGGCTCATCCGATCCAGCAGAATGCCGTAGAGAATTTTTGCCTCGGCGGAGATGGACTTGAAGCGTTCATCGGTAAACAGCGCCTTGGGGATACGGTAAAAGGCAAACTGATCTGCCTGGGCACCGTAGAAATAATCCAGCGTCACTTGGCGCGCCCCCTCTCAAGCGAGCGAAGAATCTCCTTCGTACACCAGCCGATGCACGGTCCGCACTTGCCATACGGGCAGTCATCGCATTCGCTTACGGGTTTCGTTTCCGGCTTTGGCCGGTCATAATAGCAGACCTTCAGCATACAGCCGTGTCTGCCGTAGTAATAGCAGTACCGGCAGTCCTTCGGCTTGCCGTTTTCGCAGTAATCTGTCATAGCGTTCATCCTCCTGAAAATGGGTACAAAAAAAGCGCGTCTGTCCAGCCGCAAAGGCATTCTCCCCGGAGGGAGAGACAGACGCGCAAGGCGTGTTCATATTCAATTCTGGCAATAAAAAATGGGCTAAGCGTCCATCGCTTACTCCCAGTACAACATCAGCTATTCAGTTTCGGCACTGCCCAAATGCAAGGGCTTATGCCGCAAATTCCTTGATATTACGGGCTTTTTCGGGTGTTAGTCCACAAATAACAGCCTCATTAGCCAGTACAAGGGTATACTTGTTCGTATCAGTGTTGTTCTTGGATAGACTATCCCGGTACTCAATGTTCGGATTATCAATACCATGGAGCATCATGTTCATAGCACCAATGCGAAGCATAGTGCTATCAAAGTCAAAACCGTAGAACATGGTATTATTGAAGTGTTCCTTTAGCTCATTGTCCAAAAATAGGTCATCATGATTTTCGCGGAGATACTCTGCGGAAGCCATCAAGAAACCTGCTGTTCCGGCCGCTGGATCCACTATTCTTGTGTTTGTCAACATAAAAGTGATCCACGTTCTAACGTAAAAGTGATCCACTTTTTCTAATCTGAAAGTGATCCACCTAGAAGGATGTTAGGCCTTGATGGATCACTTTATTCCCAACTTA
>JALNXD010000034.1 GCA_023230565.1 Syntrophales bacterium
GGAGGTAAAATGGACTCATCATAACAAAAATATCATCATCGCCAACCGGCCACATCGGATCGGTCTCGAATAGGTATTTCTAAAAAATCGGGCATAAAACCGGGATTAATGAAAATTGTCTGTTGTTCAAAGGTCTCGATCCCTTTACCTTGCGCACCGTCATTGAAACGCTCTGCACACGCTTTCCATGTTCGGCCTGACGGCGGCGGCCCATATTTATCTCTATCGCGGCCCCTGCGACATGCGCAAGTCCTTTGATTCTCTCTGCGGCATCGTCCGCGCCGAACTGGACGCCGATCCCCTTTCCGGTTCGCTCTTTGTGTTCGTCAACCGGCGCCGGAACATGGTCAAGCTCCTCTACTGGGACAGAGATGGATACGCCATCTGGTCGAAACGCCTGGAGCAAGGGTCCTTCGTCCTTCCATCCCGGCAGTCTTGCGACGGCCATATCGAGCGTCGGGATCTGGCTATGCTGCTGGAAGGAATCGTGCCGAAAAAAGTGGGAAAACGCTATAAAATATGCGCATAAAAAATAATATAAATACTTGACATTATTATAGTTATGTGCTATACGCCCGTTCATGTTACTAACGGAAGCAGAAGAGATTATCGCCCATAAAGACGCCGCCCGGATGCTGGATTTGGTTGCCCAAAAAGACGCTCAGATCGAAAGTCTTGTCCGCACGCTCGAATCCACCCAGCGCCAGTTGGCCACGTTGCAGCATCAGGTGGAGCAGCTGCTGAAACGGCTCTACGGCCGCAAGTCCGAAAAGATTGATCCCGGCCAGTTGATGTTCGACGACATCGTGCTTCAGTCATTAGCCCAAAATCCGGCGCAAGAACCGCCGGAAGCGGCTCCCACACAGAACCTCAAGAAGACCCGCAAGGCTTCCCGCCATCATGGCCGGGTTCCCATTCCGGAGCACCTCGAACGGGTGGAGATCCTGCTGGACGTGCCTGCGGAACAGAAGGTCGATGCAGAAACGGGCGAGCCCCTGAAGGTTATTTCTGTGGAGGTTTCGGAGAAGCTGGAATACCGGCCGGGAAGACTCATTGTCAATGTCTACAAACGGCCGCAGTATGCGCTGCCGGAATCGTCGGAATCTTCCGCCGGCGTCATCGCCGCCTCCATGCCCGATCATCCCATCGCCAAGTGCAAAGCCGACGTGGGGCTGCTTTCTCATCTGATCGTCAGCAAATACGCCGATCATCTGCCGCTCTACCGTCAGAACGGCATTCTGGAGCGGGAGGGAGTGGACATCCCCCGCGCCACCCAGACCAGCTGGCTCATGCAGGTCTACGAGAGCGTCAGTCCCCTGGAAGCGGCGCTTCAACGGGCCGTTCTTGAAGGCGACGTACTTTTTACCGACGATACGCCCGTTCCCTTGCAGGATAAGGGAAACGGCAAAGTAAAGAAGGCCCGGCTTTGGGTCTACGTGCGGGGCGGAACGGGACCGCCGCTTACGGCCTATGACTTCTCTCTCGATCGCAGCAAGAAGCGTCCTCTTCATTTCCTCAATGGTTACGAGGGGTACGTCCATGCCGACGCCTACAGCGGCTACGATGAACTCTTCAGAAAAAAGGGCATCATTGAAGTGGGCTGCTGGGCGCACGCGCGGCGGAAGTTCGACGAGGCGGTCTCATCGCGCCCCAAAGAGGCCACGGACATCCTTGCCCGCATTGCCCGTCTCTACCATGAAGTGGAGACGCCCTGCGCCGACATGAAGCCTGAAGAGCGATGCCGTTTTCGGCAGGCGCATGCAACGCCGTTGCTTGAGGGAATCTTTGCGACACTCGATGAACTGAAACCTCAGACAACGCCCTCGGAGCCGCTGCGGACTGCCATCAATTACGCCCTGAACCAGAAAAACGCGCTCTGCCGTTATCTGGAAGACGGAAGGTTAAGACCCGATAACAACCTGGCGGAAAATGCCATCCGGCCCATCGCCCTTGGAAGGAAGAACTGGCTCTTCGTAGGCAGCGAACGGGGCGGCCGGGCGGCGGCTTTGTACATGGGCCTCGTGCAATCCTGCAAGGATTGCGACATCAATCCCTGGGAATACTTCGACGACATGCTTCGGCGGATCATGAGCCATCCGGTCAATCGCCTGCGGGAGTTGCTTCCCGATCAGTGGAAGCCCGCATCCAGGGATGAACGGGGCTTGATCATCTTAGAAAAGCAGTAATCAAAGAGCCGTCTTTCCGGCGTTTGAATCTCCTTGCTCATATTTTTTCAAAGAACGATCTTTATGCCTCATCAGGCACAGCGTACTGAATATAAAAAACTTTTGCGATACGAGTTGGTCGTACGCTTACGCTCCTACTCGATCAGGGACTTTTGTGCCATTATGATAATGGAAAAGTCTTGAAGAGACATTGTCTGTGTGATAGAAAACACAAACTACAGGAAGAGGGAAAATGGATCGCGATAATTACCAAAGCAGCCATAATGATAAAAGGGCGAAAGACTTTGAAAAGAGAGAAGAATCAGACGGTAATGATGCCAATAGTGCGTCTGATCAACAAGGTGGCAATGATTACGAAAATAATTATAAGGTTATAGATCTTGTTGATGCCATCGATGAAAATGACGATCAAATTCCTGGTTTCGTTGTTGACAAAGACATCGAACGTAAAATAGTTGAAACGGCTGAGCGGATAGCAAGAGAGATGTTTCCTTCCATCGCAGAGCGAGTTATACGAGAAGAAATAGAAAAGCTTAAAAATGAGGATTAAAAAAATATACCCTCAAAGAGAATTCATATAATTCTGAAACAAAATATCTTTATTAGGCGTTTGCTGTCGGCAGTTTTTGTTATTTACCGTTCGGCTGATGTCCGGCCGGACTTAAAAATCACTTCCGTAACAGCCAGGTGGAAAAGTCTTGAATCAGATGAATTGAAATTCAGTGAAATAGAAGATAAATCGTTCCTCGGGTACGGGAAATGATTGGTATCTTTCAAAATTTACAGGTGAGATCAATTGTTTAAAAGTCGGTATCTATTACTAAGTTTCTTTGTACTCACTTTTTGGGGGTGCGCGTCTAATACTCCATATAAAATAGTTCAAGATTTTAAGCAGCAGGATATACGCTTAATCGCAGTTATGCCTCTTGAGAACGAGACAGGCGATAAGGAAGCAGCTGAAATTTTAAGGCGTGAAATTCTTGAAAGCCTCTATTTTAAAGGGTATCCAAAGATTCCTCTGTCTTTGATAGATGAGCAGATAGTTCTTAAACAAAAAGATCAGGTTAATAAAGAAAGTTCCGCTCGTATGATAGGAAGTGCTCTGGATGTCGACGCTGTTTTATTTTGTACGCTGCAAAAATGGAAATCCTCTCTGTTTCTTGTTTACGGTTCAAGTTCTGTTGCTGCAAGTTTCGAATTAAGAAGTGCAAAAACAGGGGAAACACTTTGGAGTACTTCACTTGGGTTTACAAAAAGGCATGTTGGAGTTACAAACAAAAGGCTAGAGGGAAAATCTTTGATTTCACTCGAACCGATGGCACATGATATTGTTGCCGAAGCAATTGCAACTATCCCGGACGGGTCCGAATCAGTAAGCAGCAAACCTCCTTCCCGGAAATTCAAGCTCCGAAAATGGCTCAAACCCCGAAACGATTCGATATAGTTGTGGCCCCGATGAGTAGCGAAAGATACAGATGAGTATTCCTAACATTCTCACGCTCATGCGTATTATTCTAGTACCTGTCATCGTAATTGCCCTGATGCAGGAATCGTTTCAAATGGCTCTTTATCTGTTTGTAATCGCGGCAATAACTGATGGTCTGGATGGCTTTCTTGCCAGAAAACTGCATCAAAAAACTGTTCTTGGAACATACCTTGATCCATTGGCAGATAAAGCATTGCTTACCTCATCTTTTATTACGCTTGCGATTCTGGGACCTATTCCGAGTTGGCTTGCAGTGATAGTTATCAGCAGGGATTTAATTATTCTTTCCGGCATATTGATATTTTTTTTCATGTCAATATCTATTGAAATGAGCCCTTCTCTCGTAAGCAAAATTACTACGTTGCTGCAATTTATAGTTGTGTCCGCAGTTCTTGTGTGCCAAAGCTTTCCGGTTGAGAGCGGATTGTTATTACTTGCATTTTTATTTTGGCTTACGGCTCTCATTACTATCACGTCAGGCTTCCATTACATTTACAAAGGTATCTGTTATATAAATGTCGCGAGTCGATAGATTATCTGAATACCGGGACAAAGAAAGTAAGGTTTTTTCTAAAATTTAATATTTTCTTGACATAGGGGCGTTTTGTTGTTAGTGGAATTAGTCGCTTTAGGGCTTTTGTAGGCACGTAGCTCAGGGGGAGAGCATCACCTTGACGCGGTGGGGGTCCAGGGTTCAAATCCCTGCGTGCCTACCATTTTGGTGAGAAAAGAAGGGGGCATCAGCAGTGATCCTATTGATGATGCCCTTTCTTTAATATAGATTGTGATGATCAAAGTAATAAATTTAGGATTATATATAAGTGCGGAGATGCTTGAAATGTTTTGATACTCAGGCTTTTACCGGCAGCCTCCTGTCCAGAAAGGGTATTGAGAGATCTCAAGAGCAGTTGCGGAAAAAACATTTCAGGAAGAAGGATGATTTTTTGTAAGGAATTCGAAAAAAAATGAGCGACATTAAGGTTCAACTGCCCGATGGCATGGCGGTTCATTTTCCCGCCGGTGTAACAGTACGAGATGTCATTGCCGCGTGGGATAAATCAAAGTTGAAATCTTCAGTAGCGGCGCAAGTTGACGGCCGTCTGGTCGATTTATCCTATATCGTCGATTCCGATACATCGATTATGCCGATTTCTCTCCGATCAAAAGAGGGACTCGGAATATTGAGGCATAGCATATCTCATGTTATGGCTCAGGCTGTGCAGGATTTATTTGACAATGTCAAAGTGACGATAGGTCCTTCCATCGAAGACGGGTTTTACTACGATTTTGAATATCAAAACACCTTTACTCCGGATGACCTGGAGAAGATTGAAAGCAGAATGAGAGAAATCATTGCTGCCGATCACTCCTTCAGCAGAAGCAGTGTGTCTCGGGAAGAGGCAGTTTCTCTTTTTGAAAAAAAGGGGGAGAGCTATAAAGTAGAATTGATACGTGATCTTCCAGAAGACGTTGAGGAGGTGACACTTTACAGTCAGGGCGGTTTCGTTGATCTCTGCCGTGGTCCTCATATCCCTTCTACGGGAATGATAAAAGCCTTTAAGCTTTTGAATGTAGCAGGGGCGTACTGGCGAGGAGACGAGAAAAATGCCATGCTTCAGAGGATCTACGGCACGGGTTTTGCCAGTGAAAAAGAGCTGAAGGAACACATGGCACTGATCGAAGAGGCAAAAAAACGTGATCATCGGAGGCTTGGGAAGGAACTGGATTTGTTTCAAATAAATGATGAAGCAGGTCCTGGATTGATTATTTTTCACCCTCGTGGCGCTCTTTTGAGAACTATTATTGAAGACTGGGAAAAGAAGGAGCACTTGAAAAGAGGTTACGGCATTGTTATGGGGCCGCAGATTTTAAAAGGGGATCTGTGGAAGAAGTCCGGTCATTTTGATCAATATCGCGAAAACATGTACTACACTGAAGTGGATGACCAGACGTATGGAATAAAGCCGATGAACTGTCTTTCCCACATGCTTATTTATAAATCCAGAATAAGAAGTTATCGAGATTTACCAGTGCGTTATTTTGAGCTCGGCACGGTGCACCGGCACGAAAAAACAGGAGTCCTGCACGGGCTTTTAAGAGCACGCCAATTCACTCAGGATGATGCGCACATTCTCTGCACTCCCGATCAGTTGAATGATGAAATAAGCGGTATCATTCACTTCATAAATGATGCCATGAATGTATTTGGATTTACATATGAAGTAGAATTAAGCACGAGACCCGCCAAGTCGATCGGTTCCGATGAGGATTGGAATTTGGCGACGTCGGCCCTTCAGAAAGTTCTGGCAGAAAATCAAATGCAATATGAGGTCAATGAAGGTGACGGTGCCTTTTATGGTCCAAAGATAGATTTTAAACTAAAAGATGCATTGGGAAGGAAGTGGCAATGCGCAACTATTCAGTGCGATTTTACTTTGCCCGAACGTTTTGATTTAAGTTATATTGGTCCGGATGGTGAAAAACATCGGCCCGTTATGCTTCATCGCGTGATTCTTGGTGCAATAGAACGTTTTATGGGTGTTCTTATTGAACATTACGCAGGCGCCTTTCCATTGTGGCTGTCTCCCCTTCAGGCAGTGGTGCTTACTGTAACGGAAAAACATATTCCTTACGGACAAAAAGTACTGAATGATTTAATTAGTGCCGAAGTAAGGGCGGAAGGTGATTTTCGAAACGAAAAACTCGGCTATAAAATTCGCGAAGGGCAGCTGCAAAAAGTTCCGTTCATGCTGATAATAGGAGACAGAGAGGTTGAATCTGAAACGGTTTCTATTCGCCAGCGAAATGGAAAGAAGATTGATTCATTACAGGTGAAGGACTTTGCCGCTTTGGTTTTACAGATGTGTGAACGGCATGAATAATTCATATTTTTATCATTAATCGCAATCAGGGAGGTGACACATAGCTAAGAATTTAAGGATTAATGAAGAAATTGCTGTTGATCAGGTTCGAGTGATCAGCGGCAGCGGTGAGCAGCTGGGGATAATGCCAATCTCCAATGCATTGGAGAGAGCCGAACAGGAAGGGCTGGATCTGGTAGAAGTGGCGCCAAACTCTTCGCCGCCTGTCTGCCGTATTATGGATTACGGCAAATATAAATATCAGCAAAGCAAAAAGCTTCATGTGGCAAAAAAGAGTCAGAGCAACTTTCAGATAAAAGAAATCCGCCTGAGACCCAAAACGGAAGCTCATGACCTTCAGGTTAAATTTCGCCACATTCAACGTTTCCTTGAGCAGGGAAACAAAGTAAAAGTAAGTGTTCTTTTTAGAGGGCGAGAAATAGTGTATGCCGATTTAGGGCGTAAACTGGTGCAAGATATCGTTGAAAAACTAGGAGATATTTGTGTAGTCGATCAGGAACCCAGGATAGAAGGTCGAAGAATGACCATGATTTTATCTCCCAGGAAGTAGAATAAATTAAAAGTTATAGAAAGATAACAAATGGTTCCTATGCGGGAGATGATGTATAAACTACCGAGATCATATCAGATATTAAAGTAGAGGTGAATAAATGCCCAAGATTAAAACTCATAGAGGGGCGGCTAAAAGGTTCGGGATAACTGGGACCGGCAAAATTAAACGAAGTAAGGCGTATGCCAGTCACATCTTGACAAAGAAAACTCGAAAAAGAAAAAGGAATTTAAGAAAATCCACCATTTTACATTCGAGGGATTCAGAAGGAATTAAAAAGCTGATCCCTTACCTTTGAGAGTTGTCTGCCGGTCATTCTGAATGTAAATCTTTTATAGCAAAGCATTCTTACAGCGAAACGGAGAAATAAAATGGCGAGAGTAAAAAGAGGAGTCCATGCCAAAAAAAAGAGACGGAAAATCCTTAAACTTGCGAAAGGATATTTCGGCGCAAGGAGTCGGCTATACCGGACAGCGACTGAAGCTGTAAACCGGGCGATGAAATTTGCCTATCGGGATCGAAAGGCAAGGAAACGGGAATTTCGGAAATTGTGGATCGCAAGAATTAATGCCGCTGCCAGAATGAACGGTATTACATATAGCAGATTTATGGATGGAATCCAAAAGGCGGGAGTTGGCCTGGATAGAAAAATTCTTTCTGATATTGCCGTGTATGATTCCGGGGCTTTCAAAAAAATTGTTCTTATAGCCAAAGGTGAATTTACTGCATGAAAGAAGCCCTTGAGAAACTTCAAAGAGAAGCTCTCACTGAAATACGGAAAGCGAAAAATAAAGAAGAATTCCTTGGTATTCGGATCAAATATATTGGAAGGAAAGGACTGCTCACGGACCTTTTGCGGACACTCAAGGATGTTTCACCTGAAGACAGGCCTGTCCTTGGAAAACTTTCCAATGAGACCAAGAATTTGATTTCTCTGGAGATAGAGAAAGCTCTGGAGCGAATCGCTGAAAAAGATAAAGAAGGAGAACTTCTCCGGGAATATATAGATGTGACATTGCCGGGAAGAATCTTCCCTTATGGCCGGAGGCATCCTGTTTCCCAGGTAATGAGAGAGATCTGTTCCATTTTTTCCGATCTGGGTTTTATCGTTGTCGAAGGGCCTGAGGTGGAGCTTGACTATTACAATTTTGAGGCCCTTAATATACCGAAAGATCATCCCGCACGCGATATGCAGGATACGTTTTATATTTCAGAAGAAACTGTTTTGAGGACTCATACATCGCCGGTTCAGATCAGAATTATGGAAAAGCAGCGTCCTCCGGTAAGAATTCTGTCGCCTGGAAAAGTTTACCGGCCGGATTCAGATGTTTCACATACGCCAATGTTTCACCAGGTAGAGGGCCTGCTTGTAGATGAAAAAGTTACGTTTGGGGATCTTAAAGGCGTATTGAGATATTTTGCACAAAAGATTTTTGGAGAAAACACGGAGATAAGATTTCGTCCCAGCTTTTTTCCATTTACTGAACCGAGCGCCGAAGTGGATATCAAATGTGTAATCTGTGGCGGAAAAGGATGCCGGGTTTGCGGACAGAGCGGCTGGCTTGAAATTTTGGGGTCAGGTATGGTTGATCCTGAAGTTTTCCGGAATGTAGGCTATGATGCGGATGAGGTCTCCGGCTTTGCTTTTGGACTCGGAGTTGAACGAATCACCATGCTGAAATATGGCATATCGGACATTCGTTTATTCTTCGAGAATGATTTACGGTTTTTGGATCAATTTTGAGAAAATGTAGGAACCGATGCTTGTCAGTTTAAAATGGTTGACCGATTATATTGATATTAAAGAATCTCCCCCGGAAATTGCGGATAAACTTACAATGGTGGGGCTAGAGGTGGATTCCGTTTATGAGAGCCACCCGGATTTTACCGGTGTCATTACAGCCAGGATAAAGGCGATTTCATCCCACCCAAATGCTGACAAGCTCTCCATTTGTGAAATTGCAACAGATGACCGGGAGTATAGAGTAGTGTGCGGAGCGCCCAATATTCATGTGGGCGATGTAGTTCCGCTTGCGAGGGTAGGAGCGGTTATCCCAGGGGGATATACGATAAAACATTCAAAAATCAGAGGTGAAGCATCGGAAGGCATGTTATGTTCCGAGGAAGAGCTCGGCCTTGGAGATGATGCTTCAGGAATAATGATTTTGGACAGGAATCTCCCTCTTGGTGTGGATTTGGCAAAAGCGCTAAGTCTTGGTGATACAATTTTTGATGTCGCGGTGACACCAAATAGACCGGATTGTCTCAGCATTATTGGAATTGCCCGAGAAATTGCTGCATTGACGAACCAGAAAGTAAAATATCCAATCTCTTTCTGTAAGGAAACGGATGAAGATATTCAGCGCGTTGCTTCTGTCGAGATTCTAGATTCAAATCTTTGTCCACGCTATACGGCAAGGATGATTAAAGATATACAAATCAAGCAATCTCCTTCATGGCTCAGAATGAGGCTTGAGGCAGTCGGAATGAGAGCGATAAACAATGTAGTTGATATTACCAATTTTGTTATGATGGAGTACGGGCAGCCCTTACATGCCTTTGATTTTCGCTTTCTTGAAAAAGGAAAAATCATAGTCCGCGGTGCAGAAGAAGGTGAAGGATTTATTTCTCTCGATGAGAAGCCAAGAACACTTAAAAAAGATACCCTGATGATATGCGATGGCGTAAAACCGGTAGCTATTGCCGGGATTATGGGAGGATTGAATTCAGAAGTGAGGGAAGATACAGATACAGTTCTTCTGGAAAGCGCGTACTTTAATCCTTCATCAATACGAAAGACCTCTCGAGTTCTTGGAATGAGCACTGATGCCGCTTTTCGTTTCGAGCGCGGTGTTGATCCGGAAGGAGTGGTAGAAGCTCTCAATAGAGCAGCGAGTCTCATTGCCGATTTTTCAGGAGGATCTATTTGCAAGGGGTACATAGATGAATATCCTCAGAAAGTTGAATCGGCGAAAGATGTAATTTTGAGACCGGCAAAGGTGAACGAAATACTCGGCACCGATATCGATATTAAAACGATGAATAAAATTCTCGAAGATCTCGAAATGGATTGTGTCGAGAAAAATAATCAAATTCTAGTAACGCCACCATCCTTTAGAAGAGACCTGTTCCGGGAAATCGATCTCATAGAGGAAATTGCCCGCCTGAATGGATATGAAAAAATTCCTATTACCCTGCCCAATCTCACACCGCACAAAGCTCATGATAACGGAAAGTTGCAGTTAAAAGAAAAAATTAAAAATATTCTCAATGGTCAGGGATACTCAGAGATTATAAACTACAGTTTTACATCATTCGATTCGGCTTCAATTTTTGGAATGAGCGGCAGCGACGAAGGAGAACGGCTCGTAAAGATAAAAAATCCTCTGACTGAAGATGCATCCATCATGAGAACCAGTCTTGCAAGCGGTCTTCTTGAAACAATGAGGAAGAATATTAATGTAGGTAATACTAATATCAAGTTGTTCGAAATAGGCAAAATTTTCAATGCCACAACTGATGACGATTTACCTTTGGAGAAGGAGCACTTGGGAATTCTTATCACGGGGGACCGTTTTAAAGAACAGTGGCACTTTAGAGAAACACCTGCTGATTATTATGACCTGAAAGGATGTCTCGAGACGCTTCTGAGATCTGCCGGGTTTGAGAATTATCGTTTTACCAGGAATACGAATATAGCTTTTTTCCATCCGGGCAAGTCGTCTATCATATCTATTAATGGACATCCGGCAGCGGGTATAATGGGGGAAGTGCATCCCGAGATCCTTGAGAAAATGGATGTAACGCAAAAAGTGTTCATTTGTGAACTTGATATATCTGTAGTACTAAAGGCTTCGGAAATTCAGAGAAAACAATTTAAGGAAATTCCCAGATTTCCGGCAGTCTTAAGAGATGTTGCTTTCCTGGTTGATAAGAAGGTACCTGCGGACGAATTAATAAAGATTACTCTTGAGGATAGTGAAGAATTGCTTGAAAACGTTAACATATTTGATGTATATACAGGGAAGGGTATTCCTCAAGAAATGAAAAGCTTGGCCCTGAGGTTTACGTATCGGTCGGGTTCGAAAACATTGGCCGATAATGAGGTGTACGAGGTGCATAGCAGGATAGTTGAAAAGATCCTGAAAAAAACAGGAGCCAAAGTCCGAGGCGCCGAACAACTGAATCCGATATAACAAGGAGCAAAAAATGACAAAAGCAGATATAGTTCAAAACCTTTACAATAAACTTGGGTTTTCAAAAAAAGATTCTGCCAGGATCGTTGAGTCTGTTTTTGATATCATAAAAGAAAATCTTGCCCAAGGTGAAAAGATAAAAATTTCTGGCTTCGGAAATTTTGTCGTCAATGAAAAAAGAGCGCGCAAGGGGCGAAATCCGCAAACCGGGCAGACTATTACAATATCGGAAAGAAAAGTTCTAACCTTCAAAGCGAGTCAAGTTCTGAGGAATGCACTGAATGAATAAACGGTGAATAGCCGGAAATTTAGTCACAGGTATCATGAGCGAACTGATTCCCGATAAATCTTATTTCCGCATCGGTGAAGTGAGTAAACTGCTCGGAGTCGAGCCTTATGTTGTGAGGTATTGGGAATCTGAATTCCGAACTGTAAAGCCCATCCGAACTAAATCATATCAGCGCCTGTATAGAAGAAAAGATGTTCAGGAATTAATGAAGATCAAAAGCCTCTTGTACAAGGATAAATATACGATTGCAGGTGCTAAAAAGAAGCTATCAACTAACAGTCAGATTCCGGCTCCGGTTGAAGGTTATTTAGAGGTTCTGGACGAAATAAAAAAAGAACTTAGGATGATCAGGGCGTTAATGCGCTAAGGAAACAGAAAAGCCGGTCTTCATCACAGTATGCAAACCGGCTCTAAATGAAACCTTTTGAACGAATAGCTTATTTTCTAGCCATTCTTTTTGATGCTTTTAGCGGGTTTATTTTTTGTATACTGGCAGTTTGGGCATGTTTAACGTGTGTGGCGGCAGAGCATCCGCCTACAGCCCATTTGCTTGCCGGGTCCGGATACATCATGCAATATTTTTCACCTTCGAATTCGACGATTTTGCCGCAGCCTTCGCATTTTTCAATAATGGGATTGCACCTGCCTCCATTATAGGAACAGCCCTTTTTAGTCATGAAAACACACTCCACTCCTGCCTTTACAGTTTGACAAACCATGGGTATCACCCCCTTTTTAATATTTATACTATCCGGCAAAAAAAATCGGGCACTGTACTGGCGCCCGATTTGTATTTACCTTGGCATCCAAACGGAGACGTACCTAACAAACTTCAGGGTTTCTGTCAATTAAAATTTCATTGATTAGCATTTGACTTCGGATAGCAATAATGCTAGTTATTTCAGTCGTTGCGTAAAGATAATAAAGAGGGAATATGGAGGATAATGAAGGTAAAAATCGAAAATCCTTAATCGGTATTTCTATATTTACAAGATCTCTTCTCATGAATGCCGCCTGGAGTTTCCAAAATATGCAAAATATAGGATTTGCATATTCATTGGCGCCTATCGCCAACCTTTTCGCATGCAAGAAACAGAAAATATTACAGAGGCATGTCGATACATTCAGCACTCATCCTTATATGGCAAGTATAATCGTTGGTTCGGTCGCACATCTGGAAGCGAAATCTTCACATCAGTATGAGGAAATCATGCGACAGAAACAGGCATTGATGGGACCATATGCAGCCTTGGGAGATCCTTTTTTCTGGGGCTCGCTCAGACCAGCTTCGGCAATTATCGGTGTGAGTTCTGCTTTTGCAGGGTTTGCCATTGCTCCGATTCTTTTTTTAATAATATTTAATGCCGTACATTTTTGGATCAGAGGAACCGGGTTTATTGAGGCTTTTCGCTATGGCACAGGCGCTCTCGATTTCCTGAAAAAACTGAAGCTGCCCGAGGCGGCGAGAAAAATTAGAGGAGTATCTCTTTTTTTCCTCGCTCTACTGGCCGGATCATCTTTTTTCTTTTGGCAGCCTTTTAATACGATGTTCTCCGATGTAATAGAAGGTCCGGCAGTTTTTGCAGTTATTTTTATTTCACTGTTTTTGATGGCTCGAAGAGTATCGCCGATTGTTATTCTTTATGGCATCTCGATTTTATCTTTTGTCATAGCACCGTGATAAATGAAAATTATAAGAACTTTCATACTAAAAAATGAATTAGGACTTCATGCAAGGGCGGCCGTGCTCATGGTGAATGTTTCAAATAGATTTAGGGCGAACGTTACTTTTGAAAAAGATGGACGAATTGTTGATGGAAAGAGTATCCTTGGGATATTAACTTTAGCCTGCCCGAAAGGCGGATCTATAACAATTACGGCAGAAGGTAACGATGCTGAAGATGTCATGAAAGCTTTCGAAGTATTGATAGACAATAAGTTTGGAGAAAATTAGTTGACTGCGCACTTTGCAAAAAGAACAATAGTTTTAAAGGGGATAGGTGTTTCACCAGGTATTGTGAGCGGCAGCGTTTATGTAATAACTCATCGTATAGCCAGAATCTCCCGCCATAAACTCAGTGACAAGGCGCTTATACGTGAGGAGATCATAAAATTCAGTTCTGCTCTTGAAAGTTCTATCAAAGAGCTGGCGGATATAAAAGATAAGTTGAACGATCCTGAAGGAATTGGTCCGCTTATAATAGATGCCCATATTATGATACTCAAGGATGAAGGGTTTATACGAAACACGATCGCTCATATAGAGAATGAAGGAATTAACGCACAATGGGCGCTCGAAAAGACTGTTTCAAGATATCAAGAAATCTTTAAAAAAATTGAGGATCCCTATCTTAAAGAGCGGATAAGAGATATTGAGGATGTGGTACAGCGTATCTTCCGGCATCTTTCAGGTATCAAATACGATAAAATATCAGATATCGAAGAGGAAACTATCATTGTTGCCAGAGATCTTTCTCCTGCAGACACAATCCAGATGAAGGTTGAAAAAGTCCTGGGATTTGCCACCGACATAGGAGGAAAAACATCGCACACAACTATTGTAGCCCGCTCACTTGGTATCCCTGCCGTTGTCGGTTTGGAAACGATCACGAGTGAAGTGAGAACAGATGACATCATTGTAATGGATGGAACCTCCGGAGTCGTTATTGTCAATCCAGATCAGGAAACACTGAAAAGGTATGAGGATAAAAAACGCCACCACCTCGCCATGGAGGAGGATTTGTTGAGCGATGCGTTTCTTCCGGCTGTCACTAAAGATAACTATAGCATCGGTGTTGGAGCAAATATTGAATTTATAGAAGAAATCCCTTCAGCGGTACTTCACGGAGCAAATGGCGTGGGTCTCTTTCGCACAGAATTTCTCTATGTGAATAAGGAGAGGCTTCCTACTGAAGAAGAGCATTTTTTGCAATACAAATCAGTAATAGAAGGAGACCAAATTAAATGGGCGACGATCCGAACGTTTGATCTCGGAGGGGACAAATTTATTTCCGATCCGCGCCTTGCAGAAGAAATGAATCCGGCGATGGGGCTCAGAGCAGTGAGATATTGCCTTCGAGAAAGGCAGTCTTTTATTATTCAGCTGAGAGCTATTTTACGTGCAAGCGCTTACGGGAATACGGGAATTATGATTCCCATGATCTCAGGCGTTGAAGAGATCAAAGAGGTAAAGAAAATTATTCATGAGGTTAAGCAACAGCTTATTTCCGAAAGAATTCCGATAAACCAACAAATAAAGCTTGGAATTATGATAGAAGTTCCCTCTGCAGTAATGATGGCGGATGCGTTGGCTCGGGAAGTTGACTTTTTCAGTATAGGGACAAATGACCTTATTCAATATGCTCTTGCTATTGACCGCGTGAATGAACATGTGGCATATCTCTATCGGCCTTGCCATCCCGCGGTATTAAGGCTTATAAAGCAGGTTATTGATGCTGGTCACAGAGCTGGTATAAAAGTGGCCATGTGTGGAGAAATGGCTGGAGATCCTTTTTGTACAATGATACTGCTAGGCTTGGAGCTTGACGGATTAAGCATGACTCCCCTTGCAATTCCTCGAGTCAAGAGGATAATCAGGGAGTCGACTCTCAAAGAGGCAAAGGAACTGCTTGCTCAAGTTATGAATTTTACAAGAACTGATGAAATAGAGCCGTATATAAAAAAGTACATGAGCAGGCGCTTTCCTCAATATTGTGTCATAAACCATGAATAAACAATTTGAATATCTATTCGATTTTGCACTGAAGGGCTATAACCGAAAGCTGTAAATTGAAAAATACAATCGCGGAAAGACATGTCATTAAAATCGATTGCCCATTCATGGATTTCAAAAATTGGTGAATATTACAATGGCGATATTTACGACCAGAAAAAAATACCTTTTTTCTGGTTTCTGGGGAAATTCTTGTCACGAGTCGGGTTATCCGATGAAGATACGAATCTGCTGAAGGATTTGTCGAAAAGGGGAACGATTGTATATACCCTTAAAAACAAAAGCCAGCTTAATTGTCTCATCTTAAAAAATTTAACTCAGCGAAAGGGACTCAGAGGCCCCGAATATTGTCACGGGATCAATATGATTCTCTGGCAGCCTTTAACGGCTGCTGCGAAGACAATGCTTTCCTGCTTTTTATACAACCCCTATAAAACAGAATATTTGAAAAAGCTGACGAAAAAAAATGAAAGCAGCATTATCTATGTCAGAGGATCCGCACATATCGGAAGCCGCTATCCTAAAGATCCTCTGCTTCAGCTTATAGATGCTCAGCGTGAAATGGATGGCCCTGTTTTTCTTGTTCCGCAGCTTGTTTCTTATGGAAGGAGGCGGGAGAAAAAGAAAAAAAATATTTTGGAACTTTTGTTTGGAGAAGCAGAAAATCCGGGCATGATTCGACGCACCGTTTCTTTTTTCCGGAATTCAAAAAAAGCCTTTGTGATATCCTGCACGCCGATTAATTTAAAAGAGTTTCTAAAAGAAAACGCAAACAAGTCATCCAATACTGTTTCCTATTTGCTCAGACGGGAAATCATAGAGCGAATCGATAGGGAAAAAAGATCTATTGTTGGTCCGCTCCTGAAATCACGGGAAGAGATTATGGGGACTGTCCTCAGGGATTCAGGATTAGTTGATTTTATGACTCAGTATGCTGTCGAGGAAGGAAAGGATTATCAGGAAGTAGTCAGGGAGGCAAGTAAATATCTTTATGAAATTGCAGCCGATTACAGAGACAGCTACATCGGGTTTCTTGACAGGCTTCTTACCTGGGTTTGGAACAATATTTATGATGGTATCATTATCGATAAAGAAGGTTTGGCTAAAATACGTGAGATTTCAAAGAGGATGCCGTTTGTGGTAGTCCCTTGTCACAGGAGCCATATCGACTATCTCCTTATTCATTACATTTTTTATTATAACAATATTCAGTTACCTTTCATTGCCGCCGGGACAAATCTGCTCATCTGGCCCTTGGGACACATTTTTCGAAGATCCGGAGCTTTTTTCCTTAGACGCAGCTTTGTAGGAAATATGCTTTACGGTACCGTATTTGCTAAATATATTGAGGTTCTCATAAGAGAAGGTCTGCCTATTGAGTTCTTTATAGAGGGAGGCAGAAGCAGGACGGGAAAAATGGTAATGCCAAGGTATGGACTACTTTCCATGGTGATTCAGGCTTACAGGGAGGGTGCATGTAAGAATCTTGCAATCATTCCGGTGTATATAGGCTATGACAGAGTTATAGAGGAGAAATCTTATCTTCAAGAATTGGGCGGGAAAAAGAAGCAGAAGGAAAAAACATCGTCATTGATGAAAACAGGCAGTATTCTGAAAAAAAGATATGGCCGGGTCTATTTGAATGTAGGCGAACCTATAGAGGTTGAGGAATATCTGGCAAATTGCGGTACACCAATTGAAGAAAGAACGGTTTCTGAAAGACAAAGTCTCTATCGGAAAATGGGGTATGAAATTGCACGGAGAATAAATGACGTATCGGTAGTTACGCCTTTTGCATTGGTCGCATCAGGGCTTCTCGGCCATTATCGAAGAGGAATTTCACAGGATGATCTTATCGCTGTACTCAATGAATTTACTGTGTATCTTGCCTATAAGAAAATCAGATTATCGTCCACTTTTGCTCAAATGGAAAGATCGATTTTGGAAGTTCTGACAATTTTCGAGTCGTCAGGGTACATATCGAAAATGGGATTTGATGCAGAAGAGGAAGAAGAATCGGCAGAGATTATATATTCGGTTGAAGAGGAAAAAAGACTCAACCTCGAATATTACAAAAACAATATCCTACACTATTTTATGCCTATCGCATTTGTTTCAACATCTATTCTTTCTCGCGACCAGAACAGCATGCCTCTATCCAGGATCTTTGACGATTATAGATTTTTTAAGACGCTTTTCTGGAACGAATTCATATTCGATGATGATGTTGATGATGCGGAAGAAATCCGAAAGACGCTCTTATTTATGAGAGAAAGAGGATTAATTTCTTATTATGAGAAAAATGGCGATATTACGTCATTAGAGATAAAGGGGAGAGGGATGCTGAATCTTAAATATTATTCAGGTCTTATTCAAAATTACATTGAATCGTATTGGATAACAATTCGAGGGATTATGTATTTAAAAAATAAATCCCGGCCTGAGCGTGACCTTATCAGAAAAATACATAAGACCGGCATAAAAATGTATAAAAAAGGTGAGATATCCAGAAGCGAAGCTCTCTCGCAACCTAATTACAAAGGGGCTCTTCGTTATTTGCAAGATTCAGGAATTATTGCCATTAGCAATTCCAGTAGTGACGCCGACCGCAAGAAGAATGAGAAACATTTTTCCCTTACGGGGCAAAAAAATCAGATGGAACAGATGAGGCGCACTCTTTTTAAGTTTATTGCCTTACATTGAGAACAGGTAACCCTTCCGAAAGCTTCTATACATCGTTATTTTGCTATACTGTAAAACGCATTTTTCCCTCGATAGACGCTTGCATTGCCAAGATCTTCCTCAATTCTTAAAAGCTGGTTGTATTTGGCGAGCCTTTCACTCCGAGAAGCGGATCCGCTCTTTATTTGACCGCAATTCATGGCGACGGCAACATCTGCCATGAATGCATCTTCCGTTTCTCCGGACCGGTGAGATACAATAGTTGTATACCCTGCTTCTTTCGCACATTCAATGGTTTCGATCGTCTCCGTGAGAGTTCCTATTTGATTGAGTTTAATAAGAATCGAGTTGCCTACGCCAAGAGAGATTCCTTTCTTCAAGCGATCCTTGTTTGTCACGAAAAGATCATCACCAACTATTTGAATCTTTGATCCCAATTTTTGTGTCAGGAGTTTCCAATTGTTCCAATCATTTTCAGCAAGGCCGTCCTCAATTGAAATGATCGGATAGGCATTTATCAGACTCGCATAAAAAGAAATCATTTCTTCTGCGGTTTTTTCCGGGTTTTGTTCAGCTGATAAAAAATAAATTCCATTACGATAAAATGAACTTGCCGCAGCGTCAAGAGCGATACAAATTTCTTCTCCAGGTCTGTAGCCCCCCTTTTCTATCGCTTCTATTATAACTTCAAGCGCTTCTTCGTTCGATCTGAGATTAGGGGCAAAACCACCTTCATCACCCACTGCCGTATTGTACCCCCGACTGCTGAGGACGGATTTTAAATTGTGAAAGGTTTCGCTTCCCATTCTGAGCGCTTCCCTGAAAGAAGGGGCTCCTACAGGCATTATCATGAACTCCTGAATATCCACATTATTGTCGGCGTGCTGCCCTCCATTCAAAATATTCATCATTGGAACCGGTATGTCTTTTGAACCCACTCCTCCAAGATATCTGTAAAGAGGCAGTCCTATCGATTCAGAAGCAGCTCTTGCACAGGCCAGGGACACGCCCAGGATCGCATTAGCTCCAAGAGCACTCTTATCCGGAGTTCCATCTAAGTGTATCATCGTATAATCAATCTGTCTTTGCTGAAGGGCATCCAATCCGATGATAGCCGGGCCTATTTTCTCAATGACATTTTCGATAGCCTTATTTACACCCTTACCCATATACCTGGCAGGATCTTTATCTCTGAGCTCAAGCATCTCATGTTCGCCCGTAGATGCGCCTGATGGGACAGAAGCTCTGCCCATTGTATCGGAGCTCAAAGTAACTTCAACTTCGACCGTGGGATTTCCCCTCGAATCAAGGATTTCCCGTGCATACACATCTATTATTTCAGTCATTTTATTCTCCATATTTTAATTTCCCGGCCCACCGGTCTCATATAACGGTTTCTCCTTTTTTTCAAGACAGCAGTGGCAGTGGGAATTTTTTTAAAGCTACCTTAAATGATGATAAGAAGATAATATGCAAAGCTTTTCGAAAGAAAGAAAAAATCAGTATCGGGGATTGAAAATCCCGGATATAAAGGAAAATAAGCTCGTGAATAAGATCTCAGTGAATTCCCTTTGTATGAGCAATAATCATGTCAACTACCTCACTCACCTTACTTGCAGAGTTTCTTTTTATTTTGGCAGCTCTCCGTTTTGCTTCTTCAACTTTCTTTTTGGATTCTTCTTCTGCCGAATTTATGATGATTTTTTCCGAGTTTCTGACTTCATCCATCGGCAATTCAGAAGATAAAATTTCCTTTGCCTGTTGGCGCCCTTCCTCCAGCCTTTTTTTGGCGACAGTATTAGCTTCCGCTATTATTTTCTCAGCTTCCGCCTCAATGTCTTTAATGCTGGTATATGCATCAGCCGACATAACACGCTCCTTTATTTCTTTCTTAGCTCATCATATTTTCGAATAACCAGATATATGCCATGATCAAAAATACGGATTGTTTTATTGATCGTTTCTACAGCCTGATGATGGTCGATTGCGGTGAGAAAGGGCGCCTGAAAATCTGCATAAAGCCACATATGGCGCCTCATCATTATCATTGCATACACCGTTTCGTGTAACGGTATTTTTTCGTTAAAACTTTCTTCCGCATAGCCGGCAAAATATTCACGAACCTCCGTGTACGGTTTTTCACTGAAATAAATCCTTCTGAGATTTGTATAAAAATTCAAGGCATGTTCTATGCAGCGTTTTTCGTCCACATTATGAAACCAGGGAGTGCGCGGGTTCGCACGCACAGCTCTTGACCACTCTTTAGCAATATCTTCTTTGTGACGTTCCGTTATGTCTATAAGCTTATCTGCGAATACTTTCATGATTGGGTCCTTTCAAATACTATCATGGAGTAAAAACATACTGCGTTGATGTAGCCAAAATTTTTCTTATCTGTCCTAACTGCCTTCTATATACTGTAACATTTTTTTGGTCGTATGCAACATCCATATCGAGAACCTTTGACAGAATCTTCGCTTCTATGCCTCGGGAGGATCTTACTTTTATATCGCTCATTTCAGAGGATACTTCCATCAGCATGGGCAGCATCAAAAAATTCCGTTCCTCTTCGTTTATTATTTCAGCTATGTATTCCAACTCTTTTTTTCTGAAAAAATGTGTACTTCCGTCACTTAGATCTATCTGCGGACGCGTTTCTTGTAAAAGTTGGGTTAAAGTTTTTCTGTTGCGCGGAATGTGTGCATTAATAGCCTTAAACTCATTTTCAAGATAGACGCTTATATGAGTATCTGTAATTTTTTTATCATCAATAGGCATATGCCTCCTTTTGCTCCAGAAGACGTTTGACATATTTGAGACGTGCCGTTTCTTCCCGGTCCCGCTCTTCAAACTTCATATTAAGATACCGTATTGTTTCATCAAGAGAAGGGATAACAATGTATTCCAGGGCATTATTGGTTCGCTTCACTTTATTGATTTCCGCTCCCAGCAACTCAAGCGACGTTTGGAGTTCAGTGAGCTGTATGATAGTTTCCAGACACTTTTGAGAACGCTCAATACTGTAGTCAAGGATCGAAGAACCATCCGAAAGGTTTCTATTCTTCGACCCATGAGGATCTGTTTTTTCAATTTCGAAAATAGGGAGCTTTACGCCAGCTACATTTCTGGTTCCCGCAGTTATTTGCAGGTTCATGTTTGTAAATGCGATAGCTTTCTCAAGGATTACCTCTCCATGGTATCCTGAGGCAATCGAAAAAGCTTTATATGCTTCATAAAACTCCGTAAGGAGTTTTTCTCTTACAACGGCGCACTCTCTCACAGTCTGTAAAAATTCCATGATCAGAAGCGATAAACGATCTTTCACAATCTTTTGAATTCGTATCGCCAATTTCAACCGTCTTTTTAGACGGGCAAGTTCCATTTTTGTTGGTCTCGTGACCTGAACCTTTGTAGCCATGCGCCTCCATTACCCTTTCAAAATATCTATTTTGGCAGATATTTATTGATATACTCTCGCTGAATTAATTTAAGATCCTCAATAGGAAGCATTGAAAAAAGTTTCCATGCAATTCCGAGTGTTTCTTCAACAGTACGCCGTTCCTGTTCATCCTGAGAAATAAATTCCTGTTCGAAACGATTTGCTGCGTCAAGATAAATCTTGTCACGATCACTCAGGGCTTCCGAACCTATAACTGTCGATATCTCGCGCAAATAGCTTCCTTCCGCGTACATGGCATACGACTGCATGAAAGCATTATTATGGTCTTCCCTCGTATTGCCTTCTCCGATACCCTCTTTCATCATTCTTGAAAGAGACAAGAAAACATCGATCGGAGGATATATTCGCTTTCGCTCAAGAGCCCTCGAGAGAACAATCTGACCCTCGGTAATATATCCTGTAAGATCAGGAATAGGGTGTGTAATATCATCATCCGGCATGGTTAAAATGGGTAGAATAGTCACCGATCCTTCTCTTCCTGATATTCTCCCTGCCCTTTCATATAAGGATGCAAGATCCGTATACATGTACCCGGGGTACCCTCTCCTGCTGGGTATTTCTCCCCGCATTGCCGCAAGTTCTCTAAGAGCATCGCAATAGTTTGTAATATCCGTAAGGATCACCAAAACATGCATATTAAGTTCCCAGGCGAGGTATTCGGCTGCGGTAAGGGCAAGTCTTGGAGTTGAGAGCCTTTCGATAACCGGTGATGATGCGGTGTTGATAAATCCGACTGCTCTGCTGAGAGCACCTGTTTCCTCAAGATTGGAAATAAAATATGAGGCGTCATCATAGCTGACTCCCACTGCGCCAAACACGATTGCAAATTCTTCCGACTTGCCTTTTAATGATGCCTGACGGAGGATTTGGGCGGCTATTTTATTATGGGGAAGACCTGAGCCACTGAATATCGGAAGTTTCTGACCTCTTACAAGCACATTAAGGCCATCTATCGCTGAAATCCCAGTTTCGATGAACTCAGCCGGGGGCATTCGCGATGCTGGATTCGCGGGAATACCGTTAATATCAAGATAATCATCAGATACGATAGAAGGGCCTCCGTCTATTGGATTGCCGCTCCCATCAAATATTCTCCCCAGAATATCCGGAGATACAGGAAGCTTCAGTGTTTCGCCTTTATAGCGCACCTTACTATTCAATAGGTCTACTTCGCTGACCCCTCCAAAAACCTGAACAACGGTAGTCAACTTTCCGACCTCAATAACCTGACCTGTTCTAACTTCGCCCGTACCCAGTTCGACGTCTACGATTTCGTTGTATCGTATTCCCGGGATGCTTTCGATCACGAGAAGCGATCTGCGCGCAACAGCAATAGCTTTTGTTTGCCGAGTAAAGAGTTGTAATGCCTCCATCACATCCCTCCTTCCTGATACAAGGTGCTTTTATCTATCTCTGTCCACAATTCGCTTACATATTGGTCAAATTCTTCATTCGGTATGTCTTTCATTCTGGATATTTTTTGGAGGACTTTAAGAGAATTAATCTCACTTACCAGCATTCCCGATTCTGCCAATTCTTTACCCATGTGGTAAAATTTCATTATCGTGGTGAGCATTTTATGGTTTCTTTCCGGGTCTGTATAGGTATCAACGGGATGATAGGCGCTTTGCATGAGGTAATCTTCTCTGATTATTCGGGCTGCCAAAAGGAGCAGTTTGTCGTCTTCCGGCAAAGCTTCCGGACCTACAAGCCGAACAATTTCTTCCAATTCAGCCTCTTTTTGCAAGAGTGTCAATGCTTCATTTCTTATTGAAGAATAATCATCACTGATTTTATTCCACCATTTATCGACCGAATCAGCATAAAGACTATAGCTTTGTAGCCAGTTGATTGTAGGGAAATGCCTTTTATTTGCTAAAGCCACATCAAGTGAGTAGAGAGCGTCGATGATTCTGAGAGTAGCCTGAGTGACCGGTTCACTGAAATCGGCGCCTGGAGGACTTACCGACCCTATGACTGTAGCCGATCCCATTCTTGAAGGATTTCCGATGCACTCGACTCTGCCTGAGCGTTCATAAAAAGTTGATAGTCTAGAACCGAGATAAGTGGGAAAGCCTTCTTCACCCGGAGTCTCTTCCAATCTGGCACCGATTTCTCTCATTGCCTCTGCCCATCTTGATGTAGAATCTGCTACAAGCAGAACATCATAGCCCATATCTCTGAAATATTCTGCCATAGTAATCCCTATGAAAATGCTTATCTCTCTTGCGACAACAGGCATATTCGATGTATTGGCAATAAATATCTCTTTTTCCTGGAGAAGCCTGCCAGTCACGGGATCTTTCAGCTGCTTGAAGCTGTGGAGTACGTCCGCCATTTCATTGCCTCGTTCACCGCAGCCGACATAAATATTAAGGTGGGTCTGGGACCATCGAGCCATTTGTTGGAGATTAACTGTTTTTCCGGTACCGAATCCTCCCGGAATAGCAGCTTTACCTCCTAAAGCGAGGGGGAATAGATAATCAATAATTCTTGTACCGGTTACCAAAAGATCGACCGGATCGAACCTACGTTTATAAACTCTAGGTTTTCGGGCCGGCCATTGCTGCATCATTGGAATTTCAATGCGCTTACCATTATTTTCAATAATGGCAACAGGTTCTTTTATAGTAAAATCTCCATCATAAATTTCACTTATAATACCTTCCATGCCGATTGGAACCATTATTTTATGGTCAATCAGTCCCGTCTCAGGAACAGTCCCTATAATATCGCCTTCGTACACCTTATCACCCGCTTTCACAGATGGGGTGAAAGGCCATTTTTTTTCTCTATCCAGTGCCGCCGTGCGGGTTCCTCTGATTAAAAAATCTCCTATATCTTCTTTCATTGTGACTAAGGACCTTTGAACCCCGTCATAGATATTTCCTACCATTCCAGGTCCCAGCTCTACCATCAGGATTTCGCCGGTGCCGGCAACCGGCTCGCCTACCCGCAGTCCCACAGTGTCTTCATAGACCTGAATTACGGCCTTGTCCCCTTCGAGACCGATAATTTCCCCTGAAAGCCGCGCTTCTCCGACATCGACGACTTCATATACTTGTGAACCCCTCATATCTTCAGCAATAACCACAGGTCCTGAAATTCTCCAGATTTTCCCCATAAGTAGTGCCTCGCTTTACATTATTACTTTTGGTTTATATTTAAGAAGTAAATCAGTTTTACCATTAGCTGCCAGTCAGTCATATCTCTACATTAAAGCCTATTAATTTTTTCGTATATGCTTTGTAATAAGCTTTTACGTCGAGGCGCTCAGCCGAAAAATCAGGCGGAATTTCGACGATAACTGTTGAAATTCGTTTGTCTTTTCTTACCTTTTCAATGATATCTGAAATATAATGTGTCCAGTCCTCCGGAATCAGGATGATGCCAATTGCCGCATCGTCAAGAAATTCATTTACACTTTTTCGTATATTTTCCGGCAAATCTTCTCCTTCTACAATATGCCGATATTTACTAATTCCCGCCATTCGCATGAGCGATGTCTGGTCTTTATTTCCTACTATTGCGATATCCAAGCCTTGCATATGTATCATTACAGAGCCACCGCGTATTCCCGGATGACTGCCGGAGGCAATCCGTCCGCTAAAGTTTTAAGGATCAGCCTTACATTTTTAATTTCCAATTCTTTGACGAAAAAGTACCAGAACAGATTGCAGGGAGATAAAGTTCTGGGAGAAAGTAGTTCTTTCAAAAGCCTTATTTTATGCTTGTCGGCTGTCCGATCTACAACCGAGATTATTCTTTCTTTTTCGTATGCCTTTACAATATCTTCAGCCATCAAATAATATTCTGTATGTTCAAGTCTGCTCATGATATCAGTCGGCTTGAGAGAAAGAAACTCATTGATAGCTTGTTCCTGCAACATATGTCCGCCCGACCAAAAAGAGCCGAAAAAAGGACTTGCACTTTCAGTAAGATTGGAACGGAAAACCAGCTTTAAGTTTTCAATGTCAAGAATAATGCCAAATGCTTTAACCAGTAGATCCCCTTCATCCATTAAAGACATCTTTTTGAGAAGAAAAAAATTATATAAGTTATCCAGTCCATTTTCACCTTCTATGATTGAACGATGATCTATTTCTTTTATATTATTCAATAAATATGTATATTCAACTAATGGTGACTTCGAGAGTATATTTGAAATGTCTTGTATATTTTCAGCTTTCATCAGCTCATCAAGAACATTGTCTTTGTACAGCTTTCCTATTTGTGCCATCTTTGCAGAATCATCTGAGACTATATTTCTCAACGCAATTTTTAAATTCAATATGTCAAATTTTTCATTGTATGTTTCTATCAAAATGGCGAGATCTTTCGGAAGTCGAAACTTCTCAATTCTTTCAATGCAGAATCTAAGATAATTCCATAAAAGCTCATCAATACCGCCGATTTCACTTACCTGCTGCTCCCAGAGATATTCTCCGATATCGGTCGATTTGATGCTTTCTATGGCATCTTTGAATGAAGCCGACCTTTGAAGAACGGCATCAATATGCTCTGCCGTCACACTTCGGGCTTCCTCACCTTTTAAATAGGCTGACATAAATGAATATCGTGTATTGATCAGGTTCAATGTTCATCAACTCCCGAATAGAGTTTTTCCAATTTCCGGCATAATTTTGGGAATCAGCATATCGAGCCTCATATCAAATGTATTATCGATGCTTATCATCCCATCCAGCGTTTCTGCCATTACGCCTCCTAATATACTTTTTTCCTTTACTTCAACTATCTGTTCTTTAAAAGTCGCATCTTGCGCGATAAAGCTTTGGACAGATTCAAGGTCTTTCGGGGCAACAAGAACTCTGATTTTATCTTTCGTTTCAAATGCAAGAAGTGTTTCTTTCAATAATAATTCAATATTTCCATTATCCATCTGACTGGCCGCAAGCTTGTTCCTCACCTCATTCAGAATCTCACGAAGTATCGAATCTTTTTCCCGTAATATAGTCTGTCTTTCTTGCAGAGCCGCCTGAGCTAATATTCTTGCGGATTCCCTCTGGGCATTTTCCAACTTCTTCTTTTTTTCTTCTTCAAAAAGCTGTCTTTTTTGTTCTTTTGCCTGGCTTATCATTGCGTGGATTTTACTTTCCGCTTCTGCAATGATTTGATCAGCTTCTCCCTTTGCTTTTTTGAGGATTGCATTTCTGATATCATCGGTTTCCATGCACTTCACCTTTGCTTTTACATTAGCTCAAGTATGCTCAATGCCATGATTGTGAAAACGAGTCCCAGTACTCCTATGAGTTCCACAAAGACTGCAAGCATCATCGAAGCAGTAAGTATCCTCCCCCTTGTCTTTGGCAGTAGTGCGATACCTGAGGCACAGACTGCACCTTGAAAAATAGCCGAAGCCAGCTCGGCGAAACCGGCCATAATTCCTATGCCAAGAACCGCAATACCAGCGCCTATACCTGCCGCAGCAAGTTGCGGAAGCACTACGGTCAAGATAATAATGAGAATGATCAGTCCATAAAAACTCTGGGTCATTGGGAGTGAAGCCAGAACGATTACATTTCTTAATTGACCGGAATCTTCAGATAAAGTCGCAACCCCCGACGATGCTGCATTGGCAATACCGATTGCAGATCCCGCAAGGCCTCCCGCCAGTGCCATAGCCCCACCAAAAGTAGCCAAAGCTTGAATCGAAGTCATATTTACCTCTCCTTTAAGATTTTTTGCCTACCGTTATCTCTTTACGAACTTTCAAATGAAATGGTGAATATTCCCGACCTCCGCCCTCGTAAAATTTAAGGAGAAATTCAACGAAGCAGAGTCTTAAAGAGTGAATAAATGCAGCTAAACTGCTAAGGAAGAGATTGAATACATGAAATAGTAAGAGCAGAAGAACTCCTATAATAAACGCAAATACTGCGCCTGCCATTCCCGGGATTATCGCCTTGACCGTACTTGCAACCCAATCGGACAATAGATTAAAAGATGAAGCAAGGTAAAATGTTGCGAGTCCCACACCGGCGAGACGCGAGTACGACATGACATCACCCAGGATGCCAGTCAAATCAAAGATCCAGAAAACAGCCCCCAGGGCACCCATTTGAATAAATGCTCCCGCAATTATCAGTATCAGGCCCAGAAACATGGGATACATGAATAACGAATACATCGCATTGGAGAGGGGGAATATCGAAATATTGAGCATGGCTTTAAAAATAAATGGAATCCCGAATATTTGCACCAGGAAAAGACCTATTTTACTGATTACAATTCCCCAATCTTTTTCTTTCACGCCTTTCAGCATGCCTAAAATATGGGCGATATTCAAATGAATGAGGCCGATTATCAGGGCAAGTACTATGAAGGAAATCGGATCAGCGAGTTGCTGTTGAACTGCCTCAAAAAGAGCGACCGACTTTAGTTCAATGCCGAAAAACATCTGAAAAAAATCGCCGAGATATGTTCCTGAAATGATTCCGAGTACAAGAGCCGCGGAACCACTTATGTACAGAACTTTTCTGAAAAGCTGAGTTCCTTCGGAATCCGGATCTTCAACCAGTTTATCAAGAAAAAATCTCGCAATAAGCAGAAGACCGGCAGCGTAAACCATGTCATTGAGCATGAGTCCGAAAAAGAAAGCAAAGAAATAGGCAACGCTGGGAGTAGGATCCCAATCACCGTATTTGGGAAGACTGAAGAGTTTAACAATCACTTCGAACGGCTTAATTCCTGTTGGATTTTTAAGTTTTGTGGGTGGTTCATCTGTTATTGAAGGCTTTTTACTCTCAATATATGCATATGCAGCTGCCTCATTTAAACCGTCAGTAACGAACTGCAGATCCTTCTCCGGTATCCAGCCTTCAATAAGAGTTACATACCGTGCTTCGCTGGCCTGTTGGAGAACCGAAAATCTTTCAAATTCGGTAGAAAGTGCCTCTCTAAAGAGTGCGATTGTTTCAATATCCTCCTGTATTTTCTTCTGAATTTCCTTTTTCAGGATTTCCATTTCACTACGATGCTGTCTCAGGATTTGATCATTCTGATTAATAAATTCGGCAAGAAGCATATCACTCACAGGAATTTTTAAAATTGTGAGTCCCAGATCCTTTATTAAAGTTTCGATCTCTTTTTTATGCTCCGATGCGGCCACCATAAAAAAAGAAACCGCAGCTTCGCCTGCGGGAGCAACAACATATTTGAATAAAAGATGTCCTGCTCTTTCTTGAAAAACTTTTTGACTCTCCTCTGAAGCGAGTACTACATTGGAAAAGATGTAGTTTCCCGAGTATTGCAAATCTTTCAGGGGAAGGTTGATTATTTTTGCAAGGGCATCAAGAAATGATCCCATTCTTTGAAGATCATCATATTCTTTTTTTATATGATCATATTTGACAGTGAGGGAAGATATAGATTGATAAATCCTTTGCGTTTCTGATATTACATCGTCAATACTTTTGCCCAGTATATCTTTTGTAATTAAAACTGTCTGAGGGGCGGAAAGATTTGACAGAATATCATCGAAGATATTCAAGGCTTTTGTAATTTTATTTTTTTCTGCCTCTATTTTTTCACGATCAAGGGGAGTTAACTCTGATGATTCCTCTACATGCAGAACCCCAAGTTCTTGCAATTTTTTAAATATTATTTGAGATTGATCTTTGACAGCAACCACTCTGACCTTGTACATAGATTCAGAGGTGTTTAGTAAAAAAGGCATCATTTGATGAGACTCCCCGTGCGGTTAAACAGGATATGGATGAGGAACGGAGTTTCGATCCTCACAACAGCAACCTCTGTTAATCAGCCCTTTTGAGGTTCCGGCAACGTTCTGCCCCAATAAGAGAACCACTTCTTTTGGAACATCGAGAACCCAATTCTAACTTTCTGGAGAATCTTGCATTAAAACGACAATCTAGGAGTACTCGCAAAAAATCTCAAGTAACAGGTTTAATCAAATACTGAAAGTATTTCATTTATCTTGAATGTGGCTTTTGCGAAAAAAGATAAAACTTACACTAACTTAAAAGAACGAATAGCACTGAAGCTATCATTAAATGACCGGTTGAGTTTAAAAAAACAAAAAAGCAATTCTATTCTATTGCAAAAACAAGGGATGTCAAGCAGTTTTTGAAAAATAAATGGAAAATCAGGGTTGGGTTGAGTAAAAAATTGTTTTTTTATATAATATTTACAATCATTTATAATTGACAAATTATGTTCCTCATATGGGAATATCTCTGATCTCCTTAAAAATCCTTCTCAATCCCGGTGGTCATTCATGTAAAAACGTGAACTGTAAGGAGGATAAGAATTAAATAGATGAAAAAGACGAAGTTATACCTGCATCTGAAGAAGTGGCTGGAAATTGCAGCTTCTGAATATAGTATGATAAAAAAGAATGACAGAGTGTTGATTTGCGTTTCGGGCGGTCTTGACAGTGACGTTCTTCTCGATTTATTGCTAAGTCCCATGTTATATCTGCCGGAATTTGAAAGTGTGGCTTTTCACGTTGATCTGGGTTTTGATCCTCAACATGAAGGACTCACGGTGCTCGATAATTTTCTTGAAAGTAAAGGGTGCGAATACTACCTGGAAAAGACGGATATAGGACCGTTGGCACATAGTATAAAGAACAGAAAGAATCCATGCTTTTTATGTTCCAGGATTAGACGAAAACATATTTTTGAAGCCGCCGAAAAATATGGGTGCAATAAAATTGCATTCGCTCATCACAAAGATGATATGATTGAAACCTTACTGATAAATATGTTTTATGGCCGCGAAATCAGTACAATGGTGCCGAATCAGCCTGTGTTTGGCGGTAAATATCATTTAATCCGGCCGTTGGCATATATAACTGAAAAGCTTGTAAAGAAATATGCCGGAGAAAGCAATTTTCCATATATTCAAAATAAATGTCCTACAGAACCGGTATCCAAGAGGGCATATGTCAAAAAACTACTTGATTATATTGAAAAAGATAATAAAAATGTGAGAGAAAATATATTCAAATCTATGAGACATGTGAAACCGGATTATCTATTAAGACCGGAAATGACCCTGACTGATGAAGTTGAAGCGGCTGCGGAAAGATAAGGGGTGTAAAGCCTAAATGGTAAATAAACATGGTCAGGAAAAACTTATATGCCAGAATAAACTTGCGAGGCAGAATTACTTTATCGATGAGGTCTATGAAGCCGGTATTGTCCTGATGGGGACTGAAGTAAAGGCACTTCGTGAGGGAAGGGCAAATCTCAAGGAAAGTTATGCCGGAATAAAGGATAGTGAGGCATATCTTTATGATATGCATATCAGCCCTTATTCTCATGGAAATATTTATAATCACGATCCTCTGAGAAAAAGAAAATTATTGCTGCATAAACGAGAGATTAAACGCGTCTATGGAAAATACCAGGAAAAAGGATTGGCGCTCGTTCCCTTGCGTCTTTATTTTAAAAATGGAAAAGTTAAAGTTGAAATAGGAATCGGGAGAGGCAAGAAGCTTTATGACAAGAGGGAGGACATGAAAAGAAAAACAGACAAGCGTGAGATGGAGCGGGCATTAAAAGAGCGGTCAAGATAGAATTACGAATTTTTAAATATACTGCATTATGCTTATCCTTTGTCACTGTGGTGTATGCCTTCCTCGGAACATGCGAATACTTGACGTATTGATAAATAATTACTATTATATAAAGGAATTTTGAATGAAATTTTTGGGGGCGTCACGGTTTCGACGGGGATAGTTGAAGCTGTAGAAGCGTACCGAGGTTCCTACAGGCCTCGTTAAACAGGTAGGAAAACATAATCGCAGACAACTACGATTACGCAGTAGCCGCTTAAGACGGCTGCCGTTCTCCTGATTTTGCCTGCCGGATCAGATTGAGAGCGTCATTGAGACAGGATAGCTGAGTTCCCTTTCCTGGAGGGAATGAGGCGAAACCTTTACAGGATAGTACCGGTTAGATCCTGCCTTCGGGAGCTTTCCGGTGCGAATGCAAACCGGAGGCTATGTACGTAGAAACTGCAGTGGAATATTTTCGGACGCGGGTTCGACTCCCGCCGCCTCCACCATTTAAAAAAGACAAACCCGTCTCTCTGGGGTCATTCTCCGGGGTGACGGGTTTTCTTTTTCTCCTTGTTTATAAAGGGTTTGCGCC
>JALNXD010000035.1 GCA_023230565.1 Syntrophales bacterium
AAAACCCCATTAGTAGAATCATGACCGGTTCCAGAAGCGACATCAGCTGGAGTATATTCGATTCCGCCTCAGTCTCATAGCCGTCGGCTATTTTTGCCAGCATGGATTCCAGTGCCCCGCTCTGCTCACCCACTGCGATCATCTGCACTACCAGCGGGGGAAAAAGATCGCTTCGTGATAACGTCGCAGAAAGACTCCCTCCCTCTTCCACATCCTTTGCCGCTTCTCCTATGGCATCGGAGATAAGCCTGTTATTGACAACATTTCGCACGATCGATAATGAATTGAGAAGGGGCACACCGCTCCCGAGGAGAGTCCCCAGTGTTCTGCTGAACCGCGCAACTGCAAGTTTATGGATGAGAGACCCTATCAAGGGTGCGGCCAATTTGATTCTGTCCCATATGTACCGCCCTTTGTGTGTCCTGGTAAAAATATATCGAAGCACGATAGACATTACGATCATCAGAATCAATAAGGCAAGCCATGATGATTTGATTATTCCGCTTGCCGTTATGAGAAAGACCGTTATCGCCGGCAATGTCTGGTGCATTTCATCAAAAATGGCTGTTATTTTTGGAACAATAAACCCCATAAGCACAAAGAGAACAATTCCGCCTATGAAAAACATAAAGAGCGGATATGTGAGCGCCGCCCGTATACGGCCTCTTAAAGCCCTTTGTTTTTCATTGAAGTCGGCCAGCCGTTCCAGAACAACGTCAAGAGCGCCTGACGCCTCGCCGGCACGGATCATGTTTACATAAAAAGGGGGAAAAATCCTGTGGTAGTGAGACAAACTTTGTGCGAGGCTGTTGCCCTCGTTTACATCTTCCTTAATTTGAGCAAGTATTTTTTTCAAATGCTGATTGGATGTTTGCGCTACCAGGGCGTTGAGCGACGACATGAGAGGAAGTCCGGCCCCAAGAAGGGTCGCGAGCTGCCTCGTCATAGTTGTTACCTCACTCTGGCTTACTTTCCTGAAATAACTTCCGACGGTCCTTTTCGTCTGGTGGCTTGTCTCCTGGCGAGCCGATGTTTCCCGGATTTCCACCGGATACGCATCCCGCTCCCGCAACTTTTTTCTTGCAGCGAACAGACTTTCCGCATCTATAATGCCCTTCAGCGTTTTACCGGACGCGCTGAGGGCCCTGTATTCATACACAGCCATAGGGCGTCTTCCCGCAAATATAAGATACGCGCATGGATAGGATTCCTGCTTTGTAACTTGTTATATTCTTTTATTTTTCAGATTTTGTTCCATATTGCAGTTTCGTATCTATCACACTGAAAAGCCAAATTCAATAGGAGGTAAATCATACGCTGCATCGGGTTGTATAATATCAGGTGCCGGCATCTGAAAATCCCGCCATCAAATGGTGCATGCGAGCTGCCTGAAGAGTGAAGGCTTCCAGGCGTGCTGTTATTATCTGGGGAAAACGATTCCCGTCACTTTCTATCGCCAGAAAAGGAAGCACATCGATCCTGTCCCCAAGGGCTTTCATAAAAGCTTCGCCGCGTCCGGTTTCCAGTTTCCCTTCGCGTGTCATCTCTCTGGTAAGAACCGCCTCCGCAAGCCGGTTCGGCATGCACCCGAAGGGGCCGATTGCGATGACGCCGCAATACCGGTCGAGCACTTCATTGATCGAGGTCCCTATCGTCAGTATGGCCTCCCCGACCAGTTCTTTTTTCATCAAATGGGCACTGTGAGAAAGAATGTGGTCGACGTCTTCGCAGGCGGCCGAACAGAGTCCTGATTTCGCCAAAATGCTTCTCAGGCGTTTTTCCTGTTTTTTCATGAAATATGTGCGGATGCGCAGGGCAAGTCTTTCCTTCATTGCATGGTTCCCAGTAGCCACTTTGTTCTGAACGCACCATCCCGTATAATAGATCCACTCGGAAAGAGAGGCCACCTTTGCGGCAAACCCTCTTGATGCTAATTCTTCGACGAGATATTGCCTCGATATATCGTCATGCCGGACATAAATTTCTCCGGCTATCAGTACAACCGGCGTCTCTTCAAGTGAACGTGACACGGGAATATGCTTTAATTTTTCCGCGATGGATTCTATCATCCCCGACAGTTCGCCAATTTCAGAAATATTTTCATTTATTTCGATTATTTTCCTCCAGCACTCTTCAAAAACGGACAACGCGGCTGTTTTGTGTGCGGCATTTGTGAGGATCATCGAATATATTTCTTCAAAAATATCGGCAAGAATCACCCCGTTCCAAAGGGCCTCCGGCATTTTTTTCCCGCCGAATCCGGCATAGCTGTTCTCGGCCGAAAGTGAGAACAGCGCTACATCTTCGATCTTCTGTTTTTCTATGAGGCCCGACAAAAAGCGGGAATACTGTCCGAAACGGCATGGCCCTGAAGCTGTCGGCATAAAATAGATCAGCTTTTCATCAACTGAACTGCGTTCCGAAAGATACTGCAGAAGCCCTCCCGTGGTAATAAGGAGGGGCAGACATTCCTTGCAGGAAGTATTTCCCCGCCCTTTTTTCAGGACTTCATCGTCGGCAGGAGGAAGTGCCGATGAGCGAACGCCGAATCCTCTGAAGATGGCAGAGCCGATCTCCGAGATGAACCTGCACATGGATGGGAACAGAACATGAACCTTTTCATCAAAAAGAGAGTATTTTCTGCTCTTCGAATCGATGAAAAAGGGGGTTTCTTTTTCCATGATCACTCTGGCAGGCACATATGAACTGCGCCGTGGCTGAACTTTTATGGCTTTATCCAATTCCCGGTACCGGTTAACGATATCAAGGAAGGCCTCTATTCTTGTTTCCAGTCCAGCATCAGCGACATGGCTGTCGAGTTCAAGAGTAAGCGAGGGCTTTTTACCCATAATATCTCTGAAATAGCCCAGGAGAAAGGAATCGGGACCGCAGGAGAAGTTCGTAATAAAGCACCCGAAAAGCTGGCGGTTTTTCGCGACAAGGCGAGCTCCTTTAAGTATGCGCTGTCCCGCGGACCAGTACATGTATTCGTCATCTACCGGCTCGGTCATAGGAAGATAGGGCAATGGAATCACTTCGATGCCCCGGGAGGCAAATTTATTCGGAATACCCATATTCGCCTCGGAAACGAATGCGTTATAGGATCTTCCAAAAATAACGACCGCAAATGTATCGGGTGTTTTTTCAAGAGCGGCAAGGATTTTTCGGCCCTCCTCCTCCACTGTCCGAAAGACATTCTGCTGGATGGCAAGAGCATGGCGAAATGCCGTGCGCGCCCTTTGACGCCCTTTTCCCATACGTTTTGCGATTTTAATAAAATCTTTTTCGGCTTTTGAAAGCCCATAGCAGAAATCGATGACAGGATTGAGAATTTTTCCTTCTTTTTGCAGATGTTTAAAATGTCCGTGGTCTTTAAAAGCCGCTGTGAGGTAGTAGGGCTCTCCTTGTGAAAGCGGACAATTTATTCCTTCTTCCAGCCCTCCTTCCACATAGTCGGATTTCACCTGGGGAAGAAAAAGCCAATCGGGTTTTTGCTGCAAAAGATCGTAGAAATACCCGTGGGCTATCTCTGCAGGATAGCAGAAGGGAGCATTTTTTCTATCCATACCCTCTTGTCTTACCCCCCCCGCGCAAAGTACTTTGAACCCGAGAGCGTCAAAAAAGTGATAATAAAGGGGGAAATAGGTGTTCACCTGAAAAGATTTATTGATGCCTATTATCTGTGCCTTTCGCCCGGCCAGGTTCTCTTTTGCCGTGGCTTTGAGGGGTGAGAAAGATAAAGTTTGATCTTCTTTCAGGGTGGAAGATGAAGTATCGGCATTTTTCTTATACTGATCGAATATAAGTTTTTCGAATTGTCCCGCCCGGTTCAAGGCCCCCGTATCAACTTGAATGCGGCTTCGAATATTGTACCATCGGTTGCAGGCACCGCCGAAAGGATATATTTTGCCTTCTAATTTGATGCGGGCGATCTCGCACTTCCTGTCACACCCTTCTTTCCCGCCATTACAGATAAATGGCGATCCATACTCGATTTCGCGATCTCTAAGCACTGTAAGCGAAAATTTTTGTTCTTTCATAAAACCCAGGGTAATGCGCCTTTTTATCTCGAGAGCTACACCAAATGCACCAATCAGTCCCGGATCGGGAGGAACAACGATCGGTTTTCCCGTAAGCGCAGCCATGGCGTGAGGCACCGCCCGGTTATAGCAGACGCCTCCCTGCATGAATATCTTGTTTCCTGCAGGCCTGTTTCCCCTTACCCGGTTGGTGTAGTTCATACAAATGGAATATACGAGACCTGCCAGTATATCTTCCGTGCGGATACCTTCATTGAATGCGTTTTTTATATCGCTGCTGATGAATGCGGCACATTGATCGTTGAAATTCGGCGGAGAAGAACCCTTGAGGGCATATTCCGCGATTTCCTCCATCTCGATTCCGAGTGTTTCTCTTGCCGATTCTTCAAGGAATGAGCCCGTTCCGGCACTGCAGGCCTCGTTCATTGCATAGTCGGACGCAACACCGTTTGTAATGTACGTATATTTTGCATCCTGCCCTCCGATTTCGAAAATCGTATCCACTTCTCCATCAAAGGCAAGTGCGCCGGTTGCATGGGCAATGATTTCGTTGACCACTCCTTCCGTCAGTGCGTGGAGGCCCGCAATTTGCCGTCCCGATCCCGTAACGCCTACCCCCGTAAGAATGATTTCTGTTGTGCCGAGCTCTTCAAGAAGCGCTGCATAGCACTGACGGGACGCTCCTACAGGATCACCCTGGGTCCGGAGATAGACAGAAGCGATCACCTGATCGTCCACACTTCGCAGAAGCACAGCTTTTGTCGTGGTAGATCCGACATCGAGACCCAGAATACACCGGTCGCCGTCACAGGCTTTCCCTCGCATCACTTCTTTGAATTCGACAAGGCTTTCAGCCGATTTAAGGGGAGGGAGCCTGTAAAAGAGGCTGCCCTTGCCATTGAGCAAGTTTTTCTTTCCCGGAAAAGGGATCGTATCGTGCTCGGCTGCCCAGAGTGCGGCGCCAAGCGCCTCAAAGTAGGGAGCTTCCGAGGGAATGTGCAGATTATCAATTTCTTCTTCAAGATAATCGACCATCACCGAATTTTGGGCACAGCCGCCTATGATCATGATGTCCCGCCTGGGAACCTGCTTGATAATCTCCAGTACTTTTGCCGCCATCATCCGGCAGAGCCCCCCGGCGATACGCCCTTTGGGGATCCCTTTATTCAGTGCATGGGTGCAATCGCTTTTGCAAAAAACGCTGCATCTGCCCGAGACGCGGTACGGATCTTCCGATCGGGCCAGTTCAACCGCTTCATCAGGAGAAAGCCCCATTCTTCTGATCTGCTGGAGAAAAAACTCCCCCGTCCCGGAGGCGCATTTATTGCCCGCCTGAATGGACCCAATCTTTCCGTCCCTGTCAAGCACATAGAGGATGAAAGTTTCTCCTCCGGCACTGACAATGGCCCTTGGACTCTCATTATGACCATTGACAAATAGAAGCGCCCTTTCAACTGCTTCCGGCTCGGCTATAGAGGTAAGATTGACGGCATGCCTGAAGGATCTGCCTGTAACAGCTATCCCATGATACCAATTCCGGTCGATTTCTCCCATCATTCGCATAAACAACTCTTGGGGATTGCCGTGATGGGGTTCGATGGTAACATTCGATATCTTCCGTTCGGAAGTATCACCGCCCAACACTTCGACTATAGAGAGAGTTGAAGCTCCTATACACACGCCCAGCCATCTCATAAATGGATACCTCTTTCTGTACCAGCCGCTCTAATGTAGTTGTGGATCACCAGAATAATTCGGGTTACTTCATCTTCGGCTATTCTCCGATGATTTTCACCAGCACCCGCTTCCGCCTTCGCCCGTCAAACTCCCCGTAAAAGATCTGTTCCCAGGGTCCGAAATCAAGACAGCCGTTTGTAACGGCAACAACAACCTCCCGCCCCATAACTTGCCGCTTCAGATGAGCGTCGCCGTTATCTTCGCCGGCGCGGTTGTGTCTGTAAAGAGACAAAGGTTTGTGAGGAGCAAGTTCTTCAAGCCAGCGCGTATAATCTTCGTGAAGACCCGATTCATCATCATTAATAAATACTGACGCGGTGATGTGCATGGCATTGACCAGTACAAGGCCTTCTTTTATGCCGCTTTCATTTATGCATTGAGCCACTTTGCCCGTTATATTCACAAACCCCACACGTGCGGGAATATCGAACCAAAATTCCTTCCGGTACGATTTCATGGCACCTCCCTTGAAATATATTTATTTTTTTGTAGCACACTGAGATGATACCGACAATAGAAGAAGATCTTTTCAGGGTCAGTTTTGATGCTAATTTTGGCAGAGCCTGGAGGCGATTGATTCCTGGTCGGCCTTTTCGATGCCCGGGTAGAGGGGCAGGGCTATGGAAAGGCGATCGGCTATATACGACAGCGGATAATCAAAATCGCAATAGCCATACTTGTGCTTGTAATAGGCAAGAGTATGAACAGCATGGGTGCCTTGCCTGACTGAAATTCCCTGCTTTTCGAGAACACCTGCAAGGCGGTTGCGCTCCCGATTCAGCTTTCGCACAAGATCTCGATCGATACGGGTACACCGTTTCCATTCTTCCGGATGCGCTCCGTATACACACACATAGGATTGATATGCATGGATATATCCTTCGGGTACGCACGGTGTATGCAGTCTCGCTGCACCTTTGAGCAGCCGGCCGTACCTTTCGGCCGCCTCTTGTCTTCGGGCAAGAATCGTTTGAGCTTTTTCCATTTGAACCGCGCCAAGGGCGCCTTGCATGTCCGTCATTCTGTAGTTATATCCGAGCATTTCAAACTCCGGCAGAAGCGAACCCCCCGTTGACAGATGCCGTGCAAGATCCGATTTTGAAGCGCCATGATCCCTCATTTTCAAAGCTTTGCCCGCAATGCAGTCGCTATCCGTTACGATCATGCCCCCCTCACCTGTCGTAATTGATTTGCGCGGATGGAAGCTGAAGCATCCTGCAAGACACTCGGTTCCCGCAGAATGTCCATTCCGCTTAGCGCCAAAGCCGCAGGCGGCATCCTCAATAACGATAAGACCATGCCGGGAAGCGATTTCATTTATTGCCGCCATATCGGCAGAAAGCCCGAAAAGCGATACGGGAACAATCGCCTTTACCCGAGGAGACGAACCATGAGCGGTTTTATCAAGATACGCCTCTATTTTTACCGGATCTATCGTGAACGTTAAGGGATCTATATCGATAAAGACAGGCATTGCACCGGTGTACTCGATTGCATTGGCCGTGGCAACAAAGGTAAAAGAAGGAAGAAGCACCGCATCTCCGGGGCCGATCCCGGCAGCAGCAAATGCAAGATGAAGAGCAGTCGTACATGATGTCGTTGCAACGGCATGTCTGACACCGAGAAAAGACTTAACCTTCTCTTCGAATCGGGCGACTTGCGGCCCCTGTACCAGCCAACCTGATCTCAAAACGGCGATAACCGCTTCTTCTTCCTCCGCTCCATATGATGGTTTCGTTATGGGAATCATCCGGCCGGCATGCAGCATGGCTTCAGCTTCTCCGGTCATATGCTTCTCCTATCATCTGTTCTTCAAGATAGTCCGATATCCAATGATCGCAATTTTTACAGAGCTGCTCCAGCCCGGTGCATGTATGATGGGCCTGCCGAATGTTCCTGTAGGCATTCCCTCCCCAGATTTCATGTATGGAATCAGTACATACACTGCCTAGCGGATTCTTTCTGTCCCAATCATGATTGCATAGAGCCACATCTCCGTTCCAGTACACGACAAGATCCCGAAACGGCTTCAGGCAGGGTTTACGCTCTTGCACACTATCCGTATCCGTAAGGCCACCTTTTCCCAGAGAGCCGAAACTGCCCTCACGGGAATGTTCCCTGTAAATGCGCACCCGGTCGACTCTGGTGCGCCAGTAACGGACAAAAGATTTCATATCCTCTTCAGTATCTGCGGTTTTGACAAGGGAAACCTGCAGTACCGGTTTTTCCGCCTTTTTTTCTGCTTTTACAGCACAGAGATATTCTATATTGCAAAGTACGGATTCCAGTTCTCCATTTTTGCGAATGGCCCGGTATCGCTCCGGATCGATCGAATCGATGCTGAAAGAGATAAAATCCAGCTCGAGATCTATTATCGCCCGGCTTTTTTCGGGTGTCATAAGACTTGCATTTGTTGCAAGCTGGATGGATGCAACCCTTGGTTTCGCATAACTCATCATGGATTCGAATTCCGGGTGAAGAAGCGGCTCCCCGCGAAAAAAAGGAACAAGGATTATATCGCCGTAAAATGCCATTTCATCAATAATCTTCCTGAAAAGAGGAAATGATATATATCCTTTCGGGGAGGTCATAAATCTTCGCGGACACATGCTGCATTTGAAATTGCAATTATTGGTCAATTCAACTGTCACTCTGCGGGGGAATTCGGGGATCTGCATTTTCCGATCTCCGAAGGCCGGCAGTTTCTCAGATTTTGCATGCATAGTTTTCACCATCGATAAAAATCCTGTTCCACCACTCGAAACTGAGAAGCGACCAGATAAGAAGCCTGTAATTAGCCCTGCCTTTGATGTGATCATCAACAACAGCTTCGAGGCGTTCTTTTTTAAAATATCCTCGGTCGAGGGCTTGATCGGAAAGAATGATGCGATGTATATAATCGATAAGTTGCTTCATGTACCAGGATTGATCTGGAGCGCTGAATCCCTGTTTTCTGTTTTTCAGTATCTCTCCGGGAAGGATTCTTTCCATGGACCTGCGAAGTATGTATTTCCCCGATACATTGATATCTTCGCGGGCCTGAGGAATCCAGGAGTTGTTGATCAGGTATTTTACCGGAATTTTTGATGTGAAATCGACCAGCCTGTTGTCCAGAAACGGTACCCTGGACTCGAGCGAATGTGCCATGCTCAGCTTGTCTTCAATGATCAGTATGCCATGGAGAAATGTCTTTGCATCGACATACAGCGCTTTTTTTATAAAATTCGTATTATTATCCTGTGAAATGATGGCCCGCAGCGACTCAAAAGGGGAATACTTGCCAAGTTCCTTGCATATCCGGGTACTGAAAAAATTCTTCTTTTCTTCATCACTCACAAGCCTTGACCAGTAGCGGTACGAGACAGCTTCAAATTCGGCGCAGGTTCTGCAGTTCTGTACCAGCTGATACCGCCAGGGATAGCCTCCCAAAGTCTCATCACCGCCGGGACCTGAAAGAACAACTTTGACGAACTTGCCGGCCAGCCGAGAAAGATAATAATGCGGATATGACATGCCGACCCGAAGATCCTCGGTATGCCAGATCACTTTTGGCAGAGCCCATTCGAGATCGCCCGCATGAATAACCATCTGGTAATGTTCCGTCCCGAATTGCCGCGACATAAGTTCCGCTTTGTCCCGTTCGTCGAAAAAATGCTCAAGACTTACAGCCGTTGCAACATCGAACCCGCCTGTAAACGTCATAAGACGGGGAATGAACTTTGATGCATAGGCCGTAATTGTGCTGGAATCGAGCCCACCGCTCAAATAGCTGCCCACCGGAACGTCTGCTGCAAGCTGTCTTTCGATAGCTTCTTCCAGACACTCCCTCATATTTTCTATATAGTACTCTTCACCCCTGTCTTCAGCCTCTTCGAAACTGAAATCCCAATATTGTTTTTTCATAATGCGGCCGTCTTGCACCGTAATATAATTCCCCGGCTCAAGAATGCTGATATTTTCAAAGAGCGTAATACTTCCGAAGGTATTCTGGAACGTAAAATAATCGCAGAAGGCCCGGAGATCGAGTGAAGGTTTGATTCCTTCCACCTGGAAAAGAGCCTTGGCTTCGGAGGCAAAGGCAAGCAGATCATTCCGGACCGTATAATAGAGCGGTTTCGCCCCGTACCGGTCTCTTGCGAGGAGCAATCTGTTTTTCTTTCCATCCCACAGAGCGAAAGCGAATATCCCGTTTAGAAGCCTGACGGCTTCTTCACCGTATTCTTCATAGAGGTGAATTATAACTTCCGTGTCCGATCCGGAAAAGAAATAGTGACCTTTTTCCTTCAATTCCTGCCGGAGTTCCCTGAAATTATAAATTTCACCATTGAAAACAATCCATCGGCCGTTTGTGCGATTCGACATCGGCTGGTGGGCATTTGAGCTGAGATCGATTATTGAAAGACGGCGGTGCCCGAGCGCGAGATTGAAATCGCCGTTTGAGCTGAATGCCTCTTTCCATGAAAAATGATCTTTAAACCCGGGAAGGTCTTTGCCGCACTCCATCCAGTACCCTTCATCCGCATAGGGTTCATTTCGAACATGAAAGAAGACATAGCCTTCATCATCGGGTCCCCTGTGACTCATACTGTCGCACATTTTTTTCAGGCTGTAGGAAGGTACTGCTCCGCCTTTTAAATGATATAATCCCGCAATTCCGCACATTTTAACTGTTTTCTTCTCCAATCAGACCTGCGGCGCAGCTGGTATCCCGCCCCAGGGCGCGGCGGTTTTATCAACCGATATTCCGTATCTTTCAGCTTCATATTTTCACAGTCATGCATGGTCAGGACAGAAATATCCGATTGTCTTCGCCGGATTCCCTGCCACTTTTTCAAATGCCGCCACACTTCTGATTACGACGGATCCAAGTCCCACAAGGGAATAACGGCCGACTGTAACCCGCTCAAGGACCGACGAGTTGCTTCCGATGTGCGCTCCTTCTTCCACACGGACCCGCCCGCCGATACTCGCGTTGTTTGCGACAAATACGAATTCCGATACTTCCGTGTCGTGGCCGACGAAACTCTGTGCGAAAAACTGGCTGTGATTTCCTATCGCGACATCAGGCCCCACATGCACGAACGGCATAAGAACCACTCCATTCCCAAGCGAAGCCTTTTTGGAAACGACCGCAGACGGATGCACGATGGTTGCGAATCTTTCGGCAGGGATATTCAACTCCTGCAGAAGGCGGTGCCGCATGCAGGACTGATTCACATTGGACATGGCATATATAAAATAAAGATGGCCGCTGAGTTTCTTCCAGTTGCCGTTTCTGATCTTGCCCAAGACAGGATATCCATTTATTTCACTTTCAAAATCGTTGAGAAATCCGGCGCATTTTATATTTTGACCTGAATCGGCGCAATCCTCTATGACCGATGCAATGACCGTACCGTTTCCCCGGCCTCCGATGATAACTATTTCCTTCATCGTATCTCTTTCTGCATTATCAGTGAGGCCCGGTTGACAAGATGTTCCGCAGCAAGCACCATAGGAGGTCCAACGAATTTACCGTTCAGAAGGGCGACTCCCTTATTCATCTTTTCAGCTTCCTTTGCCAAATGAAGCATTTCCTCAGCTTTTTTTACCTCATGTTCGGTCGGTGTAAAATACCGGTGGACGATATCGAGTTCTTTGGGATGCAAGACGAGCATCCCCTCAAAACCGAGAATTTTTGCCAACTTGACATTCTCTTCAAGGTGCCCAAGATCGTGCACGTGAATATGAACGGTGTCTATCGGAATCACGCCTGCGGCTCTTGCAGCCATGGCAATCATGGCACGGGGGACATAGAGACTCACACCTTCATGATCGTGAATCCCCTCCAAATCAGCAATAAAATCCTCGCATCCATAGGCAACTGCCACAACTCGCTCAGACGACAGACATATGTCCTGTGCGTTGAGAACGGCGGCCGCCGTCTCTATCAGCGGAATTATTTTGAATGTTCCAGGAGAATACCCCTTCTCGTATTCAACGGTCTCAAGCAACTTGTCGAAAAAATAGATATCCTCTCCCTGTGTCGCCTTCGGATACACGAATCCTTGTACCCCGTCGATCGTCAAAGCCTGTACATCTTTGAGCATGTGGCCGCTTTGGCGATCGTTGATCCTTGGAAAGACTGAGTAATTGTTAAACATTCCCGTTGCGACGGTATTCCGGATGCATTCTCGTGCGATTTGTTTATTTGCAGCAGGCATCACTGAATCTTCTACATCAAAAATAAGGGCATCAGCCTTCGATTTTGACGCCTTTTCAAGAAGCCTTTCATTGTGGCCTGGAACAAACATCAGACTTCTGAGCACCAGCCGGGATCTTTTCATTTCATTTTCCTCTCTTCGGTATAAGCACATGCCGTCTCAACGTGCACACTCGCACACCATCTTGATTATATGTCCGGGTTTCCACATATACGACTCCCCGGTCCGGCTTGTTTCGTGATTCTTTTTTGCTGAGAACTTCTGTTTCGGAATATATTGTGTCTCCAACAAATACCGGACCATCATGTGCAATGCTTTCGTAATCAAGATTTGCAACCGCCTTTCCACTGATATCAGCCACCGACATTCCCACGGCCACACTCAGTATCAGAGTTCCCACCACAACTATCCGCTTCAGTTGCTGACTTTCTGCATATCCCGCATCCAGATGAAGGGGATGGTGATTCATTGTCAAAAGGCAGAATAAATTGTTATCGCTTTCGGTAATAGTTTTTCCCGGCCAATGGCGATACAAATCACCCACATTAAATTCTTCAAAATAGCGCCCGAAGGTTTCTCTTTTTTCAAATTCCATGATGCATCCCCGCGCGTTTAATGATAGAGCCTCGTGTCGTACCCTGTCACTGAAAGCCCGATCTGATCGAATATCTTCTCTTCATTCATGTAGCGGTAAAATTCCGATTTATATCCTCTCAGGAGCATCTGTTCCTGACTGTACCATTGCCGGTTACAGTACTGGGGCACTTCTTCCCCGGACACAAGCGCACGATAGATGGAAAGGTACCGGGGAAGACTGACCTGAAAATCAGTATTGGCCAAAACCCATTTCCGACATGTGTCTCCAAGCTCTTCATACATGCCGCTTCGCTTCATTTCGATGCAGCAGGAAATTTTATCTTTGAAAGTTTCCTTTGTAATATTAATTACAGGCGGATATCCTCTCAGCACATTCCATGTTTCATCCTGATACACCAAAACCGGAATTTTCCAGCACATCATTTCATTTCCGAAAAGTCCGAAAGTTCCTCCCGCAATCTGATCGATTGCGAAATCGGCACATGCGTATATAGATTTTGCTTCTTCAGGCGGCGTGCCCTTTACATATAGAATCTCAATGGGCATGCCTTCCTTCCTGCATTCCTCAAGAAGACTCATTATTAAATTCGTACCTTTTTTCCAGCCTGTTGAAGGGGCATGAAGAAAATAGGTCTTCGCCGGATTCTTTGCTATTGTGCTTTTTTCAAGGATTTGCCGCTTTTTCTCAAGCGTCCATTCCGCCGAATCGATCAGCCCGGGTATTCTGAGCCACCTCGGTATATAGGGACTGCCGAGCATGACATCGGCATATATATTGATCGTTTTGTGAAGCACATAGAGAGCGTACGTAAAAGTAAAGGGCTCCGGAGGATCATAGCCAAGGAATTTTGCATAATTGTAAAAGAGGCATTCAGGACTTCGCATGTCGCTGCCCCAGAAGGAGAAAAGTATCTTTTTCCCTTTCTGCTTAAGCACTTCCAGATCCCGAAGATCCCGGTAAAGTGAATGAGCGAAATGGAAATGAAAAATATCGTACCGGTTAATGGCATCCCTCGCAAAGTCATCAATCGCGGCCGGCCGCTCATTTTGAGGTAAACTGTTAATATTCAGATTGAAGTCGCATTTATATTTCAGCCACGAGTCATAATAATTGGCGCTGACAGCCTGAATACCGGTTTTTTTTAAATATTTCGTTATTCTGGCCATATTTCCCGCAATCTCGAAAGGGCAATGGAGAATTTTTGTGTGCGAAAGAATCTCTGCCGCCTCTGTAGAATATTCTTCATCACTATTTACTGCCGATTTTATTTTGCTTCCATTTTCCACATTCTTGCCCTGGTGCAACTTTTTCTTACATTTACCATGCATACATATCAAAGATACGCTCAAACCTACCCCGTCTGCCGGAACCATCTCAAAGAATCCACCGGCGGTCGGATTCCAATCTTGATATGAATTATCTTTTTTCAGGAAAGGAGCAATTACCGTACCAGGGCAAAAGCATTTCGCCCAGAGATTGTATTAGGGCTGATACATCAAGAATTGTTGTGCAATGTATGATTTTTTTGCTTTGCGGTGGAATTCCGTTATTGCGGGTTCAAGAAAAAAATACCGGGCAATATTTACCGCATCATAAAATTTAAGGATTTTTTTGTTTCCCTGCCGGGGCAGGCGAATGTAATATCCGCCTGCCCGAGCATGCGGCCGCCGTTATCTCATTCTATATACCCGAGATATTCCTTCTCAAGATACGTAATATCTATCTGATCATCATGATAAGGGAGAGATTCCCTGATATTTTCCGGTATAGGGCCCCATTTCGATTCAAATTCTTCGAGAAATAACCTTCGGCCTTTCATAAAATCGGCCACCTTATGTTTGAGTACCTCCTTGTCGGAGAATTTAGGATAGGCATTCATAAGGTCCATATTCGCCCGGTCGCTTTTTATCGGGTAATGATATCCCAGATGATCAGGATCAGATCCGAATCGCAACTGAATTCTGAGAATATCGCTGTACGAAGAAAGCGATTGCCGGAGGGAAACCTTCATATTGTTTTCACCTATTGTACCCGTATTGGCAAGATAACACTTGATTCTGTTTCTTTTAATTATCTCATAAAAGAGCATTGCGTGCTCAAGCCTGTCTCCTGCGAGAAAAGGATCGAGAAAAACGGCTCTTTTGAATTTTCCCGCCTCATCAGGATTACCTCCTGTGCTTTCAATAGATTCACCATAGATGAATTGCATCGTCGCCTGTTCCGAAGTGAGTCTTGAAACCACATTGGCAAGCGGATTTCTTGTAAGAATAATGATATAATCCAGCCGGTCCGCTCTCAGACTTTTACTGGCAATTCCCAGATGATCGCGCCTCACTACAGCTCGTCCGTTTCCCGTTTTACTTGTATCTTTAAAAAAGGGAGTATAGGGATATTTTGAAATGGCAACATTCTCGAGAAACGCATCGGCGGAAAGCGCCGCCCTTAAAATTTCAGGCTGGCTTTCATCCAGTCCTTCCGTTTTTATATATACTCCTCCCTGTTCAAAAGCGGCATAACTTCCGTCCATCCCGATAATTCCTCCGTCGTCTCCTATCATTTCGGAACTTTCCCGGTGGAGTTTTGCAAGCTTCCTGCAGAGAGTGGTAGTCTTGCCTGTAGCCGTCAAACCGGAGACTCCTGTAACCCGCTCCTGCAATTCAGGCCGTTCCGTCTCCAAATCGTATATCCATAAATGATCCCTCCGTGCTCCGCAATGGAGAAAAATTCCCTGATGATCGATGGCTTTAGTGCGCCAGCTTTCAAATTGAAATACCCCCTTTTTTGCCTCGCCCAGATAAATCGTATTACGGCAAATTTTAACCTGGTCGCCCCGCTCGCCACCCATCCAGAGCCTTACACTGATATCTTTATCGAGCAATTTTTTAAATTTATTTGGTTCGAATGATTCATCAGTAAAATAAATAATCGTATACGTCGGATTTTCTACCACGCGGGCTGCGGGAGTATCTTCAAACAAAATCTTCAATCCATAGGCCAGCTGCGAGAAACAGACAGGCATAATGAATCTTGCGGTCACTCCATCTCTTCCATCGCCTACTATTGTATCCAGGGAAAGGATTTTTTCCCTGGAAAGATATTCTACCGCTTTTGCGGCCAAATGTTTTTCCTCTTCGCCAAAGGCATCATCGACACTGTTTTTTGTATGCGGTGCCGATCGGGACATAGGTTCGGAATCGGCGGCTACAGAACCGAGATTGGTCTGAATCACTCCTTCCTGCATCAGGGCGATCTCCTTGAGCTCATAAAGGGATTTCCCTTCTATCAATCTTCCTTCATTTTTTGCATCGCAATATATTTTGTTGGCAGCTTCTTTAAAAAAATTATTCATCCATTCTCCTTTTTGTTAAATCTGCTGTCTTTCGAAACGTTGCCCTTTTTCAGCCGGTTTCGAATATTCACTCCATGTATTTTAAATTATGGGTAATGGCTATACCTACAGGAAATCACAGACAAAGTCAACTTGAAGAGGTTTTCCGGCTCCAATCATGCAGAATGGTCAGGAAATTTTGCGGGGACTGTTCCGGGATAGTGGCGCCTGAGATAATCGGAAAGGGCATCTTTCGTGCTGGTGAAACCGATTTCATTCCAGGGAATTTCAGAAGGACGGTATATTCTTACATCCAGAGTTTCATCCGCCGCTTTCGGAGACCCACCGGTTACAGCGGCCTCGTAGACGATAATAATAACGGAACTGCCCGGATAGGAGTATACGCCAACCAGCGGCCCTATATCGATTGTGAGACAGACTTCTTCTTTTGTCTCGCGAATTGCGGCCCCGGGTACGGTTTCTCCTGCATCGACAAACCCCCCGGGGATAACCCAGGATCCCAGAGCCGGAGGGATACCTCTTTTCAAAAGCACAATACCGCCTTTAATTTCGATAATTGCACAGGCGGCGATTTTCGGATCAATATAAAATACATATTGGCAGCAGCTGCATACAAGCCTTTTTCTTTCACCTTTTTTTATCTGCTTTTTGACAAGCTCCTGTCCACAGAGGGGGCAATGGCGGTAGGTATCATTTCTATGCATGATCAAAAGCCTTTACACAACTTCGAAAAGATGCCACGGATTTCACACGCAGCTCACGGCCTTTATCTGCGACCGCCTACCGTGCAAGATCGCGGTATTCCATAAACAGGCGCCAAAAAGCGGCAATGATAAGAGAATGCCTGATTTCCCCCTTTTTAATCATTTCGGGAATATCGGACAACGGGTAGTGTAGTATCTGGATATCTTCCTTGTCATCCAGATTTTGTTCCCCTTTACATGTCACGTTTCGCGCGAGGAACGTATAGCACAACGTATTCTGGATCGCGGGATTTGGATAGATAAATCCGAGTGAAATCATCTGCTCAGCCTCATATCCCGTTTCTTCTGATAACTCCCGCCGTGCCGCGCTCAGCGGCGTATCGGCCGGTTCTATAACGCCACCGGGAATCTCCAGAGTCACCTGCCCGATACCATGCCTCCACTGGCGGATCATCACGACCTCGTCCTCTTTCGTCAGGGGAATGATATTTACCCATGAAGGTGTTTCGAGAATAAAAAAATCGTGTGCTTCACCTGTTCGGGGCGATCGGGCACGGTCCGTGCGAAGCGTGAACACGGAAAGACGCTCATCGTAGCTGCTGCTTATGACTGACCATGGTTTCGGTAACATGGCATTTCTCTATAGAAAAAAAGGCTGCCGGTCAAGAAGAAATGCCTTCTTCGCCGGGCCCAGATTAAATATGCCTATTGTCAGAACCGACAATTGACGGTATCATCAATCGAGTTGCAGACCAAAAAACAGTTAAAGAAAAGACCTCAATAGATACTATGAATATTGCTCCTCTTTCCAAAAATCGCATCAAAGAAATCCGAAAGCTGCATTTAAAAAAATACCGTCAGAAAGCAAATCTTTTTCTTGCAGAGGGAATCAATTGCCTTGAGGAGGCACTCAAAGGAACCATGTACCCGGTACGGGAAATAATCCTGAGCGAAGACGTTCTCAAAAAAAAGGGGGGTCACATTTCTGATCTCATTGCATCTTCCGATATACAGATTTACTCTTGTTCCAGACACGTCATGGGAGAACTTTCCACCGAAGAAAACCCGCAGGGGGTCCTTCTGGTCTGCGGGGGAACCTGCGTATCCATCGAAGAACTTCGAAACCGGGCATCCGATACAATCATATATCTCCACGAAATATCGGACCCGGGAAATCTCGGAACACTTTTCAGATCGGCTTTATGGTTTGGTTTTCATCAGTTCGTGCTTGGGCCGGATTGCGTTGACCAGTTCAATTCGAAAACAGTCCGTGCTTCAGCCGGTGCGCTTTTCAGAATTGAAGTATATCGGTCCGCAGATATCAACAGCCTTTATCGGTTCGCCGGAGATGAAGAATATTCGCTGACGGCTGCCGTGCCATTGAAAGGTACCGAAATTGGCAAATGGAGACCCAAAAAAAAGGAAATTTTAATGCTCGGCCAGGAGACGCACGGTCTTTCTCCCGATCTTTTAAAAATGGCTGATTGCTGTATTTCGGTACCTGGATCCGGTGAGGCGGAATCGCTTAATCTGGCTTCATCTGCATCGATTATATTTTATGTGCTTTCATGCTTTCGCCGGAACCGGGAAAAAAGCGGATAAGTCAATTACTTCCGATACAGTTATACAAGTAATAATTCTTGACAATGCAGGATTCCAATAGTAACAACGCCTTTTCAAAATCTTGAAAGATGAAAAGGAAGCGTAAAAGGGAGTTGTTATGAAGATCAGGTTTTTGTCGGTGCTGATAGCCTTGCTGTGCGTGCTTATTCTTCCCGATACAAAATTCAGGTCCTATGCGGCGGAAAAACCGATCCGTATTACTGTTGCCACGGATGCCACGTGGCCGCCCATGGAAATGATAGATGAAAATAAAAACATCGTGGGCTTCGACATCGATTTCATGAATGCCGTTGCCAGTGAAGCAGGACTTGAAGTCAAATACAAAAATACTGCCTGGGATGGAATATTTGCAGGTATAGCTGCAGGCAAATACGATGCAATCGTCTCTTCGGTAACCATTCTTGAAGAACGCAAAGAAACAATGGATTTTTCCATTCCCTATATCAGTGCAGGACAGATATTGGTTGTGCCAAAGCACGTTCAGGGTATAGAGGCTCTCACGGATTTTGCCGATGGTGCGAAAGTGGGAGCGCAGATCGGCACTATCAGCGCGTTCGAGATAAAAAAAATGGAAATTCTGGAATTGAAGGCCTACGATGATATCGGCTTGGCATTTGAAGATATGGCAGTGGGACGAATCGACGGTGTTGTCTGTGATACTGCGGTAGCCTCTAACTTCGCCTTGAAGCGGGAGGAATATAAGGAAAAATTTAAAATAGTGGGAAAGCCTTTTACGGAAGAGCACTATGGGATAGTCGTAAGAAAAGGAAATACCAGACTTCTGAATCTCATCAACAACGGAATTCGTGCGGTACAGGAAAAGGGGATCGATAAAGAGCTGGAAGAAAAGTGGCTCAAATAATACGCGATCCGCAAAAGAATTTTCATAATCCGGACATAGCAGGAGTCCGAGCTGCTTCCGGAAAAAAGGATTCGCGCAGAGTGACGGCGTGGGGAATTGCATTCACCGGCGCTGTTGCTGCTGTCGCATATCTTGTAATTTTTAAACGAGATCCTTATCTAGCCATTTTCAAGTTCCTCCCTGACGGGATCGCAGTGACTTTTCAGGTTACTGTTTCAGCCGTTCTTCTCGCATTAATTATAGGCCTGTGTACAGGACTGGCAAGAATCTCCGAAAATAAAATCATACATTTGACCGCATCGGTATATGTTGAGGTCATCCGCGGAATTCCTCTTCTGGTGCAGCTTTTTTACATCTATTTTGCCCTGGGCCGAATAATAAATATTCCAGCCATGGCAAGTGCCGTTATCGCAATGGCGATCTGCTATGGAGCCTATATGGGGGAAATCTTCAGAGCAGGCATACAGGCAGTCCCCAAAGGCCAGATGGAAGCTGCGCGATCTCTCGGAATGACCTCCGTGCAGGCCATGAGACATGTCATACTTCCACAGGCGGTAAAGACTATCCTGCCACCACTTGGCAATGAATTCGTCGCACTTCTGAAGGATTCTTCTCTGGTATCAATTCTTGCCGTTTCAGACCTCCTCAGGCGGGGAAGAGAGTTCGCCGCCGAAAGCTTTACCTATTTTGAAACCTACACTATGGTGGCTCTTTTGTACCTTATTATCACTCTGCTTTTTTCCAGGCTCACAGGAATCATGGAGGAACGGATCAATGCCGGAAAATAAAGCGGCTGTCCGCGTGTTCAATGCAGTCAAATATTTTGGCGCCTTGAAGGCGCTCGACAATGTGACGCTTGATATACGCTACGGGGAACGCGTAGTTATTGTCGGCCCCAGCGGTTCCGGGAAAAGCACTTTGCTCAGGTCTCTGAATCGGCTGGAAATAATAGATTCAGGCCGCATTATAATAGGAAGCAGCGATATAAATGATCCCGGGACAGATATAAACAGAATCCGGGAAGAAACAGGAATGGTCTTTCAGTCATTTAATGTGTTCCCTCATAAGACAGTCCTCGAAAATGTCAATCTCGCGCAAATGGTGGTAAAAAAACGATCAAAAAAAGAAGCGACACACATTTCGATGAACCTGCTCAAGAAAGTGGACATCATGGAAAAGGCCGGCCAGTATCCCTGGAAACTATCCAGAGGACAGCAGCAACGGCTTGCTATCGCCCGCGCGCTTGCAATGAGACCTAAGATTATGCTTTTTGACGAAGCAACTTCGTCTCTTGATCCCGAGATGACAGGTGAAGTACTGGCTGTAATGAGAACGCTGGCCGTTGAAGGAATGACTATGGTAATTGTCACTCACGAAATGGGCTTCGCCCGTGAAATTGCCGACAGGGTGATTTTTATGGATTCAGGCGCCATAATCGAGGAAAATGTGCCAGAAATTTTCTTTCGCAACCCTCAAAAAGAGCGAACCAGGCTTTTTCTCGATCAGACTTTATAATATTTAATAATAATACCAAATGGTTTGATACAACTCCATGTCTTCCCCTTCGGCCTTGAGCTTTTCAAGATAATCGTGAATGGATACATCGATATGAACATACGTATCGGCAAGTTTCATGTTCTTTTCCCAGGGATGAAATTCGTACACTCTCCTCCCGTCGGGAAGAATTGAAATCATATCGCGATGCTGAGCCCCTTTCAGATAATTTTTCCCTAGTCCAGGCACATTGAACACCACTTCATCGGTGCGGACAGAACCGGGGAAAAGCCGGGCCTCTTCTTTCTGTTCCTGGAGAATTCTTGCCAGAGGAACCCGGTAGTCTTCAGTTTCTTCCTTTCCTTTCGTATTGAAAGTATAGTATGGAGTGACACCGATCATTCGAAGCTTGTTTCTCAAAAATGCCGCCTCGTATTTACGTGAATTATAGTAGGTATATACAAGCTGATTATACACACTGATTCCTTTCAGCTTGAACTTCTGCACAGCTTCCATCATTTCAGGCGTTATTTCAAAAGGATGTTCGCAATGAGTTACAATAAGGACCTCTCTTACTCCAGGCGTGTGGAACTGATCAATTGCAGACACCAGATCATCGGTCACTCGCTGGGGAAGAGTTATCGGCATTCTTGTGCCTATTCGAATTCTTTCTATATGTTCGATACGGGAAAGCTCGAAGAGGATATTCTCCAGCCTCTTGTCGGACAAAAGGAAGGGATCTCCACCTGTGACGAGCACTTCCCTTATGGATTCAGTTTTTTCTATCCACCGGACAGCACGGTCAAGCGCTGTTTTTGAGACTGTGGCATCGGGCATGCAGGCATCTTCAATTTCCCAATTCCTCTGGCAATAGACGCAGATCTGGGGACATGTCATTATCGGTTTGAGGATAACGATCATCGGATAGCGACGCGTAATACCTTCGATGGGAGACGTATCGTTTTCACGCATGAAATCCATCGATATCCCGCTTTTTCGCGCGGCAATAACCGATTCAATATAAAAAGGAGAAGGTATGACCTGAGCACGAACTGCCCTGTCCCTGCCGACGGAATCGCTCCGGTTATCCATGAGCGATACATAATAGGGTGTGATGCCGAAAGGGATTCCATGGAGACGTGCACGCCTTACTGCCTCTTCCTCGCTATCTGAAAGTTCAATAAGATTCTTCAACGTATCCGCATCCCGCACGATATGGCGGACATGCCATTTCCAGTCGCGCCAGTTTTCATCGGTTGCCTTGAAATAATCGAGAATCCTGCGGCGGTTGCAAATTCTCGCTTCTATGATGTCGTTTTCGAGCCCCATGGATATCTCCCTGCAAAGCTTTGCACATTATTCGCCATATCTGAGAGGTCTGACGAACGGATTCGAGCCGCTTCCCTCCCCTGGATATCTGAATATGCGGTTACTTGCGTGTCATCGTATACCTGGGCATTTCCGCTCATGCCGAGGATAAGATGGGTGAGCTCTGCAAAAAACCCGCAAGACGGCTTTTGGAGTCTGGATATATCTTCTTTATGAATCAGATCGTTTATATATTTGAGAAGACTGAATCCTGCAGCGCGTTCGTTCCGCAGGGAAAGCATATTTTCGAACGCACCATGGGCACTGCGAACCACTACCCATCTAAGCGGGTGAAGATCATGATCTTCGTCAAACGCGGACAAGTGATCGTGGCAAATATGATTCCGTATCGCTTCGCGTTTCCATTCAACTGTCCCTGAGGAAAAAATGATTTTTTTCAACGCGGGTATCATATCGAATATTTCAGATATTTTGTTAATTATTTCTTCTCTTTTCATACGTTTCCCTCTCAAGCCGTTCTCTCCACCTTGCGGCCGTGCGCGCATCATAGGAAAATTCTTGCTACTCTATATTTTTTTCGCCCTTGCAGAAAGCAAGTCGATGAATCCGGAAAGCACTACACCTGATCGTACGATTCGCACGCAAATACCCCTATCATATTTCAAGACAAAATAAAAGCATTTGAAGCATACCGCCTTTTTGAAACGCATGTCTTCGGCAACCGCAAAAAAGATCTTTCGTTTTCCTTATCTCTTTGCTTTCAAATGCATTCAGTATCACGTATACTTCCCGGGACCGAAAACAAAGGAATGCCCGTTCATGATGTATAATCATGTTATCGTCGCTCTTACAGGTATTATACTTTTTCTTTTTTCCATGATACGACTCACGGAAGCGGTACGAAACAATATAACCACAAGCAGAACCCGCACGCTTTTCCGGCATGCCGTAAAAACCCCGGTTTTTGGTCTTCTGACCGGTATTGTGGTGACTGTTCTCTTTCAAAGCAGCTCTGCCTCTTCCGTTCTTGCAGTCGGACTTGTAAGTTCGGGTCTGATTACTTTTTTTCACTCACTCGGAATAATTCTCGGAGCTGATATAGGAACCACGCTTACAGTCCAGTTTGTCGTATGGAAGATTACCGATGTTTCCCCGCTGTTTATAATAGCGGGCGGCATTTCCTGGTTCTCAGGAAAAGAAGAATTGAAACACTACGGAGAGGCTGTCTTCTTTTTCGGACTGATGTTTTTTGGTCTTCAGATTGTATCCACCGCTGCCGAGCCTTTGAAAGACAGCCCTGAAGTTATCGGTTTCTTTAAAGATACTACCCATCCCTTAGCGGGGATACTCGCAGGTCTTGTCTTTACGGCAATTGTCCAGTCGTCAGCCGTGCCGATTTCAATTCTGGTCATACTTGGTCAATACGATCTCATTCCACTGGAAAGTGCTCTTCCCATCGTCTTCGGCGCTAATCTGGGTACGGCCGTAACCGCACTTCTGGCAGGCATGGCGGCTAACATAGAAGGAAAACGATCGGCACTGTCGCATCTCATCTTCAAACTTGTCGGGGTCGTAGTGTGCCTGGTCCTGTTGCCTTTTTTCATAGCGGTCATTAAAGAAACAGCCTCGGGCGTCCCTCAGCAGATTGCATTGGGACATTTCTTCTTCAACCTTCTTCTTTCTTTCATTTTTTTACCCATTCTCGGTCCTTTTTCAAGGGTGATGATACGCATCATTCCGGGCAGGGGAGAAATACTTCCAATATGGCCCAGTTTTATTGACGACAAATATCTTCACGATCCCCGCGCCGCTCTCGTTCGGGTGCAGATGGAACTGGAACGGGAAATGGTACTGGCTCAACGTATGGTTGATAAATCCATCCAACTTATATCCCGTTTTTCCAGGGGATCATATCGCGATATCGCCTATATCGAAGATGTGGTAGATAATCTTCAAAATGAAATAGGTGCGTATCTTCAAAAAATTTCCCGCAATATTTTGTCGCAGGATATATCAAAGCGCCTGTTTCTTTTCTCTTCCATGGTTGACGATATAGAAAGAATCGCCGATCACGCCGTGAACATCAGCAATCTTGCAAAATTGAAGTCCCGAAGGGCAATCGGTTTTTCGGAGCCGGCTGATATCGATCTTAACGAAATAGCCACCCTCACATCAGAAAATGTGAAAGAAGCGCTTTCCTTAATGAGTACCCGGAATGAAACAACTATTAAAAATATCTTTTCACGCGAAGACAGGCTTGATCAGATCATAAAAGAAGCAAAAGACCGTCATCTTGAGCGATATTACCGGAACATCTGTCAGGCCGAAGCGGGTCCGATTTTTATCGATGTTTTGATAAATCTGGAAAGAATATCCGACCACTGCGAAAATATTGCGGAAGATTTTATGGATATCAAAGACGCACAATAAGATTTCCTCCACACAAAGGATGTAATCGATAACTGCATTACAACAATATTAAAAAAGAACGATATTTTGTAATTTATTCCAATATACTGTAATTAGTCAGAATTCTCCGTTCTATTTTCCTTCCAAACCAAGAATTTCGAAGAAAAAAACTGAAAGGGATCAAAATATATTGGGCTACTCACATCTGAAGATATGGTTATTATTACTGAAAAAAATTATTTATATCATGCGGTTCTCTTGCAGAAGAATGTGAAATTACAAAAGTATTTTGTAATTTCACATTCTTCTGATGCGGGTAGGGAGAACTGATAGCTCCAGCATTCAGGCTCGAACCATCAGGTACTGAACGGCTTTTTCAAGGCCATCGAGGGTAAGCTCAAACATGGGAAAGACACTTTGAATTGCTTTGATTGTCCAGACGAATTCCCATTCGTAGGAAGGACATGGATTGATCCAGATCGAGTGAGGAAATGAATCGGCCAGAAATCTCAAGCTTTCAATGCTCGGCCTGCGGGACCCTTTTCCGAAATAAATTGACCCGCTTTTCGAAACCAGCTCGTACTGCGCCATACTTGCGTCTCCGACAATCACAATTCTGGTTTCCGGATCCTTGGCGGCAAAATCCAGAATCGATTCCGGTCTTTTTCTCCTTGGCGGATCAAGCCATACTTCATCGTATATGGTATTGTGGAAATAATAGGTAGTAAGATTTTTGAACTGGTTGCGAGAATAATCGAAAAGGGTTTTTACGATGTGCACGTAAGGATCCATGGACCACCCGCCGTTATCAATCATGAGAATGACATTCAGGCGATCCGCAAGCCTGCGATCGAATACAATCTCTATTTCGCCGGCATTTCTCATTGTTTCATAGATGGTTTTATCTACATTTACCACATCTTTGGGACCCTCGGGCACCATTCTGCGAAGCCTCTTCAAAGCCTCACCTATCTGCGACTGAGTGAGGGGACCGTCCTGTGAATAATCCTTGTAGCGGCGATCCATTGCAACCTTTACTGCTGATTTGTTGCGCGATTCACCGCCTACTCTCATGCCCCCCGGGTGAAATCCTGAATGACCGACAGGCGATCGCCCTTGAGTTCCGATCCATTTCGACCCCCCATGATGTGCTTCTGTCTGGTCCTTAAGCCGGTCAAGAAAATACTGCACCACTTCCTCTGGTGTCATTTTGGCTAATTCTTCTTCAGTGATACCAAGTGCTCGAGCCACTTCATCTGGGTTTTTCAGCCACTCTTCCAGAAGTGAACGCGTCATCTCGTCGAGCTCGGCATCATCCAGATCGGGGAGCTCCTTCCCTTGAAAATGATGCGCAAATATCTGATCATAAAGATCGAAATAGCGTTCACTTTTGATGAGAACAGATCTGGCCACAGAATAGAAATCATCAAGGCTCAATACAAGCCCTTTGTGCATGGCCCGATGAAGCCGCAAAAAAGATGTTGGAGAAACAGGCACTCCCCGATCTTTCAACGTATAAAAAAATCCGGCGAACACGAATTATTCCTCTTTATGCTTACATCCTGCCGACAAGGCGGGAAGCGGATTTAAGATCGAGGCTTTTCTTGAACAGCACTCCAAGGTAGGGAATTTCACCCTTCTGCAATGACGATGCTTTAAAATGGGGATCTGCCTTGAGCGCCCGTATCCAGTTTATCAGTTCACGCGTTGCCGGTTTCTTTTCCACTCCATCAAGCTGTCGGAGGCGGTAAAAAGTACTTATACAGGTACTCATCATTTCTTCTTCAAGATTGGGGAAATGTACGGTAATGATTCGCTGCATCATTTCCGCATCCGGAAAGGCGATATGATGAAAGTTGCACCGCCCCAGGAACGGATCCGAAAGATCCTTCTTTGCATTGGACGTAATGACGACAACCGGACGGTTCTTTGCCGATATGGTCTTATCTACTTCCATAATATCAAATTGCATCTGATCCAGAATGTCCAGCATATCATCCTGGAAATCAGTGTCAGCCTTATCGATCTCGTCAATCAAAAGAACCGTTCTCGTGTCGGCCATAAAAGCCTGTCCGATTTTTCCCATTCTTATATACTCTTCAATATCGGCTACGTTTCTGCTTGAATCACCGAAACGACTGTCATTCAAACGGGTCAACGTATCGTATTGATAAAGGGCGTCGATCAGCTTCATGCTCGATTTTACATTCAGAACTATAAGGGGCATATTCAAGTTTTCGGCAATCGCATGTGCCAGCATCGTTTTCCCGGTCCCAGGCTCTCCTTTAAGTAAAAGCGGCATTTCAAGAGCCATTGAAACATTGACAATTTTTGCGAGCTCGTGATCAAGGACATACTTTGAGGCGCCTTTAAATCGATTAAATGCGTCAATATCTTTCATATAATCTTTCTCCGGTTTGGCATTTTTCCAGATAAGGAGCGGGAAATTTCATTTTTCCCGCTCCATTGGTATCTTTGTTTTCAAAATTATACAACAATAATGATGGATCCGTAAGAAGTAAAACACTATTGGCATTCCTTTGAAAGCAGAAATCCATAACTATGAAAATACCTTAGTTCTTGTCAAGCACTAAATGCCAAAAAGAAACAATATCCATTCTCCGAACCCATCACAAGCACAATAAATTTACAACATCTCCAACGCGCAGGCCATAGATACTCCACCACCGCCGCAGAGAGTTGCGAGGCCCAGACTTTTCCCATGGTTTTTCAAAGCGTAAAGAAGAGTCACCATTATCCTGCATCCGGTAGAACCGACCGGATGCCCGAGGCCTATTCCCGATCCGTTTATGTTCGTGATTTTACGATTCAAACCAAGTTCTTTCTCGCAACCCAGATACTGACCTGCAAAAGCTTCGTTCAACTCTATTAATTCAAAGTCTTTCAGCGTGAACCCGGATTTCTCCATAAGATTGCGAACTGCAGGTACCGGACTGAGCCCCATGACTGATGGATGACATCCTCCATATCCCACCGCTCTTATCCGGGCCATAGGCGAAAGGCCAAGCTCACTCGCTTTTTCAGCCGACATGATTATCATCCCGCTCGCTCCGTCATTGATTCCCGATGCATTACCGGCAGTCACTTTACCTATTTTGGGAACAAATGCGGGCGGCAGTTTTCTGAGATCATCCATTGTAAGGCCGGGTCTGAAATGTTCATCTTTATCAAAAATAACCGGCGGTTTGTTTTTCTTGACCGGAACTTCGACCGGAACAATTTCATCGGCGAAACTTCCATCCTTCGTTGCCCTTTCCACATTGTTATGGCTCCGAAGAGCTACTTCATCCATTTCTTCACGAGTGATATTATGCAGCTGTGCAACTAATTCAGCCGTTTGTCCCATAATGTAAGGCTTCCCTTTAAAAAGCTCAAGTGGCATACCTTCTTTGACAGGTCCATCCTCCGGATGAGGTATTATATGTGACCCTGCATGAAGGGCATGGATAAGCCAGTCAACCAATATATTATCCTGAAGCCGGCATCCCCATCGGGCGCCAGGCACTGTATACGGTACTCCTGACATATGTTCCACGCCACCGGCGAGAATTACATCGGCGAAGCCAGCTTGTATCATTGCCATACCTGAAATTACCGCTTCCATTCCCGATATGCAGACCCGATTGACAGTCACAGCCGGTACGGTATCCGGAATGCCGGACACAAGTGCGGCAACCCGCGCCACATTCAATGCATCCACCGGTTCAAGGCAACATCCATACCTGACATCATCGATGTTGTCGGGTGATATACCGGCCCTTTTGATTGCCTCTTTCATTGTTACACTTGCAATATGTGCCCCGTTACTTTCTTTGAGCGTGCCTCCGAACGTTCCTATCGCTGTCCGGCATGCGGAAACAATGACTACATCCTTCATTTGATTCTCCTCCGTATCTATATCTTTCACTTGCGACCGTTTGGTTATATCTTGATAAACAGGAAAAAAACATAAATGACTGAAGGAATCTTTGCAAGTAATTTTATTTTTCCGGAACTGGATAATGATTTAATTGACCCGTCCACTGCTTTTCTCTATACTTCCGTAATTCAGTCGTTATAAAGATTATTTTTTCGCCATCTGATCCACAGGTCGGCGCCAAAAAAATTGAGGAGGGTCACAATGAAATGGACTACTAAAATAACCGAGTTGCTTGGCTGCAAATATCCGATTCTGCAGGGTGCAACGGAAATGATAGGCACCTGGTCATTTGCAGCGGCCGTCGCCGAATCAGGCGCCCACGGAACAATTACTGCTTCCATATGCAAAACTCCTGACAAATTGAAGGATGATATTAAAAAGTGCAAAAAGGCCACCTCGGGATCATTCGGGGTTAACCTCAGTATCGGTTTATGCCCCCAGGTGGAAGATATGCTTGAGGTTTGTATAGAAGAAGGAGTCCCGGTAGAAACATCCGTCTATAAACCCGATGCGCTGGCAGAAAGGATCAAAGAGGCGGGATTGCCATGGATTCATAAATCTGCGAGAGTAAAGGATGCTGTTCATGCACAGGAAACAGGTGCCCACGCCATTATTCTGGTAGGAACAGAGGGGGCCGGCATCAAGAACCCCGCACAATTGCCCACAATGACCACTATTCTGTGGGGACTGCGAGCACTTTCAGTGCCTGTTATTGCGGCAGGCGGAATTGGCGATTCTCACAGTTTTTTAGGAGCACTCGCTATGGGTGCAGAGGGAGTGACAATGGGCAGCGCTCTTATGACTACAAAAGAGTGCCCCATCGGCAATGCATTTAAAGAAAAAATTTTAAAGCTCAGCCTTGATGAACCTGATTTCCGCACCCGCGTTCTGACCCCTGCACCTTTTGATAAAAATGCCGTGCGCCCGGAACCTGAGGATATTGACTGGAGCCATGCTGCATCATTTGCAGTTACCGGAATCAATACGATTTTAAGTGTAAAGGAATTTGTTCAGCAAATAATACAAGGTGCCGAAGAGATACTGGAAACTCGACAATTTTTAAAAAATTGATTTCTTTTTCTGTGTTTTGATTGCCAAAGCGGCAAATCACTGCTCATGCATTACCGGCATGAGCAGAACCCGATGTAACCGCAAATTGGTTGACAGGCTGCAGCGAGATGAAGAATCATTTGAACGGGTCTCGTCTGCAGCCCGTAAATATCAGTTTTAATCAAGGAAAAAGATGATCAAGCACGTCTTCAATGCCTTCATTTACTTTATCTTGTGGAAAACTCCCGCCGGTCAGGCATATTTCGAATATCTCTTTATCAAAGTTAATAGATCCTATGACATTCAAACCTTCTTGGGCCAATTCATCGGTTATTCGCCGGGCAATGTCTTCTGAAGGCACTTTATTGAGAATCGCCCACGTATCCCCGATGTCGATTTGATCGGACATCTGTTTCACTTTCAAAGCGACATCCAGTGAATCTCTTGAAGGCTCGACTACCACCAGAACGCAGTCTGTCCCAGTCTCGACTCCCCGGCCAAAGTGCTCAATGCCTGCTTCCATATCAATGAGCGCGATTTCATCGGGTTCAAGTATCAATTCATTGAGGAAAGATCTGCTCACGATGCCCATCGGACAGGCACATCCTTCCAGCGCCATGTAAATTTTACCTATTGTCGTAAAGCTTATCCCGTCCCTTACCTTTATGAAGTCTGGGGGAATCTCAGCTATTGAAACGGCCTTTGTCCATATATTGACTTTTTCTTCCGGTATTCCCGACTTCATTTTTTCTTGAATTTTCTTTTCAAGAACCGCTTTGCCTCCTACATAATCGATAAGCGGTTCAGGAGGTTCTTTAAATCCCAGCATCCGGTGAAGGCCAGGGTTTGATTCATCCGCATCGATTACCAGAACCTTCTTTCCTCTTCTTCTTATTCCCAAAGACAGCAGAGAGGTCGTAATACTTTTACCGCTGCCTCCTTTTCCACAAATTGCTATTTTTTTCATTATTTCTCCGCTTTTCCTTTCATGTGGTTTTAAGACGCTTGGGGTTTCTTCGAATTATCCCAAGAGGGCGCCCTATAATAAATGATTTGTAAAGTACTTCCAGTCTATCGTCAATTCCCTTCTCGATTCCGGATATGATCAAACCGGCAACATCATCGAGAAAATGCATGAAATTTTTATGATCCTCTACATAGCCGTCAAAATAGGCATAGATGAAACTTTCATCTTTTTCATACGACTTTATAATCTCCTTTCTTATCCTGTTCTTGACAGGCCGAGTTAAAACTTGCGGCCAGTAATTCTGCGTATAATGGCGTTGTTCCGGCAACCGGGATTCGGTTAAGAAGGCATTATATACAATAGCGAATCCATCATCTGCCCCGTTTTCAGCGCTTATCACTATTTTATTATTCACTTCATCTGTAAAATGTTTGAGATCCTTATATTTATCAGCATAGTGCCTGCTGTAAAAGCAACTAAGACTTTTTGGCTTCATCTTTTTTGTGAGAGCATTCTGCACTTCGTTTCTTATGGTCTGCTTGAATTCATCGGGCCAGAATTTTTCCGTCAATGCATCCTGTTCGTCTGTATCCTGCAAATAATGCATTTAGCACATCCTCCTTCTATTTTACGGACCCCCCTTGACGGCGATAATTTGCCCGGAGATAAAATTCGATTCATCACTCACCAAAAATAACGCCAGATTGGCGGCATCATCTGCTTTACCTAAACGGCGAAGGGGTATTTCCGCCACTATAAATTTCTTAAGATCATCGAGATACATGCCCTCGCTACGTGCTGTATTTCTGAGCATCTCCGTATCAATATAATCAGGCTCAATACAATTCACAGTAATGTTGAACGGCCCGAGTTCTTTCGCGAGCGCTATGGTAAGGCCTTCAAGCCCTGCATTGGCAGCTGCATAGTTTGCCTGCTTCCCGGGTATTATGGCCGCTGTTACCGGCGATGCTATATTGACTATTTTTCCGTATCCTTGTTTCACCATGTATTTTTGTGCTGCC
>JALNXD010000036.1 GCA_023230565.1 Syntrophales bacterium
AGGTCGCCGTGATCAGCACCACGAAAACCGCCATTATTGATGTCTGAAGTGTTCGTCTCATCGTTCTTTCCTCCTCCGGGGTTTTTTCTTTGACTTTTATTAATGAAAAATCCGTGCCAAAGAAGCGAAGAACTGTATTATTTTCAGAAGCTATTAATATACCTTGATAATATCAAAACGGCACACCCCGGACAGAAATCCGCATCTCTCTCTTGCACCCCATGAATTCAATGAAATGTTTAAATATGGTTTAACGAAATATCAAATTAAACAGGGATTATTTGCTTATTTTCTCAAAAGAGAACTCTGGTCTCTAAAGTTTGGAAAATCAATAAGCTCTCGCATCAATTACCTGGAAGCTTTTTCAGAGGGAGTCGATAAATGTTTTTTAAAAAAAATCAATTGATCGTGCAGGCTTTCCTCAAAATTTTCCCCCTCGTAAATGTCAAAATGCCCTATCGGATAATGTTTCACTTCTGCGAAATGTCCTAGTGACGCCGCAGTTTTTTCTGCAGCTTCGCCTGGAGTAATATTGTCGAAATTGCAAATCTGGAGAAGTACGGGACACCTTACGCCTGGCGCCTCTTTAATCGGCCTGTATTTATCGGCTCGCACAATTATTCGTGCACAGGCTTCATTTATAAAATCAACGGGGGCTTGCATACGGAATGCCTCATATGCCCCTTCGGAAGTCAGAAGTGCAAGATCACCCGGTTTCCCAACAATCGGCATTTTATGAGGAGACAGCCGCATCCAGGATCTTACAAGGTCCCGCTGTCCGTGCACTATCATTCGAAAGGCACCACCAATTCCGAGCTTTCTGAAGGTCAGTTCCGCCGATGCACGGCCGTCTACACCGGGGCACTGAGCTATCGCACAGGCAATTCCGTGATCACTTGCCGCTTTCACAATTACATGTCCTCCGCTTAAAGATGTACCCCACAATGCAATCCGGGAGGAATCAATTCGTTCGAGACTGCGGGCATATTCAATTGCCGCAGACCAGTCTTCCAATTGAGACGGGATCCAGATCAGTTGCCTCGGTGTCCCTTCGCTTCCTCCGAAATAGCGGTAGTCGAATACCAGTACGGCAAATCCTTCTTCCCTGAACCGGGACGCATATCTCCCAAGTCCCATGCGTTTAGTGCCGCCGAATCCATGACCCATTACTATGCAAGGCACCGTGCCTGATATGTCGGAAGGCACATAAAGCCATGCTTCAAGGTGTACCCCTTTGACCGGTATGAGTACTGTTTCTCTTTCGGATTCCGCACGCCGGTCTTTTACAGGTTGCCTGTCCTCATCCGATATCGAAAGTGAAGGCACCTTCATCCACGGAATCACAGCCACAATAAGAAGATAGATGATACAAACCGCCACGATGAAGCCCAGGATCATAAAAAAAAGCACACCGATTCCCATGGTTAACCTCCTGTTATTTACGTTCGAGTAAATGGTTGTTTTTAACTATCATCATCCGTAATCGATTTGAGCAAGTACGCACGCTTCTCACTTTATTCATTCTCACGCGGAATGATTAACGAAAAAACAGAGCCCTTTCCAGGTTCACTTTGTATTTCGAACTTTCCGCCCATAAGAACCATTCTTTCCCGAATGCTGAGAAGCCCGAAGCCTTCATGATTTGGTCTCTTCCATATTGAAACCGAATCAAATCCTTTTCCCCTGTCACTCACCACGATCCGGATGCATCCGGTTTCATCTTTGTCCATGCGTACCTTCACCGCATTCACTCCGGCATGTTTGGCGGCATTGAAAAGCAATTCTCTTACTGACTGGAATAGAAGCAGTTTATTATTTTTCTGCTTCGGCTCAAGACTGTAATCCATAGTAAGTTCCACTGCAAGGCCATGCATTTCACTCATCCACTTTCCAAGCCATTGCAATGCTTGAGATAAACTCCCTGTTTTCAGTACCTGAGGCGACAATTCGGCGGTAAGGGAACGTGAAATCTTAATTGACTGCTGTATGTTATCGAGGACATGATCAAGGTTCTTCTTATACTCCCCCACGCCACTGTTCATTACAACTTCTGCGTGCACCTTGGCTGCAACAAGCCACTGCTGCAGTTCATCGTGAAGAATAGCTGAAAGACGGCTACGCTCGCGCTCTTCTGCAAGCGTGAGTTCCGAGGCAAGGCGGGCAAGCTGATCGGCTCTGCGTTTCAATTCAGCAGTGCGGTCCTGAACCCGCGCTTCAAGTTCATTCCGAGATTCTTCAAGATCGCTGATAAGCCTTATCCTCTCCATTGCAGTTGCCACCTGATCGGCAATTGTCTTCATAACGGCAAGATCACCGGCAGAAAAAGAATTTCGCGTCTTCGTGCCGAATGAAAGAGTCCCGATAACCTTTGCCTGCACAATTAGGGGATGGCATGCATATGCTTTTATTCCGTAAGATTTCACGAGCCCGGTTCTTGCATCAGTTGTTGTGTCAATTTTTTCGGCTATAATTCTCTTTCCGTCTCTTGCAACACATCCGCACACTGCAGCACCTAAATCCAGCCACTCTAAATCCGGAACTTCTTCTTCCGGCACTCCGGCACAGGCATTGAGGTGAAGCCTCTGGCTCTTTTCATCAACAAAATAATTGAAAAATGCCTGACAATCGAGATGCGCCATTACTTTCATACAGAGATCATCCACTATTTCCTGCGGATTTTTCGCAGCTAAAAGCCGGCCCGCTGTTTCCGTAAAGAGCTTGAATTGTGATTCACTCTTTTGCAATCGTATTCTGTCGCGCCTTTTTTCTGTGACGTCGCGGAAAACATACACTACTCCTCTCAACCCTCCTTCCGTATCAAGAATAGGTGCGGCATTGTCCTCTATCGGGATCATATCACCATGGCGAGTTGCTATGCATTTTTCACTCTCCGGTGTAATTATTGTTTTGCCAGCCAGCACCTGTTTGATGATAGTATCTGCGGGCATGCCTGTCTTTCCATCTATAATCCGTATTATGTCTTCGAACGCATGGCCTGAGGCTGCGCGATAATCCCATTTAGTAAGTATGGATGCCACTGAATTCATGTAATTGATGTGCCCGAAGAGATCAGTCGCCACTACGGCATCACCTATGCTTCCAAGCGTGACATCAAGCCACTCGCGCTGTTTCGATAACTCCCTGAAGAGAAGATCGTAGGGCTTAGCCAACCCGGTTTCAACGATTGCTTTATAGATGCAAAAAAATGAGAGGATTTTAAAAAAATGCCCCATCAAGTTGTAAAAACCGTAAACATCTGCATATAAGGTAAAGGACAGTTCCGATACAACGGTAAAAAAAATGGAAAAGAGCAGTAATCGAAGTACCTTTGTATCGAAATGTTCTCTGAGATAAAAAATGACAGCTCCTGATGCGAAAAAAATGAGTGCAATAATGTATTCACTTATTCTTTTAAAAAACGTCAGTCCTCCCGCTCTTTCTACATAACAATCCGGAAAAATCCCCCAATACAAAATAGAGCATAGAAGAAGAACGGTGATGAACCCGTACCCTCCTGCGGTCACGCCCGGATGAATCCGGCGGCGTATCATGCAGGGGGCTAAAAGAAGTGTTATTCCTTCAAGGTATCTTGCTGCAATCCAGAGTTGCGTCGCTTCGTTTGTACCGTATTGCGCAAAAATATTCATACCCTTGTATGCAAATGTATGTACGAGGTCAACGGCACCAACAAAGAGGTAGGCGATCCCGATAAATAAAAAATAGTGATTACTTAAGTAGTGCCTGCAATTCCAGGCTACCATAAATACTGCACAGGCGATTGCGACCGAAAAAAATTCGGCTATGCTGTGAAAAAGAAGATAATTGTATACACTCGCTATATAAAGTCCTGCTGCTACAGCCGCTGCCGCTATAACTGAAAACAATATTTTCATTTTTACTCATCTATGAGGGAATGTCTTCTGCCTTATCCCACTACATTAAAGCAGATGAACTGTCTGCTTCCGATTTCCCCGCGGGGATCGAAACTTTCACAATGACCTTTCCTTCATCATTTATTAATTAATCTATTATGGGTACCGGCAGACTTTGCATTATCGATTCGCAGACTGCCTGCAAAAAATCACACAATCATTTGGAATGAAGAAACGCCTGCAGGACCAGTTAAAAATGGAAGAATGGATTGAAATACATAACGCACGTTTTTTGCGGGAGTAGTACCATAAAAACTGCATAAGGCCAACCGGTTTTTCTCACCGGTTTTTTTACTCTCCCATATATTTTTTGAAGTACGGGTCTTGTATGTACAATGTTGCGCCTGCAATTTTCGCGAAGCACCCGTCCCGGCACGCTCTGAGCACACACGCGAGTGCTCCGGAACAGCTTTGCGAGACGGAGCATGACCACAGGTTTGAGCCGGGTAAAATCTCAAGCCGTAAATGGTCAAAATAGCACAATGCAGCTATTGAATTTCAGGACGAATGATCAAGTAAATCCCGTTATCCGTCTGAAATAAAAGCAATAACGGAGAAAATATTTGCCAGAATTACAGGATTGACCTATGTAAATCTTCTAATACGCACGTGAAGTGAAATAATCATTTACTTTCCGTTATATTGCCGGCGCCAGCCGGCATGAGGGGTTTTTTACGGAGCCGTCGCTATTTATTTAATGAACAACATTTCATAATATTTCGGCAGGGGCCACATATCATCAGCGACTATCTCTTCCAGAGCATCGGCCGCTCTCCTCACGTTACCTACCGCCGGGACAACATCATCTAAAAAGTATTTCGCCTGCACCGCAGCCGGGGAGGTATTCTTCCCGGCAATCGCATCTTCAAGTGCAGCGATGCTGTCCTGCAGCTCCTTAACCAGAATGGTTACCTTGTCAAGAGTGTTCGTATCGAATGTATAGCCGACAGCCTTCAGATCTGCGCACGTCCTGGCAAGCTCTCCCTGATATCGTATTGCTGCAGGAAAAATCACGGTTTTTCCAATTTTGGCGGTGAGATTCGCTTCGACATTGACTGAAAGGCAATACTGCTCGAAATACACTTCTTCGCGGCTTTGAAGTTCCGCCCTCGAAAGCACTTTATGCTTTTCAAACATTGATACGACATCATTATCTGTAAGTGCCGGCAGCGCATCGACTGCCGTTCTAAGATTCGGCAGACCTCTTTTTGCCGCTTCTTTCTGCCACATTTCCGTGTAGCCGTCTCCATTGAAAATCACGGCCCCATGTTTTTCCATTATTTCCTTTAATATTTTTCTAATTGCAGCATTGAAATTCTTCTGACTTCCCCGGGTTTCATTTTCTATGGCATCTGCGATATACTCGAGCGAATCCGCAAGAATTATGTTAAGAGCGGCAAGCGGTCCATTCACTGACTGATTGGAACCTACAGCCCTGAATTCAAATCGATTGCCCGTAAAAGCGAATGGGCTTGTCCTGTTTCTGTCTCCTGAGTCTCTGGGTATCGCGGGAAGTGTATCGACACCTACATTGATAATCCCGTTTTCCCTGGCTGATTTTCGCTCTTTGTTCACTATCCCATTGAAAATATTAGTCAGCTCTTCTCCTAAAAAAATTGATATGATAGCGGGTGGAGCCTCATTGGCCCCGAGGCGGTGATCGTTACCTGATGATGCAACAACGGCGCGCATAAGATGGGCATTCAAATGTACGGCACGGATCATCGCAGCACAAAAAACAAGAAATTGTGCGTTTTCATGGGGAGTTTGACCAGGATCGAAAAGATTCCCCTGAGACTGGTTGCCTATGGAGAAATTGAGATGCTTCCCGGAACCGTTAACGCCGGCAAAAGGTTTTTCGTGCAGAAGGCACGCGAAGCCGTTTCTTTCGGCAACTTTTTTGAGAATGGTCATGGTTAACTGCTGATGATCGGCTGCGAGATTTGCCGGTTCATAAAGGGGAGCAATTTCGAATTGGCCTGGTGCCACTTCATTGTGCCTTGTCCGTGAAGGAATTCCCAGTTTAAAAAGTTCCCGATCCACGTCCATCATGAAGCCCTGCACTCTGTCGTTAATAGCGCCGAAATAATGGTCATCTAATTCTTGACCCTTTGGAGAAGGGGCACCAAATAGCGATCTGCCCGCCAGTACAAGATCAGGCCGGTTATTATAAAACTTCCTGTCTATAAGAAAATATTCCTGCTCGCAGCCCGCAAAAGACATTACCATAGAAACAGTGTCATGACCGAAAAGCTTCAGAACCCGCCGCGCCTGTCTGTCGAGTGCCTGAATCGACCTGAGAAGCGGCGTCTTCTTGTCAAGAGCTTCGCCCGTCCATGCAATAAAAACAGTCGGTATACACAAGGTTGATCCATTATAATTTTCCATTATGTAGGCGGGACTTGTCACATCCCAGGCGGTATAGCCTCTGGCTTCAAACGTTGTTCTGATGCCCCCCGAAGGGAAACTGGAAGCATCCGGTTCTCCTTGAATCAGTGCCTTTCCCGTAAACTCGCTTATCGCTCCGCCTTCTCCGTCAGGCATGAGAAACGAATCATGCTTTTCCGCTGTAAGACCCGTGAGGGGATAAAATACATGGGTAAAGTGCGTTGCTCCTTTTGATATCGCCCAATCTTTCATTGCCGCGGCAACAACATCCGCAATGCCTTCATCAAGGGGCCTCCCTGTTTCCACTGTATCTTTCAATGAACCGAATACGGCTTTTGGAAGGCACGTTTTCATTATTTTCAAGCTGAAAACATTCGTTCCGAAAAGTTCTGTGGCGGGATCACCTAAAAAATCGAATTTCGGTTCCAGCTTACATGGTTCCGAAAGAGCTGTTACAGCATGTACTCGCACATTATTGCCGTTCATAGCATTTATGGTCTCCTCTTTTTTCTGTGGTGTACATAAACGAATCACACCTAAAAGTCCAGAAAGCAATTTATATGCCGACCAAAATATTTTTATGAATTGAGCAACGCGACAGGAAAGATGATTGCAAGTACCTTAAAATATATACGATATCCTTTATTGGCATTTTCCTCTCCGCCCGAAACCTTGTTTGTAATAGTTACAATATTGTTATAAATGAACTACGGTGATACATTTTGGCAGGAAAGAGAGGTATTTCTTCATAAGAAATAAAAAACTGCCGATTAGTTGACTATCTGCGAGATAATGGCTTTACATACTGAATTATCTTTTTTATATTCCTGTCGGCAGCTCTCCATATTCGTGGAAATCTGTGATCGATCCATTTGATAAGACGCCGGAAAAGAGGAATATCACGCGAAAGAAGGATAGCGCCTATGGCAACGAAAAGCCACCCCTGAAGAATCGGAAAGATAAATCCGGCAATCCCCAAAATGAGGAACATAACACCCAGGGCAATTCTTGATACGCGGTATATGAACTTTTTTTTACTAATTTCCATAGAATGAGGAGCAATCAGGTGAAGGCGGCGAGCCATAAAGAGCAGGAAATCAAAGTATTGCCATCATGAGATAGTCCGGCGACTGGCGGGGCGGAGATTCATCTCGACACCCACATCAATCTGAGGTCTGTAATCCTCAAGCACCGGAAAATGGTCAAGTCTTTTCGAGATTGCAGCATTGAGGAAAGAATCCACCCATTGATAAATATCGTTCTTCCGAAGCGAAGCCCTTAATTTTTTCATCCGCCATTTCTTTTCTTCATCAGGCATCATAAAGGCCTCGTAGATGGCATCAGCGGTTCGGTCCTGATCGAAGGGATTGACGAGCAGGCTCCACTTTTGCATCTGGGCGGCCGCACCGGCAAATTCGCTTAAAATCAGTACACTATTTTCTTCGATACTGCAGGCGCAGAATTCTTTTGCGATCAGGTTCATGCCATCTTTGAGAGGAGTGACCAGTCCAATTTCCGCTGCACGATAATAAGCCATCAACTCATTTCGTTCTACTGTTCTGAAGATATAATGCACAGGAACCCAGCCTGATTGCGTGAAGCGTCCGTTTATTTCACTGGTCAGTCTTTCGATTTCTTTCTTAAGATAATCATATTCCGAAATTTCTTTCCTGCTTGGAACCACGAGCTGCACCAGCACGACTTTTTCCCTCAGTTCCGGATATGTTTCAAGGGCATTCTGAAAAGCCTTCAGCCGCTCAGGAATTCCCTTCGTATAATCAAGACGATCAACACCTAAAATAATTTTGAATCCATGATAGTTGCCAAGTATTTCATTACATTTTTCTTCAACTTCAGCTGATGCTGCAGCTTCTGAAAATTCCCTGTAATCGATACTGATGGGAAAAGCGCCAACCCTGGTTCTATGGCTGTTCGCTCTCAAATTGACAAGTTGCCCCTTCCCCTCAAGGCGTGCATTTTGAATAAGCGCTTTCCCGCACTGGATGAAATTTCTGCGGTCTCTCAATGTCTGGAAACCTATAAGATCGTACGAAATAAGTGACTGCAGTATCTCCCATCGCCAGGGCAGCTTCATAAAAACATCCAATTGTGGAAATGGTGTATGCAGGAAAAATCCTATTTTCTGTACCACACCCAAATCCCGCAGTTCCTTGCCTACGTTGACCAGCTGGTAATCGTGAATCCAGACATAGTCGTTTTCTTCCAACTGAATAGCTATTTCCCTGGCGAATTTGCGATTTACTTCGCAATACGCTGCCCAATAGGAAGGTTCGAAATTACAGCGTGAAAGAAGATCATGCAAAAGGGGCCAAAGAATCTCATTTGCAAAACCGTAATAAAAGCCTTCAACTTCAGGCGCAGTAAGTATGACCGGCTTCAGATCGAAACCTGTCATACTTGAAACAGTCAAAAGTGAATCTCTGACTTGTTGTTCTGTAACATCCGATTCGCCTGGCCAGCCGATCCAGAGACCGCCCCTGTCCTTCAATACAGGTGACAGGGCCGTCACCAGACCGCCGGAACCAGGGGCAGTCCGCAAAGTTTCATCTTCATCTCTTACGAGAACAATAGGAAGACGGTTCGAAACAATCACAAGCCGGCTTTCCGGAGAAGAAGAGTGTTCTTTTTCCTCTTTGTACATGACCCAAATACTCCTTCAAAAGTAATTATTGCTGTGTTTTATTCTCAACGGTAACAAAATGGTTTATTTAAAGAAAGCCAAGATACTCGTTTTCATATTACTGATACGGGCGATTCCATAAAAAAAGCCGCCGATTTTTCTCCCGCTGTCCATACAACTCAAGAAACCTCCTCCCGAACTTAACCAATTTCTATGCGATCGGTCGCCCCATGAGATATGGCCAGCATTAAAGTAAGATGCTCTCTGAGATCTCTTGTAATTAAAAAATTATCCCGAACAAATTCTTTGGCTTTTTTCCCCATTTCTTTCAGCCTGTTGCGATGCCGCAAAAGAAAGCGTATCCTGAGTGCCGCACCTTCCGGTGTATTTACAAGAAAACCGGTATGATGATTGAAAACCTGAATTCTCACTCCCCCCGTATCTCCCCCAAGAACAGGCTTTTCCTTCCACATTGCCTCAGTAACAGTGAGACCGAAGCCTTCACGAATTGATTTCTGCAATATTATATCCGAAATCCTCTGTAATGCATTGATACTCCTGTGGGCATCCGGCGGTAAAAGAAGTATGTGAATATCCGGATCGTCTCTCTGGGCAACTCGCACTTCCTCCAGAACTTCAACTCCCTCGGGATCATCGGTTGCACCACTCCCCGCCAAAATCAGCTGCACGGGCAAAAATTCTTTGACCATCCGGTATGTCTCTATTACCCCAAGGGGGTCCTTGAAACGGTCAAAACGAGATATCTGGCTGATAATAGGTCGATGGGGATCTATATTCCATCTTTCATAGGCGCTTTCAATTTCAGCTTGATCGAGGTCGATGTTCTTTTCGCTTAATGGATCGATACTCGGAGGTATCAAATACATTGGATGGGGCAAAACCTGGGCAAAAGATGAAAGAGACCATATGCTCGCATCGTAGAAAGAAACAAAATTCTTGAGGTATCTCCACACTGGCCTATAGGGACGACTTGCATCTATATGGCATCGCCAGATCCATCTTCCCTTTCGATTCGTGCAATGATATAGAAGAGGCGCGGGCTGCGGATCATGAATGAAAACAAAATCCGCATTTTCAAGAACATCCTTGAGACGTTCGTAATTCTCCTTGTTTATACCTTCATAATTTTTCAGCATCGACTGCGAAATTGAAATTCTGTTTCCCTGCAGGGAATTGTGAATTTTTTTTGTGCACTCGTAAAACTCGGGATTACCCGATATCACTTCCCAATTAACTTCAAGTCCCAAAGCTTGTTTCAAAGGTACAAGACTCCGGAGAATTTCAGCCACGCCCCCGCCTTCCCTTGTGGAATTCACATGCACTACCTTTATCCCCTGAAGAGGCCGGGCCAGCTGCAATAGATGATGAATTACTGCTTCCCCCACCACACTTCGATATTTTTCCAGATACTCTTCCATCTTTTTTATCCTTCCGCATGACTACCGAGAATTTCTTCCAACTCGATCCTGATTTGCCTGAGGCTAGTAAAAAAAGGGTCAATGTTGCGGATTGATTGTATAAGGGTTCCATACCCGGCATCCAGTGTTTCCAGCCAGACAGAAAAATCGTCTCTTCTGTACGGAGGGCGTCTCCGCGCATCTATGAAATGATAAAAGATGCTTCCCAGAGAAAGGTCGGGTATCCATTCTCTCAAGTCATTGCAATCCTTTACTTGAATGCCTGTATCCAGAACCACAATCTGTGATCTGACAAAATAAAACTGCTGATCCGGCTCAACCCAAGGAGGAATATCAAGTTCATCGAGTCTTTCATCAATAACCTCCAACAGTTCCCATCGCAGGCCTTCCAGGTTTTCAAAATCGATCGGATTTATGATTGCCAGACGTTCGGCCAAAATTTTATCATAAAGTGAATGGCGCGCCCATGAGGCAAAATCATTTGGAAATTCAGGATCATCGAACTTAGACCTGAGAAGCCCTCCCCAAAAGTGATAATAAATACATCCCTCGGGAACCTCTTCTATCCGGCTTCTCAGTTCTCTTAGAGTCTGCGCCTTGTAACCCGTCGCAATTGCGATAAGAGCACAATCTTTTATGTTAAATGTGTTTTCCATTAATACCCTCTGTGTCATGGTATCTTGCTATGGAGAATTTTTCGAACCGGCCCGAAAAGAAGAGGTTTGCAGCAAATTGAACAAGATTTTCCTGTTATTGTATCATTTCACTCGTTGAAGTCAAGAAAGGAGCTGACAGATGCTATGCGCACTCCCCCTTCTGCAAGTGCCTTCCGTATATGATCGTAAACTTTCTCAGTCTGTTCCAATCTTCCTCTCCTATCTGGGAAAATTGGAACCTCCATCGCCAGTTTCCTTTTCTGCGCCCCGGATAGTTAATGCGAGCTTCGTTACCCCGGTTCATTATATCGGCCAGCGGGATAATCGCGATGTCGCTTACCGACGAAAACGCAAGACGCATCAATTCATGTGAAATTCCGGATTCCGATATTTTTTTACCTGTGTACGCGAAAAGGTGTTTTCTCTGTCTCGGAGTCATCCTGTCAGAAAACCATCCTCGTGCAGTATCGTTGTCGTGCGTTCCTGTATACACGATGGAATTACGGACATGATTATGGGGCAGATAGGGATTGTCCGCCGCCTCGATCGAATCTTCAAACGCAAAAAGGAGTACTTTCATTGTAGAAAAGCCGAATGCATCAATGAGCGCAGTCACATCCGGCGTAATCGTGCCAAGGTCTTCCGCAACGAGAGACGCCGCCGGAATTACTCTGAACAATTTTTCAAAGAAATCATGGCCCGGCACCCGTACCCATCTCCCTTTTCGAGCCGTTTTTTCTCCCGCACCGACTTCCCAATATGCCTCAAACCCTCGAAAATGATCTATTCTCAACAGATCGAAAAGGCAGAGATTGTGACGGAAACGGTGTATCCACCATTTATAATTTTCTTTTTTAAGTTTTTCCCAGTCATATACCGGGTTTCCCCATAGCTGACCGGTACGGCTGAACATATCCGGCGGCACGCCTGCTATTTTTACGGGCATTTTGTCCTCGGACAATTTAAAAATTTCAGGGTGAGACCATACGTCTGCGCTATCCAAAGCCACATAAAACGGCAAATCTCCGAATATCAAAATATTTTTCTTTTCGGCATATCTTTTTAATGCCTCCCACTGACTGTAAAAACAGAACTGTACGTAACGCTCATATTCAATTGAATCATTCAGCTCATCACCCAGCTTTTTAATTACCGAAGGATCATGATTTTTAACACCATCGGGCCATTCAGTCCATACGCGGCCGGAAAAATGCTTCTTGAACGCACTAAACAGCGCATACTCTTCCAGCCATTCCTTGTGTTTATCGCAGAAAATAGTAAACTCGCATCTCAAATCGTTCCTTTCACGGAATCGAGTAAACGAGATCTTAAGAATTCTGTCTTTAAACTCCTGCGCTTTCGTGTAATTGACTTTATTTACCGAACCGGATGGTGTATGAGTAATTTGCTTCCTGTCCAGAAGGCCTTCCCGTACGAGCACCTCAGGACTGATCAGAAGGGGATTCCCGGCAAAAGCCGAAGATACCTGATACGGAGAATTCCCACACGACTGGTTTAATGGAAGAACTTGCCAATATGTCTGTAAATGCTCACTCAAAAGGTCAAGCCATCTGTATGCCTGAGGACCGAAATCACCTATTCCGTATTGCCCGGGCAGCGAAAATACGGGAAGAAGAATTCCACTTGCCCTTTTTGTCAGCACTTGTCCTCCTTGTATTTCCGGTCTGAAGTGTGTTTCCATCTTGTTTGCTCGTCTACAGTCTTGAGAAGGCCTGCAATCTCGCATCTGTCTTCTATAACTGTCATTAGATACGAATTCCCGGAGGGCCAAGAACTGCGACCGATTCAGGTGGCAAAAACATGCCGCATTCCCTTATCTCGCACCGATCATCTGATGCCAGAATTACTTTTCCGGATCTTTTTTCTCCAATTTCTATAATTTGGCTCTTTTTCGAAAAATTACACGCTACACTGAATTGTTCTCTTTCAAAATGCAGCCATTTTGCGTTCTCGTCAAAGGATATCCTGACTTTTTCCTTTCTTCCGCTGCTCAGGCCATGCACTGATTTTCGCAGTTTCATTAACTTTCTGTACCAATCAAGGAAAGAGCTGTGATCTTTTTCATCTTTTTCTTTCCAGTTCAGTTTCGAATCCTGAAAACTTTCCGGAGCCTGAGGATTCGGAACATCGTCTTTTTTCCATTTAAAAGATGCAAATTCTTCTTTTCGACCTTCCGCAACAGCCTTTGCCAATTCAGGATCAGCGTGATCGGTAAAATAAAGAAAAGGAGTCGATGCATTCCATTCCTCGCCTTGGAATATAAGCGGAATAAAAGGAGACAGCATGACAAGAGCGGCTCCTATTTTAAGAAGACCGGGAGTAACAAGCCTGCCGAGCCGTTCTCCAAATGCTCTATTTCCTACTTGATCGTGATTTTGCAGGAAAACGATAAAACGGCTTCCCGGCAGATCGCCAGCCGGTTTGCCATGGGAGCGCCCTCTATGCATGGAGTAGGCACCATCAAAAACAAAGGTCTCGGAAAGCGCTTTTGCCAATTTCTGCAGTGAACCGAAATCGATGTAGTATCCTTCTTTTTCACCTGTCAGTACCGTATGGACACAATGGTGATAATCATCATTCCATTGCGCATCGAGGCCGTACCCTCCTGTTTCCCGATGCTTCACAATGCGTGGATTGTTGAGGGCGCTTTCGGCTATCAGAAAAAAATATCGCCCCAGTTCCGCCTGGATCTCTTCTTTCCGTATCGCCATTTCTTCCAATATGTTGAGTGCCGAAATGTCAATAATTGTATCGATCGCATCTATTCTGAGTGCATCGACATGATAATCCCTGAACCACATGATGGCATTATCGCAGATGAACCTCCGGACCTCATCACTTCGCGGTCCGTCGACATTGACAGCCTCTCCCCAGGGCTGGCGGTATTTGCCCGTTGTATAGGGTCCGAATTTTCCCAGATAATTACCTTCGGGGCCGAAATGGTTATATACTACATCCAGAATTACGGCCAGGCCCCGCTCATGACAGGCATTGACAAGACGTTTGTATCCCGCAGGTCCTCCATATGGTTCATGCGGTGCATACAGATTTACCCCGTCATATCCCCATCCATGAATTCCGGAGAAACCGTTTACCGGCATGATTTCCAGATGGGTAATCCCTAGATCCACAAGGTAGTCAAGACGATTCACAACACCTTCAAAAGTCCCATCAGGCGAAAACGTTCCTACATGCAATTCGTAGATAATGGAACTGGAAAGAGGCGGAGGGTGCCATGCCATATCATTCCATTTAAAACGGGTATGATCGTATGTTCTTGAAGGACCGTGTACGCCTTGCGGCTGCCACAAAGAGCGGGGATCCGGGAAAGGGCCTTCACCGTCGAGGAAAAAGGCATAATCGGATCCATGTTCTCCCCCTTCTGCATCGAGTCGCCACCATCCTTTTTCTTCGCGGATCATTGATAACACTTCCTGCCCCCATTGCACCTCTACTTTTTTCGAATCGGGAGCCCATACTTCTAACAGAGCCACGTCAACCCTCCTTCAATAAAAGCGAAACGGGAAAAGATTCAAAGAGAACCGAAGCAGGAATCGCACCTCCCTGTAACACTTCCCCCGTAAATATATTATTCCATTTCCCTTCAGGCAAAAAAATGCATGTAGACCCCCATGCTCCATTCAAATTTAGAATCAGGCGCGGAACGACTGCTGCGATTGTCCCTCCTCGTAAAAAACCGATGACATGCTTTTTTCTTTCTCCTTCCGATTCGAGAGCGGTGTATCCTGACAGTTCGAATAGATCTTTATTCTCTCTCCTTACATCGAGTGCCTTTTTCATCACATAAAATTTGGGAAGACCCGTTTCTTCTTTTTTCATGATTTCCGCTGCAGAAAGGGACTGGACCTCCTGCAAAAGAAAGCGCCGCTTTTCAAAATCAACGGGCCTCCTGTTATCCGGATCAACCAGGCTAAGATCCCAAAGTTCCGTTCCCTGATAGAAATCGGGAATTCCGGGAATGGTCGCCTTTAAAAGAACCTGTGACAAAGAGTTAACATGCCCGGGACCCACAAGGGGCTCTACAAATTTTCTTAATTCTTTTTTAAACGGCTCATTTCCGTACAGATCATGAATAAAATCTCTGAGCCTTTCTTCATATTCACTTTCATGCTTCAGCCATGAAGTATGAGTTTTTGCCTCCCGCGCCGCTTTCTGCAAATAAAGAAACAGACGTTCTTCATCAATCGGCCATGCACCTGTCAATGCTTGATATATAAAATATTCCATATTACGGTCCGGCATGCCCTTTTTTCTGTATTTTTCATTCATTTCAGAAAACCGCCGTACCGCACGTATCCAAAGTTCGGGAATTTCGGAAAGTAGAACAAGTCTGGCCCGTACATCCTCGCTTCTTTTCGAGTCGTGTGTCGATGTGGCAACCATTGTTTTGGGTCTTTCCTTGCAGGTTTCCGCCATAACACGATGAAATTCTTCCGGCGGTATGCCGAATTGTGCGGGATCTCCACCTACTTCATTTAGTGCTAGGAAACGGTTATAGGTGTAAAATGCCGTATCTTCCACTCCCTTTGCCGTAATTGCGCCCGTCACTTGCTGAAAAGCAAGAATAAATTCTCTCTCCGGCGACCCGGAAGGACAGGAAAAAAGATTACCTATGAAATCCAGCAGCCCTTGATCCACGCCGGTTTGATTTTGCTTTGCCTCCATGATGGCATGGCCGATCACTTTCCGGTCTTCTTTTCTCGCCTCTTCACCTTCTATTTCCATGTAAGTACGGTAGACCGGAAAGCATGCAATTATCTCTCGTATGGCTTTATCTGCATCTTCTATCGTAAAATCCCGATAGGAAAGATGCTCTTCTAAAAGATCCGCCAGTTTTCTCGAAAGGCGGTAAATTTCACTTGTAAAAAGATCTCTCATCACCTGGTGTTTCGAAGCCCGTTCGACTGAATGGTAGTCTCTCGTTTCTCCGGTAAATTCAATGTAGAATTCAGTTAAGGGGCTCTCTTTCTCCGGATCAATGAATAATCCTGTAAGAAGATTCATGAAATCGTAGCCGGTAGTGCCGTCTACAGGCCAGCGGGCAGGTAATTTTTCTCCGGGCACAAGGATTTTTTCTGCTACTTTCCATACTTCAGGAGCGACTTCCTGCAGGCGGTTAAAATATTGTGCCGGATCACGAAGCCCATCGGGATGATCGATACGCAAACCCGAAACGGTGCCTCTTTTCAGCCAGTCTAATATAAGAGCATGGGAAGTTTCAAAGACTTCCCTGCTTTCACAGCGTATTGCTGCAAGTGAAGATATGTCGAAAAATCTTCTGTAATTAAGATTCCGGGACGCTGCTTTCCACCAGGAAAGCCTGTAATGCTGCAAATTCATTAAAAAATCAATCCTTGTGTGATCCCTGCCAATCTCCTCTATTACTTCATCAAGTACCCCCTGAGATTCATGTGACGTTTGCAAAATGTCTTCAAGAAAAAATTCCGCAGCGGCCTTTCGGTTATAGTAATCGGCTACAGGATCGGGGCAGTCGGCTGCGGAATACACGAGCTGCCGGAATATCGAGGCAAGCAGACTCAAGGGCTTGAGATGCATTCTGATTGCCGCATCATTGAGAATATAAGAAGCCGACTCCGGCGAAAGAGGAAATTTAAGTCCCTCATAATAGAAAAAAAACCGGCTTTTTTCTCTGCGAAGCGTAATCTTGCCGGCTTCGAGAATTCTTCCGTAATGGTCGGCAAGAACGGGGAGAAGAATTTTTCCCTTAAGCCGCTCTTCATTCGCAATCCAGTCAATGTCAAAGTACTTGTCAAAGCGACTCAGAGAACCGTTTTCGAGAACATCGTTCCACCAGGGATTTTCGCCGTTTCCCACCTCCATATGATTCGGTACTATATCAATTACCAGACCCAATCCCTCTTTTTTCAGAGCTCCAACAAGTGTGTCGAATCCTTTTTCACCACCCAGCTCAGGATTTACAAATCCCGGATCAACCACATCATAGCCGTGCAGACTTCCTGCCGCGGCTTTGAAAACAGGCGACGCATAGACATGACTAATGCCCAATTGCTTCAAATATCCTGCCAGTGCGGCTCCTGCCTCGAGAGTGAATCCACGGTGAAACTGCATCCTGTATGTCGCGCTGGGCGTTTCATTCTTCTTCATACAACCTCCTGAAAAGCAGCATTGAATGATCTTTCAAAGGTATTTCGTCACCAGGACGCAAAACTTTCGAATCCCCGATAAAACCGCCCGCTCCCGTATCGAGTATTTTTTTCCATTTTGAACCCCATTCTTCAGATGGAAGTACGAATCTGACATTTTCATGGCTTTTGTTAAACAGTATCAGAAAACTGTCATCGACTACCGGAGATCCATTTAAATCAGGATATCTGAATGCTTCACCATTGAGAAACACACCTATGGACTGCAAAAGACCGTTCGCCCATGAATCCGCATGCATCTGTATTCCTCTTGGCTCAAACCATGCAATGTCGTTTACTTTACTCCCGTGAACAGGTCTCCCAAGAAACCAGCCTCTTTTTCTGAATACAGGGTGATCCTTTCGGAAGGATATCAGTTCCCGGGTGAAATCGAGAAGCTCGACATCCAGATGAGACCAATCAAGCCAGGAGATTTCGTTATCCTGACAGTAGGGATTATTATTGCCCCCCTGGCTTCGCCCTGCCTCATCGCCAAAGAGGAGCATCGGTATTCCCTGAGAAAGAAAGAGCGTCGATAAAAAATTTTTTTTCTGTCGCTGTCTCAAACTAATGATTGCATGAATATCCGTCGGCCCCTCGGCCCCACAATTCCAGGAACGATTATCATCTGTTCCGTCCAGACAGTTTTCGCAATTATCTTCATTGTGCTTCCGGTTGTACGAAACAAGATCAGCAAGCGTGAAACCGTCATGGGCCGTTATGAAGTTGACACTTGCATACGGCCGCCTTCCTGTAGTTTCATAGAGGTCCGAGCTTCCGCTGAATCTGCGGGCAAATTCCGTCAATATTTGATCGCGGCCTCGCCAGAAATCTCTTATGCAATCTCTATATTTTCCATTCCATTCCGACCAGAGTGGAGGGAAATTTCCAACCTGATAGCCCCCTTCACCAATATCCCACGGTTCAGCAATCAGTTTCACCTGACTTATGATCGGATCCTGCTGAATTATATCAAAAAAAGCCGAGAGGCGATCTACGTCGTGGAGTTCTCTTGCAAGCGCCGAGGCAAGATCAAAACGGAATCCGTCGACATGCATCTCCAGAACCCAGTAACGAAGTGAATCCATTATCAGTTGCAATACATGAGGATGTCGCATATTCATGCTGTTTCCCGTACCTGTATAATCTTTGTAAAGGCCTGGATTATTTTCATCTAGACGATAATAGGCAGCATTATCTATCCCCCTGAAAGAAAGTGTGGGCCCTGAATGATCTCCTTCAGCGGTGTGGTTGTATACAACATCAAGTATGACTTCTACCCCCGCCGAATGCAGATTTTTGACCATCTGCTTAAATTCCTGGACCTGCTGGCCGGCCTGGCCTCGGCTTGAATACTCATTATGCGGTGCCAGATAGCCTATTGAATTATACCCCCAGTAATTACGAAGTCCTTGCCTGACCAATCTGTAATCATGGATAAATTGATGAACGGGCATAAGCTCAACTGCATTTACTCCCAGGCGGTTCAGGTACTCAATTGCAGCCGAATGAGAGATGCCTGCATATGTTCCCCTGATATGGGGCGGTATGCCCGGATGCCTGCAGGTAAATCCTTTTATGTGCATTTCATAGATAATTGTTTCGTGCAGAGGAACACCTGGCGGACGATCATTATCCCAGTTAAAATAGGGATTCGTTACTACCGCCCGTGGGACAAAAGGCGCACTGTCTTCTTCATTTAACAATCTTTCGGGATCATTGCAGTAATGGGAATACACGGACTCATCCCATTTCACTGTTCCCTCGATCGCTTTTGCATAGGGATCTATCAGAAGCTTCGAGGGATTGCACCGGTGCCCTTTCTCAGGAGCCCATGGACCATGAATTCTGAAGCCGTATCTCTGGCCGGGCTGGACATGGGGAAGATATCCGTGCCAGCAGTAGGCCGTCACTTCCGGAAGATCAATCCTGAATTCCTTTCCTGCTTCATTGAAAAGACAAAGTTCGACCCTTTGTGCTACTGAAGAAAAGATCGAAAAATTAGTGCCGAATCCATCATAGGTAGCTCCGAGAGGATATGCTTTTCCTGGATGGACTTGTTGTAATGCCATGACTGTCTTCATATTGACTCTGTTAAAAAAAAGAAACCTGCCCCTGGGGTAATGCGGATCTCTTTAAAAGGGCGCTCACGGCAATAGTGCTCTATTTCTGATAGCCTTGAATGTTGAACAGTCCCGGAACGGGAGCTCCGCAACGGGGACAGGATGAATTATCAATCCTGTTATTTTTTACCGTAAAAACGTCTCTTTCAATAAGAGGTTCTCCACAGAATTGGCACACAGTGTATGTAGCGTTCCCCACATTTCCAATATAGATAAAGTTCAAACCTTCTTCTTTGCCTATTGTACTCGCTCTATCGAGCGTTAAAACTGATGTCGTTTCCCTGTCCATGTAATGATAATCAGGATGAAACCGGCTTATATGCCAGGGAATGGATGAATCGGTTTCTGCAATAAATCGGGCAATACTTCTCATTTCATCCTCACTGTCATTTTCTCCCGGGATTATAAGAGTCGTTATTTCAACCCATATGCCCAATTCCTTCATAAGCCGTATCGAATCAAGAACCGGCTTCAGGTGCCCATGGCAGACTTTTTTATAAAAATTTTCATTAAACGCCTTCAGGTCCACATTTGCCGCATCGAGATACGGTCTTATTGTTTGCAAAGCCTCGGGTGTCATGAAACCATTTGTTACGAACACATTGTAAAGCCCGGATTTCTTAGCAATTCTTGAAATGTCAAATGCATATTCAAAAAAAATGGTCGGTTCAGTATAGGTATACGAAATACTTTGACAATGCCCCTCCTTGGCATTCTCAACCACCTTTTCCGGCGGCATTTCATGAAACATGCGGTCAAGGGAATTTTCTTTTGTAATTTGAGATATCTGCCAGTTCTGGCAGAAATCACATTTAAAATTACAACCGGCTGTTGCTATGGAATATGAAAGTGAACCCGGAAAGAAATGATACAGCGGTTTTTTTTCTATCGGATCGACCCCCGCAGATATTACTTTTCCATACGAATGTGTGATCAGTTTTCCTTCAAGATTTTGTCTTACGGAACAGATTCCAAATTGTGATTCGGGTATCCGGCAATGGTGGCTGCAAAGAAAACAATGGAGATTTCCTTTCGAGGTTTTTTCATAAAACATCGCTTCACGTAATTCCATATCTTTCGCTTTCTATGAGAAAACCACACCGGGCATATACTTGTTCATGGTCTCAATAATAGTTTTACGGCTTACAGGTTCAATTTCCGTGAGCGGTTCAGCAGTTACATCTTTTCGGAACCGCTCTGCAAACAGGGAACGCGGAGCCGTTCTATACAGTATGCCTATAGGAATCGATTCACTCCATTCCTTTGTTTTGTCCAGTGCCGCTTCGCGGTTTTCGGAGTCATAATCATTTTCGAGCTTATAAACCCTTTTTTTATACCACTCCACGGGGTGTATGTCCCAGGTGATACAGGGTTGAATGATATCGATGTATGATAACCCTTCATGGCGTACAGCCTCAACCAGAAGATCTGTTAAATGCCCTGTTTCCCCTGCATATCCCCTCGCCACGAAGGTGCAGTCATTCATTATCGCAAGAGCAAGCATATTAATTGGATTTACCTCGACACCTTTCGGTTGTATGGTTCTTGTTTCCCCCTTTATTGTAGTGGGTGATGCCTGGCCTTTTGTAAGTGCATAAATTTCATTGTTGTGAACCGCCACAGTTATATTTGGATTTCTCGGGAAGGCATGCAGTAAATGATTGCCCCCTTCCCCATAGCAGTCTCCATCTCCTGTCACTACGACCGTCGTCAAATGAGGATTAACTGCATGAATGCCCAACGCTACAGGCATGGCCCTGCCATGGAGTCCGTTAAAATAGTTGCACTTTAAATAATGAGGCAGTTTCGCAGCTTGACCAATGCCCGACACCATGCATACTTCATGAGGTGATTTACCCAAACGTTCAAAAGCCTTTTTCCAGGCCCTCAAAATTGCGAAATTCGGACATCCCGGGCACCATTGATTCTCTGCTTCACTTTTAAAAATATCTTCATTTTTCATTTACTCTGCTCCTTATATATTCCCCAGTCAAAGGCAACCCGTCATACCTGTTGATATGGCTGTCCATGGTTATACCGAATTCTGATTTCAACAGGCGAGCGAATTGATCCGTTGCATTATTCTCCACTGAAATATATCGCTTACCCGCAGGAAAATGATACTCAGGAAGAGGCCACAATTCTGTAAAATGAATCATTCCCGCACTGATTCCATCATTTTTCAGTATCTCGCGAGCTTCGACAATTGCATTGCGGGAACTTCCCCAGCTGACCAGGATTGTTTTTGTATTTTCCACTTCCAGTTCTTCTGGCTCCATTATTTCACGTTTCAACTGAATATACTTGGCGAGACGTTTGTTTACCATGGGAATAACCACCCCTTTCAGATCTTCGGTTATATGGCCTTCTTCGTCATGTTCATCACTATCGGCGCAGACAAGATGACTGCTCTGACCAGGATAAAGGCGCGGCGAAATTCCTTCATCAGTGATTAGATAACGCTTGTAATCAGTTATACTTTCAGGATCAGCCATATATTGCACCGGTTCTGCCTTATCGATTTCGAAATCAGCTATCGAAAACTGTGCATCGGCCAGAAACTGATCGGTAAGCACAATAACGGGAATCTGAAATTTATCAGCGAGATTAAATGCCCTCACAATTTTGTGAAAGGCATCTTTGGGATCGGATGGAGCCATTACACATTTTGGAAATTCTCCATGGCCGGCATTGACTGCAAACAAAAGATCTCCCTGGGCGGTCCGAGTAGGAAGCCCCGTCGCCGGACCGGGACGTTGACCCAGCACGATGACTATTGGAGTTTCCGTCATTCCTGCTAGACTTATCCCTTCCACCATGAGTGCAAACCCTCCCCCCGAAGTTGCGGTCATTGACCTCGCTCCTGCAAAACTGGCGCCGATAGCCATATTGATCGCAGCTATTTCGTCTTCCGCCTGCTGTGTAAATACTCCCAATTGATCCTCTGCCTGGGCCAGCTTCGTAATTATACCTGTTGAAGGGGTCATTGGATATGCAGCAATGAACCGGCATCCGGCATGCGCTGCGGCAACAGGAATAGCTTCATTCCCGGATATCACATAATAGTGACCTTCGTTCTTTTTCGGCAGGTTCCATGGGCATCTGTCGACGCATTCTTTCGTGGCACTTTCGTATCCTAAGCGGGCCGCACGATGATTTGCCTCTATTATCTTTTTGTCTTTATCTGCAAAAATCCACGACAGAACACCAGTCAGAGTATCAAGCTCGATCCCGAGCATAGCTGAAAGCGCTCCCGTCGCGACACTGTTTGCAAAAATTTTATTCCCCAGCTCTTCTTTGGCAATTTGTGTGAAAGGAATTGATATGGTGTGCCCGGTATATGCTTTTTCAGCAAGAATAACTCCTTTTCCCTCAAGTAGATGCTTATATTTTTCTACTGCGTTCTCATTGATCCCCAGTAAAATGTCTACCTTTATCAGCGGGGAATTTCTGATTTTTTCGCTTACTCTCACAGAATAACTGTTCTGCCCTCCCCTTATCCGTGATTCATATTCCTGCCACGAGAAAACCGCATACCCCTGGGCGGCGATTGTATCGGCCAATGCGTTTCCGATGGTTTGAATGCCTTCTCCAGCCGCGCCTGCAATGATAATATTAATATCGTCCATTTACATTTCCTCTTTTTGATTCCGCCGGTAGATATATGGGAACCATTCCTTTTTCTCCTGAATGCTCTTCTTTAAACTCCGCTTTGCGGTCGATATCAGGCCCCTATGCCACTGGATCTGCGGAATGTATGTGTATTGATTTTTTGCCTTCAATCCCGGTATGTCAAATATGAACCACCTTGCCGCGTACACTTATTCTTCAACAATTATCGCATCGACAGGACAGGATTCAGCGGCTTCTCTGCTGTTTTCTACCAGTTTTTCAGGTATATCTTCTTCGATTTTCACTACCGCAATATCTCCCGTGAGCTCAAATACTTCGGGACAAATCTCTTCACACAGACCGCATCCGATGCACACTTCTTCATCGACTGAGACTTTCATTTTATCGTGCCCCTTAAACACTTCCGGTTTATATGCGACATTATCGGTCCGGGATTGAAACACACGCCTCCATTTTTTTAAAAGTAAAAAGCGGGGCAGTTTTTTTACCCCTCTTTCCGCAATAGCTATTGAGATGTTTTTATTTCTATTTTCTTGTGTTGAGACTCTTGAGATTTCGGAACGTTTATATTCAGAATGCCATTTGACATAGTTGCTTCAATCTGATCGGCATTAACCGCTTCAGGCAAAATCAGCGAGCGGGAGAAACTTCCGTAGCAGATTTCACAAATTTCGTACTCTTCATCTTTTACTCCCTCTTCACCCCTGCGTTCCCCCTTGATTAGAAGTGTATTCCCTCTCATTGTAATATCGACATCCTCAAGTTTTGTCCCCGGCAATTCCATTCGAATTGTGTAACGATCTTCTTTTTCATACAGATCGAGCGGAGGTTGCCATGTTGCTCCCTTATAAGGAAAATCCTGCATATATCTTCTTTCCGGCCACCTTCTCAAAGCCCAGTCAACCATGCGGTCCATATCTTCGGATCCGCCAAATCGTGCAGGCCGGCCAAAGACCGGTCTCCAAAAATCCAAATTCCATGCCATATAGTTTTCTCCTTTCACGTTATGCCCCGCTTTTTATATTGACATTCCCAATTATGCTTTACAGAAGCGATTTTCCGGGATTATCCTTAAGAAACGGAAAAGATACACACCGGAACATCGAAAATATACCCCATGTTCATGAGGCATTATGGAAACTTTATCGGTTTGCCCCCCATTCTGTTTATAATATCATTATATTTTTCGTGAATCATGGAGCGATCAAACGCATAGAATTCATCCAGCATTTTTTCCTGCTCTTCGTTGCTGAAATATTCCATCGCAGGATAAAAAAACTTTTTATCTTCTTTTTCGATATGTCCCGGATATAGCTCCGACAGACGATCGAGAGACTGGAGTATCGTATCGAGCGAACTACTTTCATTGCGGAGATAAGCCTCTTTTGCTTTCAGCAATTCCTTGACAGTAGTTCTTGCAGTTTCATGTTCTCCTATCAGCTCTTTCATTATACTTTCGTGTTCCGGGGACAAATTCTTCTTATTCAGGGCCTTAAAAAGAATATCTTCTTCTTTGCCGTGGTGGGTTCTGTCCGCATATGTGCGAAAAAAATCAGCTGATGTTTCAATGAAGAGAATGTTCGGCGGGTTACCGGCCTCCAGCCGAATACATTCATTTCTTATGAGCGGTATTATTTGCTCAATGAGCCTATGTTCCCACATGAGCGGTCCAATCGGTTTCATGTTGCCCCCCCTTTCATCTTCCGCATAAGTAGTATCTAAACTTCAACTACCGAATTATCTATATAAGGATGTTGAGTGGGATTATATCTATCGGCAGACCAGTCATTTTCCCACTTCTCTCCATCTACCAGGTATTTAAACTCGTAAGCCCGCCCCGGTTCAAGGTCTATAGTTACAGTGTAGTCTCCATTTTTAAGCCGTTTCATAGGATGCGCATTCCGATCCCAGTCATTAAAATCTCCGACAATATTGACTGAATGAGCTCCTGCAGCCGCCTCCTTCTGTAATTTAAAAGTCACTTTGCACACGTTTTTAGAACCGAGATATTTCTTTTTGAGACTCATCGGCTACGCTCCTGCTCCCAATTTTAATGTTTTATTATACTCTCATGAAACATGCACACAATTAGTCGAAAGAAGATACTTTACATACCAAAGTAGTAGAAACGGCATTCAAAAATGAACACGGAAAGAAATATATGCTCGATTTTATGCCGTTTTGAAGGACTTGAACCAGTTTGCCAGGTGAAGCGATGCAAAATAGGCATCTGGATAATACCTGTATTTCTGGCTGTTTTAAAATTTCTTTGTCTATGTTATTATGGGAAATCGAGCAGGAAACGGAGCAGGTTTTTCAATAAAGAATACCCGGCCTTCTCATTACGGGAGAAAAAACGATGAAAGACACTGTTCATACTCACGTGTATGTGCGAAATGGTGATGCCCTCTCGGTGACGGATGTGCAAAACGATTTCCTCCCGGGAGGAGCACTTGGCGTTTTTGAGGGGGACGCGGTTATTTCTCCAGCTAATTGCACTATCGAAATATTCCGAAAGGCAGCCCTTCCCGTGTTTATTACCCGCGACTGGCACCCCCCGCATCACAGCTCTTTTAAAGAGAAGAACGGGCCATGGCCTCCACACTGCATTCGATACACAAAAGGAGCGGAATTTGCATCCCGGCTCAAGATTCCTGACAATGCCATTGTCATATCCAAGGGAAGCAGCATTGAACGCGATCAATATTCATCATTACATGGACTGGATTCTTCCGGTCGCACTCAGGATGAGCTTTTGAAGTCGCTCAAAATTAAAAGGCTGTTTATTTGCGGACTGGCAACGGAATACTGTGTATTGAATTCAGTACAAGACGCCAGAGAAGCCGGTTACGAGGTTTTTGTATTGACTGATGCAATTAGAGGTGTAAACGTCAATCCCGGTGACAGCGAAAAGGCACTTGAGGAAATGTCCCGTCTTGGTGCCATGTTGATTACGACCGCCGATTTGAAGGTACAGCCGGCATGAATCCATTGACCAGCCCTCTTTTGACGGACCTTTATCAACTGACCATGCTTGAAGGCTATATTTCGCAAGGCATGAGTGAAACAGCAGCGTTTGAATTCTACGTCCGCACGCTTCCTGATACCAGAGGCTTTCTCCTTGCATCCGGTCTTGATACTTTGCTGATGTTTCTCGAGCAATTGCATTTTTCCGGAGAAGAGATAGCATACCTTGCCAAAACTGGAAAATTTTCAAAAAGCCTGCTGGATTACCTGGCGCAATTCCGGTTTAAGGGTGATGTGTACGCAATGGATGAAGGAACAGTTTTTTTCCAGAACGAACCGGTCGTTCGCGTTATTGCATCCCTTCCGGAAGCGCAACTAATCGAAAGCCGTCTGATAAACATACTTCACTTAGAAACCGTAATTGCCAGCAAAGCCGCCCGATCAGTATTGGCGGCAGACGGAAAGGCACTATTGGTGGACTTCGGGCTGCGCCGGGCCCACGGCGCTGAAGCCGGTCTCCTGGCTGCCCGGGCTTCCTATATTGCAGGATTTGATGGCACTGCGACGGTATTGGCGGAACCGCTATTTGGAATTCCTGTTTTCGGAACTATGGCCCATTCCTATATTCAGGCACATGATAATGAACTTGAAGCTTTCCTCAATTTTGCCGCGGCCAACCCTGCGAATACGACCCTTCTTATCGACACCTACGATGTTGAGAAAGGGGCGGCACACGCAGCTGAAGCGGCTCGTATCCTGTCGAAGAAAGGCATCCGGGTAAATGCGATTCGGCTCGACAGCGGAGATCTTTTAACCCAATCGAAGGAAGTGAGGAAATTTTTCGATGCACAAGGTTTTCATGGGATCAATATTTTTGCCAGCGGCAATCTGGACGAATATGGGATTTTGCATCTCCTTGCTGAAAACGCGCCGATAAACGGCTTCGGAATAGGTACAAAACTTGACACCTCGGAAGATGCCCCTTATCTGGAATGCGCATATAAAATGGTGGAATATGCAGGAAGTCCCCGAGCGAAAAAATCGCCCGGAAAGAATATGATTCCGGGACGCAAGCAGATTTTCCGGAAGATGGAAAACGGAATAATGACTAAGGATCTCCTGGCATTAGAAGATGAAAAAGCGGAAGGAGTTCCTCTGCTTGCAAAAGTCATGGATCGCGGACGCCGAAAAAAGGCGCACGCAAGTCTCAACGATATCAGGGGTCATGCCCGCCTTCAACTTGAGTCTCTTCCACCTCACTTCAAGGCACTCGAAACAGCGCCGGCCTATCTTGTTGAAGTTTCACCTTCTTTATCGAAACTGTTTCCGCGTCAGCCTGCCGATTGAGAGCTTGGCAGACCTCCTGATAATGAAAGCTTTTGACATGAATCTTTTCGTCTGATAGACTTTTTAATGTCTCGGTTCTTGCGAGATTCTTTCTAACCTGGGGTAGGGAGAAATCTATCGTTCAATAAAAGGAGGCGAATGATGGGTAAGGAGACCCTTAAGAATTTGATAACAGGTCTCTGTGTGGCTACTCTCTTATCAGTTTCCGGGTTCTTTTTAACAGGTTGCGGTGGTGACGAAGAAATCGAAGAACAAGTCACCACTACTCTTGAACAGAATGAAGAACAGATGCCGACAACTACTCAGCCGCCCGGTTCGGCGCAAAGTTCACCGGGCAATACCGAACGTGAAACCACACAATCGGAGTAAATGCCGAATGGAGATCATGTAAAACAAATGAAAACCTCATATGAGTTTATCATATGTGGTAGAATTTGATGGCGGGATTTCCTCTTTTTCATACTGATGCGGAATTTTCTGTGCTAATTTTCATGAAGGATTAAGCCGGCACTTACAGCAGCCGCCGTCTCTTATGACCCCAGGATTGATCAAGAGGCGAGCAGATGCGGAAATCCGGCGCACCACGATAAAAAAGAATCCGCCCATAATGCACGAATGTTTCAGTGCTGCTCTATGCTGTGGACGAGATTCGAGGAATGCCCTCTTTTATTTTTAATGAATCTGCCCGCGAGCCCGGGCCTTTAAGTTTTCCCGGGCTCGCCCGCCTCAAACATTAGTCTTCAATTTGGGAAACGCAATTACATAAAATTCCGGATAGCCAGGAATTTCACCTCTTTCTTTTAATTAATTTCTCTATTTCAACGGCAATGAATACGATGGAAGCAATGAAAATAGTAAAGGCCAGTTCCTTTAACGTCAATTGTTCCGTCTTGAAAACGGGGTTGAGGAAAGGAACATATATGGTCGCAAGCTGCAAAACGAAAGTCAGAAGAAAGGCTCCAAGAAGAGGGAGGTTTGTAAAAAGCCCCTGAGAAAAAAGGCTCTCTTTTTCAGATCTGATTGCGAGAACATGGCCCATCTGGCTCAGGCATAAAACAGTAAATACCATCGTCTGCCAATGAGCATGTCCGGTCCGCAATGACCATGCCTGCATGAATATCGATGACATCCCCATCAAGAGGCCGACCCAGATAATATGGGCTGCCATCCCATGGGCAAATATGCTCTCTTTCGGATGCCGGGGCGGTTTCTGCATTACTCCCTTTTCCGCAGGTTCAGCTGCAAGAGCAAGCCCGGGAAGCCCGTCCGTCACCAGGTTGATCCACAGTATGTGAATGGGAAGAAGCGGAATCGGAAGCCCAAGGATTGGTGCGAGAAAAATCGTCCATATCTCCCCCGAATTGCTTGTCATCGTATATTTGATGAATTTACGAATATTGTCGAATATTCTTCTTCCTTCTTTGACGGCATTGATAATTGTGGCAAAATTATCATCCAGGAGAATCATATGGGCAACCTGTTTTGACACGTCAGTACCGGTAATACCCATAGCCACTCCAATGTCCGCCCGTTTTAATGCCGGTGCATCGTTAACGCCATCACCGGTCATTGCAACAAACTGACCCTTATCCTGAAGCGCCTTGACAATTTTTAATTTCTGCTCCGGTGCGACGCGGGCGTACACGCTTATCTGCTCGACCTCAGCCTCAAATTTTTCAAGGGTCAGATCATCGAGCTCGCTGCCTGTTATTACTTTCATGCGCTCCTGGTCAAGAATACCGAGCCGCCTGGATATGGTTCTTGCAGTTGAAGGATGGTCACCGGTAATCATCACCGGTATTATTCCGGCAGTTTTGCATAACCCCACTGCTTTTTTCGCCTCTTCCCGTGGCGGATCCATCATTCCTATGAGCCCGAGTACCATGAGTTCAGTCTCTACATTTGAGGGATCAAGCAGTCCGGGCAGCCGGTCCCATTTCCGCATGCAAAGACAAAGCACCCTCATACCTTCGGAGGCCATGACTTCGTTGATTTTCTCCAGTTCTCCTTTATTGAGGGGCATTTCTCCCCTTGAGGTCGCAATTGAAACTGCCCTGTCAAAAAGAACATCCGGCGCTCCTTTGGTAAAAGAAATCACTTTTCGGGAGGCTCCCCAGGAATGAAAAGTGGTCATGCATTTTCGTTCCGAATCAAAGGGCAGTTCGGCAATCCTCGGGAAATTCAATTCCAGTTCCTTTTTATTGAACCCCGCCGCCTCTGCTATTGCAAAAAGTGCTGTTTCGGTCGGATCACCCAGGATAGTTCCATCTGTGTCCGCACGGGCATCGTTACTCAATGCAAGACCCGCCATCAGATATCCGGAGGGTGATTCCGGGTCGAAAGTTCCTTCAGATTTTTTATATGAATCGATAATGAAGCGGCCTCTGTTCACTTCTCTATCGAAATAGATTTCCTCAACGGTCATTTTATTGAGCGTCAATGTTCCCGTTTTATCGGAGCAGATGTATGTAACTGAACCAAGAGTCTCGACGGCTGGAAGTTTCCTGATCAATGAATTTTGGGCAGCCAGCTTTTTTGCTCCAAGAGCAAGTGAAATCGTGATCACCGCAGGAAGCGCTTCGGGAATAGCGGCGACTGCGAGAGAAATGGCGGTAAGCAACATCAGAAGAGGCTCTTCTCCCCTCATAATGCCTGCCGCAAAAACAATAATACATATTACTATAACGGCAACAGCAAGTTTTTGGCTGAATCTTGCAAGCCTCTTCTGTAGAGGGGTTTTTACTTCCTCCTCTTGCTGCAACATCGATGCGATTTTACCAAGCTCAGTCTCCATACCGGTTGCCGTTGCAATGCCGGAACCTCTCCCGTACACAACATATGTTCCCTTATATGCCATATTTTTTCGGTCACCAAGCGGCAGTGTTGCATCAGCCAAAATATCCGGTTTTTTTTCAACGGGAACCGATTCGCCTGTGAGTGCAGCCTCTTCCACCTGAAGGGCCGCCGATTCGATGATCCTCATGTCAGCAGGAACAATCTGTCCAGCTTCAAGCGCCAGTACGTCTCCGGGAACAACCTCGCTTACGGGAATACTTGCGGGCATGCCCTCTCTTATGACAACAGCACTTGCACCCGCCATTTTCTTTAACGCCTCCATCGCCTTTTCTGCCCGGAATTCCTGGATAAACCCGATAATTGCATTGATTACGACTATTATTATTATTGCGAACGTATCGGACATTTCACCGATAATCCCTGAAATGACCGCAGCGGCAATCAGTATGATAATCATCAGATCGCTGAATTGATCTATCATCATCATAAGGGGCGATTTTTTCTTTTTTTCGACAAGTTCATTTTTTCCATACCGGCCAAGTCTGTCGGCCGCTTCCTGCCTGCCGATCCCTTGAGGTGCCGAATCAAAAAAGGAAAATATCTCTTCTGCTCCTTTTATATGCCAGATGTGTCGGTCGTTATGCATAAAATCACCACGTATTTTTTTGCTGTTTCACGGTAGAACGAATAGTTCCGGGAAAAAATGCAATTTTTACATATACCATCATAAAACATAGTGGATCAAGTGAATGAATCGAATGGAGCCTGATTTCACTTCGATAGTATTTTCTTAATTTATCCTTGTCCTCGGAGCTTTTGACTGTTAGTATTCACTGACTACATCGATGCAACGCCGCTTTCTTTCCGCTACAAGGGCCGATGTACACCAATATGAAGCCTCTTGAGGATTTCGGTATGAATTTTTCTCACGCCATAGGACAGTCTTCGGTGTGTGTTGTTTTCAATCATATTTAAATCTTGCACATTAAACTAGAGAATCTTACACATGCGACTTACTCCAAGGAGGATATTATAGTGGACAGAAAATTTTTTATTGCATCCTTGACCGCAATTCTTTTGATTGTTTTTTCGCTTCCGGTTCTGGCAGAGGAGGATTCAAAA
>JALNXD010000037.1 GCA_023230565.1 Syntrophales bacterium
GACTCACTAAGGCGTAGCATGGGGGCGTTAAGGATGGGTTTCAATCCACGCTCCCGCGGGGGGAGCGACGCGGCGGAACCCCGCAATGGAAGCCGCACGCCTGGTTTCAATCCACGCTCCCGCGGGGGGAGCGACAACATCCCCCGAAAAACAGGGGGTAGATATAAACGTTTCAATCCACGCTCCCGCGGGGGGAGCGACCGTTTCTTTCTTACGTCTTGAAATCAATACTACTATTTATTAATTTGCGCGATTATGCGGGAAATTGGTTTTTATATTCAGTTATCAAAGAGCAACATAAAAATATTTGTCAATAATTATGAAAACATACATTCTCAGCGAACCTCCCTGCCCTTTTCTGAGAACTTGGGGTTCGCGGAGCTGTCTTACACGACCAACGGCCCTTCTTGATCAATCGGTTTTTTTGCACCCACATGTTCGACTCTTCGCCGCCAATTTGATCCAAGATAATAAAATCGCAAGCTGTCTTTTTCTTCATTGATTTCTTTAATCAACCTGTCTTTTAACGTTGTCCATTGTGCCGGGTCGACGATGCATTCGAATACCGAATATTGGACGCGCTGGCCGTAATCCTGGCACGCCTTAGAGACGCGGCGCAGGCGCTTGGAGCCTTTATTGTCATCCACTGCTACATCATAGCTGACGAGAACAAACATGAGAATTCCTCTCTTTTTCTGCTATCTAATTTTCACTTTCTTATCGCCAAATAAAAGGCGGATAGCCGTCGAGATCGCCTCGTATGTGACGCGCCAAAAGAAGCGCTTGTACATGGTAAAGAATGCCGATCGACACCTTTTCATCGATAAACGTATGCTGTATCTCAGCCTGCTTGCGTTCCTGATATGATATAAGCACCTTTTTTCTGACATCATCGGACATCAGGACGGCACCGGATTCGGCTCGTTTGAAGTCGGCTGCTCTTACCTGACGCATATTTATCAGCGACAGGGCAAGACGGTCCGCCAGATAGGGTCGGAATTCCTCCATAAGATCCAAGGCAAGGCTTGGCCGACCCGGCCGGTCGCGATGGAGAAAGCCCACGGCGGGATCGAGCCCCACCCCTTCGAGAGCGGACCGCACATCGTGCATCACAAGCGTATAAATAAATGACAAGAGGCAATTAATGTTGTCGAGAGGCGGCCGCCGATTTCTCTCGTTAAAGGAAAAGTCTTTCTTCTGCGTCACAATAAGATGATCGAAGACACTGAAATACAGATGAGCTGCATCTCCTTCGAATCCTCTGATGGTCTCCAATGAATGGTTTCCCTGCAGCTGCTGGAGATAGGCGCCCAGGCGCTGAACGACAAATCCGACTGCTCCGGCATCGATTTTTCCCTGATGGTCCCGCAAGGCTCTTTGCAATACCATGCGTGAGTTCGCGATTTTTCCTACAAGCGCAGATCCTGCCACTGTTGCCGAGGCATTTTCATCATCGGCCAGTCGATACTGCTGCCGCCTAAGGAGTACATTTCCCGAGACCGGTCCCTGAACGCGGGCAAGAAAACGTCCTTGCTCGGTCAAAAAGCTTATTCCTACGCCGTTTTCAGCACAGAATCCCATCAAATAGGGACTGCATGATACGTTTCCGAAACAGACAATGCCCCCGATGGTGTGAACCGGAAGGCGAAGCTTAACATTGCCGTCAACCTTGACTGAAATCGTTTCACCTTCTTTTGCCAAATAGGCACCCTGTGTGGTTACAAAAAGAGTATTTAAATGTTTTTTCATAAATCACCGAGTACACGTTTTAAATAACTCTTGACCGTTCTCCGTTTTTGTAACGGTTTCGGCAAACAGGAAGCCATCATGGAACAGTTTTCACATCGTTTGCTATATTCCGGCTTTGGTGTATGGCCCGAATCTAAAAGTTGGCGAACTTTTATGGCCGCTTCTTCTGTTTCTTTCCTGAGATCGATATCAAAATGCACATCGACCCGTCGTCGGGTTCTTCCGTAGAATAAAGCGCCTTCATTCACTGAAGTCTTCAGCATCTCCTCCAGACAGATGGCTTGTGCACAAAGTTGCACTTTATCACTGTTGTCTTTCTTCGGTTTCCCCCGTTTGAATTCGATGGGGAAGGGTCGCCACATGCCGTCGGGTTGCTTTTGGAATTCGATTACATCCGCCTTGCCGATAAGCCCTAACCGAAGCGACCGAAGGGAAACCCCACGTTCGATGAGCACATTGCCCCTCAATTCATTCCCCTCCTCATGGACACGCTCGTGCATCAGGCGTCCTTCTGCGGTAAGACGATTCTCGTCCCAGACCTGCTCGACATGAATCAGTGCACACTGACGCGGACAAAAGATCATGTGCTGCAGGGCGGAAATGGGGAGAAGGTCGTCTTCAGTATACATGTCATTTTTTCTTTGTCTTTTGCTTCTACATTAACGGTGATGTTGCCCAACCACTGATTTAATTCATTAGTATGTTACTGCTATGGTTCTGCCGATTTGAAATCTTTTAACCAGTCATTCGAACAGTTAATCGCAATATTTCATTTTGATATGCACAAGATTTTCTGGTAAAATTTCCTCATGAAAAAGAAAAGCCTCTTGGAAACAAATCCTTATTTGAAAGATCCCGCCGAACGGGAAGCGCGAATTATTCTCAGTGTGGCAACCTCGTCAGCGATAGAAGGCGTTCCTTTGTCTGCTTTCGGCAGTTTTTCACCTACGTTTAGAATCAGACAAAAAGAATCGGAATTACAAATGTGAAATCCTCTCGATCACATTTTCACAAGAGCATAGCTCTTACTAATCCAGGCTCTCGATATCTTTCGGAATTTCAAGTAATTCAACACCGACTGGCAATACATTTTTGTTGGGTGATACTTCATAATCTGAAAATTTTCTCGGGAATTTAATCCCGTCTTTTAACTTAACAGTTACAGCATCTTCGAAAAGTACTTGTGCCGGACAACAGCCAAGTTTTGCTTGGCGTGCCCGTTGTTCAGGTGAACCATCATCAGTTCCGATATGCTTTAGCGCGTAGACTTTTCGTGTAGTCATGATTCCTTTGCTGGCAGAACGGTCATGCTCATACATATTCAACAGTGCGTCGGCGAATAATTTTAAATCATCATCGGTAAACAGTGTTTGCTCGGCAAGGTATGCACTGACAAATGCTTTTCCTACAAATAGCCCGTAAGGAATAATTGATTTCCGGCCGAACGTTCTTAGCGTATCCTCCGGCTGTTTTTCTTCCCATTCCTTATAATCCTTACTGCTTTTGGCTTTCTTTAAGTCCTCTGCAACAGCCATGCGTGTCATGGAAATATCCAGCGGTATAATGCTATGTTCCGACTTGGCAAATGCAACTTGGACTGGCCCGCGGACTTGCCCCGCGTTGGGACCTGTCGACATAACGGCACCAAATGTACGAACATCGTAAAAATTCTTACACATCCAGTCGCGAGCAGGCTTAACTTCGGCTTTTGTAGCCTTTTTCTCAGAATCTGGTAATTTCCCGTTTGCCTGCTCATGAGCGATACAAATCTGGGTATTCAAATTGGTTGCGTTCTCAATGAAGATAGCATTTGGTGATTTATTATCATGTATAATCTGAACGTAATTCCTAATACGTCTTTTAATGGCTACATCTGAAACCAAGCCCCGCATATCCTGAGGGTCAATTCTCGGAGAATTGCCTGCATCAGGATCCCCATTCGGATTTCCGTTCTCACAATCAAAGAGAAACATGAACTCATACCGGTGTTTGATTACTTTACTCATGTGCATTTTCCTCCTCTTTCTCTTTCTTATTCTTGCCTCTTTCAATCCATTCGCTTACACGTCTATTCATCTCTGCAATCTGCTGATAGTAACCCAATGCAAAATATGATTGTTCACTCATGTTCAGCAGATCGTCAACGTCATCTAGATCGATTTTTTCATGAATAGAAGCCATTTCATTGCGAATAGCCACCGCCGTGCCCGGTTTTGATCGTTCAAGCTTTCGAAGATGATAATTGGATAATGATATCAGGCGACCGTGAACGAGCTTCGGGCTGGTACTCGCGGTTGAATAAAAACGGTCTACGATGGTTGACTTCACTTCATTCTCTTGGGCACGCCGCTGCAAATCCGCCAAGACTGCGAATAACCGGCCAAACTGATACACGCCGCTTTTGCTATCAGGATTCAATCCCATGGTTACCTCCATTTCATTTTTATCGTGGTTTCTAATCAAAAAACTTTTAAGCAGTCCCATGCGTGTGTAAAGACGGGCTCTGCGCATATCACGTTTCTGACCTTTTTCTGCTAAAGCTTCTGCAAATTCCTCATTAAGAACGGATTCCCTGAAACGTAACAACACCTGTTTAATTATAATCGCGGGGAAAGAATGGTTCCTTCCCCTCACTGCTGCATTCCATAAGGCCTCTCGAAAACCTGAAACCGGTTTTACCCAATCGATATATTTCGTTTTCTGTTTTTTTTCTTTTAATAGACAGGTAATGATCATTTCCATTCTCGGGAAATTGGCCGGTCCCTTACCGGATAATCTCACAATTTCTAAGTCGGAAAACCATTCTTCAACGTGTTGTGCTAACTCTGTAAATGATCCTTCCATCCAATTTTGTACTACTGCCCGCCCTTGGTTCCCCACTAACGACATCGCACAATATTCGATTCCCATGAACTCAGGGCGCTCGCCATTGGCAATTGATTTTAAGAACCTCATAGCCTTGATGTTGGCGACGGCTTCTTTATATTCAGTGTTTTCACGCTGAGCATCTTCACCCTCAACAAACCCGCCAATACCTTCCAAAGCTCCTTTTAAAACATCATCATTCGGGGGAATATCCTTTGTATACCAGTATACAATTTCAGACCCGGCAAGCTGATAATGATGATGACTCAGCAATCCGTTTAATGCAGCAGAATATTGTTCAACTTTTTCGCTACAGATAGCAGCATTTTCGGATTGAGAGAAACCATATGAAGAAAACGAGTCTTTGTCATATGCAATTAATGTAACCTCCCCCGTACCCCCAACCTGTCCTAACCCCTTAATTTTGGCATGTTTCAAACGAGGAGGTCGAAATTCACCTGACAAAAAACACCGCATAGGGTTTACAGCCCTGTCTCCTGTCAGTTCTTTAGTTTTCTCTTTCCACCACTCATGCCAAATCGAATCCTTAACGAGAATTCGTGTAGAATCGTTGTCAATTATTGTAACCGTCGCATTGTTTTCCGGTTTTGCTTTATATTTTGCTGAGTCGAACTCGTTTATTATCTGTTGCCGCACAACATCATCTTTAAGGGAGTTCGCAATCTTCCCAAAGACCTCATCAACAACAGAAGCATTTTCCAGTAAACGCAAACAAAATTGATGTTTTCCAATTCGTTTAAAAGTTTCATTCTTCGCTATTTTGCTCAAATCCTTTTGTATTTCACTCAGAAAAGGATACTTGCCTTCTTGTTTTTTGATTAATGCAGAACAGCTCTTTAGTAGACCTTCTTCCCTCAGTTTAAGACATTCATTCTTGATAATGGCATCCCTTATCAACTCAAGGTTACCTTTTATTTCATCACACTCACCTGCATCACAAAGTTTTTCAAACATAAAATCCAGATGACTTTCAAATTGTGAAACAATAATTTGGTATTCATCATCCTGCTCTGATGATTTATACAGCAGCAAAAACTCCAACTGTTCTACCAAAAATTGCCGCATAGGTGTGTCGCCTTCAAATTGCAGATGAGGAACATTTAAAAATTCTCTTCCAGATTTGCCGTAATCATACACACCAATAAATTCACCTGCCGGATTAAACTGGATCAGCCAACGGATTCGTTTTGTTGAAAAACCCTGTTCACCTTTAATTCCATGATCGTCTGCATATTTGATCAACCTATTCAGCATGATCCACCTCCGGTTTCAATACCTCAGGGCTTTCGTATGGAGGAATCAGCAATGTTCCTTTTAAAATTTCTGCTTTAAAGATACTTACGAACGGCTTTGCATGGGGGGTGTTTACCTTTCGCAGATCAAATACATCATAGAGCATGTAACCCAAATCCTGATTATAGGAAACCGGATCTGGTTCATAAACAATAGTGCTCTGGGTAATGTATTTGAAGAAGGTAGGAAACTCTCTCATTCCCATGCATGGTTGCATAAATACCTTCCCGTGCATCGCTCTGCGCATAAACTGCGAGTCAAGTGATTTAATTTGATTTGCGAATTTGGGACGCGGCACAATATGGGCGTGAATTCGGAAACGTGGCGAGCGTAGCGCCATTGTCTGACGTTGCTGGCGGCATTCATCAGCAAATAACGGTTCTACCTTTTCTGGGTCTATCATCCATTGAGAGATGGTTCTGTTGGATTTTACTTTTTGAGAAACTTCATTACGTCGCAGTGCTATATAGGAGGGCAAGTTCAGTAATTCGATCTTTGTTATCTGCCAATAAAACTCTGATACCTTTGTGTCACGATTATATCCTTTCGAATAAATAGCATCAAAAATGCCACGTGCTGCGCTCGGGGTGGGGCAAGGATATGAAAATCTTTCCGTCTTGAATTCCGGCCGTGAAAAACAACCAAAATCACCCCAGATTTCTAATGTATGGGGTTCACCTCTTATCATAACTCACCTCCTAACAGATATTTATGAACTCTTTAGGTAACTTCAAACCCAACAATGAATCATATTTCGCATCGGGAAGGCAATAAACCCAATCCGCCTCTTGATTGTCATATTTGAACTTTGGACCGAACTGAATGGGTTGCAAAACCTGCCATGCGGGACTGTCCAACTTGGGGCGATAGATACTAACTGAGAATTCGCGTGCTTCAGCCACCCATTGCCGAATATCCTGCGCATTAAAAAAAGTGCCGGATGTGACTCGTTCTTTCAAAATTTCAAACCTCTCACTGCAATAAGGTACTAGCACATTGATCATGTCGCCTGGAATAAGCCGATAATTTACAGCAACATCTTCAAAAGAACCCGCTCGTATGGCCTCGAAAAGTGCCCGCTGTTCCGTGCGGTCACCGGTATAGTCACCCAACGAATAAAACATCTTGAAGTAGTTTCGTAATAATCCACGCGAATTCAAAATATTGAGATTGTCAAGGTTCTTACCCGATTTTCTTAACTCAGTTAAAAATGTCTTTGTAGTAGAAATACCTTCGCCGTATCCTTTAGGGTAAAACCCTTTTTCATCTTCCGGCACAAAAACAGTAACAATTCCTTTATACGGTAAGTGGTGTCTATTACACCGCCCAGCCGCTTGAGCAATTGATTCAAGAGGTGCTAAAGCTCTAAATACCCTTTGAAAACTTATATCTACGCCAGCTTCAATGCATTGCGTTGAAATCAAGCGGATATCATCATCACTGTTTAACGCTTTATTAACTTTATCAAGAACCGCTAATCGATGTGCCGGACACATATTGCTAGAAAGGTGATAAATCTTTTCCTTGGGTAGTTTATTGTAGAGTAACTCTGCCAATTTTGCAGCATGCCGTTTTAAATTAAGAATACACAAACTTTGTCTATTATCCTTTTGGCACAATTCGTTAGCCAAATCTTCAAGACTTATTGGTGTGTCCTCACGCCATGAAACACGAACACGCTTCGACATATCAGCAAACATTTGGGATGAATTTTCGACTATCTCCCTTGGACACCACCCTGTTGATGAATATTTTTCAATCTCCAAACTCATATCATCAAACGCCGGTTGCGTTGCAGTCGAAAACACCACTGAAGAACCATATGGTCCATCTGGATCGGCTAATCTACTCAGAGTAGATAATGTCGGAATTACTAAATGCGGAGGAATTGACTGTGCTTCATCAAAAAGAATCACGCTCTTTGCAAGCTGATGAAGCCTGCGGCATCTTGATGGTTTATTCTCATGTAACGATTCAAAAAATTTTACTGTAGTTGTGAGAACAATTGGAGCATCCCAGTTTTCCGATAAGAATGCACGTGTCCTAAGTAACTCATCTTCAGAATCCAAGGCCCTTTTACTTGCTTTCAACTCGGCCAAGCTATGATCTTCAAGAATGTAATTGTTTGGGAAACCATTCTCCTTTGAAAAAAGCTTCATATATATTCGGGCAGTCTGATCAATGATATTAAGAAAAGGCATTACTAATATAATTTTCCGAAGGCCATGCTCTTTTGCATGCTTCAATGCGAATGACAACATTGCGAGTGTTTTGCCTGCACCGGTCGGCGCTGTAAGAGTAAATAAACCAAGGGGTTTTTTAGAAGCCTTTATGCATGTATTATGAAGTAATTGGCGAACTTTGGATACTGTACTTCCATCCATCTCTGAATTCATACTATTAATATGTTCGTTCAGAACTTCAATTGCTTGTTCCGTATTGAGAAATGGTCCTTGCGGTCGGTATCTGCGATGTACATTTGCATCTCCATTGAAATGAGCCTCTGTTTCAACAAAGTCGGCATCAACCAATGCAGAAAAGATCATTCGGATATCCAGCATATCAGCGCACATTTTACCGGATAAGATCGGAGGAACGGTATATGACGACAATTTATTTTCCACATCCATTTCGAGCCTTTTAATCAATAAAGCGAGATTCGTTTCCGTATATTTTCCCGGGTGTTGTCGTAAGTCCTGTGCGATCGAGTGACAAAAAGACTTTCGATTTTCCGGTAATTGAGTCAGTCCTATGTGGTGCCCCATGATTGCTAACGCTATTGGTAAACCATTAACAAATTGGGAGGCAACAAAAAGTGCTCCCAATGACCAATGATCCCGTCCTTGAACATTTTGGGGGTCTCGAATTCTCGCTTGAAATTGATCTCCGTATTTAGCCAAATCATGCAACATTCCAGCAATTTCACCCGCAGGGCCACATCTCCAACAACTTGAATACTTCTTAGCTCTAGCCGCAACGAATTTAATATGATCCTTCAGCAGCTCTTGAATACCGGTTCCCCTTCCGTTTCTAGAATGACCTAAAAACGCTTCTTTATTTTGCATCCCCAACATACCTTTATTTTATTCAACAAGTGTCAGGCTATTTCTGAAATAGTGAACAGCTATTCTTCTGACAGTTACCCACATATCCTGGATTCCTATCAAGGTTTTAGGTATGATATTGTTTTTGAAGTCATAGTTCCTTCTTCGTGTTTCTTCATTTTTGTTCGAACAGTAATCTACCACAGGGGATGAGTCATATGATGTCCTATGCAAAAATATTTTTCTAATTCTCTCCAAGGCATCAGGTAGCAAGCTATTAAGTTATCGAATTAATTTCTTTTTCACCCTCACCCCTGCCCTCTCCCATTTCAGGGAGAGGGTGTTTTTGTGCCGTAGAGCTCCATCATCCGTCCGATATCCTCTTTGATCATTTCGCGCAGTTCTTCCGGTTCGATTACTTCCACATCGGGACCGTACTGCAGCACGCGGAGGTGGATTTCACGGAGGTCGGCCACTGGCAAGGTCAGCTCAAGGGCCCCGTCGGAAAGGAGTTTCATCTCCTGTTTTTCATGCCATTTCTGCTCTTGTATCCAGGGTGCGCGGGAGGCCGAAAATTTCAGGCGCACACGAATATGATCGCTGCCCTGATAGATGCCGAAGGCGCCTTCGAGGTGATGCTGCCATTCAGTTTTTGGGCGGGGTGTAAAGATATCATTAGTTATAGATGCATTACCCATACGGGAGAGATAGAATTTCCGCCAGTCCTGCGCTTTGAAGCACCAGGCCAGAAGAAACCAGCTTCCCTGGTAGTATTGGAGGTGGTGGGGTTCCGCGGTTCTCCTGTTGTATTCTCCGGCTGCAGGTGATTTGTAGTCAAAGGTGAGTATCTTTTCCTGAGTCAGTGCTCTGAGAACCGATTTAAAAATATTGGGCGAGGCCGGTGCGTGCCCGCTCCAAATGGCTGAAAAAAGATCGTCGAGGCGCCTGGGCGAAAGCCGCCGGTCTGCAATCGATCCTAACAATGTTTCTGCGAATTTGCCCAGATCCCGGTCGAGCCGGGATCCGTCGGTTTTCAGCAGCTGCCGGGCCAGGAGCAAGGCAACCAGTTGCCGCTCGGTTGCGAAGAGCGGCGGAAGTCTGAAACTGTCATCGCGGTAATAATAACCGCGTCTTGTGTTATGATATGCAAGAGGTGCATCCAGGCGATCCCGCATGAACTCGATATCCCGCTGGGCTGTCTTTCGGGAAAGCTCAAAGTGCCCGGCAAGATGGGTTGCATTCGGATACCGGCCGGATCTTACTTGCCTGTCGAACCAAAGGTATCGCTCGAGAATAGGGTGATATGCCATAGTTCCAAATGAAGGGCGGCGCCGGCGCCCCTTTTTCTCTTTGTCGGCATCCCCGGCGTGGACGGCAGAGTCGATAGGTTTTATGAAGCGGAATGCGCTTCGTCGTATTCGAAGCGCCGGATTAATAATTCAAATTCTAAAGGTCGAAAGAACAATATCGATTTTTTATGAAACCGGCATACTTGCAGGAGAAAGTTTCCGATTCGGGCATCGATCTAGCGATTTCTCGTGTAAATAATTCTCAATCCTTCCAGTGTAAGCATCTCGTCTACTTTATCTATGCTTTTCGTTTCGGGTGCGATGACTACTGAAAGCCCCCCTGTTGCAATCACTGTCGCTTCTGTTTTGGCCTCCTTTTTCATACGTTCCACTATTCCGTCTATCAAACCTGCATAGCCGAAAATAATTCCGGCCTGCATGCTGCTCACGGTGTCTTTTGCTATAATGGATTTCGGTTTGCTGAATTCGACTCTCGGAAGTTTCGATGCCTTTTCAAACAGCGCCTGGCTTGATATGCCGATTCCCGGGGCGATACAGCCGCCCATATATTCTCCCCTCTTCGTCACATAATCAAAGGTTGTCGCCGTACCGAAATCGACGATGATCAGATCCCCTGTATATTTTTGATGGGCCGCGATGGCATTGACGATTCTGTCGGCACCCACTTCTTTCGGATTATCGTAATATATAGGCATGCCGGTCCTTATACCCGGCCCTATGATAAGCGGCTTTACATGAAAATATTTGATGCACAACGGTTCCAGAATGTTGAGCATGGGCGGTACGACACAGGATATTATAATATCGTCGACTTTTTTATTTTCCGCCTTTACTGTACTGTAAAGTTGCAGTATCAGCATCCCGTATTCATCGACAGTATGATCAGCAACGGTTCGTATGCGCCACCATTGGAGCAATGCTTCTCCCTCGAATATTCCGATCACCGTGTTTGTATTTCCCACATCAATAACGAGCAGCATAGATTACTCCCCTTCTCCAATATATACATCGCCGGACAGGATCTTCAGTATCTCCGAATCACCTCGTTCAAGGAGCAGCGCCCCTTCTTCATCAATGCCCAGAACCATTCCTCTTTCAATTGTGCTTTTCCCTTTCACCTCAACATGCCTTCCCAGAATGCCGGCATATCGGAGCCATTTTTCCCTCACATTGTCGAAGCCTTGTGAAAGATATGTCTGATACCATGCATCAAGAGAATTGAATACTTTGGCCGCCACTTCACTTCTGGTAATTTCATTTCCGGTTTCGGCTGAAAGCGATGTTGACCCGGCCCTGAATTCTTCCATAAACTCGTTGCTTCGCATATTGATATTTATTCCTATTCCTATGATGACGTATTCGATGGCCTCTTTTTTTGCTTTCATCTCTGTTAAAATGCCGCAGACCTTTTTCATCTTTATAAGAACATCGTTTGGCCATTTCAAACACACGTCGCCCGGACAATATCCGGAAAGAACATCGGCCACGGCTACCCCTGCCATGAGCGTCATTGTTGATGCTATGGAAGGAGCGATTTTCGGTCTGAGAATAATCGAAGCATAGAGGTTGACATTAGGAGGCGACTGCCACCTCCTTCCTCTGAGGCGTCCACGGCCTCCGGTTTGGCTCTCGGCTATGACAACATCGCCTTCCCGTGCTCCCTGGGCCGCCAACTGGATGGCTCGGGTATTCGTAGAGTCTATTTCATCAAAAAAGGTAATATTCCTGCCAACCAGAGTTCCCGAAAGATGTTTCGCTATTTCACCGGCATTGAATAAATCGTGCATCTTCCCGCTCAGCCTTCCACCAGAAGTGATATGTCCGCTGCCGGGGCGGAATGAGTCAAATAACCCACTGAGATGAAATCCACGCCTGTTTCGGCAATCTCGCGGACAGTAGCAAGGGTAACATTCCCTGAAGCTTCAACGAGCGCATTTTTCCCAATCAGTTTTACCGCTTCGGTCATGTCATCGAGCTTCATATTATCGAGCATAATTATATCCGCCCCCGAATCCAGTGCTTCCTGCACTTCCCTTAAATTTCGCACCTCTACCTCTATTCTGAAAGCCGGAGGAATGTTTTTTCTTACTTTGTATATCGTTTCGGCTATTCCTCCCGAGGCGGCAATGTGATTTTCTTTGATAAGCACTCCTCCGTATAGACCGAACCGGTGATTCAGGCCTCCTCCTGTTCTTACCGCGTATTTTTCCAGAACTCTCAGTCCGGGCGTCGTCTTTCTTGTATCGAGTATTCTTGCGTCCGTATCTGCAACCGCTCTGACAAAGGCATTCGTTGCCGTAGCGATACCGCTCATTTTCTGGATGAGATTGAGAGCAACTCTCTCAGCGGTCAGAATGCGGCCCAGCGCGCCCGAAATCCGGGCTATTTCCTCGCCAGGTTCGACATAATCTCCATCTCTGCGAAGCGCATTGACTTCTATGTTTTCATCGACGGTTTCGAATACTTTTCCGAAAACTTCGATGCCGGCCAGGACCAGACCGCTTTTTGCAACAGCCCTAGCCACCCCTTTTTCGCTGCCGTCGAAAACAGCCTCGGCGGTTACATCGCCCGATCCGATATCTTCATCGAGAGCGTTTTTAATGATTTCGATCATCCCCTGAAGTTCTCTCATATTATTCGGCCATAGCGGAAAGGTTTCCCAAAGCATCGATCAAAATGCGGTTCCTCTCCTTTAATTCTGCGTATTTTGCTTCTTCTTTCTGAACGACTTCACCCGATGCCTTGCTCAAGAAATCTGGATTTTCAAGCTTCCGGGAAACTCGCTTTATATCGGTAGAGGTCTTTGCATGTTCTTTCTGCAGTCGCGCTTTTTCTTTTTCAATATCGATCATACCGCCCAGGAATACATATACTTTTACAGGACCGGCTACGCCGACGGCGACTCCTTTCGGTTCTTCCTCTTTTTCGGCCAAATGTGAAAACTCGGTGAGACCGGCCATATCCTTGATATAGTGAGTTCCGGTTGATACGATATGCTGTACGGCTTCATCGGGACAGAACCAATGCACCTTCATTTTTTTGGCGGGCGGCACATGCATAATGCCTCTGATATTTCTGACAGTGGTTATGATTTCTTTCAAATAGGCAAACATTAAATCCGCCTCACCGTCAACCCATTCTTCTTTCGCTGCAGGGTATTCGCTTATTACGATCGATTTTTCATTATCGGAGATCTTCTGCCAGATTTCCTCGGTTACAAAGGGAATGAAAGGATGAAGAAGTTTCATCGTTTCTCTCAAAACCAGCAGAAGCGTTTCCTGAGCGGCTTTTTTTCTATTTGTATTTTCTCCGTAAAGAACCGGTTTTATGAGCTCAAGATACCAGTCACAAAGCTCGTGCCACGTGAATTGATAAAGCCTGCTCGTTGCGTCATTGAACCGGTACTCTTCAAGCGCCGCATTTACATCGTCTACAGTCCGGTTCAATCTGTCCTTGATCCAGCGGTCCGCAAGCGAATAGTCTTCAGGCTTCAACTCACCAGAATTCTCCGTGTAATCGGAAAGATTCATCATCGAAAAACGAAAGGCGTTCCAAATTTTGTTAATAAAGTGGCGATATCCTTCAATACGGGCTTCCGACATTTTGACATCACGCCCCTGGGCAGTAAATACGGCAAGGGTATAACGAAAGGCATCGGCACCGTATTTATCAATCATTTTAAGCGGATCGATGATATTGCCCTTCGACTTGCTCATCTTGTCGCCCTTTTCGTCCCGCACGAGGGCATGAAGATAGACCCTTCTGAAGGGGACATCTTTCATTACATAAAGGCCCATCATCATCATTCTTGCCACCCAGAAGAAAATGATATCGAATCCGGTGATAAGAAGTGAAGTGGGATAAAATGTCCTGAGTGCATCCGTTTCCTCCGGCCACCCCAAAGTTGAAAAAGGCCAGAGTCCAGAACTGAACCAGGTATCGAGAACGTCTTCATCTTGCCGCAATGCAGCATTCCCGCATCCCGGACATTTTTCCGGTTCTTCGACTGCCACTATTATCTTCCCGCATTCGTCACAGTACCAGACGGGAATTCTATGCCCCCACCATATTTGACGCGATATGCACCAGTCCCTGATGTTTTCGAGCCAGTCAAAATATGTTGCTTCCCACATGGACGGGACGATTTTCGTTTCCCCTTTCACGACAGCGGCTGTCGCAGTTTTTGCGAGTCCTTTGACCTTGACGAACCATTGTTTTGAAACCATCGGTTCTACGATTGTCTTGCAGCGATAACAGCGCCCGACATTGTGGGTATAAGGCTCTTCCTTGACGTAATATCCTTCTTTTTTCAGATCCTCGACGACGTTCATCCTGCAGGTGTAACAATCCTGTCCTTGATAGCGGCCTCCATTTTCATTGATCACAGCTCGGCCGTCCATAATTACGACAATATCGAGATTATGCCTCTGAGCCATGACAAAATCGTTCGGATCGGCCGAGGGCGTTATTTTCACTGCACCCGTTCCGAATTCCTTTGTTATGTAATCATCGGCTATAACGGGTATTTCCTTGTTCATCAAAGGGAGGATTACTTTCTTCCCGATTACATCCTTGTACCGTTCATCTTCAGGATTTACCGCAACGGCCGTATCGCCAAGCATAGTTTCCGGCCTGGTTGTCGCGACGACTATTTCGCCTTTTCCATCAGCATAGGGGTATCGTATGTACCACAAATGGGTCGCTTCCGTTTCATACTCCACTTCAAGGTCCGATATCGCCGTATGACAGCGGGGACACCAATTTACAATATAATCGCCCTGATAAATCAAGCCGTCATTATAAAGACGAACGAATACTTCTCTTACCGCTCGCGACAAGCCTTCATCCATGGTGAATCGTTCTCGTGACCAGTCGCAGGAACAGCCCAGCTTTTTGAGCTGATTTAATATAATGCCGCCATATTTTTCGCGCCATTGCCACACTCGTTCTATAAATTTCTCACGGCCGATATCGTGCCTGTGTATCCCCTCCCTCGCCAATTCCTGCTCGACTACATTTTGCGTGGCAATTCCGGCATGATCGGTTCCCGGCATCCATAGTGTGTTAAAGCCCTGCATTCTTTTGTATCGAATGAGTATATCCTGGAGTGTATTATTGAGGGCATGCCCCATATGCAGCATGCCTGTTACATTGGGAGGCGGGATTACAATTGAAAACGGTTTTTTTTCACTTGAGTCTTCCGCTTTGAACAATGATTTATCAATCCAGTCCTGATACCATTTTTCCTCCACGTCTCGAGGCTCGTACGATTTATTTAATTCATCAATTCCCATGTCCAATTCCTATGAATTTTTAACGAATTCCAGCGCAAAGAACCCGCATGTTAGTGAAAATTGCATATTACAGTAAAATATCACAAATTAAGAAACAGCTTTTTAAGTCTCTTAAAAGCCAGCAACACCTCGACACCGGATACCGGCTCATAGGGTGCCAATCTTGTTGCTGCAAGAACTTCCGCGTCCATTATACCCAATGAAAGTACCGATATTATCTCTTTGTAAAATGGCAGATCGCTGCTTAAATTCCGGTATAGAAATTCATTGCCTTCAGGTATATCCAGAAGATAACTGTCTCCCGCAATTTTATCTATGATGTCGATTATGATGACGGCCAGCACCGCCTTTGTCACGAGATCGTAGGGATAAAATCTCCCGTCGGGGTATCGTTCAAGACCCTTGACTCCTATTGCAAGAACCGTATCGATTGCCTTTTGATAAGAATGCGCTTCTTTCTGAAGTACAATATTTGCCGGTGACAAGTGCTCGTTTTGAATGCCAAGCCCTTTGTAAAGTTCGTCAAGTTGCAATTCTTCCACAAGAAGTGCAGCAATTTCAGCTCGTGTTGCAGTATCTACAATAGCGATCCTCTTGCCTGTCAGCGTTTCAGGGTTAACATCCAGTATTTTTTTTATCAGCTTCCACTCCCTGTCAGCTTCCTCCACATATTCGTTATTCATATCGAGAACTTTGGCAAACAGAATGCCGGCGTCGTCAAAGTCAAAATTCTTTTCCAGCGCAAGGCCCATAAAAAAATACGCAGCCGATGATTCCGGACTTATCGCGACGGCACTTTCAAACTCTTTTCTGGCTTCGGAAATCCAGTTCTTTTTCGAGCGGCTCATTGTATAGAGTCGTATTTTGCCTATATGAACAAACAGCCTGTCTTCCTTTTTTACGGCATACTGGTCGGCTTTGGCCATATTCGAATGCGCTTTCAAAATCACCCTGATATGCCTTTATCAGTGCCGTTCCCGCAAAGCTTTTGACTTCTTGCTGGTTGAGTTCACGGGCAAGGTCGAATTCCCGGCTTGCATCGTCAAGCTTTCCCTGGTTCATCATGACGATACCGGTATAGGTGTGGTGTTTTGAAGAATCCAGAATGCTCAGAGGTTTTCTCTCTACCTGCGCGCACGACTCCATAAAGATACAAGCGGCAAGCAAAAAAATCAGCATGAAAAGACCACAGGCCCTGGGGCGGGTTTGCACTGTGCTGAAATTCATTATCTACCTCGATAAAATACCCTTACGCTGGGTTGAATAATTATATTTATACCTTAGGGAAGTCAAGAAGTATTCTGACATGATCTCTCCTCCCGACAACCGTCTTTCTTCATGCTTCTTGAATTTCTCAAAAAATATTCGATTTCCTTTTCAATTCCGGAAATCTCGTCCGGATTGAACCACAGAATTCTCGAATCGCGCTTAAACCAGGCAAGTTGGCGTTTTGCATAGTGCCGGGTATCTCTCGAAATTATTCCTTCCATATTCTCAACCGTATGCGCGCCTTTTAAGTGTTCGATCACCGTACGATAATTAAATGATTGCAGTGGGGCACACGTTTCTTTGTAGTTGCGTTCAATCAGGCTTTCTACTTCCTCAACCAGACCTTCCCTTATCATCCGGGAAGTTCGTTGCTCTATTTTTTCAAATAGAAGTGATCGCTCCATATTTAATCCGATTTTTATGTACTGATATCTTTCATCTCCGAATGCCTGTTCCCTCTGTCTGGTTACGATGGACGTTCCCGTATGTTCGAACACCTCAAGAGCCCTGATCACCCGTGTGGAATCGTGAGGATGAATCTTTGCGGCCGATATCTTGTCACGCCGGGCCAAAAGTTGATGCAGATAGCCGCTTCCATATCGGCTCAACAGCTTCTTGTATTCAGTCCTCAGCTCATGGTCGGCCGGCGGACCGTCCAGCAGCCCTCCAAGAAGCGAATCAATATATAACCCCGTTCCTCCTACTATAAAAGGAATCTTGCTTTTTTTTGCAATAGCTTCAATACAGCCATGTGCTTCGTCGGCAAACCTGGCCGCACTGTATGTTTCATCAGGATCTGCCACATCGATGAGGTGATGAGTAATTCTTTTCCTTTCTTCTTCAGTCGGCTTTGCGGTTCCTATATTCATGTACCGATATACCTGCATCGAATCGGCACCTATTATTTCGCCGTTAAAGAAAGGCGCTAAAGCAAGTGCCGCCGATGTCTTACCAACGGCTGTAGGCCCAAGTATAACCACAATTTTAATTTTAGTCGACACCTTGACTCACTACCTCCGCTTAAACATCCTTTCCAACTCCTGCTTTTCAATTACAATGTATGTAGGTCTACCGTGGGGACAGGTGGCGTTATTCGGTATCGAATCCAGATCCTTGCAGAGAAATGCAACCTCCTCCTCACCCAGTATTTGGTGCGCCTTCACTGCACTCCTGCATGCAATAAAGGCAAATACCTTGTCCTTAATGGTTTCCAGGCTTAAATTTTTTCCCACATTATCAATTTCTTCGATGATATCATGTACCAGGGGTATTACCTGTACACCGGACAATATGGAAGGAACGGCTGTTATGGAAACAGCATTATGCCCTGCAATTTCATTCTCGAATCCTGCCGCATTGAAAAGCTCTCTGTACTGAATAAAAAGAAGATATTCGGAGGGTGACAAATCTGCAATTTCAGGAAGAAGAAGTCTTTGATATTGAACGTTCGAAATCTTCGACTTTAACTTTTCAAAAACGATGCGTTCGTGGGCGGCATGCTGATCTATCAATATCATTCGATCACCGGCTGAAAACACAAGATACGTTCCTGCAATCTGGCCTAAAAAAACAATTTCTGAAAAAGAAATCTGAGTGCGAAAAGCATCAGGCACCTCGTAAACAGAATTATCAGAAACCCTGTGTACTGAAGCGGCCGTTTCACGAGGCTCAAATATCCTTTTGGTATCGGAAGAAATTGTATATTTCGCAAGCGGCCGTTTGATGCTGCTGCGATAATCAAAATCCGAAGTACGGGCCTGTGTTTCTTTGTAAATTCCGGGGTGTCCAGGAACTGAATCCGCCAGGCACCCGGCAATACCCGAAGTCACAAATCCGAAGACTGTGCGTGCATCTCTGAATCTGACTTCACGTTTTGCCGGATGTACGTTTACATCGACCTGCTCGGGCGGCAAATCGATAAAAATTACTGCGACGGGATATCTCCCCGACTCAATTACAGGGCGGTATGCTGCCATCACTGCCTGATTTATGAGACCATCACGCACAAAACGATTGTTTATGTACGTAATTATACTCGTGCCGTTCGCCCGTGTAAAAGTCGGCCTTCCAATGAGGCCGTGCAGCCTCATATCCTCTTTCTTCACAGTTAAAGGGAGAGATTGGTTCCTGAAATCGCCTCCCAGCACAAGAGCTATTTTTTCTTCTACAGTGTCAGTCTTTTGGATATTCAAAATCGTTTTTCCATTTGATGAAATACGAAATCTGATATTCGGAACGGCAAGAGCGAGTCTTAATATTATTTCCAGACAGCGTGCGTGTTCCGTTTTCTCTTTTTTCATAAATTTTTTTCTAACCGGCGTATTAAAAAATATATCGCTTACTTTCACAGCGGTTCCTTCGGGGCATCCCGCATCGGTATGCTCCTTTATTTTTCCTCCCTCGATAATTACCTTTGTTCCAGCTATGGCTTCTTTCGTTCTTGTGGTCAGTTCAACCCGGCATACGGCAGCGACACTGTTCAGTGCTTCGCCCCGAAATCCGAGCGATTCTATATGGTAAAGATCCTCAAAACTGCTGATCTTGCTTGTGGCATGGCGTTCAAAAGCTAGAGCGACGTCCTGTGCATCGATTCCATGCCCATTATCCCGGATCTGGATTGACCTGTTTCCACCTTCTTCAAGATCCACCTCAATTTCCGTCGCTCCCGCATCAATTGAATTCTCCAGCAGCTCTTTTATAATCGAAGCAGGGCGCTCCACTACTTCTCCTGCAGCAATTTTACTTGAAAGCTCCTGAGTCATTTTTATTATTTTGCCCTTCACTTGACTGCCTCCGCGGGTATGTATCTGCCGTATACACAGCGAGATTTTACTTTACGTACGAAAATATCAGGAAATACTGCTGAATGTAATGATTCGACCGGCGGCAAGAATGCCGGATTGATAATTCTGATATAACTGTTTTGCCGGGTAAGGCTTCTTTTGTGATCACTCAGCGTACCGCCGCGAAGCTGCCCCGGCGAACTCGCATACCGCGCCATCAATACCTTACTTCCTTGAGAAAAAGCCCCCTCGGTGGTGCAGTGATTCCTGCCATGTTTCTGTTTTCCGAGGCCAAAATATTTTTGATTTCTCCCGGACTGATCTTGTCATTACCTGCTTCGATGAGAGTGCCCACTATATTTCTGACCATATATCGCAAAAAACCATCCGCTTCTATCATAAAAGTAATCATACCATTTTTGCAATGCGTAACCGATGCATCAAAAACTGTCCGGACATGATCGGCTGCATCATCTCCGGAGGCGCAAAAAGATGAAAAGTTATGCGTTCCTTTGATACCTTCCAATGCCTCCTGCATTTTTTCTGTATCGAGCCTTCCGCGGTAATGCCACGAATAGCGATCGAGAAGGGGCGACCGTACTTCTCTGTTATATAGGTAATATACGTATAATTTACATTTTGCATCATAACGGGCATGGAAACTTTCCTCCGCCTCAACGAGATCTTTTACGGCTATATCAGGCGGAAGCATACTATTTATAGCTCTTACAAGATTATATTCCGGTATGGCTGATCCGGTTCTAAAATTTGCAATCTGATTTATGGCATGAACACCGGCATCTGTCCGTCCCGAGCCTATGATTTTTATCTTATGATTTACTATTTTTTCTACGGCTGTTTCCAATAGTTCCTGAATAGTGGTTCCGTTAGGCTGCCGTTGCCATCCATTATAGCGTGTTCCGTCATATTCAATAGTGATTCTGATATTTCTCATACAGGTTCCGGTACAAAAAAGGGTTAACCGGTTAATGGCTAACCCTTTGGGATGCACATAGATATTTCGCTAAACCCTTTGTTCTTCACATTCTTCCAAAGCTCTTATTGCAGGCAGCGTTTTACCCTCGAGGAGTTCGAGCGAAGCGCCTCCTCCGGTTGAAATATACGTAATGCTGTCACTTTCTCCGGTTCTGTGAACAGCAACATCAGTATCACCGCCTCCCACTATAGTCAAAGCATGCGAAGCAGCTATAGCATGGACCATTGCATACGTTCCCCGGGAAAATGCGTCTATTTCAAACACTCCCATTGGACCATTCCATACCACGGTTTTTGCATCATTTAAAACCTCTCTGAAGAGCGCGATTGTTGCAGGTCCTATGTCAAGACCCATCCAGTTGGGATCAATTTCCTGAATGGGAACAATTTTGGTCACGGCCTTCGGATCTATTGCCTCTGCAATAACGCAGTCTACAGGTAAATACAGTTTCACACCTGACTCACGTGCCCGCTCTATATTCCTTCTCGCACCATCCACGAGGTTCTCCTCAAAAATAGATTTCCCTATCTCGTATCCTTGAGCTTTGAGAAAGGTAAATGCCATGCCGCCGCCTATTACCATCTTATCAACCTTTCCGAGAAGATTTCCAAGTGCCTCCAGTTTGTCGGAAACTTTCGATCCTCCGATTATTGCAACAAATGGCCGAACAGGATTTTCCAAAGCACCTTTAAAATAATTCAGTTCCCTCTTCATCAGGAAACCCATTGCACATTCTTTAACAAATTTCGTAATACCGACATTTGATGCATGGCTTCTGTGGGCATTTCCGAACGCGTCATCAATATAGATATCAGCAAGATTGCCGAGCTTTCGTGCAAAAGCTTCTTCATTTTGAGTTTCTCCTTTATAAAACCTCAAATTTTCAAGCATGATGACGCAGCCAGGGGTCATTTTTTCAATTGCTTTTTCTACTTTATCACCCACACAGTCTGAAATCAGTTGAACTTCTTTTCCAAGGAGTCTTGACAGCCTTTTTGCTACCGGGGCAAGGCTTAAAGAAGGTACCACTTTCCCCTTCGGTCGCCCCAGATGTGACATTATTATCACTTTTGCACCTTCATCGAGGGCATAATTTATGGTCGGAAGAGATGCTCTTATTCTTCTGTCGTCCACAATACTCTGGTTTTCATCCATTGGAACATTGTAATCAAACCTGCACAACAGCCGTTTGTTTTTAATATTGATCTCGTCTATAAACTTCATTACAACCTCTCTCGTCGGACTTGGAAACCGCGCAAGACTTTAGAATTATGTGCCGAATAATTTTTCCGGTCAATGTGTAATAATGTTGTCTGCATAATGCATAAATGTTTTTCTATGATCCACTTTTGTCTGCACGGAATCAGTTAATGTTTTAGAGAATTTAAATGATGCAAGCCTAATAACAGTGTACGTGCTTTTATTCTTTTCCCAATACTTTTTTTACAACCCTTGTTACGAAGAAGTGTCGATTATCGTTACTACCGAATAAGCGGCAATTCCCTCGCCACGTCCCGTAAACCCCATACCCTCGTTTGTAGTTGCCTTTATATTCACCTGGCCGGTTTCTATACCTAAAAGCATGGAAATCGCTGTTTTCATGAAATGTATATAATCCCTCAAACGTGGTCGTTCAAGAACGACGGTGGCATCAATATTTCCTACGGTGTACTTTTCAGCGTCCAAAAGGGATTTCACACGCAGTATAAGTATCTTGCTGGATATATCTTTGTAGGAAGGATCCGTATCAGGAAAATGAACTCCGATATCATCCCTGCCCAAGGCGCCAAGCAAGGCATCAGCTATCGCATGAAGAAGCACATCTGCATCTGAATGACCTGAAAGGCCTTTTTCAAAAGGGATTTCGACACCACCTAAAAAAAGCTTTCGTCCTTCGGCAAATCGATGGCTGTCATATCCGAAACCTATTTTCGTATTTTGGTGCATATCTTTTAATCCAGGAACATTTGTCCAATAATAAGATCTTCCCTTGTTGTCACTTTAATATTCTCATACGAACCCATTATGATTTTGACAGGAATTCCGAGCCTTTCGACGAGCATGGCATCATCTGTCCCGAAAAAGCACTCCCGGTACGCAATATCGTAGGCTTCCCTGATTATATCCCACCGGAATACCTGTGGTGTCTGCACTGACCAAAGTTCTTCCCTGTGCAAGCTTTCGCGAACGATTTCATTCCGGCCCGCTCTCTTAATCGTATCTTTTACAGGGACAGCGGTAACAGCGGCTCCATAAAGACGTGCTGCTGCCACTGCTTGATTTATCAACTCAGTTGTTATGAAAGGCCTTACCCCGTCATGTACGATTACAATCTCTGTTCCATTACCGACTGCTTCAAATGCACTTTTTACCGTGTCTTGCCGTTGAGCGCCTCCGGGTCTTATCGCACTCACTTTTTTCAGATTGAATTTCTCTATGATTTCTCTTGCCACATATCCTTTATCCTGTTCAGGAACTGCAATAATAACGTCTTGAACTATATCGGTCTTTTCAAATATTGACAATGTTCTTGCCAAAATAGGCTTATTCCCGAGCATCATGTACTGCTTGGGAATATCTCCTTCCATTCTCTTTCCTCTGCCGCCTGCCACAACAACCGCAACTACACTCACTGGTTTCTCCCACATAAAAATAAGCCCGGCAGTCATACCCCCGGGCTTTGCAAAATGCTATTCCTTTTTATTATTAGACGAATTCTTGACTGTTGAAAAAATCATTCTTCCCGCTGTCGTTTGGAGAACGCTGGTTACAGTGACTTCGACATTCTGCTTCAAATATTTACTCCCCTGATCTACTATAACCATTGTCCCGTCATCGAGATATGCCACCCCCTGACCGGGTTCTTTTCCTTCTTTAATAGTTTTCACCGTCATTGCCTCGCCCGGCAATACAAGCGGCTTAAGGGCATTTGCCAGTTCATTTACATTTAAAATTTTAATTCCCTGCAGTTCAGCCACTTTGTTCAAGTTATAATCGTTGGTTATAATTTTTCCGCCATGTTTCTTTGCGAGAGCTACAAGTTTGGCATCCACACCTTTTAATTTCGGAAAATCAGTATCAGTAATTTCTATTTTTATTCCGATGCTCTTTTGCATTTTATTCAAGATATCAAGACCCCTTCGCCCCCTTGATCGTTTCATCGGATCCGATGAGTCTGCAATTAGCTGAAGTTCATCAAGGACGAAGCGCGGAACAGTTAATGTTCCTTCAATGAAGCCGGTATCGCAGATATCGGACATTCTGCCGTCGATTATCACACTTGTATCGAGAATTTTTCGCTCAGCTGATTTTCTGCCTCGAGACAGAATGAAATTGGGCACACGGATTTCTTCTCCTTTTTTTGCACCGAGTACAAGTCCGAGATAACCGAAAACAAGAGCAAGAAGTCCGAATAGATATGGCCACGGTACCAACTGCTGACTTTCGAGACCGGGTAAAAAACGCAACCCCAGAATCAGGAAGTACGCAATAATGAGACCGATTATACTTCCTGTCATGCCACCAAAAATTACGGGTAGCGAAAAGTTTCTGACGGCCTGTTCAGTCTTTAAAACGATAAGTGCAATGAGGAGTCCTAAAAATAAACCTAATAATGAAAGCGGGAAGTTATAAAATTGTAACGCTATTAAATATCCTATCAATGAACATGCACATACAAGGATTAGCTTGACGAAGAATTTTGACATCTTCCCCCCTCTTAATGGATTTGACAGGTCGCACAAAGTAACGCTGCATTCACCAGGGATAGCGCCATTTTATATAAATTCAGTACTCGCGTTTCGACGCCGGAGGCTGAATATATCAAACCCCGGTGATCTATATTCCGCATTCTGTCGCAGGTACCCTTCACGAACAACCAACCCGCACATTTTCAAAGAACAATCCAATCTGGTTGACGCTTGAAAGGAATTTTTTCCCTTCCATCAACATGCCACAAGATGTAAGTGTAAATGAATCTCTGGAACTGCTTCTTTCCGTTACCGGTCATTTTAAGGATATCTACTAACTTGCAAATATCTGATTGAGGTCCTTCTCGACCAATTCCTCATTGCAATCTCTTGCAATTGATATTTCCATTACCAGTAGATTTTTTGCGATATCCATCATCTTTCTTTCGCCGAATGACAAATCCTTATCGACTTTCAACATCAGAAGATCTCTTAACACCGCTGCTATTTCGTATACAGAACCTGTTTTAATTTTCTCCCAATATTCTTTATATCGTTTGTTCCAGGTTTGCTTGTCTACCATCACCCGTCTTTCTCTAAGAATTTCGTAGACACGGGGAATTTCTTCTTCCGAAATAACTTCACGTAAACCTACGGACTGAGCACCATTTTTAGGAATCATTATTTTGGCATTGTTCCCGAGAATTTTAATTACATAAAAAGACTGCTCATTCCCCATTACCTGTCTTGTTTCAATGGCTTCTATGATACCGACACCTTGAGCGGGATAGACAGCCATGTCTCCGATTTTAAACATCTTCGTTCCACACCTCGTGCTTTTTCAAAAGATGAAAACATATATCATATTTATTGAACATAGTCAATAAGTTCCCTTAAAACATAAATTTATCTTGACTTTAAAAGATCAAATACGCTAAACATCGACACTCACACCAGTAATTGTTCAAAAAGAAAGGAAGTATCATGGCAAAATACGACTCAAATTCTATCAGAAACATCGCCATTGTCGGCCATGGTGGAACAGGCAAAACCACGTTAGGCGAATCTTTCCTGTTTGTTAGCGGCAAAACAGACAAAATGGGCAGAGTCGATGATGGTTCGTCAAGCCTTGATTTTGAACCTGAGGAGCAGAAGCGCCATATTTCGATAAGTTCCTCAGTAAGTAATTTTGAGTGGAACAAGCACAGAGTGAACTTCGTAGATACACCCGGCGACGCGAATTTTGCCATGGATACGAAAAACAGTCTTAGAGTTGTCGATGCCGCCATTATCGTTATCGATTCAGTAGGCGGTGTAGAATTTCAGACGGAAAAAGTATGGTCCTATGCGGACGATCTCGCACTGCCACGACTTGTTTTCATTAATCGTATGGATAGAGAGCGCTCGAATTTTAAGGCAGCTGTTGAAAGCGTACATGAACGGCTCGGCAAGAAGGTTATGCCACTTTATATTCCCATTGGACAGGATGAATCTTTTCGGGGTCTGGTAGATCTGGTCGAAATGAAAGCTCTCATTTTTGAAGATCAAAAGGGCAAGTTCAAAAGAGAGGATATACCCGATGAATTAATGGATTCAGCATCGGAATTTCGTGAAATGATGATGGAAGATATTGCCGAATGTGATGAAGCGTTGATGGAGCGTTATTTGGAGGAAGGAGAACTTTCATCCGAAGATTTGAAAGAAGGATTACGTAAAGGCATTGTATCTGGTGATCTCGTTCCCGCCACATGTGGTTCCGCGCTTAAGAATATCGGTACCATTACTTTGATGAATATGATTACGGCCTATCTACCCTCACCTGTGGAAAAAGGAGCAGTAGAAGGAACAAATCCCAAAAGCGGTGAAAAAGAAGAACGTCAGCCGGATGAAAATGCACCTTTTTCAGCAATGGTGTTTAAAACGATTGCAGATCCCTACGCAGGTAAATTGACTCTTTTCAGAGTATATTCAGGTACCTTAACTGCCGATTACGTTTTTTACAATAGTACTCAAAAAAACAATGAAAAATGCGGCGCCATTTTCTACCTGGAAGGTAAAAGCCAAAAGCCGGCCGAATCTCTCGTCCCCGGTGATATAGCCGCTATGGCAAAATTGAAGGAGACTTACACAGGCGATACAATCTGTGACGAAAAAAAACCGATTGTTTACGAGAAAGTCTCACCGGCCAATCCGGTTACCTCATTTGCAGTCTTTCCAAAATCCAAGGGAGATGAAGAAAAGATCTTTTCCTCGCTCAACCGGCTCATGGAAGAAGATTCGACACTGAATCTACATAGAAATGAAGAGACAAAAGAGATGATTTTATCGGGTATGGGTCAGGTCCACATCGATGTCACTCTTGAAAAATTAAAAAGAAAATTCGGAGTTGATGTTGCATTGAAACAACCGAAAGTCCCTTACAAGGAAACAATCAAAGGAAAGACGAGAGTTCAGGGGAAATACAAGAAGCAATCGGGAGGCCGGGGTCAGTATGGCGATACCTGGCTTGAAATAGAACCTCTTGAAAGAGGTGAGGGTTTTGAGTTTGTTGATGCAATCGTTGGCGGTGTAGTGCCAAAAACCTATATTCCTGCAGTTGAAAAAGGAATAGTCGAAGCAATGGCTGAGGGTATTCTGGCCGGCTATCCCGTTGTCGATGTAAAGGTCAGTCTTGTAGACGGCTCTTACCATACTGTCGATTCGTCTGAAATGGCATTTAAAATAGCGGGGTCTATGGGTTTCAAAAAAGGTTTTGAACAGTGTCAGCCCACCCTTCTTGAACCTATCGTCACTATCGATATAGAAGTGCCCGATGAATATATGGGTGATGTGATAGGCGATTTGAACAGCCGCCGTGGCCGCGTCCTGGGCATGGACAAAAATGGGCCGAATCAGGTTATTAAAGGCCAGGCACCTCTCTCCGAAATACTGACATATTCCGCGGATCTAACATCAATCACGAGCGGGCGCGGGTCATTCTCGTACACATTTTCACATTATGAAGAAATTCCCGCCCATCTAAAGGAAAAAGTAATCGCAGAGGCAAAAAAGGAAAAGGAGGAAGCATAGAAGTGATCTCCGCCGGTGTAATTACGGTAAGCGACCGTGGCGCCAGGGGTGAGCGAGAGGATATCAGCGGAAAGGAAATTACCTCGATTCTTTCAGTTATTCCTGCTGAAGTTAAGGCATACTGCATAATACCGGATGAAAAAGAAGCCATAAAGGAAGCAATTACGAAATTTGTTGATGAAAAGAGGCTTGATCTTGTTATTACAACAGGGGGCACGGGTGTCAGTCCCAGGGATGTGACGCCTGACGCAACTTTGGAGGTTATCGAAAAGCAAATCCCTGGCATGGCTGAGGCAATGAGGCTGGAGAGCGCAAAAAAAACACCTCATGCAATGATTTCAAGGGCTGTGGCTGGCATAAGAAAAGAATCTATCATTATAAATCTCCCTGGAAGCCCACGGGGGGTAAAGGAAAATCTCTCAGTACTGGTCCCCGCTCTCAAGCATGCTATTGACAAAGTCAAGGGTGATCCGTCAGATTGTGCATCTTAAGTGTTTTAAAAATATTATCCCTGTGTGTCCCTGCCCAATAAATCGACCCGCACGATGTACACATATAAAAATTATCCTGGGTCATAAAGACGTAAGGAGGCACGATGTCTCGAACACTTTCTTTTGTCACTGCTACAAGTCTTTCGTTGCATTTCAGACACCGCGTAAGGAAAGATGATGTATCCGGTTTTAAATTGAGTTTCTGAATAACTTCTTGTATTTGGTCTTCTATTTTATCTGTATGGATGATTAGTAATGTTCCCATGAAATTACGCTCAACAAGGTCCCTTCTTCTGGAGAGTACTACCCGGTTTTCCCTGAACCCGTAATCGAGAAACCCTCTGTTTAGCTCATTTGTATACGAAACAGTATCATACCCGAGCACGCGCAACCATTTTACCAACTTGCCAAGATTGCGATCGGCAAGAAATTTCATATGCCCCTGTTTTCGGAAGCAGTTTCATTAAACTGCTCCGCAATGGGTTTTTTTTGTTCCAAATCGGCCTCAAGATCTCTTACTTGTTTTTTCAAATGAGAGATCATTCTTGATAATCTCCATCTTTCAACGATTCCGAAGAGACCTCCGATAATCAACCCAATTCCGAAAGAAATGAAAATCAAAAGATAGGATGCAAGAGTCACATCCAGTAAATCATAATATTTCAGATGAACCTGCTCTGTATTTGCCAGAGAAAAGGTAATGACAAACAATACCACCAACATTACAATTATCGTATATAGAAGTTTCATGCAACTCTCCCCTTTCTCAAAAACAATTCTTTAAAGTATCTCGTGTGTTCTCTATCTCCTCCGGTATAATTCGGACATCTCCCAGAACGCTCACAAAATTGGTGTCTCCCGACCACCTTGGAACTACATGGATATGAATATGCTGATCCACTCCCGCTCCGGCTACTTTGCCGAGATTCATGCCGATATTGAACCCTTCCGGATTGAATGCTTTTTTCAGGGCCAGCACTGAACGATCGATAAGATTCATCAATTCAAGTTTCTCCTCCGGTACAAGATCAGTAACAGTGCTTAAATGCCGATAAGGAGCTACCATGACGTGCCCTGCTGTATAGGGAAACTTGTTCATTATGACAAAACAGGTTTCTCCTTCATGTAAGATCAATTTTTCTTCTCTTGCCGAGCCGATACAAAATATGCATCCATTTTTCTTATCCCCCCCCCTTACATAGTCCGCCCTGCCTGGTGCAATTATTGTTTCCATTTCGTCATCTTCCGCGCTTTTTTTCAAAAGGGATAATGGTCCCCGTTATCTTCTTTCCTGTTTCGAGAATGCCTATGGAATTCACCTCTGAGAAGCGGTTATCTGTTGCTGATCCGGGATTAAACATAAGTATATTATTTAGCATGTGATTTTCTGCCCTGTGCGTGTGACCGAAGACACAGCAATCGATTTCTTCATTAAATTCTTTTAAAACTTGGTATTCCAGATTTGACGGATTACCCCATCCATGTATGAGCCCTATTTTGCAACCCTCGATTTCCAGGACCAACTTACGGGGGAACCTGCTTTTAACTTCCAATGAATCCATATTTCCGCAGACGGCAAAATAATCCTTACCTGAAAAGATATCGAGAACAGCCAATTCGACAAGATCACCGGCATGAAGAATCAGGTCGGCTGCTGAAAAATGCTCTTCGATGATTCGCGTTAGGCGTTCATCAGGGATTTTTAAATGAGTATCTGAAATAACTCCTATCTTCATCGGTCTTACTCACAGAGCGAATAATTATAGCGATCTACGTCAAAATTACAAGGTTTATTTGGATATTTCAGTATTAAATTGACATTGACATTTGGTAACTCTATGGTAAGGGTATACTATTACGCAATGCAACGCCACGAGGAGTTTTACAGGAAATGTTCGAAAAATCTCTCGATAATATCGCAGAACGAATTCTCACACTCGACGAAGAGTCAATGAATAATCTATGGGAAAAATATAAAAAAAGAATGGAAAAATTCGACACAAGCAAAGAATGGGAAAAAGCTGTTATCATTTTTTTTATAATAAATGCGGTTAGAGTAAAAAATAAGATTTTTAATGAACAAGTCACCCAGAATGCAACCAAAAGCAATTCACCCAGGAAACCGGCACGCGATATCCCTTATCTGAAAAGAATTAAATAATATTGGTTGGTAGAGTGCATGAAGAGAGTTCATATGTATATCTCCGGAAGAGTTCAAGGGGTATTTTATCGTTCACACACGAAAGAAAAAGCTGATCAGTTGAGTTTAGGAGGATGGGTGCGGAATTTAAATGATGGAAGAGTTGAAGCAGTTTTTGAAGGCACCCCGGAATCTGTTGATCAGATAATTTCATGGTGTGAAAAAGGGCCTCCTTCTTCTGAAGTTACCCATGTGGATATTCAAGAAGAACCACATACCGGAGATTTCTCAAGGTTCAGCATCCGCTATTAATTACATGATTCAAACTCCGAGTCTCGTCAGATATGGAATTATGAAAAAAAGCAAAATCGATCTTTACTTAAACATAATTTAACAGAGTAAAGGGGCAGCGCCGAAGCGCTGCCCCTTTATTTCCTTTATGAATATTCCGGCAGTTACCGGCAACGTTCACTCTTAATCTTTTGTCATACCGGCAATTCTTCTGACCAGATCTTTCCTCTCTTCTATATCATACTGAGTGGTGATGGCGATCTGTTCCATAACCGGCGATCCGCCGCCGTGGTAATTGCCGACATTCATAATTCCGCCTGTTGCGGAGCAGAGTACGTCCCCCAGGTAGCGCCAGAATTGTGCAATATTCTTCGCCGATACTTTGGGATTTCTCATGACGTATTTTTCAAGCAGGTCTTTCGTCTCAGGATTGACGAAATCTTTCTCGTGCGGGAAGGTAGCCGTGACACCGCCTGAAATGTCGCACAGGATCTCCTGCTCATGATACACGGCCTCGCCCGTCAGGCAGCGCCCAACATTGCAATAAATTGAATTCGGAATGTAACTCCCCGGCCCGTAGGGTA
>JALNXD010000038.1 GCA_023230565.1 Syntrophales bacterium
CATAAACTATTAATTTCACTTTATAAGATCAAAACGGCACACCCCGGACAGAAATCCGCATCTCTCTCTTGCACCCCATGAATTCAATGAAATGTTTAAATATGGTTTAACGAAATATGAAATAGAAGTCTGATGTTGCCATTAAAGGCCGGTGAAATTCGCTGAGACAGCTTCGTAAAAAGCTCCCAAAAGTACTTAATCATGCTCAAAGCAGATACCGTATTTTTCAAGCTTTCTTTCAAAGGTCGGCCGTGAAATTCCCAAAATTTCACATAATTCACCTTTATTTTTATCAGTTTTTCTGATCACCTTTCGAATGTGTATCTCTTCAACTTCGTCAAGTGTAAGAAAGCGACCTGATTCGGTTTTGCCGTCCTGCCGGCATTCTGATGTTTTCTCTTCTTTCTCGACAAGCAGATCAGGAAAATCACTCTTCCCGAGAATTTGGCCTTTTGCCACCACTACTGCTCTTACAAGCAGGTTTTCAAGCTCCCTCACATTTCCGGGCCAGCTGTAATTGAGAAATATTTTCATCATCTCGTCGGAAATGCCCGCAACACGTTTATGGAGATCCAAATTGATTTTAGTCAGCAGATATTCGACCAAATGAGGAATATCATCGAGTCTCTCCCTTAATGGAGGGATCCGGATAGAAACAATATTGAGGCGATAGAAGAGATCGTCACGGAACCTGCCATCCTTCACCAATGATATAAGGTCTTTGTTAGTCGCCGCAATGACACGGGCATTTAATTTGACGCGATCCTTCCCTCCAACACGTTCAAATTCCCTCTCCTGGAGCACTCGGAGAAGTTTGGCCTGCAGGTTGACGGACATTTCGCTTATCTCATCCAGAAACACGGTACCATATCTGCTGAGTTCGAATTTACCCTGCTTTCTTGCAATCGCTCCTGTAAACGAACCCTTCTCGTGACCAAACAACTCGGATTCAAGAAGAGTTTCCACAATTGCGGAACAGTTGACAGCGATATACGGTTCATCCCTCGAAGTATTGTTATGGATCACCTTTGCAATCAATTCCTTGCCGGTGCCGCTTTCACCCTGTATAAGCACTGTCGCTCTGCTTTGTGAAACCACGCCTATAGTTTTGAAGATCTCTCTCATATGATCGCCGGTCCCGATTATATCTCCCATTTTAAAATCCCGGGTCGGCTCCATGAGAAGGCTGTCTATTTTCCTCTCCATTTCAACTGTTTTCAGCGCCTTTTTAATTGCAATATCCAGTTCATCTATATTCATCGGTTTATGAATATAGTCGAACGCACCCATTTTCATGGCATTGATAGTCGTTTCCATATCGTGATGCGCCGTTATCATTATAACCTTAACGTTTTCGTTTTCTTCCCTTAAATCTTCAAGCACGGTAAACCCGTCTATATCCGGAAGCCTTATGTCCAAAATAACCACATCAGGTGAATTTTCCACATAACGGTTCAGTCCGTCCGTTCCCGTGGCGGCTGTAGAAACTTGATGGCCTTCTTCCGATAAATATAACTCCAGTGATTCACGTATTGAATTGTCATCATCAATAACAAGAATTTTCGCCATTCATTAAATTCCTTATTTACATTGAAGACTCAAGGGGAAGTGCAGCGCCGTTATCGTTATACAGAGACTCTTCAATAGAGAATATCATGTTGACTTTGGTGCCGCGACCCTTGATGCTTGTTATTTCTATTGATCCTTGATGAAGATCGATGATTTTTTTTACCTGTGCAAGACCCAATCCGGTACCATATTTTTTCTTGGTAAAAAAGGGATTAAATAATGATGAAAGATCTTCCTCATCAATACCGCATCCATCGTCTTCTATGTTCACTATTACGCGCTTAGCATCCTCAACATTTCTTTCAATCGTTATTGTCAATACTCCACCCTCTTCCATTGCATCAACGGCATTATAAATTATGTTTAAATACGCTTGCCCAAGCATCGAGGGATCGACAATCACTTTCGGCACATCATCATATATTTTTTTTACGGAAATCTTTTTATTTGCAATTACCGTATCCGCCATATCGAGCGCATGGTCCAGAACAGCCCCCATATCCGCTATTTCCTTCTTAGGATCCGCCGGTTTCGCATAAATCAGCACATCGTTCACAAGCTGTTCAAGATGCCCTACTTCATGTGCAGCGATTTTAAACCTTTTTTGATCATTGCCGACCGGAGCCATCCTCTTCTCAAGAATTTGCAGGCTCATTTTTATTGAAGAAAGGGCGTTCCGCAGTTCATGTGCGATACCAGCCGAAAGCTGACCTAAGGCTGCAAGCTTTTCATTTTCAAAACTTTTTTTCTCGAGCGCTTTGAGAGCCGTTATATCTTGCTGCACGAGAATAGTACGGTCAGTATCCGGAACAGGACGGGGAGTGATGAGAAGATCTCTTTTTGATCCATCCCTTGCTGTCGCCTTTATTTCATAGGGAGTAAAAATTCCCTTTTTTCCTTCCTCCCATTTCTGAAGAACGAACTGTCGATTCTCCGGATCTACAAAATCGGCAAAATGTTTCCCTTTGAGCTGCGATATCCCATACAGTCCCTCTTGTTTGATATTATCCCGGCTCACATAATTGATCACGCCTTCACCGCTCAAATCGTAAACCTTTTCAGGCATTGTATCAATTATGGACTGCAGATAATTGTATAATCCTTCGATTTCCTTTCGTAACTTTATATTTTCCTCCAATTTGTTCCTTAAATTTTCCGTATTTTCCTTGAGGCTCAGCTCCAGCTCTTTTTCTTTCGTTATATCCTGCAATGTCTCTATTGCGGCGGTAATATTTCCATTTTCGTCATATATGGGCGCCGCCAGAAAATAAAGATACCGCTTCTTGCCTCCAAGATTTTCGTAAAAATCGTATGCTTCAAATGCGCCCTCAACTCTGTCTGATTTTTTGACTTCCTTCGTTCCGTAATAATGATCCAGTATTTCAAAATTCTGATCAATAATGATGTCTGCAATCAGCGGCCTTTTTTCTTTATAAAGCGGCAAATAATGTTTATCCGTACCGATCATCTCCGCGGCATCATAGCCTGTAAGATAGGCACATGCTTTATTCCAGAGGATGATCCTGTGGTGTGTATCAATAACCATGGTCGGTATGGGAGAACCGCCGATTATTCCTTCAATCGTTTTATGTTCGCGCAGAAGTTTACTCTGCCAGTCTTCTCTTTCTTTTAAAAGCTTCAATTCTTCTTCCGCTTTGAGCTGCCTTGCAGCAATAAACCCGATAATAAACGCAGCGGCAATCACAATAAAGATAAGAACGGCGGCACCGAGCATGATATTGATGAAAACCCTGCGCATGAGATCTATGACAATGCCATAAGGCGTAACGAGCGCGAGAGTCCATCGATTATCTTCTACATAGACAGGCGCATAGGCGATTATATTTTTCTCCATATTTCCCATTTCATCCATTATATTGTTCGTAACAAATCCTGCAGCACCTCTTGAAAATATTTCTCTTAACTTTTTGCTGTTTTCGGCATCGTCACCCGCAAGGACTGTTACATCCATTCCCACAATATAAGGATTCGAATGAGCCATAATGATTCCGTTTTCGTCAACAAGCCAGCTGTCGGTGGCTTCTCTCCTGCTGGAAGGGCCTGCATAGCGGTCTACAACAGCTCCGAGAAGGAGAAATGCAAGAACCGATCCCTTATATTCATTGTTTTGGGTGTAAAGAGGGACGGGCACAACAATAGCTGAGCCTGCAAGACTTCCTCTGTTTCCTTCCGGAATCCGTATCGGAAGTGTTGCGGTGGATTCCGGCAGTACTTTCGCTTCTCGCAATGCAGTCTGCCAGACTGAATAAGGGTGTTCTTCCGTGGTGATTTTGTTGTCAGGCCAGAGAAATATCAATTCACCCGCCGAATTGGTCATTGCAAGAAGCCGGATCTGATGCCCGACAGAATCGTAGAGAAGCTTCATAAGTTCTTTCGTTTTCTCTGTATCAAATCTTTCCCGCTCGACAATTTGAGCAAAAGCGCTTAGATTTTTTTTCGCTCCGGCTATTAAATCTTCGATTCCGGCAGCGGCTGCAGCCGCTATTGCCACATGCTGATCCCCGAACTGCGCTGCCAAATCTTTTTCTCTTGCATGATTGACCGTCAGTGCCAGAAGAAAGATCAGAACAATCAATGATGCAGCCGCCAGCCAGACTGATATCTTCATATCCCTTCTGAAAGTTCTCATTTCGGACTTTTGACTGTCTGCTTCCATTCTTTTTAAAATCATGATCAGTTTATAGTGTCACTCGGGATCTTCATCATCCTTTTTTTCATTACGTTCTTTTACTGCCATCAATATGTACACTCCCACTGCTGCCCCAAGAGAAATAATCAGTGTTACTAATCCGCTCCTAATACCTAATACCCACTTGCATATAAGCCACGATACCAGATAGGTTGCCAGAGTCAAGATTTCCTGCATCGCGCAAACCTCTGTTTTTTTTGAATAACTATCATGGAACTTTCTCTACACTCGAATTTTTTCAACTTGTGTATGTCAGTATTCCATGAAGCAAGAGACTTCAACCTCAAAACCGATACCATTCAACCGTCCACCCTGCCTGCAGTTACATTGTAATATGGCACTGTTATTCGGTTCGACGCGATGATAGTACAAGGGCTTGCCTTATTTTTCAATAAAAATTCACTTATTAAGACCTGTACCTGTCACCGGAAAGATAAACAAAAATTTCTGCATTGAAATCCGGTGACAATATGTCACTACTCTACTTTTCGTTAAATCAGGCGTATAGATTTAAAAAAACGTTCAATCGATTCAGCGTTTCCTGTAGAAGAGAAACGGGCTGATATTACATGTTGCTTCAATAATTCTTGACACTTGGATGAATCTTTCATATTTCGTAAAAAGTGGCATGGCTTATGCGTTAGCGATGGAACAAAAAGAAGAAATACAATATTTTTATTGAACGCGTGATTGCGTGCAGATATGAGTTCAAATGAATGTAACAGAGGAAAGAAAGGAGATTTAAAATGAAACAGAAATCAACAAAATTGCTTTTCGGATTACTTGCTGCGATAGTGGTTCTAATGGCAACATCGCCCGTTGTTTTTGCAGCTGATGCAATACCGACGGAAGGCGCACCTCTGATGAAGGTAATCTTCTCCGTCGGGGCAATGCTGGCAGCGGGAATCGCTATAGGTTGCGGCACTATCGGTGCCGGTGCCGGAATCGGTAACGCTGCAAATGGCGCCTGCGGCGCTGTGGGGAGAAATCCGGGCGTACAGGGAAAAATACTTATGACCATGCTGGTAGGTATGGCCATGGCCGAATCCATTGCAATTTACGCGCTTGTCGTTTCTCTGCTGCTATTGTATGCAAACCCCTACAAGAGTTTTCTTTTTGGCTAGGAAACAGACAATATTACCATGATCGCCAAAAAAATAAACTAAGGGGGAGATTACTATGACAGAAAATAAAAGTGGTAAGCAGTTTTTCACTGTTTCAAGGGTGTTCTTCCTGCTTATCGTCATCCCCTTGCTATTAATGGCATTACTCATCGCCAACGGTATATTTCAATTAGGGGACACTTCAAAGAAAGGCGCCATATCGGCTCTTGATGAGAATTTTCAGCAGGAACTGCTGTCCCGTGCTATTTCAGTATCGGATAATGTTGCCGATTTTCTCCAGCAGGTCGAGAAAGACATACTGGTAGCCACTATCCTTCCGGCCTCGGAAGAAGCGTATAAAGACTTCCTTGAGAAAAACAGGCAGTCTCTATGGGTTAAAAGAGACGGCAATATTGTAAAGATCATGGAACCGCTCTATACGGAAATGGCTTACATCGACCAGGATGGAGACGAAGTCATAAAAATAGTCGATGGGAAAGCAGTTGATAAGGCTGATCTGGCAAATGTCAGCGATCCCGAAAATACCACCTACAAATCGGAAGAATATTTTAAAAAAGCAAAGACATTGGATAAAGGTCAGGTCTATATGTCACATTTGAAAGGCTGGTATATCGACAGAAGCGCATTTGAAAAAGGCGAACGTTTTACAGGCATACTCCGCCTTGCGACACCTTTCTTTAATAAGCAGGGATTTGCGGGTGTGGTCACTCTCGCCCTTGATGCACAGCACCTGGCAAAATTTACTGACAATATAGTACCAACAGAACCCGGCTATGTCATCGAAGCCGATGTATCAACCGGCAGTTATGCGTATATGGTTGACAATAGAGGTTTTATTATCTCCCATCCCGTGGACTATCATATTACAGGGCTTCAGCCTGACGGCACTCCTGTGCCTCCGGTAACAGAAGAAACTATAAATGAAATGTCCGGGAAAGGACAGGAAGTTCTCAATCTCAATCTTATGGGTGCAATCGATCCGGCACTGCCGGAGATTGCAAAAAATGCGGCACAAGGAAATTCCGGTGTAAAGACCTACAACTTTGGCGGGCACACTAAAATGGTAGCCTATTCACCGATTCCCTATTATTCTGTTTCTTATCCGAAACCGGCAGGCTTCGGCTGGATCGGCCTCGGGGTCGATGTAGATGTATTCAATGAAATGGCAATGAAAGCCTCAGACAAGATCGAGAAGGAAACGCGAGCGTGGACGACAACCGTCGTTCTGATCATTATTATCGCAATCATTCTTCTCTTCTTTATTGCTTCCATTCTTGCCAAAGGCATCAGCCGGTCAATAGAGGCGGAAGTTCCTGAAGAATCTTTGGAACCGCCGGGTTACGATGATGAAGAATAATGGTTCATAAAAAGAAAAAAATTTAAACTCAGTGTATAAAAAGGCCGGATGCTTACGCTTCCGGCCTTTTTATAAAGTGTCTTCTTCCTTTCGCATTGTCCTTTCTTAATCCAGAATTTCCCGTATTTTGCTCGACAATTTGGAAATATTGAACGGCTTCTGGATAAAACCGCTGCATCCACGCCTGATAATTTCTTGAGCTTCACCATCTGCACTGAATCCGCTTGAAAGAAGCACTTTCGCGTTTTTGTCTATCAATTTAATTCTGTCAAAAACCTCTCCGCCGCTCATATGCGGCATTATCATATCGAGAATAACCAGGTCCACACATTCCTGGTTCTGTCTGTAAACTCTTAACGCCTCCCGGCCACTTTTCGCCGTCAATATCTTGTAGCCCAGCGCAGCAAGAATTTCCATTGCGACCTCTATAATCAATTGCTCGTCATCTACCAGGAGAATTGTTTCATTTCCCCCCAAAGGTCTTTCTTTCGATACTCCTCTGTCATCCGATTTATCCTTCTCGAAAGATGGCAAATATATACGGAATACAGTCCCTTTGCCTTTTTCGGAATCAATCACGATGAAACCGTCATGATTTTTAATTATTCCGTATGCCGATGCCATTCCAAGACCGCTTCCTCGGCTTACCTTTGTGGTAAAAAAAGGTTCGAATATGTGCTTTTTTGTTTCCTTATCCATTCCCTCTCCGGTGTCGGAAATGTTTATCTGAATATATCTTCCGGGCTTTGCACCGAACGACCGGACATCTTCATCCGACAAGAAGCAATTGCATGTTTCGACTTTTAATTCACCGCCCCCCGGCATAGCCTGCCAGGCATTGACATACATGTTCATGAACACCTGTTCCATCTGGCTTTGATCGACCGCTGCAATCCAAAGATCCTGCTGAAACGATTTGCGGATTTTAATATCCTTTCTCGTTTTTTCAAAAAAATTGAGGGTTATTTCGAGTATATTATTGATATTTATTCTTTTTATTTCATATTTACCTTCCCGCGCAAAACCCAGAAGCTGTTTTGTAAGCTCTGCCCCTTCATCAATTTGATGTTCGATATTTTTCAGCCGCCGGTAGTGAGGATGATTCGGATTCAGATCCATAAGCATAAGCGATGTATTGCCCTGGATTCCCATAAGCAGATTGTTGAAATTGTGGGCAATACCCCCTGCAAGAGTACCGATGGCTTCCATCTTTTGCGCTTGAAGATATTTGTTTTCCAACTGCTTGTATTCGGTAATATCTATCAGAGAAAACAAAGTTTGACGAGTTCCCGGAATAATAGTCGTGATCACATAAATGCTCCGTGTAGTGCCCGATCGGGTAATAAAACTGAATTCATCGCTTGGAGAACCGTATGCCTGGTTACTCAGAATGATTTTATGCTGTCCCATAATTCTTTTTTGCTCTTCATTCGTAAAAAATTCAGTCCACTTCATTTTTCCTTCGATTTCGTTCCGGGAATAACCTGAAAGCTTTTCAAATTCTCCGCCTGCAAAAATGATTCTGTCGTTTTCTACCAGAACTATTGCTGTACCTGTATTCTCAAGAATTGTACGGTACCTCTCTTCACTTTCGTAAAGAGCCCGCTCTTCTTTCCTTCTCTTCGTCACATCCCTGACGATTCCTCTAAACCCAATCGGCTTGCCTGATGAGTCATGGAGAAGCGATATTTTCATTTCCCAAATCTGACGTGAATGATTTTTTATCGAAATTTCATAATCCCTCAATTCGGAAGCCCTTCCGGAACGGTAGACCTCGTTGAAAATCGCATATGTTTTTTTCGCAGTTGCGGAATCGGTATAATCACGATTATTGAGACCTATGAGTACCTTTCGATCGAGCCCCATGATCCTGCACATGGCATCGTTTACAAAAGTGAGCGTTCCTCTCAGATCGACCTCGTAATATCCTTCATCAATACTTTCAAGTATCGTTCGATATCGCTCCTCGCTCTTTCGAAGCGCCCTTTCAGTAAGTGTACGCCCGGTGATGTCATGGGACAGGCCTCTGAATCCGACAGGAGCGCCTTCGGAGTCTCTCCTGAGAGAAACCCGCAACTCACAGATATTGAGAAATCCATCTCTCATCATGAACTCGCAGCCGCTTATCTTTTCCGGCTGTCCGCTTGTATATATTCTGTAGAAAGTCCGACGCAACCTCCTGATCGTAGCAGGCAGTGAGTAGCTTTGAAAGTTCATGCCCAGTATTTCATCGGGAGTCATGCCCGCGTTTTTGCAAATCCAGCTGTTTACGAAAACAAAATTTCCCTTAAGATCGGTTTCAAAATAACCCTCCTCAATTTCTTCCAGTATGGTTTTATACTTATCTGCATTTTCCCGTGACGATTCTTCGGATTTTTTAAGTGCACTGATATCGGTAAGGAAAAAAAGAAATGCAGAATGTCCGTCCCAGATTATATTTTTGACCTTCGTTCTTATCCAAATTGCATCCCCGTTTTTATTTACCGCCCTGAATTCGGATGAAGGGGGGACTTCCATTCCGTTCATTCTCATAAGAAGGCGCTCTTTCATCAACGCCTGATCTTCGGGATGGATAAAATCGAGAGGATTTTCCCATATGGGATCCTGTTCGGAATAACCGGATAAATCTTTACCTTTCTGATTCAAAAATACTATTTTACCATCCTGGAAAATAACAACAATTTCATCTGAGTTTTCGACTATAGAATGATATTTCGCTTCACTTTCTGTCAGATTTTTTAACATATATTCTTCGCTCACCGATGTGATCCTCGAAATCCAATTTTTTTCTTGCTTTCTATCGAGTCATATACCTGCAAATAAAAATTGCCTTTCATCTGTTTTACATTTCAACATGACTTATAACTCTGGGGTCACTTTCAGGATGAGGCAGGGTTCAGATGTATTACATGTATCGGATAACCGGACGAAATTAAAACTGCCCTCTATTACAGATAAAATTTTTATTCAAGAATTTTTTCTCATTTTCCATACATTAACGAAAAAGATTTCCTTTCAATTATCTGGACTTGTAATGACAATCATAGTATGGCTTCGTACGTACGTTGCGAAAGCCCATGCCTTCTCCATTTACGGGCATGAGGTTTTGACCGCGAATCAGCTGTGTTTCGGATACCATGCCGTTGACACAAAGCGCCCGCCCCATCTGAGTCTGAGCTGCCACGCGTAAGTATACCGGCACAGTTTCGTGAGACGATGCATAGAAAATGAAAGGAAAACTTAATGACAGGAAGCCTCATATTTAGAGCAGGGAATAAGGCATTTGTAAGAATCAGGAAGGAAGGATTGTCAGAGAATATGGTAAATGTGATCGCGGGAGCGGCCGGCGGTCCAAAATATCTGGTGCTCACCGGACTCGATCGTTTTATTTTTTCCTCATGGCTCACTTCAAGAAAAAAGCCTCTCTTCCTTTTGGGATCTTCGATAGGAGCCTGGCGATTTGCAGCTGCTTCCCAAAACAACCCGCTCGAAGCACTGAAATGTTTTGAAACACATTATATCAGGCAACGTTACAGCGACAGACCGTCAGCTCTGGATATTACCTGTAAAAGCAGAGAAATACTCGATTCGTTTCTCACAGCTGAAGCAGTCCGGGACGTATTGAAACATCCATATCTCAGGCTTTCGATACTGGCGGTCAGATCTAAATGGCCGCTTACGAGTGACAATAAACTTCTTCTTTTACCAGGTATAGCGGTATCTGCGCTCGGCAACTTACTGTGTCGACGGTTTCTCGGCTTCTTTTTCGAGCGAGTTCTTTTCTACGATCCCAGAGATCTTCCCCCTTTTTTTGACATTTCAGACTTTCCCACTCGCAAAGTTCCTTTAGCGCCGGAAAATTTTAAAGCCGTAGTTATGGCATCGGGATCAATTCCCATTGTTATGCAAAGTGTAAAAATTCCGGGTGATTCTGAAGGCGTATACCGGGATGGCGGCATCATTGACTACCATATCGATATCCCTTATTTACAGGAGAAAAGCCGCGAGAAAATAATATTATACCCGCACTATGGAAAAAAGATTATCCCCGGGTGGTTTGATAAAAAGTTGATTTGGAGAAAACCGCTGAACATGGAAAATGTGCTTCTTCTCCATCCTTCAGATAATTTCATCTCAAAGCTCCCCTATGGAAAGATTCCGGAACGAAATGATTTTTACCTTTTCAAAGGGAAAGACCGGGAAAGAATTACCTACTGGCGAAACGTTGTCGACCGAAGCCGCTTTCTGGCAGAAGATTTCATTGAAACCATAGAAAGAGGGAATATCGCAGATCTCGTCGCGCCTCTCGATTAAATACTCCTTGACTTAGCATGCATCCTGCATTTATGTTCCTAAGACCTAAATTTGCACAGCATTCAAAAGGGGGAAGCACATGCGGTCTGTTCGTGAAGTAATGGAATCAAAAAGTATTGCCATATTCGGCGCTTCCGAGGATCCTTTGAAACCGGGAGCAATGCTGATCGAATCTCTGAAAAAAACAGGTTTCAAAGGCCGTATAGCAGGAATAAATCCGAGAGGAGGCTCTTTTCAGGGTGTCACCCTCTATCCGAAGCTTCACGATGTACCTTTCGATATCGATCTGGCTACTATGATAATTCCTCCCAAAGCTGTTCCCGGAGCTCTCCGGGACTGCGCCCGAAAGGGAATCAAGGGTGTAGTAATCTCATCGGAGGGATTTGCGGAATCGGGCGAAAGCGGAAAGGCAATACAAGATGAAGTAAAATCGATATTGCGATCGGCAAATATCCGCGGGTTCGGACCTAATACACTTGGAATAGTAAATAACGAAACAGGTTTGCTGACATCCTATTTTGCAAATGAGCAAATGGCAAGCCCCGGCTCGGTGGGTTTTGTGTCCCAGTCGGGTATATTTGTCGGTGCTCTTCTGATGTACATGAGTTCCTTCCCTGTATACAGGATATCAAAAGGTCTCGGTCTCGGGAATAAGGTGGATGTGGACGAAAGTGAAGCTCTCGAATACCTGGCAGAAGACAGCACTACTAATATCATAGGAATGTACCTTGAAGATTTTCGAGCGGGAAGGCATTTTCTCGAAGCAGCCAGAAAAGCGGTTCTCAGGAAACCCGTCCTGCTTATGAAAGGAGGGCGTACCGCAGCAGGAAGTGCAGCAACAGCCTCACATACGGCAAGCCTGGCAGTCGATGATGCGGTCCTTAACGGGTGCCTTAGCCAGACCGGCATTATCCGGGTGAAGAAAATTGACGAACTTATGGCAACGATAATGGGCTTTCAATGGGCTCCCCTGCCAAAAGGAAACAGAATCGCGTTAGTGAGTTTCAGCGGCGCCCAGGCAATAATGAGCATCGATCAGGCTGCCGAAGAGGGACTTGCAATGGCGAGCTTTAGCCCTGCAACACATGAAAGACTCTCCGGTGTTATCGCAAATTATCCGAAAAGGAAAAACCCTGTCGACACCTACCCTGATATGAATATCCATGGATTCGAAAAAACTTCAAAGGAAATCTTCGAAGCCCTTTTTGATGATGAAGGAGTAGATGGAATTTTTTTCATATCCTTTGCCGCATATGGCACCGAAATGCTGGAACCGCTTGTCGATTTGATTAAAGAAAAGGGGAATAAACCGGTTTTCTTTTCCTTTTTGGGAGGTGCACAAGAATCCGCCCTCTCTCGGGCATATTTGATGGATAATCACATTCCGGCGTTTGACTTTCCTGAAACGGGGATTCAGGTTTTTTCCCGCATGTGGCAATACGCTAAATTAAAATCAACAGCTGAATCGTAATTCAGACAAAAATTCATACTTTTCTTCTACCATTTCAATCAGCTCTTTTACTGTAAACGTTGGCATCCTTTCTGTTTGGCCGCAATTTTTCTCTTCATCACCCATTTGAACCAAAAACGCAATTTCCGTTACCCGGGAGCCGAATACGGAACTCAAAGAAGCTATCATATCACTCTTGCGCCTTTTCACACATTGAAGTCGATTGTAGGAACTTTCGGATGATTCATTATATCCGAAATCGTCAACAAGCAATATTTTTCCTTTTGATTCAGGTACCTTTAGCGCTACGGATTCCCAGAATCGCCTGTCGGATTTATGAAAACCAAGTTCAGCAGAGTTGGCAATATAAAAGAACTCTTTATCCGTACTCCGGGGTACCGTTTCCCCGGATATGGATAGAGCTTCAATATCAATACGGGAAAGCTCTTCTATTATCACGTGTGTGGCTTCGATGTAATGATCTGTCGCAATAATCACCAATGTGCCGGGATCTTTTGCAAATAAACGAAGCAAATGTTTCCACCTTTCATCAATTCTGCATGAATCGAAATAGCGGGAAGTAAAACGGGACAGCGCGTCTGCAATTTCTTTCTGCCGCACAGGTCCTGATCGTTTTAACAAACCATGCAATCTTTTCAAGAGCACCGTATGGTAGCCTGCCCTGGTCGTGCTGCCTTCTTCCCAGGCAGGATTGACCATTTCATTCCAGAAAAAGCGTGCACCCCTTACGCCAAAGTCAGCAAGCCCCGATGTGACAAGTTCTTCTTCCAATCTGCCGGACTTCCCGAATTCAGTACACATTAAACTGAGGGTTCCCGAGTAATCCAGGACAATTATTGTCACCGCTGCATTTTCCGGCTTGCAATTCATGGTATTCAACGGGTACCGGCAGATACTACTTTCTTATAAATTTTTTGCCTTTTTCTTTCCCAATCTGATTGCGCAGAATTCACCGCACATTGTGCAGCCTTCATCGGCTGCCGTTTTGCTTCTTTGCAGAAGTGCTCCCGCCTTTTCAGGATCGATTGCCTCTCTGATCTGCCCCTCCCAATCGAAAGTACTTCGAAACCGGGCCATTGCCTCATCCCGTTCGATGGCTCCCGGGTATTCTTTTGCAAGATCAGCAATATGAGCTGCTATCCTGGTCGCAATAACTCCTTCTTTCACATCTTCAAGGGTGGGCAGTTTGAGATGCTCGGCCGCCGTAACATAACAAAGAAAGTCTGCACCTGCCGCACCGGCAAGCGCTCCTCCGATAGCTGACGTGATATGGTCGTAACCGGGTGCAATATCGGAGGGAAGAGGTCCAAGCACGTAAAAGGGAGCACTTCTGCAGATTCGCTTCTGCAACGCCACATTCGCCTCTATTGCTTTCAAAGGCACATGCCCCGGTCCTTCGATCATTACCTGCACCCCTTTTTCCTGTGCCCGCTTTGTTAATTCGCCCAGGAGAATCAATTCCTGAATCTGGCCCCGATCAGTTGCATCTGCGATGCATCCGGGCCGAAGGCCGTCACCGAGACTCAATACCAGGTCATAATGATTCGCGATAACCAAAAGACGGTCATAATACTCATAAAGCGGATTTTCTTTATTATTATAATCCATCCATTTTGCCAAAATGCTTCCGCCCCGGCTGACGATCCCGAGCAGTCGCCCTTCCGACTCGATCCGTTTTACACTTTCTCTCGTAACGCCACAGTGAACAGTGATAAAATCAATCCCATCGGCGCCATTCTCTTCGCAGGCTTCCAGCATATCATCGGCCGTCATTTCCACAATGGCTTTCCTTTGATCGAGGGCGAAAGTCGCTGCCTGATAAATCGGAACCGTACCCACAGGAACCGCCGATGCCCTGATTACTTCTTTCCGCATCCGGCGGACATCTCCACCCGTAGACAGATCCATGACCGCGTCGGCACCTGCGGATGCCGCAATTTTCACTTTCGCAAGTTCAAGATCATAATCCACACAGTCCCTTGATGTTCCGACATTTGCATTCACTTTTGTGCGCAAGCCCTTTCCAATCGCACAGGGTTCCACATTTTTATGATTGCTGTTTCGAACGATTACAATTGTTCCGCTTTCGATGCCCTTTCGTATAAATTCTTCCGAGACACCTTCCTTCAATGCGCAAAGCGCCATCTCTTCAGATATTATCCCTTTCCTGGCCATTTCCAACTGTGTCATGTACTTTCTCCCTTCAAAACCCGGATGACCGCGAATACATCATTCGGGCCCGGCCAGAATAAGCTCGGCTACTTTTTTCCCTGAAAGAAGCATCCCTCCGAATATCGGCCCCATTCTAGGGCCTCCAAAGGCCGCATTAGCCGCCATTCCAGCCGCATACACACCGGGGCAAATTTCTCTTGTGTTTTTGAGCGTAAGCTGCTCCGCTTTGTCCGCCCACATGGAACGCTCTCCCATTACACCACCTGTTGCGGTATCCAGTGCGATATCGGCTTTTCTTGCAATCACCCTTAATACTTCCGTATCATGCCCTGTCGTGTCGATAATCGTATGCGCCCGCACGGATAAAGGATCTACATGAAGACCTGCCATTTCTACCGGGGACCAGGTAATGACGAGCCCCGTCACCGCTCCTTCGCGAATAATGACATCTTCAACGCTCATGCAATTGAATATCTTTGCCCCCGCTTTCATCGCCTCTGAGCATATGGTGCACACGCTTTCCACCGAATCCGCCGTATAGTAGCCGGGTTCATATTCACGGGCTGTTATCCCGAAAAGATCCAGAATCTCTTTTCCTTCTTCCTGAACAACTATTTCATTGAACATCATGCCGCCGCCCCACATGCCTCCGCCGACACTCAGTTTTCTTTCGAAAATCGCAACTTTTTTTCCGGCTTTTGCCAAAAAATAGGCTGCTACAAGACCGGAAGGCCCTGCCCCTACTATTGCCGTATCAACCACAGCATATTCGCTGAACTTCTCAAAAAAACGACTCGCAATAGCACGTGTGATAACTATTTCATCTAATGACATAAAAACCTCCTCTATTTTTGATTCCCGTTCCAGGTTTGCGATACCCGGTTTTCCCTTATTTAACTCGTTTCCCTATATCGATTTCAGCCGGCCGGATATTCGGAGGATCTTCTCTGCTACTTCGGCAGGATTTTTTCCAAGAACCCGGATCACCGGCTCCTTTCCCATATCACCTCTATCGAAAATCATATCCGGTATGGTATCTCTTTTTGAAAGAACATAATCGGTACCCCACTCGAGCGATGACCCTTCATGCTCTTTTACATCAGCCGGTTCCTCGGCCCGGTTAAAGGAATCCAGTTCGTATCCCGCTTCACGGCAAAGGACTGCCAGCTTTTCCGAAAATCGTATATCCATGGCCGAACGGTACTCCTTATTGTATCTCATGACTGTGAGAACAATGCGGGCCATGTGGTTTGATGCGCCAAACGCCGGATCGTGAAGCGTTTCCGCCTTTTCACCGACTCTTACGATTCTCCCGGGAATACCAGCCACATCATTTTTATTTACGGCAAAAGGAAGCGCATAGACAAAATTGGATTGTATCTCGGGAATCAGATTGCCGCACTTGGCATCTTTTACCGTTGATACTGCTTCCCGAAGCTCTTCCAGACATCTGTAACGGCTGCTTTCCCTGAAAATCGCCGCCATATGATTGGCAGGACCATGGCCTGCCCCGAGTCGAAGCGAAAACCGGATTGCCGTGGTAATATACCGTTTTGCTCTTGATACGGCTTCATAGGCACTCATACCTTGCGCAAGTCCTGTTGCAATAGCCGCAGACAGGGTACAGCCGGTTCCGTGAGTATCTTCCGTTACAATTCTTTCCTGGGAAAATTCGTGCAGTCTCACTCCGTCATAAAAGAAATCGCGCGCATCACCGGGCAGATGCCCCCCCTTTATGAGTACATTTTGTGCTCCCATCTGATATATGGTTTCGGCGGCTGTTTTCATATCTTCAACTCCATTGATAGACAATCCCGAAATAACTTCGGCTTCAGGGATGTTTGGAGTCACTACGAACGCCAGCGGGAGCAGATTTTCTATAAGCGCTTTTTTTGCATCCTCCTTTATAAGCATCGCCCCTCCTTTGGCCACCATAACAGGATCCACTACAAGCTTCCTGATTTCATATTTAATGACTTTTTCTGTAACAGTATTGACGATTTCCTCATTTGCCAGCATGCCCGTCTTTGCTGCATCTATCCCTATATCTTCAGCTACTGCATCAAACTGCTTTTCAATAAATTCGGCGGGAACTTCATGTATTCCGAAAACCCCGATTGTATTCTGGGCAGTAAGAGCAGTTATCACTGTCATACCAAAACCACCCAAAGCCGCAATTGTTTTGAGATCAGCCTGGATTCCCGCACCGCCGCCGGAATCGGAACCTGCAATGGTCAATATTTTACTTATAGACATGATACCATACCTCTCTTTCGGACATGCGTTAGACTATGCATCGATCATTTACTCAAATAGTTACACACTCAAGCCTGAAAAAAACGAAACTTGTCGCCTTTTTAATGCACCCGTTCAACTAGTCTGTCCGGCCATCTATATTAGCCATGCGATCAGGTGCGTCTGCTTCAAAAAAATGTATTACCAAAAGATACCCGGATCTGATCGAAATGCGTCCCTCTAAACCTGTCAGGCTGTTACTGATCCCGTAAGGATGACATTGCTCCATTCTCGCCTCTTCAAGGGAATATTCAAATCCCGAAAGAGTGATTCCCGTTACTTCTTCAGAAAGGGCAAAAAGTGATACTGTCTGATCAGGAAGCCCCTGTATCACTGCGCTTTTTTTCATGACGAACATTTCGCACCGCTCGTCAATAATTCTTAAATCGATTCCCTGCTTCGCACCAGCAGCAAGAAGGGAAATATTTGCAAATGTATGATCTATTCTACCTCCCAAAGCACCGAGAAGCCTGATTTTGCAAGGTGACATCAAAATTGCATACTCAAGGGCAAGTTCAGTATCCGTTTTATCTTTTTTTTTAGGATGCCGGAGAATTCGTGTTCCTTTCTCTTCAAAGTATGTAAGGATATGGGTGTCTATGGAATCCATGTCTCCGACTATCGCAAAAGGCAGTATTCCTATCTGCCGGCACACATCGGCGCCTCCATCGGCACACACGACCAGTCCGTCTGGTTCGTAATCGAGCAATTTCTTTATAAATGCCCGATCGCGAATTTCTCCTCCCGAAATGATATAAAAATTTTCATTCATAAACGAACTGCTGCCATATCAAAAAAAACGGGCGCATCCTGTTTCAACCGGATACGCCCATTAAAGATTTAAAATCGTCTCCCTACGCTGGCATTACCCAGGTCAGGTTCAAAGGGTATCTTCTCAGCCGTTCCGGCACCCCTGGAAATATCAATTGGAAAAAGGAAACTATCACAATAGATAAACAAAATCAAGATAAATGAATACGTTTTCAGTATAATTTAAAGCAAAATCAGTCTGAGCCTGTACGATAAGAGTGCAGCCTGTAAAAATTCTGGTACAAGATTTCGCGTATGATTCACCTAATTCCTTAAATTTACAAATACTTACATTTAGGAACGGTATTTGCATCCCTTATAATGCACTCACAATTTGTAGAATCGCAGGCAAAAAGTTGTTTTAGAGGTGCGTGGGTTCAGGACGTGCGATTCAGAAAAACATGCCATTTCATATAACAAAAAGAAAAGGATATGAGCCATGACTAAGAAATTTTTGCTTCTTGTACTGTTATGCATAGCCGTCGCCATCCAAATCATTTCTTGTGGTCCGGTGGTGAAAAATCCCACATCTTTGAATATTCCTGAAGTAAGGCAAGCAGGTCTGGGGGAGGAGGAATATCGAATACAGGTGGGAGACAGACTTGACGTGAAATTCTTTTATGACCCGGAGCTTAATGAAACAGTAGTCGTCCGCCCCGACGGCAAAATCTCACTTCAACTGGTTCACGAAATCGATGTCGCAGGTAAAACTACTCCCGAGCTGGCTTCAATCCTGAATAAGCGATATGCAAAGCACTTGAAGCAGCCGGAAATCGCAGTAATCGTCCGGACCTTTGATTCATACAAGGTATTTGTCGACGGTGAAGTAAAAAGTCCGGGCGTTCACACGTTTACCGGCTACATTTCGGCAATGCAGTCGATCGCCAGTGCCGGCGGATTCAAAGACACAGCCCGATTGAACGAAATACTCGTCATACGAAAGGCCGGTGCAGAAAAACCGATTGTTATCCCCCTTGATCTGAAAAAAGTGATTGACGGAACTGACCTGAAGCAGGATATCACTCTTCTGCCGCTTGATATTGTATATGTCCCCAAATCTCCTGTTGCCAATGTAAATACATGGATCGACCAGTATATCCGTAAAAATATTCCGGTGCCCTTCGGCTTCGGCTTCACTGTGGATTTAAATAATAACAACAACTAGGAGAATTTGCATGGAAACGCGCCATTTACATCAACCGGAATACACCGGGGCCGGATTGCGAGATATTTTCTCAACCCTTTTTAAACATAAATGGAAAATTATCGGGACATTTGTCTTCATTGTCACCGCCGTCACCATCGGGTCTTTTTTAATGGCTCCGAAATATGAGGCGAAATCGAGCATGCTGCTGAAGTTCGGCCGGGAATATATTTACCGGCCTGAAGTGGGGGAAAAAGGGCAGGGCATCTCGCCTATGATCTCTTTCAATCAAACCGAAATCATGAATTCGGAAATCGAAATTCTCATGAGCCGGGATCTCGCTGAAACGGTAATCAGTCATGTGGGCCTGGAAACCCTCTATCCCGAGATCATGAAAAATCCGCCCGAAGATGTGGCACCTATGGAATTGGCGCTGGCCATTTTCAAAAAAGATCTGTCATCGGAAGGTCTCAAAAAATCAAATGTGCTCGAAGTTACATTTCAGCACAGGGATCCGGTAAAAGCAGCCGATACGGTAAACCTTCTCGTAGACTTTTTCAGGGAAAAACATCTCCAGGTGTATGAGGATACACGGTCGGGCTTCCTTGACAAACAGGTGGTTTTTTATGAACAGAAGCTGAAAGAATCGGAAGATCAACTGGAAGCCTTCAAACAAGCACACAATGTATTTTCACTGGAGGAACAGCGAAATCTCCTCCTGACCCAATTGACGGAACTGGATACCCTCGAGAAAGATAATATGAACCGGATAGAAGCCCTGCGAACAAAACTTGCGTCCTTGAAGACGGAAATGGAAAACATTTATCAGAATATCGACCGGTACACGGAAACTGACCGCTACAGGATCATAGATGATGCAAAATCGACGCTCCTCGGTCTTCAACTTAAAGAGCAGAAATTGTCGGAAAAATACACCGACAACAACCGTCTTCTTATCAATGTTCGAAACGAAATAACCATTATAAAGAACTTTCTGAAGGAGCAGGAGGCGCAAATCAAAAGTAACGTAAAATCGGGCAATATCGTATATCAGGAAGTCGAAAAAGAGATGATAAAAACGGCAACGGAGCTGCAATCACTCGAAGCGAAGAAATCTTCCCTTGCCGGACAGATTCAGGAAGTACAGGGTACTCTGAGAAATCTGGACCTCACGGATAAGGAATTGCAGAAGTTAAACCGAGGAAAAGAACTGAACGAGAAAAATTACAAGATTTACTTAAACAAATTCGAAGAGGCACGGATTACCGAAGACATGAACCGCAGCAAAATTGCCAACATCAGCATCATTCAGAAGGCAACAGTGCCGGTTACACCCATTAAGCCTAAAATGACGCTCAATATTTTTATCGGGGCGGTTCTAGGCCTTATTGCAGGGCTGGGCTTTGCTTTCACGTCCGAGAGAGCTTCACAGGGGCTCTCGACACCTGAAATGGTTGAAAAAAAGCTGGATCTGCAGGTGCTCACATCGGTTCCGCACAAGGGATAGCTGAAAATGTATACTGATTTTTACGGAATTGACAAAGAACCGTTTCATGTGACACCGGACCCTGATTTTCTTTTCCTGAGTCCCAGCCATAAAGAGGCGCTTGCGTCGATCATCTACGGAATAGAAAAGAGGAAAGGTTTCATTGTAATTACCGGTGAAGTAGGCGTCGGGAAAACAACTATCCTGCGATATTACCTGGAGAAAATCAGAAATCAGAAGAGAAAAATTATCTATATATTCAATCCTGGAATTTCATTTCATGATCTCGTTATAACTCTTTACAGGGAACTTGAAATTGATATCGGGGAGGAAAGCCTCTTCGAAAAATTAAACCTGCTCAATGAAGCTATGATAAAGGAATTCAGGGACGGGTATAATATCGTTCTGGTTATAGATGAAGCACAGAATATGCCGGTTGAAACTCTGGAAAACCTGAGAATGCTCTCCAATCTGGAAACATCTACCGACAAATTGATTCAAATCGTAATGGTGGGGCAACCGGAATTCGAAGAGATGCTGAATAAAAGCATCCTGCGCCAGCTTAAGCAGCGAATAGCGGTGTACTCTAAAATACTCCCTCTTACCCCGAAGGAAAGCGGCGAGTATATAAAGCACCGGCTTATAACAGCCGGCAACGAAAATGATTATCCACTGCCTTTTACCAGAGGTGCAGTAAAAAAGATCATTAAAGAATCACGGGGCATTCCGAGACTGATAAACATATTAAGCGACAATTCTCTGATAGCAGGATACGGCTATCAGAGAAACCCCGTCAATTCTAAAATCGTTTCAGAGGTAATAGCCGACTTTAAAGGCGAACGAAAATCTGCAGGAAGGGGCTTCCGATACGCCCTTGCAGGAACACTTCTTTTTCTATCGTTGGCCTTTTTTGCACACAGCATGTATGAAAAAGAAATAGCTTCAATTTTTGTTCACGGGTCAGGATACCTTGCCCACGCAAAAACAACTCTGGGAAGTATGGCGGAAAGTTTGTATTCGAAAGCGGGGTTATCCGCCCCTCCCGCACAAAATGAAAATGAGAGTATATCCAAAACTGCAGAACCTGAAACTCAGGAAAGCTACAGGGGTGATATCAATACATACTATGAAGAAGCTGCTTTACGGAAAGAAAATACGAGACAGATCGATTCACTTTCTGAAATGGCAATGAATGGCCCACCCCCCGGCGAAATACGGTATTTTGACGAAAAGAGCAGTGAAACGATTAAAGTGGAAAATTTCTCTGATTCACCTGATGCAGATAAAAGCATCACGGATAGTAATCCTGATACAATTAAAATCGAAGATCTTGGCGCTCGAAAATTTTCCTATCCATCAGGCGCAACGCAGACTCCATTGCAAAAAGCCGCTGAATCGCATGAAACCGGAATCAGTACAAAAGAGAAACTATATCATGTTGCCGACACCGGAAAAGATCTTACGCGATCGGGGAAACCGCCATCTTTGTTCAGAGAGTTTCAAGAAAAAGGCAACACCAGAATAAACATACAACCCGATAATTCCACTAAAATACGGAGAAAGCCTCGTGCATTCATTTCAACCCCCAAAGATGATTTCCCTGTCATGAGAATAGTGCAAGAAGGGGACTATCTCTTTAAACTTGCCGAAGAAATATATGGAACGGTTACTGCCGATATTCTGGAGGCGGTAAGAGTAAATAATCCGGGTATCGACGATGTAAACCTTATTTTTATCGGTGAAATGATTGTATTCCCCTACATAGAAGTTTCAGAAAAGGAGCAGAAACATGACAAAAATCTATGAAGCTCTCGAACAATCAAAACGTGAAAACAAAAGCCTTTCAAAGAGAGAAATTACTCCTCCCGCGAAAAAAGATATTAATATTTTAGCGGAATCCGGCATAAAAATGGAAAAAGAGATGATACAGCTGTATCATAATCTTTTTGTGTTTAACGGAAACCAGACAAAAAAGATGCTCCAGTTTATAAGCTCCCGTGAAGCGGAGGGAACGTCGACCATCGTAAAGGAATTCGCCAAGGTAGCCGTTTCAATTTTCAATAAGTCGGTCCTTCTCATGGATCTGGAAGGCGGTTTACAAATTTCCGATGACTTTGCAAGTACGGAAAAGACTGTGTATACAATTGATTGTTCAATAACCGAATATCAGAATGAAAAAAGCCAAAACAGGGAAAATGCAGGAGAGGCGAAACTCTTTATAAGCACGGTTTCCAAAAACTATCTTCCCGGCTCTCCGGGTTTTGAATCAGAAAGAAGTAATGAATTCTGGGAAGAATTGAGAAAAAAATTCGACCTCATTCTAATAGATTCACCGCCAATTACATTGCGTCCCGAAAGCCTCATAACTTCATGCAAGGCTGATGGAGTGGTTCTCATCGTGGAAGCAGAAAAAACCAGATGGCCTGTCATATTACATACAAAAGAAAAGATAGAAAAAAATGGAGGCACAGTATTGGGAGTTGTTTTAAATAAACGTCATTACTATATACCAAAATTTGTTTACAGGCTGTTTTAAGGATTTATTGAAGAAGGTGCGGATCCATATTCCCGCTGTTTGTCTGCAAGAAAGTCTTAAAATTGCAAAACATAATTCTTCATTGTTGTCTTTTTTTTCCGGTAGCTTCTATTAAAGAAATCTTCAAATTCGCTTTTAAAATCCAAATTCAAAGATGACATAAATACCTTTGTATTTGCAAAATATCCGGCTCACGCCTTCTCGGATCGACTGTACACAAATGCGTTCGATTCCTCCGCCAACCTGTACATAACCACGCAACAATTCCCGGTCCTGAATACATATAGTCAAGTAAAATTACTATGATACAAACTCGGTACAGATGTTGCTAATTAGGTATATCAAACAGTGATGTGTGTATGCCGGCAAGGAAGTGAGATACGTTAAGAAAACAAGAGGTGACAATTTCAGGCTGATGCCCGGTACGCGCGGTATTGAGCATTAAGGAGGAAGCCGCAGCGCAGGTGTACACGGGAGGCTCAGCACTAAAAAGTGTTCTCATCAAGTGTGTGTGAAAGCCACAGCAAAATACAGATAACTGTTTTTTTCATTTTCCTCATTTAATGAGAAGCGGTTATTAGTGCGGAAATTACAAGGGGAAGGAATACAGTATGCTAAAAAAATATAGAAAACCGATTGGGAAAATACTCTTTCTCTTTGACATCCTTATTTTGATGGCATCGTTTTATTTAGTTTATTTTGTCAATTATTATGCGGATTATTTTAATCCTTTTTACTTACCATTTAATTTTATGTTTTTATTTTTTGGAAATTTTATACTGTGGGTATATCTTTCCCGCTATTTCAAAATATACGATTCAAAGAGACTCACCCCTTACAGCAAGGAGTTCCGCGATGTAACCGTGGCCTCCACGCTTGGCATAGGAATTTCGTCATTACCGATTATTATTTCGGCAGAAAGTCTTGCAACGATTCAGTTCCCCTTTCATTTATGGTTTGTCCAAACGGGACTTTTGATTCTTTTTCGCGTTATCCTGAGGGAAAGCCTGAAATATATACGCAAAAGAGGTTATAATTACAGGCAAGTACTTATTGCAGGCATAAACACCCGTTCATTGAAACTGGAACAGATGATAAACGAATCCCCGGGATACGGCCTTCGGGTACTCGGATATATAGATGATCCAAACGATAGTCCGTCCGCAGTAACTGATTTCAGCTATCCGCTGCTGGGTTCTCTCGAAAATTTGAGCAGTATAATGAGAGAAAAAGTGGTGGATGAAATTTTCATCACATTACCGATAAAATCTTTCTATTCACAAATCCAGGACATAATCAGAACAGCTCAAAAAGTAGGGGTTGAAGTAAAAATACCTGTCGATCTTTTCGATACGGGCTTCGCACAATCAACAATCTCTCATCTCGGCGATGTTCCGTTTTTTGAGATGTATACAAGTCCCAAACTGAACTTTCAACTTTTCTTCAAGAGGATGGTCGATATTGTCGTTTCGCTTCTTCTCCTTGTAATACTAAGCCCTCTTTTTGCCCTGATCAGTATTTTAATCAAAGTAACCTCTCCTGATGGAAGTATATTCTTTACACAGAACCGCGTGGGGTACAACGGCAGATTATTTAAATTTTTAAAATTCAGAACAATGATTCCCAATGCTGAATCAATGAAAAAGGATCTGATCGAGAAAAATGAAATGGACGGCCCCGTTTTCAAAATAAAGGACGACCCTCGGGTAACCGGACTGGGACGTTTTCTTCGCAAAACCAGCCTGGACGAACTGCCGCAACTGATAAACGTACTGGCAGGAGAAATGAGTCTTGTTGGTCCGCGCCCTCCTCTGCCCACGGAAGTAAATGAATATGATCTTCAATACAGACGCCGTCTCAGCATGAAACCGGGGATTACGTGCCTCTGGCAAGTCAATGGTCGCAACAACATACCTTTTGAAAAATGGATGGAACTGGACATGCAGTATATCGACGAGTGGTCATTGTGGCTTGACTTTAAAATAATGATGAAGACAATCCCCGCCGTTCTGGAGCGGTCCGGGGCATCATAAGTACATTTTCAACCTTTTTAGTTGAAGTAGTAAATAGACACTCTCTTTTGGTTTTTAAAATGGTTGCATATCGGCCGTCCAGGTGAGCAAAAGATGACCGTTATGTAAATCAAGGGGCGGAGCTTTAATTGCAGCGTATATACTAATAATTCTATTGTTTTTTGGAGAATCCAGCCAATGCTGAATCAATTCAAGGCCAAAGCCAGGCAGTATTTAAATTTTTATCCGATGATCGAATGTAAAAAAGAATTCAAGCAACAGAAATTTATTCAATTTAATGAACGGCCTGTTGAACTTTCATTTCTGTTTGGAAAAATATCGGAGCTTTACCCGAAAAAAATTCTTGATGTAGGCACCGGTGATACAGCACTGCCGCACTTGATCAGGAACTGCGGTGCGCTTGTAACTGCTACGGATAATATCTGGGATTATTGGCCGGCAGGAATGTTCAATCGCCATTATTATATCGTGAACGATGATATACGAAATACTCAACTGAAAGATACTTTTGATTTAATCACCTGTATAAGTGTTCTGGAGCATATTGAACACCCTGACAAAGCAGTTCGAAACATGTTTTCTCTATTGAGTCCAGGCGGGCATCTCATAATAACCTGTCCTTACAGTGAAAATGAATATATACGAAATGTGTACGAGTTACCCGGCTCAAGTTACGGCAGGGATTTTGCCTTCATTACACAATCATTCTCAAGGGCCGAGCTTGAACAATGGCTGCTGGAAAATGAAGCCGTTATTCTGGATCAGGAATACTGGCAGTTCTGGAGCGGCCGGCACTGGACGGTAGGCACACAGATAATACCTCCGAAAAAAGTAACAGCCAAAGATACCCATCAACTTACTTGCATCATGATGGCGAAAACTTCAAAATCCTGAACATTCAATGCCGATTAAAGTGATATCGCTGCTAATTACGGGTAAATCCATGCACTTGACCGGGCAATAATAAAAATGTCTTTTTATTTATTCTTCAAAGTCTTTGAGCGAATATATTCCCTGATTTTTCGAAGATGGGAATTGGTCAAATACACAATTCCTTATTTTAAAAAAAATAGCAAGGTTGAATGTCTTGTCAGCAGCAGATATTTAGTATGCGCAAAAGAATCTTTAGATAATGCGTTGCAATATCAAAACATAATTCAAATAAACAAGTTAAAAATAATTCAAAAAGCTGACGAAATTTGCAGTCACATTTTCGATCTTCTGGGAAGCGGTCCTGTTGATGTGAACCGAAACGCCGGCGCAGCGCATTCAGGCTATAAGGAAATTGACTGGCATAAAGATTTCAAGAATGGCTACCGTTGGAATAATAAAATTATTTATTACAAGATTCAATTCGGAGAAAAAAAGGGAGTTGATATAAAAGTAGCATGGGAGCTTTCTTTATTTCAGCACTTGACATTGCTCGGACAAGCATATTCTTTTACAGGAAATAAAAAATATGCAAATGAATTCAAAAACCAGATTGAAGATTGGATTAAGGACAATCCTGTCGGATACGGAATTAACTGGAACTGCAGCATGGAAATTGCCATCCGTATCGCCAATTGGCTTACGGCAATGGAATTTTTTACTGAAGATACGGCCTTTTCCGAATCCTTTCTTGATAAATTTTACACGAGCATCCATGAACAGGCAAAATTCATTTTTGCACACCAGGAGCATTCGGGATTACATACCAATAACCACTATATTGCCAATCTGGCAGGGCTTTTTTTTACTGCCGTCTATTGCCCCTTTTATCCTGAAAGCAAAAAATGGCGCAACTTTTCAATACGAGAACTGACGAAAGAAATCACTAAACAAGTCTACGACGACGGATGCTGCTTTGAAGGTTCCACCTCCTACCATAGACTTTCTTACGAGATGTTCTTCTATTGCTTTCTTTTGGGAACGCGGGCGGGAATACATTTCCCCGAAACCTACGAAAAGAAATTGAAGGACATGGTTTCTTCAACCCTCTTCATTCTGAAGCCGGATGGTACTGTTCCGCAAATCGGAGACAATGACAACGGCCGTTTTCTCGTATTTTGCGATCGACCTGTTCTTGAACATAAATATATGGTGCCTTTGGCCGCTGTTCTTTTTAAAGAAAGCGAATTCAGAATCCCTCAGATCGAGTGCAGTGAAGAGGTTTTTTGGTTGTTCGGATCAAATGGCCTCTTCGCGTACGAAAGGATGCCCTTCAGAACAGAACCTCGCAGATCAAAATCTTTCAGGAATGCCGGGTGGCACGTTCTCAGAGACGGAATGGATGAGTATTGCTTTGTAAGTTGCGGCCAGAACGGTCAAAATGGCAATGGCGGCCATTCACATAACGACAAATTGAGTATCGAGCTTATGACGAAAGGCCGCACAATTTTTACAGATCCAGGCACATTCGCATATACGGCTGATTCCTTTGAGCGAAACAGATACCGTTCCACAGAATACCACAATACGGTAAAAATAACAGGTTTCGAACAAAACGATCTTTCTCATCAACTGTTCAGGCTCCCTGATCGTGTGAAGATCGCCTATGCACACCTGGTCGATACGGATCATGCGATCGCCTTTACGGGAAAAATCCGGTATGCCGGGATGGAGCATAAAAGAGTGATCTTCTTCAACAAGAACAGAAGAGAGTGGATGATATGGGATACGCTGGCCGGTTTTGTCCCATTTACGGGAAAGTTGATCTTCCACCTGTCTCCTGAAATGACAAGCGACGGGTACAGCATATATGCAAAGGATACGAATGAAAAAATAGCGCACATCAAAACCTCTGGATTCAGTTTTACAACGGAGGAATACGATTATTCACCGGAATACGGCAAAAAGATAAAAGCGAAACGCCTTATTTCCAGCATGCTCGCGGTTAATGGAGAGGGAACCTTTCTCACTAGCATCACATATTAAAACACAGGAATGTGTTCTTTCTCTGAAGCTTCCAGGCAAGTGAATTTGGAAAAAGTAATTTCAATTATAGTGCTGACGTAGTCGGCATAATGAACTTCGGGATAAGTGAGCACACGCTCATTCATATTTCCATTTGGGGGCATGAGATTTTAACCGCGAATCAGCTGTGTTTCGGTACCATGCCGTCGATATAATTTAAATTTAATTATGGTTGAGGTAAGCGACATGCAAAAAAAGTATTACACTTGGTTTATTGTTTTTATGTGTCTTGCTTTGTGTACCTTTCATGTTTCAGCGGCATATTCGGACATTCTTGTAGACAACGGCGCCAGTCCGGGCACAGCGCAGACAGGAACATGGAATTTATCCGGCGGAACGGATCCCTATGGCGGGGAGAGCCTCTGGTCCAGAAACGGCGCTACCTATACCTGGCAGTTCGACTCACAGCCCTCCGGCACTTACGAAGTTCTGATGTGGTGGTCGGGATACCCGTCACGGACATCAAACATAGCGGTAACCATCAATGAGCAAAACGGCCCCCGGAACCTCACCATCGACCAGAGTGTCAATGCAGGCAGATGGAACAGCCTCGGCACCTACTACTTTGATGGAACCGGAAGTGTCATGATTACTGCAGCACAGGGAGATACACTCAGCACCTGCGCCGATGCAGTCTGGTTCCGTTTTGTATCCGACAATCTGCCCCCTGCTGCCCGGATCGTTTCGATAACCCCCAACCCGGCGGAACCGGGACAAACAATATTCTTCGAAGGAGAGGGAACGGACAGTGACGGCACCGTCAGGGCATATCTCTGGGAGTCAAACATCGACGGAGTTCTTGGTGAATCAGCCTCATTCAGTACCGATATTCTGTCGGAAGGAGTTCACACCATTACCCTCGAGGTCCGCGATAACGGTAATGCCTGGTCGGCTCCAGCGACAGAAACACTGACTATCGGATCAGCGCCCCAGGAAACCATAATCGACAACAGTGATACTGCAACATCGTACACAGGATGGTGGTCCGTCTCCGGTGCAGATGGTTTCTACGGCACCGATTCCATCTGGAGCAGGGACGGTTCGACATTTATATGGCATTTCCAGCCGGTACAGACGTCCACATATACTGTATCCATGTGGTGGACCGAGTGGTCTTCGAGAAGCATCAGCGTCCCCGTAGATATCGAGCATGCGGGGGGAACGGCCCGGGTCTACGTAAATCAGCAAACCAGCGGCGGACAGTGGAATCCCCTTGGAACATACACGTTTCAAGCCGGAACGGGATACAGGATCACACTTTACGCACCCGATCCCTGGCCGTCGAGCTATTGCGCCGACGCGATGAAGTTCAGTATGCTCCAATCGGTACCCGTGGCAAATTTCTCGGCTTCGCCAAGAATTGGTGACGCGCCCCTCACGGTCGCATTCACCGACTCGTCCACCGGCGAGATCACTGGCTGGGCATGGGATTTCGACAATGACGGAACCACCGATTCCACCGCCAGGAATCCAAGTTTCGAA
>JALNXD010000039.1 GCA_023230565.1 Syntrophales bacterium
ATGTTACTACTTCAACTGGATTCATCGGGCACCTTCTTTCTGGTTTGAGCGCTAACACTATAGCTATGACTAACGCTTATTTCCAGTTAGATCCGTGTCCGGTTTAATTGGGGGCTACAACACGTGTATTGCTTCACGGGCATTGTCAATCATTGTTCGAAGGACATCTTCTGCATTAACCGGGGTTTTTTTCTCTGCACACTGAACGAGCTTTCTTTCAAGATGCTCTATTCGGAGGTTTTTTTTATGTATTTGAACAATCAGCTCCTCTTTCGACTCATCTTCGATGCTCATACAAAATTCCTCCTGCATCCCGGAATTAAAAAACCAGCTGAGGTGAAATCATTATATATATTTCTCTATATTGTTATCCCGATCATCTGTCCACAAGATTCGTTCATTTTGAATGCAGATTTATCTTTAGAAAGCAGATGAACTTCTCCATCTCTTCTGTTTATTTCACCACTTTCGGTAACATCTAATATGAGGCAATTCGGATGCCGTATTCCACCTTGACTATTCCGAATTTATAGCGGATAATAAGAATTTAAATTTTACGGGGGTCACTATCAAAAATGATGAATTTGCCTGCACTTACTGACACGCTTGATGTGTATATGGCCGAGATAAATCAGTTTGCCATTTTAGAACCAGACGAAGAATTTAAACTGGCGGTGCAGTTTAAAAAATTCGGAGACATGAAATCAGCCGAAAGGCTCGTCACATCAAATCTCAGATTTGTAGTCAAGATAGCCCACGAATATAAAAACTATCGCGTAAGGCTTCTGGATTTAATTCAGGAAGGTAATATCGGGCTTATGCATGCCGTGAAAAAATTCGATCCCTACAAAGGGTATCGCCTGATTTCTTACGCAGTGTGGTGGATACGTGCATACATGCAGAACTATATTATTAAAAACTGGAGCCTTGTCAAAATAGGTACTACCCAGGCGCAAAGGAAACTTTTCTTCAAACTGAATCAGGTAAAAAAAAATCTGGAAAAGCTTTCTGCCGAAAATCCTGAGTTCAGGGAGGCGGCTGAGCTTCTCAATGTAAGGGAAAGCGATGTGGAAGAAATGAACCTCCGGCTTTCCAACAGAGATGTTTCGCTTGATGCTTCATTGAATGAAGAAGGAGAAGCTCTATTTGTTGATAAACTGGTCGATGAGAGTACAAGTCAGGAAGATATTTTGATTAAGAAGGAAGAGACAGCGCTTGTGAAAAAAAATATCGCCGGCGCACTGTCAAACTTAAATGAGCGTGAGAGCTATATTATAAAAAACAGAATAATGGTTGATAAGCCGCAGACCTTACAGGAAATAGGCGACAAATTCAATATTACACGAGAACGCGCACGACAGATAGAGAAGGAGGCCCTGAAAAAAATGCGGCTCGCAATTCCCTATGTGGGTAATACTTCAGAAGAATCAATTGCGACAGACTCGCAGAAAGTCCGAAAGGCTCATTTGTGAAACGGCTTCTCGCAATAATTTCGGAGGCAGGACATGAATCCAGGGGGTTAAAATTCTTCCATGTTCATGGCGGGATTTTCAAACCTCGTATATTCTCTTAAAAACACCAGCTTTATTTTCCCTGTGGGGCCGTTTCTCTGCTTGCCGATATCTATTTCGGCAAATCCCCTCTCAGGGTTATCTTCAGATTTGTTATACACTTCATCACGATAAATGAACATTATTACATCTGCATCCTGTTCGATAGCCCCTGATTCTCGAAGATCGGCAAGGTAGGGACGTCTGTCCGACCTCGTTTCGACCTGGCGGTTAAGCTGAGAAAGAGCGATTACAGGAACGTTCAATTCTTTAGCCAGAGATTTCAATGAACGGCTTATATCTGAAATTTCCTGTTCCCGCGGCATACCTGGATCGCGCCCTCTCATTAACTGAAGATAATCAAGCACAATAAGATCAAGTCCCTTCTCAGCCTTGAGTCTTCGGGCCTTCGCTTTCATTTCAAGAGCGGATATTGCGGGCGTATCATCTATATATATCGGTGCCTCAGAAAGTCTTCCTGCGGCCGTTGTCAATTTAGGCCAATCGATTTCCCCCAGAAATCCTTTGCGAAGCCGCTGAGAATCGACTCGAGCCTCTGATGAAAGCATCCTGAATGCAAGCTGCTCTTTGGACATTTCGAGAGAAAATATCGCCACAGGGATATTGTTTTCAATTGCCGCATGTGCTGCGATATTAACGGCGAATGCAGTTTTACCCATACTTGGACGACCTGCGATGATTATCAGATCCGATTTCTGAAGCCCCGACGTAAGTTCGTCCAGTTTACGGAATCCCGTCGATACACCGGTAATAAGAGATTTCTTTTCATAGAGTTTTTCTATAGTTTTGAAGCTGCTCTTGATTACTTCCTTTATCGGGAAAAAAGAAGGTTTTATCTTGTGTTCGGATATCTCGAAAACGGAATGCTCCGCTTCATCAAGAACGCTGTCGATATCGGCACCGATACCGTAACTTTTAGTCAGAATTTCCGTAGCCGCGCCTATCAATCCCCTCAGTATCGACTTTTCTTTTACTATCTTTGAATAATGGGTGATATTCGCAGCCGAAGGAACCCGGTCCACAAGAGAGGCAATATACGGTTCGCCCCCTATCCTGTCAAGCTCTCCTTTGTCTCGGAGCACATTACATAAGGTAATCAAATCAGCCGGTTCGTTTTTTTCTCCCAGATCAAGAATTGCAGTAAATATTTTTCTGTGTGCTTCGCTGTAAAAATCTCCCTTCTCCAGAATCTCAATGACATTGTTGATGGCATTATTATCAAGAAGAATGCCCCCCAGGACTGATTGTTCTGCGTCAAGATTCTGGGGAGGAACCCTATGGAGCGAGTAATCAATATCGTTCATTGATGCCTTTTTCTACTTTTCACCTATTACGTTCACTTTAATGGAACCGGTCACTCCGGAATACAGTTTTACTTTCACCTTGAATTCGCCGACACTTTTGATCGGCTCGTCAAGAACAATATTTTTCCTGTCTATTACCACACCTTGATCCTGAAGCGCCTCTTCAATATCACGCGACGTTACCGATCCGAAAAGCTTATCCTGCTCGCCGACTTTCCTCGAAAGAGTGATCACTACCCGGTCAAGCATCTCGGCCGTTGCCTGGGCTTTTCCTTTCTCTTTTTCGGCTTTTTCTGAGATTATCCTTTTTTCATGTTCCATAGCCTTGATATTCCGGGTGTTCGCTTCTACAGCCAAATCTTTTGGAATAAGATAGTTCCTTGCGTAACCGTCCGATACTTTTATTATGGTCCCCATTTTTCCCAGGGATTCTATATCTTGTTTCAAGATAATTTTCATGAATTTCATCCTTTCATATTCTACAACTCGGCATTATTTTTTTTATTTTTATCCAGATTCCTGAAGTCAAACCATATGTCTGCAAGCCCAAGACCTGCCACCAGCACAAGGAGAAGCTGTTGAATAAATATAATTGCATAGCCCGTCACTCTTAAAATTATCGGGATATTTTTGCGCCTGAAATAAAAAGAAATAACAGCAAACCCCCTCAGCATGTAGATGAAAATACTTATTATCAGAACGTTCATCCCGATTATTTTTATCGGATACCATGGAATAAAGAGGCTTGCTGCTGCAGCAATTACTACCCAGATTAAGCTATCGGGGCATCTCCAGCGGGATAAGTCGCCGAAGTCCGGATACCACATCCCCCTTCTCCGAAACAGCACCTCTCCCATAAGTATATTTATCCATACTGTAAACATTGTGCCCGTTACTGTAAGAGCCGGCAACAAAGAAAGAATTATTCCGGTTATCAGAGTCTTGCTTTTCCGTACGAGCTCAATCTGATCCGCAGAAACACCAGTTTGGGCATATAATTCGATATTCTCATTTACAGTTTCCGCAATATACTGAGTAATGAAAACTCCTGCCCCTTTTCCACTTACAATACCGTAGAGAATCACTGCTATTACGCTCATGAAAAGCACTGCCGCCGTTGAAATCGTCACAGTTTTTTCGATGGACATGTTTCGTCTTAATGTCTCAGACAGAATAATTCCAAGGGCGCCAAAGACGAAAAAAAACATCCAGGAATACGGGGAATTTACTGCCTGCAATACATGAGCGACAACAGCGAGAGCAATGATACACAGGGCAGCTCCCGGCACCCTTCCCAGTTTTGAATAGAAATACAGGACAGGGAAAGGTAGAAAAAAAACTCCAAGGGGGCTCAGTACCGGAACGCTCGCAACTGCAATAAAAACAACACAAAGGATACCAAACGCAACAAGAAAATCCCTAATTTATTCATCACCTCGCAGTGCTTTCAGATTTTGAGGATTTTTGCGGAAAAGCAATTTTATCATTCACTTGTCGTAAACGGCAGCAGAGCCAGATTTCTTGCCCTTTTTATCGCCACCGTCAATTCACGCTGGTGTTTCGCACAAGTCCCGGAAATTCTTCGAGGCAATATTTTACCTCTCTCAGTGATAAAATTCCTAAGGTTTTCAGGCTTTTTGTAATCAATTTTTAATGCCGAATCCCCACAGAACCTGCATATCTTACGTTTATGAAAAAATTTTTTCCTGGGACCTCCCCTCTGCCCCTGATTTTGACTGCTTTTGGATGGATATGCCATTGCTATTTCTCCTCTCCTTCCGATTCGTCTAAAGGCTCACTGGTAGATTCTTCGGAAGGCTGGGGGAGTGCCTCTTCCGCTTCTGTTTCTTCCGCTTCTGTTTCTTCTGCTTCTTGTTTTTCCTCGGAAATCTCCTCTTGCGGCTTTACTTCTTCGGATGCCGTTTCTTCTTCCCCCTCCGGTCCTTCTGCAACTGCTGCTTCCCCGGGCTTTTCGACTGCCGTTTCTTTCGCCTGTTCCGCTTCCTGTGCCTTTGCTATTTCTTTTTCAATTTCTTCAAGCTCTACTTTATCATGTGTTTTGACAGAGATGAATCTCATTACTTTATCATCAATCCTGAAATTTCTCTCCAGTTCGGACACGATCCGGTTATCACCTGCAAAATCGATGAGGACATACACGCCGTCTTTGCGTTTCTGGATCGGATACGCCAATCGCCTTTTGCCCCATTTTTCGATTTTAATGACTTTTCCATCCATTTTGGAAACAATGGATGTATAGCGTTCCAGTTGATTTTCGAATTCGTCTTCAGATAAGTCGTCAAAAGAAATGTAAACTACTTCATACCTTCTCAAGTTTTCAACCTCCTCTCGGCTCTATGACCCCGAACACCGGTCCGGGGAAGGAGTCCAACATTTTTTTTATTAAGAAAGGCTTTCTATACCATGAACACCGAGAAATCAAGTCATTTTTGGCAAAAGGATCATATCCTGCCGGAAATCGCCTGTCATGTTTCACAACGCGGCATTTACTCTTGTCGTTTACTGCCGCCTTACGGTATCTATTATTTCAGTTATTGGTTTTTTTTCTTGTTCTGATATGCGGAGTCGAGGAAAGAAGCCACAAAATATAAAAAAAATCACCTTTTTTCATCTATGAAAGTTTGACAATCTTCTCATGAGGATGTACAATCCGTTGCCTGCCCGGATATGGCACATATCGTTATAGAGGCGGCAGCAGCTATTGTTGCAATGCCAATTGTTACACCGGGTTACGGCATCGTGGGAGGGTCCATAAAATGCCGGTAACAATTCTTTCCGATGTATTGTTCTTTATCTTCACCTGCTTTCCAGGCCGGATCTTGATATACTCTCAAAAGATTACCTCTGCGGCTGATCTGAAAATGATTCTGAAAGGGAAAGCACCCGGTCTCTTTTTGTTACGGTATGACCGGACAGGAATAACAATATTTTTTTACACTTCTGTAACAAATGTAAAACAAATGTATCCGCAAAGTCACGAAACGAATAACTGCGATATTTTATGTACGTCCTTCAGGGTTCTTTCAGTATTTCATCTTGAGGAACGTCCACTAATCAGGAGAAAAATCTATGAGCGAACAATTCACTATCAACATCGACGGAAAGGAAGTCCGGGCAATGACCGGACAGACAATCCTGGAAGTGGCACGGGAGAACGGTATCTTTATACCGACACTTTGTCATTACAAGGGCACATCTAATGTAGGCGCATGCCGCGTTTGCGCTATTGAAGTTGAAAACGCGAGATCTCTTGTTGCAGCATGTACAATGCCGGTTAACCCGGGAATGATAGTCAGAACCGATACGGAGCGAGTCAAAAACGCCAGAAGACTTGTGGTCGAACTTTTATGGTCTTCCGGCGACCATAACTGTCTTACCTGTGAAAGTAACGGTAACTGCGAGCTGCAGGATCTGGTATACGAACTCGGCATCGAAAAGCCCCGGTTTACAATCGACCCCCCCGGCTATGATCTGGAACTTACCAACTCGATGATTGCAAGAGATCTCAATAAATGCATTCTCTGCGGGCGCTGTGTAAGAGCCTGTAATGAAATCCAGGTAAATGACGTTCTTGATTTTTCTTACAGAAGTTCTCACGCCAAGGTAGGACCAGCATTCGGTGCCGACTATATATCTTCGAATTGCGTTTTTTGCGGAGAGTGTGTCGATGCATGTCCGACCGGTGCAATTACCTTCAAAAGCGCCCGCTTTATGGGTCGCCCCTGGGAAACGGCAAAAGTCAAAACTACTTGCACTTATTGCGGCGTGGGCTGCCAGCTCGATCTTAATATCCATAATGGAAAAATTATCAAGGTGACGGGCAATCGTGAACACGGCCTGCCTAATGAAGGAAGCCTCTGTGTTAAGGGAAGATTCGGCATGAGTTTCGTCGATCACCCCGACCGGCTGAAAACACCTCTCATACGAAAGGAAGGCGAACTTCAGGAAGCAACCTGGGAGGAAGCCTATGACTATATTGCAGATAAACTCAAGATGATAAAATCCGAATTCGGATCCGACAGTATCGCCGGGCTTTCCTCGGCTCGTTGTTCTAATGAAGAGAATTATCTTTTTCAAAAATTTATGCGGGCGGTTATCGGCACGAACAATGTCGATCACTGCGCCCGTCTCTGACATTCGGTTACGGTGGCCGGTCTGGCCGCCGCATTCGGAAGCGGAGCAATGACAAATTCCATCGAGGAAATTGAACAGGCTGATGCAATACTTGCGATCGGAACCAACACTACCGAAAATCATCCGGTAATTTCATCAAGGGTAAAAAGGGCCGTCCGCAATCGGGGCGCCAAACTGATCGTAGTGGATCCTCGGGAAATCCCTCTGGTCAGGCATGCCGCCATTTGGTTGCGCCCTCAGGCAGGGACAAACGTAGCTGTCTTAAACGGGCTGATGAATGTGATCATCAGTGAGGGTCTCGAGGACGCAGCCTATATTGAAACGAGAACAGATGGATATGATGAGCTCAAGAAAACTCTTGCGAAATATACACCGGAATACGTCGAACAGATCAGCGGAGTGCCTGCCGAAGCCTTGCGAACGGCAGCCCGTATCTACGGAACGGCAGAAAAGGGGTCCATACTCTATGCAATGGGAATAACTCAGCACTCCCATGGAACTGAAGCCGTAAAATGTTGTGCGAATCTCGCCATGATTTGTGGCAATGTGGGGATCGAAGGGGGCGGCGTTAACCCGCTGCGAGGACAGAATAACGTTCAGGGCGCCTGTGATATGGGAGCACTTCCGAACGTTTTTACCGGCTACCAGCAGGTTGCCGACGAGAAGGCGCGGTCCAAATTCGAAGAGGCCTGGGGGGTCCCTCTTTCGGGACAGCCGGGACTCACGATCATGGAAATCATGAACGGCGCCCTTGAAGGAAAAATCAAGGCACTCTACATAATGGGCGAAAACCCTATGCTGAGCGATCCCGACCTCCATCACGTCCAGGAAGCCATGAAAAGTCTGGATCTTCTCATTTCTCAAGACATTTTTCTTAACGAAACCGGAGAATACGCTCATGTGGTACTTCCTTCGGCCTGTTTTGCGGAAAAGGACGGAACTTTCACTAATACAGAGCGCCGCGTCCAGCGTATCAGAAAAGCGGTCGAAGCCCCCGGAACGGCTCGTCCCGATTGGGCAATTCTCGCCGGTCTTGCAACACGAATGGGGTACCCGATGCAGTATCAGTCCGCTCATGAGATCATGAAGGAAATTAATTCAGTAACTCCAAGTTACAAAGGAATTACCTATGAACGTATTGAAGGAGTGGGTCTGCAGTGGCCTTGCCCGAACATTGATCATCCCGGCACAAAATACCTGCACAAAGATCAGTTTACCAGAGGCAAAGGAATTCTGACGCCGGTGGAATACAGACCCTCTGAAGAGCTTCCAAATGATGAATATCCGTATATCCTCACGACCGGGCGAGTTCTCTATCATTTCCACACAGCAACTATGAGCCGCAGAAGCACGGGACTGGTGGAAAGATATCCCGAAAGTCTGGCGGAAATAAACCCCAGGGATGCCGCCAGAGCCGGGATCGAAGAAGGAAAGATCATCCGTATTTCATCCAGGCGCGGAACAGTAAGCGTAAAGGCACATGTTACCGACAGGGCGCCCGAGGGAACGATTTTCATGAATTTTCATTTTAAAGAAGCGGCCGCCAACCTGCTTACGAATCCGGCACTCGATCCGACAGGCAAGATACCGGAGTATAAAGTGTGTGCCGTAAAAGTAGAGGCTGCATAAATTGATTCGGCCTTTTGCTGAACCCTGCCACTGTTGGCAGGGTTCAGCGAATCGTTTTCTGCGATGAAATATCAGGTAAATCGAAAGAATGAAGATGTTTCTACTGTGAAGCGGCAACTCATTTATAGTACGATGTGTCTGCACAATGAGCTTTTAATTATCTGTGCCGGTTCTCATAAATAGAACACGCAAGGAGGCAGCAAAAATGGCAAAATGGCAGTACAGAACAAGCATCCTCGATCTGGATGCGGTGATCCCTCCCGACAAAATCAAATGTGCCGAAACAGGCGCATGCATGATTGATGACCTGCCCGGATCAGGGATAGATGTGATGAAAAAACTGCTCGACAAAGAAGGCGAACTGGAATGGGAACTGGTCCAGTGTCAGATGCACGGCGGCAAATTGCTGTGTATCTGGAAAAAAGAAATAAAAGAGGCATTTGTCAGTTAAAAGAAAACAACCGGCATTTCTCATTCACTGATCAGGAAACCGGTCTATTGTTGAGTTCAAACGATTAATAAATTACGGAGGTTATTTATGGCTTTCAATGCCCCGGCGAAAATGGTGGCTCTTGTCGGAAATGCGGGAGTCTACAAATCAAAGCTTTCGGTCTTTCAATTTCTTATTAGAGGTTTCATGGCCGGCGCCTACATTGCAATAGGTGGCGCCCTATGCACCGTATGCATCACGGGAGTGGGTCCTCACTTGGGTGAAGGAATCGCCAAGCTTATTGGCGGTGCTGTATTCCCCGTAGGTCTGATTGCGATCGTTCTCACGGGTATGGAACTTTTTACAGGTGACTGCATGATTGTTCCTATGGCTGCAATGATGAAAAGAGTTACCTGGGGTTCTGTCATCAAAAACTGGATCTGGGTATATATAGGAAACATAGTGGGATCTTTTTTCTATGCCTATATCATGGCAGTCGGGCCTTTCGTGACAGGACAAGCTGATGGAACAATGGCGGTCAATGCCTTTGGCATGTCGGCTATAGGAATAGCTGCAGGGAAGATTCTGCCCTATAAAGCGGTTGGAGCAGCCGGTCTATGGTCGTGCTTTATCAAGGCTATTGGCTGTAACTTTCTTGTAAATATCGCAATCCTTCTCGCCATTACCGCAGACGATGTAATCGGAAAATTCTTTGGTATCTGGTTTCCAATCATGGCCTTCGTTTCATCAGGATTTGAACACTGCGTCGCTAATATGTATTTTCTTCCTGCGGGGAAATTTCTCACGGACTGGTATCCGGCAGTGGTGGAAAAAACAGGAGGAATGCTTCAGGCAAATGGCGGTCTCGGATGGTCGGATGTCTGGCTCTGGAACATTTTCCCCGTGACACTCGGAAATATTGTAGGAGGCTTTTTATTTATCGGTGTTGCATATTTTCTGATGTTCAGAAAAGAAGTCCCTCAGGAATGATCAGTCTGGGAATAGACGAGCAGATATTTCTCATATCAGCGTACGCCTGGATTGAGTAATTTGTTGAAATTTTCCCTCATTCCGGGATGCTGAGGATGATGTTTTTGCTTTTTGTATTTTTTGAGGATCATTACGTTGTCTGCCCTGACCTGGTTTGTATTTTTTATTTCTTGTGTGGCGGTTGCCTTTCATTTTTCACAAACGAAAGATGAGGTATTTCTGCTGTATGCAATTCCTTCGCTTGCTCTTTTAATAATAATCCCTCTCACACTTTCGTGGATGAGCAGACGAAGTTTTGCACAGGCCCGGCTTGAGCATGGCCCGCGCGCCCGTTCTGTCAGAATCGACAGAATCGATTCCAATATGGTAGGTACAGTGCTTAAGATTAAAGGAAAGGTTGAAAAAATAAGTTTCAAATGGCTTAACAGACCTCATTTTCATCTTAAGGACGAAGGTGCTGCGATAAGGGTTGTCATGTTCACCGCCCCCGCACAAAATATACGAATAGGCGACCGTGTCGAGGTGCTTGGAATAGTCGTGCAACACCTGCTCACAAAAAAAAAGCCGATTGTATCGGCCGTAAGTATTGCAAAAATAGAAGATACCTGAGGAGGTTCAGATCATGGATTCGAAAGAAGCTCGCTTGGCCTTTGGATTTCTGCTATTTGGCCTGGCCCCGCTGTTCGTAACTGCAGGAGGGGCCGGTCTGGGTGCAGTTCTTTTTATTATCGGCATGCTGATTTCTTTTTCTTCGGCATTTGCGTAAAATAGAAGAGGGAGCGGATACCAGATAATTACCGCTCCCTCTCGCGCTTGATTCTTGCTGCTATATACTTCCTGTATGCAGCGTGTTAGTCTCTCTTATGCCGTCACTCCTGCGAATTTTCTGGTTTTCTTTTTCAGTCTGCTTATCCTGCGCCTTATCTGCTTTATACCCGCCTTATCTGCCTGGCTTCTAAGTTCCTGTTTTTTTTCTCTCAGTTGCCTTATTTTATTCTTTATTTCTATTACGGTAGCAGTGGTTTTTTGGCGTGTCTTTTTGACCGGAATGCCTCTTGCAACTTTGATAGCCGTTATCAAATCCGCCTTTTTCATTGCGCTTACGCCTTCGAGTCCGTCGATGCCGAGGGCGATTTCCCGCAGGTCCTTCACCGTCATTTTCTCAAGAGGTTTTTCTTCAGCCATTATCTCTCCTTTCCTTATAGGTGATTGTGCTTGCTGGGACTGAAGGTTAATTACTACTCCCCCTTTTACAATGTGACGGCCCCGCAAATATCCATGTGCGGCGTTGCGCTTCATCCTTTCAACTGCGCATACGTCTTCCTGCTACTCTCATCCTTGATTTCGCGTACCCTGCCCTTGTGGAGCTTTTGCTCAACCGTCTCAAATCGTATGGTTTTCCGAATTTCCAGTCCATCATACTTGCTTGCTGCTCTGTTTTGTTTAGCCTCTAAACAATCACAGGTCTTTTAGAAGGCTAACACTCACACATACCTTCAGCCATCAGCATTATACTTATGTATAACAAAGGACTTTTACAAAATCAAATCCGATTTACAGCTTCCTTTTGTGCTTAACCGGCGGTCATTAAAGTGATATATGGCGCTTGATTTCAAAATGATAATAAGTAAAATTTTTTTACGGCGGTGCATGAAAAAAAGGGAGTACCCCGGCTTTACATCAAGGATCAAGATGGCAAACACAGATAAAAAAAGTCAGATAGAACAGCGAATCTCTAAAACGTTGCGGAAGGACAGATTTGCCCTTCTTTCTGCCTACGGCCGCATAAAGAATTTGAAGAGGAAAAAAATCGACCAATCGATGATTGATCGAGAAATGAATGTCTTTAAAAAGAAACTGGAAAGGGCAGAACAAAGCCGTCATGCAAGAATTGCAGGGCTTCCCCGCGTCACCTATCCCGCCGAACTCCCAATCACAGAAAAACGCGAAGAAATAGTTGAAGCAATTCGCCGTCATCGGGTCATTGTGGTTACCGGCGAAACGGGTTCGGGAAAAACGACTCAACTGCCTAAAATGTGCATCGAAGCAGGCTGCGGAATAGAAGGAGTTATAGGCTGTACCCAGCCGCGCCGAATAGCAGCTCTTTCAATTGCTCGCCGGCTTGCTGAAGAATTGGGGGAACCTGCAGGACGATCGGTGGGATACAAGATCCGGTTTAACGACAGGACGGACCCGAGAGGTTATATTAAGTTTATGACCGACGGAATTCTGCTTATGGAGGCACAGTCCGACAGGCTTCTTTACAAATATGATACTTTGATAATAGATGAAGCCCACGAACGCAGCATAAATATCGACTTTATTTTAGGGATACTGAAGGGGCTTATTGAAATCAGAAAGGATCTCAGACTTATCATTACATCTGCGACTATAGATCCTCAAAAATTTTCATATTTTTTTAATGATGCTCCGGTGATAGAAGTTTCCGGGCGAATGTATCCGGTTGAAATCCGATACCGTCCGGTTTTTAATTTCTCTGAGGATGATTCAGAAGCAAATCTGGTAGATGCTGCCGTGAAAGCGGTAAAGGAATTAAAAAAAGAGCATCGCCAGGGCCACGCACTGATTTTTATGCCGACAGAACAGGATATAAGGGAAACGTGCGAAGTTCTGGAAGGGAAAAATTATAAAAACAGTATAGTACTGCCCCTGTTCGGCAGGCTTGCCGCGGCAGACCAGGAAAGGATATTTTATCCTACCAGAGAAGATAAATTAATCGTCGCCACTAACGTGGCCGAAACTTCGATCACAATTCCGGGGATCCGTTACGTTGTTGATACGGGACTGGCAAGAATTTCCGAATATAATGCTGCAACAAGGACGAAAGGACTTCCGGTTAAACCTGTCTCCAGAAGCAGTGCATTACAAAGAGCGGGCCGCTGCGGCCGTATGCAGAGCGGTATCTGCGTACGGCTTTATTCGGAAGAAGATTACGAGGAGCGTCCTCTTTTTACTCCGCCTGAAATCCTTCGTTCGAATCTGGCTGAAGTGATATTAAGGATGATGATTTTGAAAATCGGGGATATGTCCGATTTTCCCTTTATTGATCCTCCCCGGCCTAAGGCGGTAAAAGACGGCTATGATATTTTAAAGGAACTTGGCGCCATTCGAGCCGCCGAAAAAGGTTTTGTTCTTACCGGCCGCGGGAAGGAAATGGCCCGTCTGCCTCTTGATCCGAGAATCGCACGCATGATTCTGGAAGCTGAACATCAGAAATGTGTTGATGAGATCCTTATCATTGCAGCAGCGCTTTCCATTCAAGATCCCAGGGAACGCCCTTTTGAAAAAGAAGCCGCCGCTGATGAGGCACACCGGTGTTTTCAAAATCCTTCATCGGATTTTGCGGCGTTTCTCACCATATGGAAGCAGTATCATACAGCTGCTGAAACAAAAAAAACTAAAAATCAGATGAGAAAATTCTGCCGTGAAAATTTCCTTTCATACCGCAGAATGAAAGAGTGGTGCGATATATACGAGCAACTGGGGCAAATATTGAATGAAGGCGGAAGCAACTACAAAAAGGGCAAGAAATCTCCTCATAAAGGAGAAGCTTTTTATGAAGCGGTGCACAAATCGATAATTGCAGGATACCTCTCCCAGACAGGTCTAAAGAAAGAAAAAAACATTTACCGTACCGCACGCGGTCAAGAGGTAATGATCTTCCCTGGTTCCTGTCTTTTCAATAAAGGCCACGACTGGATAGTCGCGGCTGAAACGGTCGAAACTTCAAGAGTTTTTGCCAGAACTGCTGCATGTGTCAAAAGTGAATGGCTTGAAGAAACTGGAAAAGAATTCTGCCGGTATCATTACAGTGAACCGAGGTGGGACCGTGAGAGAGGAGAAGTAATAGCCTCTGAGCAGGTAACACTTTACGGGCTTCCTCTGGTGGCAAACAGAATCGTTTCTTACGGCAGAATTAATCCTGAAGAGGCAACTGAAATATTTATCAGGCGTGCTCTCGTAGAGGGAGATATCGATACTCCCTTTTCTTTTCTCCAAATTAACAGGAAGCTGATACATACAGTAGTGACAATGGAAAATAAAATCAGAAGACGTAACATTCTGGTTTCAGATGATGATTTAACAGAATTCTACAAAGAGCGTCTGGGCATTGTTTTTGATATCAGGACACTTAAAAAAATCGTCAAAGACAAAAATAATGACGATTTCTTAAAAATGACAGAGGAAGACATTAGAAAATATCTCCCTGAAGAGGACATCCTTGCACGATATCCGGATACCATAGTGCTGGACAGAACCCCTCTTCGGGTTACGTACCGATTTTCACCGGGCTCGGCAAAAGACGGTGCCACCATCCGGATTCCCACTGAATTCATTGCGAATGTTCCTTCCGATTCGGCCGATTGGCACATACCGGGCCTTTTAGAAGAAAAGATCACAGCATTGATTAAAGGGCTTCCGAAAGAGTACCGGAAGCAACTTATTCCAATATCCCGCACCGTTCAAACCGTGATCGAAGAAATTACATCCGGTTCAGAAAAGGGTTCTCTTTTAGCGGAACTTGCAAAGGCCATTCACAAGAGATTCGGAGTTGCCGTACCGGCAACTGTCTGGCCCGCAGAAAGCATTCCGGAACATCTTAAAATCCGTTATGCCTTAACTGACAGGCGAGGCAAAGTGTTGAAAGCTTCAAGAAATATGGATGATTTAAAGGAACACGCACCGAAGGAAAAAGAGTCGCCCCTGTTTGAGAAAGCTCTGGCAGAATGGAAAAAAGAAGGACTTGCTGCTTGGAATTTTGGAGATATTCCCGAAAGAATTTCTATTGGCGGCAGCACACGAGGCATCCCATCAGTCGCCTATCCGGGGCTGGAAGACGAAAGGACATCCGTTTCGGTCACATTGTATCATAGCGAAGAAGAAGCACGCGGTGAACATGAAAAAGGAGTAAAGCGGCTTTATCTTCTCCAGTATTCCAAAGAACTTAAATATCTGCGTCAATGCCTTTCTCTTCCGTCGGATTTAAAAGCGGTAGCGGCGTATTTCAGGGGAAAAGAAAAATTTGAAGAAGCTCTCTTCAATAAAGCGCTTTGCCTGCTGGTCGATTGCACTACAAGAAATCAGAAAGAATTTCATCTTAATCTGGAAAAGGCACGTTCCCGAATCCATGAAACGGCACATTCCATTATTACAGTTATAGAACCTGTCTTTCGCTATTACAATGATTTGAGGCGCACCCTTAATGATCTTGAAGAATCAAGATTGACAAACAAAAAAGCTCTTTCCTTTATAGAAGAAATAAGAAAGGAATTACGAATCCTTATACCGGATGATTTTCCAAATCGCTATGATGTCGGAACTCTGTCCCAACTGCCGCGCTATATTCGTGCTCTGGCTGTCAGGGCGGAACGGGGCATCGTTCATCTGGAAAAAGACAGCATAAAAGCCGAAAAACTTCGGTTCTACACGTCAATCTTGCAAGAGATAGAAAATACTCTTCCCTCTTTTACATCAAAAGAAAAAAAGCAAGCGATCGAGGACCTGCGCTGGATGATTGAAGAGTACAAGATATCACTTTTTGCACCTGAAATAAAAACACTCTCACCGGTATCGCCCAAGAGGCTAAATAAAAAAATCGAAGATGTGCAAAAAATGATTTGAGCCGGATTACCTGATGCTACTCGCACCGCCCTCGATACGTGCTCGTTTGCTCATCCGGCTGCCGGGGAAAGTCTTTATTTTTCTTTCCGATTTTTTTCAATGCTTGACAAGGCCTCACTCGCAGACATATAAGGCTTTTTAAAATGCGTGCGCTTCTTAACATTCCCTTTTCACGACAGATTGCAGGATTCTGAGCATGAGGTACATAAAAAAACTGTTTTTACTATTATACAGCCTGCTGAAGAAACTGGTAATTGTCATCAAAACCCATTTTATTTTGATGGAAGTTAAGATATTAGTTGCAGGACTGGCAATGACCTTTTTTGCAGGACTTTATCTTGTGTATCTCTTTTTCGCTGATCCCGATCTCTACAAAACCCTTGTTTCTACTGCACTTATTCATATCATGGGCGGAAGAGCACTGGGAATCGCCACATGTCTTTCTGCGGGAATCCCCCTTCTTAAGACAATTTTTTGCAATCTATACCTGGAAATAGTAATCGTTCTTATCGCATACAGTATTGTGGTCTTGTTCATGCGCAATGTCCTGCAACCTAAACTTTTTCATAAAGCAGTAAGGCAGGCGGAACTGACGGCCCAAAGCCAGAAAACGAGAATTAAGAAATATGGAGCAGTAGGGCTTTTTATTTTCGTTATGTTTCCTTTTTTTATGACAGGCCCTGTAATAGGCTCAATAATCGGATACCTTCTCAACTACAGAGCGATAAATAACTTTCTCATCGTGTTTGGAGGCACATTTACTTCCATTATCGTGTATGCTCTTTTAGGAAACCGTATGCTAAAATTCATAAATTCCTACATTCAAGTTGATACAGTAAAGACATGGGGAGCAACTATAGCCGCAATGCTGATTTTAATCTTTCTTATTTATCACTTGAAAACCATCCGTCAGTACGTAAATAAGAATGGAAGTAAAAAAGAAACCGGCTGCGAGTAAGGACAACCGTTATTCATCCGGCTCGTATGAACCGTCTTCCCTGTGGACCTCTCGCCCTGTAAGGGGTGGAATGAATACACATACCAGACGCATATCGCTTTCTTTGGCCCGCAGAAGGTGACGGTCATGTTTGTCCAGCGCATAAAGAGTGCCTGGAGAAATCGGAATTATTTCTCCAGTATCCGCGAGCTCAACTTCACCTTCACCTTCTATACAATATACTGCTTCAAGATGATGCGTATACCAGATCGGCGTTTCCGTCCCTGCAAATATGATCGTCTCATTGAAAGAAAAACCCATACCGTCTTTTTTCAGCAGTAAACGCCTGCTCACCCAGTTGTTGTTTTCGGCATATACTTCACGCTCGGTCCCCTTGATCTCACCGACCTTTTTAACCAACATTAAAAAAAGCCCCCTTCATCATATCTTCTTTTTTCTCCAAACAGGCCTCGATGGAATCGCCGATTATTTCCACTCCCTTGCGAAGAAGTTCTTCTTCAATCACAAGAGGCGGCAGAAACTTAATTACATCGTTCTTTGCCCCTGCCCTTTCGATCACCAATCCTCTTTCGAAGGCTTCCGCGGTAACGGCACCGCTGAACCCCTGCTGCGGAAATTGAAGTCCGTATATGAGGCCCCTGCCCCTCATTTTTACACCAAGATGATCATAGGTATCAACGATGCGTTCGAGTTCTTCCTTGAGAATCCTTTCACGATAAAGTATGGCATCGGAAAAATCGTTATTATCCCAATAACTCAGCAGCTCTGTCGATGCGACAAACGCGAGGTTGTTTCCTCTGAATGTTCCCGTATGTTCGCCGGGCCTCCATTGATCAAGTTCCGGTTTCATCAAGACGAGCGCGAGCGGCAATCCGCCGCCAATCGATTTGGACAGAATCACAATATCAGGATTAACGCCTGATTCCTCGAAGCTGAAGAATGTTCCCGTTCTACCGTTGCCCACCTGAATATCGTCAACAATAAGCAGCACATCGAAATCTCTGCAGACCTGTTCGATAGCCTTTAGCCACTGCATACTTGCGACATTCACGCCGCCTTCGGCCTGTACTGTCTCCAGAATAACTGCAGCGGGAAGATCGACACCGCTGCTGCTGTCTTCCAGAAATTTTCGCAAATAAAGCGCCGTATCTGTACCGTCTCCAAAATATCCGTCGTAGGGCATAAATGTTACATTCGCCCGGTTTATAAACGCCTCGTCACGATAAAAGGCATTTCCGGTAATGGCCATTGATCCCATCGTGAGGCCGTGAAATCCATTCGTAAAAGAAATGACATTTGATCGCCCTTTTACCATACGGACAATTTTCAGTGCTGTTTCTACAGCATTTGTTCCTGTGGGCCCGCAGAACTGCACCTTATAATCAAGATGACGCGGCTGTAAAATGGTATGGCTGAGCTTTTCCAGGAATTTCTTCTTGGCTGTCGTAGCCTTGTCCAGCCCATGAAGAATTCCGTCATTTTTTATGTACTCAATAAGCGCCTCGTTTACGGCAGGATTATTATGCCCGTAATTTAATGTGCCGGCGCCTGCAAAAAAATCTATATACTCTTTCCCCTGCTCGTCATAGAGCTTCGACCATTTGGCGCTTGAGAATACGGTGGGGAAATGACGTACGTAACTGCGCACCTGTGATTCCAGTTGTTCAAAAATTCTCATATCATTCTCCTTTATGTGCTTATAGAGGACCGATGCGAAGAAGAATTTCCTCTTCATGCGAATCATCGCAAAAAAGATCCTTCGTCATGTAACGCATCGTACGACAGGATGTTTCATGCATTTCTGCAAAATTTTGGAAAAAGCGAAGAGAAGAATCATTTGAAGGCGTGACTGTCGTTTCGATGTAAGATGCCCACGGTGCGCCCTCAGAAATAAGGCGATCGAGCATCTGCCCGGCAATCCTCCGGCCTCGCATATCTTTATGCACCACCACCTGCCATACGAAAAGCGTATCCTGTTTTTCCGGATGGCGATAGGATGAAATAAAACCTGCCAATTGCGATCGATATTCTGTCAATATGCATGTCTTACTGAAATGATCGCATAAAAGAAGGTAGCAGTAGCATGAATTCAGATCCAGTGGAGGCGAATTTTTTATCAATTCGTATACAGCCCTGCCGTCTTTTAACCCCGGTTGTCGAAATGAAAGAGCTTTCAATCCTCGTTCGCCTCATGTCTTTCAATATTTGCTGTCCTTTATATGCTTTCAGTTGAAACATTTTATACACTAATTATATGCTCTTTGTCAAGTCCGCACTGTAATTAACGACAGGATTTCTCATACTCGCTTCAAGTACCCTGTTCAGGATGCTTGACTTATGGAAGGCTATACTCCTATAATTTAACTATATTTGAAGAAAACATCAGCGTCTGAAGATATCACGTCGAATCTGAATAAAAAATCCGCGCTTATTGTGTACGGTTTATTTCAAGCTGAATCTTTCTACCTCCTCATTACTATAAAAAAAAGCCGAAGGATACTGATATGGCGCACATGAGCTTTTCATGAATTCTACAATAAGAAAATTATCCCGTATCGCTTACAATCCGGCTGTTCTGAAGGCAGTAATTTTCCTGCTTTTCATTGTTGCAGCGGTTATCCTGATTAACTTTACACCGGCGCAGGAATATTTCTCGGACGAAGCGCTCGAACGCCTCATGAAAAGGGCCGGCATATGGGCGCCCATTGTATATGTAGCGGTGTATATAATAGGCGTGTGCCTTTTTGTACCTGCAACACTCCTTACCGTAGTCGGCGCAGCCATTTTCGGAGCCTATTGGGGCTTTCTTTACGCCTGGGCAGGGGCCTTGCTTGGCGGAGTAGCCAGTTTCCTGATCGGCCGGACGCTGGGCAGGCAGTTTGCACAATCTCTTATCGGAAACAGGCTGAAAAAATACGATGATGCAATTGAACGAAACGGCTTTGCCACGGTACTGTACCTTCGGCTCATCTACTTGCATTTCACTGTCATGAATATGGGTATAGGGCTTACCAAAATAAAATTTTGGGACTATTTCTTCGGCACGGCACTCGGAATCGTACTGGGAACATTCATTTTCACCTATTTTGTCGGACTATTGCGAGAGGCATGGATAACCGGCAATTGGGAAATACTTATTTCCGTAAAAATGTTTTTCTCAATCTGCCTCGTGATTTTTTTATTATTTGTCCCGAAGATCGCAAAAAAGATTAAAGGTGAAAGCGAATGATCGCGACAAGATACATTAGTAGAAAAGCCCTTCTTCCATATTATTTCATGGATTCACTCAATGCTCCAGAATGGGGCAGCCGATTGCCTGGCATGCCGCCATTGAGCCAAGACTGTCTTCCACGTGCTCAAAGCCATTTTGTTTTAAAATGGAAGCAGCAATAATAGCCCGCTGCCCGCTGCCGCAGAATGTAGTGACCGGCTTTTCTTTCGTAATTTCACTCAGCCTGTCGGGTAGCTCGCCCAGATAAATATGAACCGCTCCAGGCAAACGACCCTCGTTATATTCATCAATCTTTCTGACATCCAGAAGCGTGAAATTGTAATCCGACTGGATCCGGCGGACAAGTTCCGTTGCATGTACGGCAGGTATTCTATCGTATTTACGGCCGCTTACTTGCCACGCATGCAATCCTTCCTCCAAGTATCCAATCACATTATCATACCCCATACGGACGAGAAAACGAACTGCCGTTTCAACATCTTCATAGCCTGCTGTGATTAAACCTATCCCCTTATCGTAATTAACGAAATACCCCGCAAAACTCGGGATCATTTCCAGGGGGATTGCAAGGCTTTCCGGAACGAACGATCCCGCAAAAGCCTCCGCGCTTCGGGTATCGATTACAAGCATTCCACTATTCATCTTCTTTTCAAATTCCGACGGACTCATGGGTCTCGGCCTGGGAAGCTCGCAGAGTTCAGGTGCTCCTTTTCTATTGAAGATCTCCATTTGCTTGAAATATGGCGGCTGATAGTGGTGTTCATTTACTTTGAACAGGATGAAATCTTCTTTCTTCTTTTTTTGCAATAAAGGATTATGTTTCCTTTCGTAACCCAATGTAGAAAATTCACGGTCAGCCATGCCGGCGCCGCAGACCGAACCGGCCCCATGGGCAGGATAGATGATTACGTCATCTCCAAGAGGAATCAGCTTTTTGAAGACACTCTCGTAAAGTAGTCCGGCAACCTCTTCCTTTCGATCGGGGAAAAAATCGGTTCTTCCCACGTCTCCTATAAAAAGAGCATCGCCGGTGAATACCCCGATCGGTTCTTCGGAGAAGCTCGTGTCGCTGAGGGCAATGGAAATACTGTCAAAGGTATGCCCCGGCGTCTCGAGAATTTTGAATACGAGACTGCCGATTTCGAACCGATCTCCTTCCGAAACCGGGTTGCCGTATTCAAAATCGGTGGCCTTGCCGTGATAAATTTCCGCACCCGTACGCCGGGCAAGATCAAGCGATCCGATAACGTAATCTTCATTGCGGTGTGTCTCGAAAATATGGGTAATCGCCGCACCTTTGCTATAGGCGATATCGACATATTCCTGGCTGTCCCTGCGCGGATCGATTACTGCTGCCTTTCCGTTATGCCCGACGATATAGGACAGGTGAGCCAATCCTTCCGAACGGACCGTTTCAAGAAACATCTTTCCCATCGTGCTCTCCTTTTTTATCCCTTCATGTTTTGATTTCTCGTGTCGAGTCTCTTTCGAGAATAACGGCCACTGCCGCCGTCGCCGCCGCCATGCCTGCAACCCATAACAGCGGATTTGTACCGGTAAGTTCCGGCAATGTGGGAGCTCCGGCATCGCCCTTTTCCAGAAGCGTCTTGATCTTCGGATACAGGGTTATATAGGCAGCGGCACCTGCAACCATCCCAAGGGCTCCTGTCGCGGCATCCTTATGTCCCGCACCGAGAGCGGCCATACCGGTTCCCGGACAGTAACCAAGCATCGCCATCCCGGCCCCGAATGCGGTACCGCCCAAAAGGATTCCTCTTGTATTAAGAGGTTTAATTGTAGACGGCGCGAGACCGGACCGATTGAGAATGTGAGCCCCTGCGGCGCCAACGGCTGATGCTGTTGCCATTATTTTGAATACCGATGAATCTGAAGCGTGCAGCTGCCCTGAAATTGCCCCCGGGTCCGCTGCACGGCCTTTGTGCAGCAAAAATCCGAAGATCATGCCGGTACCCGCTCCGAGCAAAATTTTACCGATCGTATCTCTTTTCATTTCTTCCTCCCGAAGAATGCCTTCGATACTATCGCACCCGATGCAAAAATAACGGGGACAAAAAGCCAGCTTGACGCGGCGAACTGCATTGTGCCGCTTATCCCGTGACCGCTTGTGCACCCGTTAGCCATCCTGGCGCCCAACATCATAAGAGCGCCCCCGCCGAATGCCGTTGCATACCGCAGTGCCCCCGAATGCTCCTCCTTTTGGGCACTGATTTCCGGCATCCTGGAAGAATTTTTTTCGGCGGAAAGCCGGGCACTGAGCATACTTCCGAAAACGACGCCGGCAACGAGCCCCGTCTCCCAGTCTATTTTCGGCGTCTCTTCATGTGTTCGGGCATACTCATTTACCGCCTTTTCAGGAAGGATCTTCCCGGCTGCCAGCGCAACGGCATTCTCAAAGGCACTTGTAATCCCGAGGGGCCTTTTCGCCGTAAGCATCGCAGCCGTTTCCAATGCGCCGATGGCCGCCCCCACCGTATAGGGCGACCACGATTTCTTTTGTAATGCCTCCATCCGGCTCCTCCTTTCTATTTTTCACCTAATATTAATCCGCCAAACGGGAAGAAAAAGAAATGGGGTCTAGTATGTATTTGGCTGCGAGGCTGATTGAAATAAAACGATTTTTTCAAATCAAAACGACAGCTGCGCCCGTATCCCGAATACCCAGAGGTCATCGCTGGCTCTATCGCCATTTCCATTTCTCACCCATTGGACATCCGGCGAGACATTCAGGTGGTCATTCATTTTTACAGTATAATAAATTTCGAGATGATGCTCGTTGCCAGGATTATTTCCATTTGACCGTTTCAGTTCTTTCCAGTCATCCCCCGGGACAGCCATTCCGTACGCCATGCCAAAGGCATCGCTTTCCCGACCATATGGATTCCCTGTAAATTGAAATCCGGCACTGAAGGCATGCTCGATCTGGGAGACACTGCCGCACTGCCAGCCGTATCTTGTAAAGATTGTCAGAAATTCCAAAACCTCCTGATCGAAAGAAAGGCCGAAACCGTAATTATGAGCGTCAGTTTTTGAAGAATCGAGCAGGTGCTCGTGATCCGTGCCGTTCAACCAGCCGTATATCCTGTAGTTGCCTTTACGGTCCGTGAAACGGGGACTGAAAGAGATTTCGGTTATGGTAAAAATATCGTCAAGCGCGCTGTCCCAGTCACCGTCGGCATCTGCCGCGCCTATGCCTATTTCCCAACTATCAACTGGAGCAACCCATATCATGGCCCCGGCACCGTTGTCATTGGGAAATTCAACTGCCACATTGTTGACGAATCCGGTTGAAAGGAACTGATCCGTCTCGCTGTTTGAAACTGCATTTGTATCGAAATCTGTCGTGAGATCGATTTTGCCGCCTCGAATCCGCACTCGATTATCACACCAGATGTGTTCATACCAAACTTCAGAGGGCCTGAGATTCTGATTATCGTCCGCATCATCGTTGAAACCCGACAAAGCAGGAATATCTCCGTCAATGCCATCTCCGGCACCGGATTCAAAAAGCATGTAAAAACAGTCGTTTTCCGAAACAGGAATGTATAATTCCAGATCGATGGACAGGGAAGCTTCGGTTATATCTCCTTCAGCACTTACCCGCTCTGTTGCACCGGAAGAACTCTGAAGCACGCCGGTAGCCCCTATTGCTACATCCATTTTCTCATACCAGTACGTTTTTTCGTCTTCTTGCTTTTGTAGTCCTTGTTGCTCAGCCGCTTTTTCTATGTATGCACGTTTATCCTTTATCGCTTCGATCTCCTCCCTGGATACCTGCGTAACAGAAAACGCCGGCACGGCTGCAAAAGATATCAGAAGTCCAGCAATCATCGATACTGCAACACTATTCATCGTCAACTCTCCTAATCATAAGATCTAATCGTATTTTGCCTGTAATTCATCGGTTTTTATCAATCGGCGCCGTGTCCCCGTTACTTTTTGAAAGTTCCTTGGATGGACAGTCAAGGCAATCTCCGGCACAGCCACAGCATCCGTTTTTGCCTGTAAAGATACGGTACAGCGATCTGGCCGCCATGACGACAACAAGTGCCACAATTCCTCCAACAATTAAAAATTCCGGCATAACGCCTCCTATTGTGTCCCGAGGCCGATCAAACTCCCGGCCTGAAAGACAAGCATTGTCAACACGAACGCTAAAAGAGTAAGACCTCCGAGTTGAAACAGAGCCCATCGCCAGGAATTGCTCTCCCTCATCGTTATGGCGATTGTGGCCATGCAAGGTGCACTGATGAGGCAGAACAGCATGATGCAAAAGCCGACCAGCGGAGTATAGGCGCTCCTGAGCTTTTCTCTGAGTGTTTCCGATTCTTTATCCGCATCGCCCACGGAATACATGATACCCATTTGTGCGACAAAGACCTCTTTGGCGGCAAAGGCTCCGATGAGCGCCGTGCCGATCTTCCAATCGAACCCCATGGGTTTCAAAACCGGCTCAAGCCCATGCCCGATGCGTCCGGCGATGCTTGTGCGAAGCGCCGCCTCCGCCTCTTTATTTTCGATCGAGGCAAGCCTTCGTGCCTTTTTTTCATCTGTCATATTCCCAATTGTTATTTCCTGCCGCATCATTTCGAATCTCGCCGCCTCACCGGCCGGCAAACCTGGAAATGCAGTCATTGCCCACATTACAATTGAGATGCCGAGAATGATGGTACCAGCTTTTTTTAAGTACAGACGACCCCGTTCCCACACATGGATCAGCACACCTTTGAGCACCGGCAGTCTGTAAGGAGGAAGTTCCATAACAAAGGGAATGGATTCACCTTTCAAAACCGTGCTTCGAAGAAGTTTCGCTATTATTACTGCAAGCAGAATTCCTATTATGTAAATGCCGAAGAGCATGGGCGCATGCCACATCTGGGGGAAAAATGCGGGTATAATAAGTGCATAAATCGGCAAACGTGCGCCGCAGCTCATAAGAGGAATAATCATTATTGTCGCAATCCTGTCCCGCCTACTTTCCAGCGTCCGTGTCGCCATTATTGCGGGAACGGAGCAACCGAATCCGATAAGCATTGGAATAAAGCTTTTGCCATGCAATCCGATCTTGTGCATCATTCTGTCCATAATAAATGCTGCGCGGGCCATATAGCCCGAATCCTCTAGAATTGCGATTGCAAGAAATAACAAGAGGATATTGGGCAGAAACACTATGACGCCTCCGACCCCTCCAATGATGCCGTCTATCAAAAGCGACTTCAGCAGACTGGACGATTCTGCGGGCCACCAACCCCCGATGACCCCGCCCAGCCATCCGAAAAAATCCTCAATCCATGTCATCGGAGGATTCCCCAGAGTAAAAGTCAGATGAAAAGTTAGGTACATAAGTCCAAGAAAAACGGGCAGCCCTAAAAAACGGTGTGTAACAACAAAATCTATTTTATCTGAAATCGTGTGGCGTATTTCTATGGTGGAGCGTACCGTTTCAAGACAAGCACCCGAAATAAATCCATATCTGCGCCCGGCAATGTAGGTTTCAGGAGTTTCTCCCAAAACCTTTTCTATCTTTGAAATACTTTGATCGACTTGTTCATCTACAGTGGAAGATGAAACCAGAGCACGCAATTGCTCGTCATTTTCAAGGAGTTTCAGTGCCAGCCAGCGTGAATCATACGCGCCAGCAGCCAAACCGTTATTGCCGAGCAGCGACGAAATTCTTGTTATCTCTTCTTCTATCTCTTTGCCATAAGCTATCTCATGCCTGCGCAATCGATACTCTCGACTACGGGCCTTTAAAAAAACAGGAAGTGTTGACGAATATTCACCATCTGAAGTCTTTTCGCATTTACTCTTTTCAGCCATTTTAGTAATGGTATCGAGAAGATCCTTCATTCCCTTGCCTTTGTGGCCGACGGTTTCCACAATAGGACACCCCAGGAGCAGGGAAAGTTTCTCTATGTCATATGCATATCCTCGCGCTTTGGCCATATCGCTCATATTGAAGACCAGCACGAGCGGAACTTTGAGCTCAATTAATTGAACCGCCAGATAAAGATTCCGTTCAAGGTTGGAGGAATCCAGTACATCCACAATGACATCCGGTTTTTCAGAAATGATATAATTTCTTGCTGCCAGTTCCTCCTCCGAATACGCTGTCAGACTGTACGTTCCAGGCAGATCAACAATTGTAAACCGTATCTCGCCATATGTTCGAAATCCTTCCTTACGTTCCACCGTGACTCCCGGATAATTGCCCACATGCTGACGAGCTCCTGTTAACTCATTAAATATGGTCGTTTTTCCAGAATTCGGATTCCCCGCAAGTGCAATAGTCACGTGTGAATTCATCACCTTTCACCCTCCCATCAAAATCTCATGTCACCTAAATCGGAAAGTATAATATTAGGCATGGCATAAATATTTAGGTTATCCTAAATATTAATTTAAAAAAAATTATGCAACCATTATTTTCATTGCCATCCCGCGACCCAACATAATCCTGCTGCCAAGTACGGATATGATAAAAGGCCCATGGTTTGCATTTCGAAGTACATCAATTTCTGCTCCGGGAATCAGGCCCATGGCCGCCAATCTGCTTTTCAAATCCCGCCCTGCTTCCACAGAAACTAGTCGGACTCTTTTACCCTGCTTAACAATTGTCAATGGCATTTTACCACCTCATCCTCTTTTGTTTTGTTCCCTACAACAATTCAATCTCTATCCCTTCGGCTTCATCCTTCCGTAAAGAAAGATGGTATCCTTTTACTTTTATTTCGACAGGGTCTCCCATCGGTGCTACGCGTTCCACCTCTATTACGGAACCTGGAGTAACGCCCATCTCCACAATGCGTTTATTTATCTTGCCCGGTCCTGAAATTTTCAATACCTTACCCTTTTGTCCCGGTCCCAGGTCCCCTAATCGTGATTTTTTCATCGCTTTTTGGCCTCCTGCTTTGCTGCGCTTTTTTACTTCTTCGAGCGTCAGCAAAATACAGTTTTCGCAGTTTTCCTGTGTTTCGCCATAATTGCAGTGATATCCAAATCCCGCTATCCATTTGTCCCCCCCTCTCGGGCACACCTCCACAAATTCTGCAAACTGAATGAATCGCTCCAGTATAACTTTGGGAATCGAATGCTCCATTTTACAGGCTGCTTCGTCAGCATCGGCTTCTTCGACAGCCAGAACATTAATGAAGAAATCTCGCAACACCTCATGCCGCCGCACGACGTCTTTCGCTGCAGCCTTTCCTGATGAAGTAAAGGAGATCACGTCATAGGGCGCATAGTTTATCAGGCCCCGTTCCGCCAAAGAGCGCAAGGCCCCTGTCACCGATGCATTGCTTACCTTGAGTCTTCTGGCGATATCCTTGGGTTTTACCGCTTGTTTTTCAGTTATGATATGATAAATGGCTTCCAGATAATCCTCAAGGCTTGCTGTCAATGTCCCGGTCAATGCCATTTCATCACCTCCTGATCCTCCTTATTTAGGTATGCCTAAATTCATAAGCTTTGACTAAACCAAAGTCAAGCTATTTTTTTCAGATACAGTTTACCGGCCCAATGCAATTCAGGCAGTCGATGCAAATACCGAAACCAGTAGATATAAATACATATTTTCCCCCATTGAACCTGACGCTGATTCAGGAAGAGTATATATATGTGTTAAAACCCATTGAAAGGTAGAAAAAATATGAAAAAGATCGATGCCATAATAATTGGAAGCGGTCAAGGCGGCGTGCCTCTGGCTGTCGAACTTTCGAATCAAGGAAAGGAAGTAGTCATTTTCGAGCGCAGCCGCATGGGGGGCAGCTGCATCAACTGGGGTTGCACGCCTTCCAAAGCCTTTCTGGGTGCCGCCCACGCAGCGGGAAGGGCCCGTCATGCGGAAGAGCTTGGCGTATATACCCATGTCACGATTGATTTTCCCCGGGTGATGGAGCGGGTCCGCCATGTGCGGGACAGTTTTACCCAAAGTTCTGAAAAGCGCCTCAGGAAAGCAGGTATTACCATAAAATTCAGCGAGGCTTCATTCGATTCACAAGGAAATGTCAATAGTGAAGATGGACAATATAATGCTCCTCTCGTAGTTATCGATACTGGAAGCTCCCCGGCAACACCGCCCATACCCGATCTTGACGTCGAACCATTTCTCACGGACCGCAATTTCTGGGAACTAAAGGAGCTGCCTCAGCGGACGCTCGTTCTCGGCGCAGGCTATATCGGTCTGGAACTGGGGCAGGGACTTGCCCGCCTGGGCAGCAAGGTGCAGATAATAGAAAAAGCCGACCGGCCAATGAGTCAGGAAGACTCCGATATCAGCGCCGTCTTGAAAGAAGCCCTTGAAAATGATGGCATTGAATTTCATCTGGACGCCGATATTGAGCGGGTGGCATACAAGTGGGATCTTTACCGGGTTTACC
>JALNXD010000040.1 GCA_023230565.1 Syntrophales bacterium
AGTTTCACAGCTTCTTCCCGAAGCTCCTTTGTGTATACTGCATTGGGAATTCTTTCCATTTAGACACCTCCATCATCTCTTTTTACAGCACTTTTGGTGTCCATTCAAAGCATCTTACGTCACCAAATGATTATAAAAATACCCTGAATAAGGTGTATATGGCGCCGCTTCCGCAGTACCATCATCAGGTTGCTAAAAGATTCGGTATAGACTTTGTCATTTCCGGGTTTGGTCAGACAGAGACCGGGCATGGATCGATATGTATAATACACGAATTAGAAGAAGGTCAGGGGACGCCTCGCGAGCTTTTTAAAGGATACGGTAAGGAAGAGATTTCCAGGATAGCAGAAAGATTTAATATGTGGGTCGTAGATGGTCGGCAGGAGATCGCCAACGGAATTTTGGGGAAACCTTCCATGCTGTTCGAAGCGAATATCTTGAATTCGAAGGACGAACAATGTTCTTCAGGAGAAGTGGGTGAATTGGTTTTCAGACCAAAGTTTCCAGGCATGATATTTACAGAATATTTTAACAAACCGGAAGCTACCTTAAAGGCGTTTCGCAATTTCTGGTTTCATACCGGAGATGCTGCATTCAAGGACAAGGAAGGCGTTTATTTCTTTGTTGATCGGATGGGGAGTGCCATTAGGGTTAAGGGAGAATTCGTTTCTTCATACCAAGTTGAAGATATCATAAATAGTCATCCGAAGATCGATGTAACTGCTGCCTTCCCCATACCGGCTGAAGTAGGGGGGGAACACGATATCGTGGTGTTTATTGTGCCCAAAGAAGGAGAGGCATTGGAGGAAAAAGAAATAAGAGAATGGATCAAAACCGCGATGCCTAAATTCATGTGGCCTAAATATATAAGATTTATAGATGATCTTCCAAAGACTCCTACAAGCAAGATAGAAAAATATAAGCTGAGAGAGAAAATAAAGGAAGAAAAAGGATTGTAATGAAGTTTGAGAGTTAATGCCTTTCACTGATGATTTTTTTTGGGTGAAGGGAGGTGATCGGGAGGCGATAGTTCCCCGCAGTTTTTTGGCTGAGCTTGAGAAGCTTTGTGGAGCGGGCATAAAGGGAAAACGCCGGTTTGGTATTCTGGCGCGTGACGTATATGATCGATTTTGGGACATCGGTATTCAGGGCGTAAGGAAGTTCTTTCGGAAACAGCGAAAAGAAACTTTCAAATAGTAAATCAGCAAGTATTTACAGGGAGGAAAAAATGAAAAAAAGCTCATGGGATTTGTAGTAGGATTTTTCATTGTTGCGGCCTCAGTGTGTTCGGCTCAGGCTCAAGAGCCGATTAAGATAGGCTTTGTGTATACCTTTACCGGGTCAATGGCATTTGTTAATCAAAATATTATGGATGGACATAACTTCGCCATCGATGAGATTAATAAGGCGGGGGGATTGCTTGGAAGGGAAATCGTAATTTTAAAAAGAGACGATGCCGGTAAAGGGGATTTGGCCACCCGCTATGCCCGTGAACTGATTACGAGAGAAGGTGTTGATCTCATAATCGGCGGGTATGGAACGATTCAGGCCAATGCTCTGGCTGCCGTAGCCGAAGAATTTAAAACGCCGACTTTCATTTTTGGCGGCCATGCGACAAGTCTGACGACGGAATACTGGTCACCATATCATTTCAGGTATGCAATCCAGACAACCGCCGAAGGGAAAGGTCTTGCCAAAATAACAGCCGAAGAATACCTGCAAGGAGTTAAAGACCCTAAAATTTACTATATGTCGTGGGATTATGAATTCGGCCGCGATGTTGCGCGTAATTTTCTTCCGGAGATTAAAAAGCTGGTTCCTAATATAAAAATTTCCGAAGGATGGCCGAGAGTGGGAGAAATGGATTACAGCCCGTTTATTTCTCAGATTCTAGCATACCAGCCGCATGTTCTTATTAATGTTATCTTTGCTGGCGGAGCGGTAGCCAATCTCAAGCAATGTGCACAGATGGGTGTGTTCGAAAAAACAAAACTGGCAAGTGCCTGCGTATTCGCTTCAAATGAGTATCGTAAGATTTTGGGCGATGCAATTCCCGAAGGGACCTGGTCATGGTGCTACGATGATGAGGCCTGGCCGAGAAATGAGGAGCAAAAGAAATTTTATGATAATTTCCGTACATGGAAGGGACTTGCTTCCGAGGAAGTCGTGCCTGGGCATGTGTGGCCGTCATATAATATGATAAAGCTGTATGCGGCTGCGGTTGAAAAGGCCAAGACAACCGATAAAGAGACGGTGTGCAAGGCAATGGAAGGGATAAAAATCGATACATATAATGGACCGATGTGGATACGGGATTTCGACCATCAGGTTATCAGCGGCCATATATGGGGACCCATGGTAAAAGATCCTAAATCAGGCAAGTACATACTTGATCCTGAAAAAACGCGTTGGGTTCCAATTGAACCGTTTCTTTTAACCAAAGAAGAATGGCTCGCTGCAAGGAAAGCAGCGGGGAAATAGGAAAGTAGCTTGTTTCTGGGGTGGGTCGGGCGAGCCAGCAGAGCGTGCCCGATCCATCCATACCAAACGTTGTACGGTTTACGCGTTTAAAAAGTTTTGAAACTCCAGAGGGAATTAAAAAAATGGAAATCAGCTTGCCTCTTTTGGGGACCCTTGTGGCGACAGGAATAGCACGCGGTATGATCTATTTTCTTTTATCCTGCGGGCTTACAATTATTTTCGGGGTTCTGGGAGTAGTCAATTTCGCCCATGGGGCCTTTTATATGCTTGCGTTTTATCTGACTTTTACGATTGCAAATGCAGTCGGGTTTGGAAGTTCCCTGATCCTGGTTCCTGTTCTTATGGCATTGATCGGAGCGATTTTTGAAGCAGGCCTTTTCCGCAGAATCTATAAGGCTGGACACGTATTACAGCTGCTTTTGTCTGTGGGTATTATTTTCATCATATCGGATATAGTAAGGCTGGTATGGGGCCTAGATCCTATAAATGGCGACATGCCGGCACTTTTTGCAGGTCGCGTTGATTTCTTCGGTATTGCAATGAGCAAGTACAGCCTCTTTATCATAGTGATATCGAGCTTGATTGCACTTGGACTCATTTTGACAATCTATAAGACGAAATTTGGAAGTATTATCAGAGCGTGTGTATTCGATGAAGAAATGACCCGTGGTTTGGGGATTAATGTTTCAAGGGTGTTCCTCTATGTGTTTATGGGGGGAATAGGCCTGGCGGCAGTAGCTGCAGTTATTGCATATCCGACGACGAGCGGAATGCTGGGTATGGATGCCCAGATGATCATTATTGCTTTTAGCGTGGCTATTATCGGGGGAGTCGGAAGCATCGGGGGAGCGTTAATCGCAGCCCTCATTATCGGCATTGTTGAATCGCTGGGAATTTTGATTATGCCTCGTTATGCGGACTCATTTATCTACATCATCGTAGTGGCCGTATTGTTTGTCAGGCCACAGGGACTCTTCAGTTTGGAGTAAAGGAATATTGAAATTATGCCGGCAAAGAGTAAATTCGTCTGGATTTTTGGGTGCCTTATTGCCTTTTTTCTCATTATAGTGCCATTCGTTCTTTCCCGATTTTGGGTAGGGACAATTACTGAAATTCTCATCTTGACTTTGGCGGGTATCTCTTTAAATTTCCTTTTAGGATATGCGGGATGTCTATCATTCGGCCATGGAGCTTTTTTCGCGACAGCTGCATATACTACCGCCATTCTTATTACCAGAACGGGTCTTAATCAATATTTCGTAATCCTCCTGGTAGCGCCTTTAATGGCTGCTTTTCTGGGTGCAATAATCGGCATTCTGATATCACGGCTTTATGCCTTCTATTATGCAATTATGACTGTCGCATTCACGATGATCCTCTGGTCAATTATTCGCAGACTGAGAGATCTTACCGGAGGAGACAGTGGCATTTTAGGTGTACATTTCGCAGGCTTTCTTCAAGAGATGAATAACATCTATTTTTTCACTCTCGCGGTCGTGGTTTTGTGTGCCATCATTTTATGGATTATCGGGAATTCTCCTTTCGGATGGGCCCTCCGGGCAATTCGGGAAAATCCCGTGCGAAGTTCCTTCGTCAGCATTAATGTCGTGTGGCACCGTTACCTCGCCTTGGTTGTATCAAGTTTTTTCTGCGGCATGGCGGGTTCCCTTCATGTAGTATATACTTTCGGTGCATTCCCCGAACTGGCATTCTGGACAAAATCCGCAGATATAGTAACAATTTGTATCTTGGGAGGTATCAATTCCTTTTTAGGACCGGCAATCGGATCAGCCGTACTGATACTGCTGGAAACATTTATTACTTCGGTAACTCTTTATTGGCCCCTGATATTAGGTATTATTATATGTGCAGTTGTCTTGCTTATGCCGCAAGGTATCACCGGCCTTATACGAAATGTGTTTAATAAAGGAAGAGGAGAATTTCGCGCATAATTCATATCTTGATCGTGTGCACTTAAAGTCGCCATGAAAGAAGGACATACAATGTTTTTTGAAGTTCAAAATCTGGAGAAATCTTTTGGTGGTGTCAAAGCGACGGATAATGTTTCACTGCATATCAACGAGGGAGACATTTGCTCTCTTATAGGGCCTAATGGAGCCGGCAAATCGACTTTTTTTAATCTCATTACAGGCTATATCAGGCCGGATTCCGGTAAAGTCATTTTTTTAGGCGAAGATATAACCGGAAAAACGGCTATGGCCATTGCAAGAAAAGGGATCGCGAGGTCGTTTCAGATTGTTAATATTTTTCCTCAGCTCACCGCGTATGAAAATGTAATGGTCGCCGTATTGTCACAGAAAAAAAGGAGCTTTAACGTGATACATCCGGCAAAAAAAATCGACAAAGATGAAATATACGGGCTTTTGCAAAGCACTGGCCTGGAGCAGCAGGCACAGATGCTTGGCGGGCAACTTTCCCACGGAAACCAAAAACGTTTGGAAGTTGCCATTGCCCTTGCACTTAAGCCGAAACTTCTGGCCCTTGATGAACCTACAGCGGGAATGGCTGAAGAGGAAAAATCAGCTATCCTTGAAACTATAAAAACGCTTATGAAAATGACAGGGTGTACGATTTTGTTGTGTGAGCATGATATGAGCGTAATATTTTCAATTTCTGATCAGATCTGGGTTCTTCATAACGGACGGATTGTGGCGAATGGAAATGTAGAAGAAATTAAGAACAATGAAGTAGTCCAGCGAATATATTTGGGAGGCAGAGAGTGACAGCGGAGGCAAACCAGATACTCCAGGTACGGGAAATCCATACATATTACGGGTTGAGCCATATTCTTTTCGGAGTTTCAATTGATATCAGCAAAGGAGAGGTATTATGTCTTCTCGGCAGGAACGGGGCCGGTAAAACAACTACTATGCGCAGCATTTCCGGGCTAACTCCCGCAAAGGAAGGAAAGATATTGTTTCATGGAGAAGATATAACTCATATCTCTTCGAACAAAATTGCCAAAAAAGGGATTGTAACGGCTTTCGCAGAAAAAAGAGTGTTTGGCAATTTAACTGTAAAAGAAAATCTTGAAATCGCCCGAAGAGCGCCGGCCAAAGAAAAAAAGCAGGAAGGCTGGACACTTGAAAAAGTATACAGTCTTTTTCCCATCCTTGATAAATATTCAAATCGGTGGGCCAAAACGCTGAGTGGAGGAGAGCAGCAGATGGTCTGTATTGCAAGAGCTCTTATGGCAAATCCGGATCTTCTGCTCCTGGATGAACCGACTACCGGACTTGCGCCGGTCGTTGTAAACGACATATCTCAGCAGGTAAAGCTGCTTCAGCGGGAAGGAATGTCGATTTTACTTGCGGAACAAAATTTTCTTTTTGCAAAAGAACTTGGAGACAGATGCACGATAATAGATGCCGGTGAGATACGGTTTACAGGTACTTTCGAAGATTTGGAATCTGATGAATCCATAATGAAGAAATATCTCACGGTGTAAAAGTATTTTGCGGCCTTCATTTATATTTCGAGAGAGCTCTTAATTTCAGGATTGAGGGCATAGATCAAAGCAAATTTTAAAATGAGGGGGATTATGGAATTTAATTTAAAGGGAAAAGTTGCCGTTGTTACAGGGGGAGGCAGGGGTATCGGAGAAGCCATATGTTTTGCCTTTGCCAATGAAGGAACACACATTGTCGTAAGTGATATAGATTATGCCAGCGCCCAGGCAGTGGCTGAAAGAATACGTTCCATCGGGCCGAAAGCGATCCCTGTGGAAGCAGATGTTGCCCGGCAGGATCATGCGGCGAAATTAATCAGCACAGCTATCGGAGAACTGGGCGGAATAGATTGTCTTGTAAATAATGCGGGGATTTCACCGAAAAATGCCGAAGGCGGCCCCGCAATGACCTGGGAAATAGGAGTGGATGAATGGGACCGCGTCATGGGGATCAATTTGAAAGGATCACTTTTCTGCTCGCAGGAGGCGGTTAAATATATGATCTCCAAAAAGGCGGGAGCAATAGTAAATATCGCTTCGATCGCAGGAAAAGCGCCTTTTGAACCGATGGCGACAGGTGCCCACTACGATGCGTCCAAGGCGGCAATAATAAACCTGACACAAAGACTTGCGAGCGAAGTGGCTGAGTACGGAATTAGAGTCAATGCCGTTGCGCCAGGGCGGATAGCTTCTCCAATGGCTAAATTTGCTTCACAGCGTTTGAATCAGGCCATGCTGGAACGCACTCCGATGGGAAGATTCGGGACACCCGAAGAAATTGCAAAAGTAGTGGTGTTTTTGGCTTCAGATGGAGCAAGCTACGTTACCGGGGAGACTGTAAATGTGAACGGGGGCTGGATTATGGATTAAAGCCGGTCTGCGAGACGTCAATTATGCATGGCGCAATGCGGATTTACAAAGCAGAATGATGCATCCGGTTTTTTTCTTCTCGATATAGCGCACACAGAGTCAATGAAATTCAAAGCCGCGTTTGAGGAATATAGAGCGTCCTCTGACCATAAGGAGATCGTGCGTCTTTTCCCAAATGATGGTCTTTCCATATTTTTAATAAGGGAGATATGATGCGAAATTCATTATTAATGAAACCTTTTACTTTGGGAAAGGCGAAGCTGCGCAACAGAATCGTCATGGCGCCAATGCTTTCACGTCTTTGTGATCCAAACGGAGTCATTACCCCCAAGCTCATCGAATATTATGTTGAACGGGCAAAGGGAGGCGCAGGTCTGATAATAATTGAATATAGCTATATCGATACTGAAGCAAGCAAAGCCAATTATGGCCAGATGGGTGTCTACGACGATGCACTCATCGGTGGACTGGCGGAACTTGCCGAATCAGTTCAGGAATACGGGGCCAAGGTTATTTTACAGATTTGTCATGCCGGCCGGAATGCTTCATCAAGAATCACAGGTCATCAGCCTGTCGCGCCGTCGGCAATTGCCAGCTATAGCGGAGAAATACCCCGGGAAATGAGTCTGGAAGAAATAGAGTCCGTAATTCAATCATTTGAAGATGCCGCATACCGGGCAAAAGCAGCCGGGTTTGACGGAGTTGAGATCCATGGCGCTCACGGGTATCTGCTGGCCCAGTTTCTTTCTCCTTATACGAATAAGCGATCAGACATCTACGGCAAAGATCGGGGACTTTTTGGACTGCAGGTTATCGACAGAGTCAGAGCACGTGTCGGTGAGGACTATTTAATTGGATATCGAATCAGTGCCGATGAATTTATTGAAGGTGGAACGACTCTCGAAGAAGCGGAAGTTTTTTCCGTGAGACTGGAGGAGCATGGAATCGATTATCTGAATATTTCAGGCGGCATGGCCGAAACAGGCCAGCATATAGTGATACCGGTCTATTTTAAACAAGGACACCTTCTCCACTTATCAGAAGCTATTAAAAAAAATGTTCATATACCCGTCATTGCGGTTGGAGCTATTCATGATCCCCAGCTTGCGGAAGAAGCGTTGCAGAAGGGAAACGCAGATCTCATTGCAATGGGGCGGTCGTTAATTGCGGATCCAGATCTTCCGAACAAAGTAAAAACAGGTTTGTTGTCAGATATCCGACCCTGCGTGCGCTGTAACGAAGGGTGTCGCGGCAGAATGCTGGATGGCAAGTCGCAGAGATGCGCAGTCAATGCAGAAGTGGGACGGGAACAGCTGATGAAAATTCGTTCCTCAGCCAATGTGAAGAATGTATGCATAGTGGGCGGAGGGCCTTCCGGACTGGAAGCAGCACGGGTACTGCGCCTGAGGGGCCATCGGGTTACACTTTTCGAAAAAGAGGCTACGCTTGGAGGCCTTTTACAATATGCGTCAGTTCCGGATTTTAAAGCCGAACTGCGGTATTTTATGGAATATCAAATACACCAGGTAATAAATATGAATGTGGATGTCCGATATGGATGTGAAGCCACATTGGATTCATTGAAAGAAGAGAACCCTGATGCAGTGATTCTGGCTGCCGGATCTCGGCCCTTGATACCTGCAATACCGGGAGTCGAAGAGCCATATGTAACGAATTCTCTGGATCTGCTTTCAGGTAAATTCAAGGTCGGTAAAAAAGTTTTGGTCATCGGAGGCGCTGCTATGGGGGCGGAAATTGCTGCACATTTGGCAGACCAGAAAATAGAGGTATCTTTGATTGAAATGCGGGATGAAATCGCGCCGGATCTGGAACCCAGATCCCGTTCGACGCTGCTTTCAATGCTCAACGAAAGAAAAGTGGAGATTTTAACCGGCTGGAAATTGGAAAAAATTGAAAATGGGGAAGCACTTCTGTGCAACATTAAATCTGAATATACTCGAGTCAGAGGTGACTCCGTCGTTTTGGCGTTGGGCCTTGCGTCCGATAAAGAACTGCTGGACGGGATAGAAGGCAGTTTCAGCGAGGTACATATAATCGGCGATTGTCGTGAACCAAGAAAAGTATATCAGGCTGTCCATGAAGGAGCATTTGCGGGCAGGGCTATTTAAAAAAGATCAGATAAGGAAATCAGATAATGGAGGCGAATATCTATGGAAAAAAAAGGTATGCTCGTCATTATGGCACAAGTGCCCCCGGATAAAGAAGAGGCTTTTCACCACTGGTATAATGATGAGCATCTGCCTCGTGTGCTTGAGCTTTTACCCGGGGTGGTCAGTGGACGAAGCTACAAAATCATGGAAGGGGACGAGGAATATCAATTTATGGCTCTTTATGAGTTTTTGAGCTACGAAGCCCTTAATGCCGCACTTGATTCTGAAGCCATGAAAAGGCTGATTCAGGAATATGATGAAGCATTCGGAAAAGGTGGTCGCAAAAGACTTAAGACTGTGCGCATTGACTCTCTGATTGGAGGCTAGCGATTCATCAAATTGGTTCAGATTCTTTTATAAGTTACGTGATGGAGAATTAAACATTGGCCACAAAAATCAATAATGTAAGCCCGTTGAAAAACAAGATGCTTGAAAAAGCTTCAACTCTTTTCTGGAAGAAGGGATACAGCGGAACATCCATGAGAGATATTGCCGAGGCATGCAAATGTAAACCTGCCAATATTTATAACTTCTTTAACAGCAAAGAGGATATTCTTTTTGAGTTCCTGTACCAGCAGAATCAAAGACTCTATGACTTGATCAAACATTTCGAAAATGATCAGATCACGAAACCCAGCAATCAGTTAAGGGAATTCATCAAAATCCATATAAAGCACTTGCTGAATTATCAAAAAACTTCCAGATACCTGTTTGATAGCGGTTTGGAAAGGCTTTCTCACAAAAACAGAGAAAAGGTGATCAGCTTCAGAGACATATATGACGATATTCTCACTGGTATCATTAAAAGAGGAATAGAAGAAAAAGAATTCAGAGATATAGATGCAAAAATGGTGGCCAGAAATATAGCCTCCATGATTGTTCGAACAATTATCTGGTATTCTCCGAAAGGCGAATTATCAATAAATGGTATTGCCGAATTTATATATGAATTTTCCGTCCATGGTTTGAAGTCGGACCAGGCAAGTTCAATTAATTCTTGTGAATTACTTTAGGTGTTGGTGACATAATGATAACACATTGAAATCTTTTTTATTCCGACAGGAATAATGCAAGGAGCCATTAATATCAACACAAGAAGGAGGATGGAAGATGAGGAAGAGATTTGAAAGAGTTGTTATTATTTTGATTTGTTGTATGTTGTGTCATTTCTGGGGGGGATCTGCTACTGCCGCCCCGGATTCGGACGAGGTGAAGATAGGAGTCATCCTGCCGTTAACCGGCCCTCAAGCCCCCATAGGAAGGGAAGTGTTACGGGGGATTGAATTAGCGACTGAAATGGTTAACGACATGGGTGGAATTTGGAACGGAAAGAACATTTATCTGCTCACCGGCGATGCTGCAAATGCGGAATCTGCAAGGACTGAAACTGAAAGACTCATAACGGTTGAAAAAGTAAAATTGCTCATTGGCGTATATTCCAGTTCTCTTGCATTTGTTGTTCACCCAATAGCCGACAAATACAATGCAGTTTTCTGGGAAACTAATGCAATAGCGGATAGACTGAGGCAAATGGGGCACGAGAATACATACTTCTTTGGGCCTATGGCCAGTGGTTGGGGAGAACAGGCTGCTGATTGCGTCGTTGAATTGATGGCGCCCAAATTAAACATGGATCCTAAAGATATAAAAATTGCAGTGGTGTATCAGGGTACTGAATGGGGAAAATCCCTGAGTCATGATGGCTTTATTAAAAGGGCAAAGGAATTAGGTCTTAACATTGTAATCGATGCTCCCTATGATCCCAACTCAATGAACTTTTCTTCTCTCATTTTAAAAATCAAAAGGACAAACCCTGATATTGTCCATACTCAGAATTATTTGGATGATGGGTACCGCTTATTCCGGGATGCCAGAAAAAATGGGTTAAATCCGAAAATATGGGTTGCCGACGGGTGCCCGTGGGCATACGTTGCCGAGGCATTCCAGAAATTCGGAACAGATATGAACTACGTCATCGATTTGAATCAAGTTGGGGGCGGAATCCAGAATTTGAGCCCCACAGTTCAATCTCAATATAAGGAATTTCTCGACAGGTATCAAAAAAAATATAAGACGACTGTATCTGCTGCATCGGATGTCGTGATAGGGTATTCATCAGCCATGGCACTTTATGAGTATGTACTTCCGGAAGCCGGGTCTCTGGATCCGGAACGTATAAAAAAAGTGGCTACCGATATTTCTTTGCCAGCGACTGCAACAGTGAGGCCCGGAGGGATAAAATTTGACCCGAATACCGGACAGAATACCAGAGCGGGCGTTGTTGCCAGACAAATATTCAATAAGCAGTATTATGCAGTATGGCCAAAGGCGGCAGCAGAACTCGATGCGATTCTGCCGATACCTCCTTTTGGCGAAAGAGCCATTGACCAGCAAGAAGTCGATAAAAGGCTTATCAAGTAGCCGATCTTCTGAAATTAATGTTGCAACAGGGGGGACACTCCCCCCTGTTCCCGAATGGTAGAGGAACGTATGGAAACTTTTATTCAACTGGTAATTAATGGCTGTCTCAATGGTACTACATATGCACTCATGGCATTAGGATTATCAATAATTTTCGGAACACTTGGCCTGATTAATTTTGCTCATGGGGATTTTATCATGCTCGCCATGTACGGTTCTATTTTTATCAGCCTTTTCTTGAGAGTAGATCCTTATGTCAGCTCGATCATATTGGTGCCGTTATTTTTTCTCTTCGGGATAGTCGTCTACAAGGGGTTGTTCAAACGATTACTGGATGCACCTGAAGAATCGCAGATTATCGCAACGTTTGGACTTTCTTTTGTATTTCAGTTCGGAGCAATGCTTGCCTTCTCAACAGATTATAAAAGCATCTCGACTTCTTATAGTGCTGAAGTACTGCACATTTGGGGCCAGTATATAGACTATCCTCATATATTCAGTTCTATCGTTGCGCTGATCTTGATAATAATCCTTTTTTTATTTTTATACTATACACGTATCGGCCGAGCTATCAGAGCTGTTTCGGAGCAACGAAAAGGTGCCATGATGATCGGAATCAATGTCCATAGAATTTATGCTATCGCTGCAGGAGTCGGTCTGTGTTGTGTCGCAGTCAGCGGTATTGCTCTTTCTACGTATGAAAGTGTTCATCCGACAATAGGAATTCATCTAAACCTGCTTTGCTGGGTCATTGTAGTTCTTGGCGGGATAGGAAGTTTAATAGGCACAATAGTCGGGGCAGTCGTCATTGCAATGATGGAAGTAATGGTTGGCTACTATTTTGAGACAACGCTGACCACATTTGCCTATTTTGCAATATTTCTCGTTATCCTCATGGTCAGACCTAATGGAATATTCGGTATAAAAGAGAGGAAAGCATAGTGAAAAAAATCAAGCTTCCTAACCCATTGCTTATCTTTATGATTATACTTGGAATACTGCCACTTCTATCTTCTCAACACTTTTATTTACATATGCTTACGCTGGTGTTTTTATTTGCATTTTTTTCTGAAGCATGGAATCTGATTTCCGGTTTTGGGAAACAGTTTTCACTTGGCCATGTGGCTTTTTTTGGCATAGGGGCATACGTAACCGGTATTTTGTATGCTGATTATGGAATATCGCCCTGGATCGGGATTCTTCTGAGTGGCATCGGTGGAATTGTGTTATCACTTCTGATAGGTTTTGCCACTTTCAGGCTTAGAGCGTTCTTTTTCGCCTTATCCACAATCGCATGCGCAGAGGCACTCAGAGTTTTAATTACATACTGGAGGCTTGGATCTACAGGGCTGGGAACAACAATTCCTGCTGCCAAAGGGTTTAAATATCTGACTTTTTCTAATGAAATATATTACACCTATCTGGCGTATGTTCTTCTTTTGCTGGCAGTTGCCGCTGCATATAAAATAACGAAATCAAAAATAGGCTACTATTTACTTGCGACAGGAGAAGATGAAGAAGCAGCCAGGAGCCTGGGAGTCAACACATACCGGATAAAACTCATCGTATTTGCGATCAGCGGTTTTTTCACAGCTGTCGGTGGCGGTTTTTATTGCATGTACACCCGTTACATTGAGCCTTCAATGGTCTTTTCGATAGATTTTTCAGTACAATTTGCCGTTTTTGCAATCGTAGGAGGCATGGGGACGATTGCAGGGCCAATTTTGGGTTCGGCATTGCTCGTGCCGTTAAGTACATTCTTCCGCAGCTGGATAGGTGGTCTGTTTACTCCGATTGGTTTTTTTTCATACGGTATAATCCTTATAGTAATAATATTATTTATTCCAGGCGGGATTATGAAATTGATTTCACTGGTAGATGAAAAATTTTTTAAAAAATTGCCGATTCCTGAAAAATAAAGTGCAAATTCCGTGTCTGTGTGGCTAAAAAACGATTTGGAAGAAGGTTTTAACATGGCGCATATAGATGAAAAACCAAGTGAAAATATTCTTGAACTTGATAATATTACAAAATATTTCGGAGGAATACATGCCTTACAGGGAGTAAGTCTTAATATCAAACGAGGGGCAATAATTGGTCTGATAGGACCAAATGGAGCAGGTAAAACCACTTTATTCAATGTAATAAGCGGTTTTATACCCCCGGATAAAGGGATTATTACATTTAATCAAAAAGTTTTGAATAAACTTCACCCGCATGAAAGGTCAATACTCGGAATAGGGAGAACATTTCAGCTGCCAAAGATCTTCAGCAATATGAGCGTAATAGAAAATGTTATTATAGGGCTGCTGCAAAATTCAAATGATTTCAGTGCCTGTAAAGAGCAAGCGAAAGAGTTGCTGAAGGAAGTCGAGCTTGATTCCTTTTCAGAATTTTCACCCAAAGACCTGCCGATTGCCAGCAAGAAAAAACTGGAAATATGTCGTGCGCTGGCAACGGCTCCCAAGCTGCTACTCCTGGATGAGGCGATTTCAGGTCTCACTCCGAAAGAAACACTGGAAATGGTAGATCTCATTGGAACGCTTTCAGGGAGAGGGCTCACGATTTTTATTATCGAGCATGTTATGAAATTTATAATGAATGTATCTCAATGGGTAATAGTTTTAAATCATGGCGAAAAAATTGCTGAAGGAACGCCGGAAGACATTTCGATCAACGAAACTGTAATAGAAGCGTATCTGGGCAGGAAGGAATAACCATGTTAGATATAGAATCGATAAATATATATTACAGTGAGGTGCATGTATTAAAGGATGTTTCCATTATCGTCGATGATCGGGAATTCGTTTCGGTAATAGGAGGAAATGGTGCGGGGAAAACAACTCTTTTGAATTCAATAGGCGGTTTTATTCCGTTGAAGTCCGGAAAAATCAAATTTCAAAATAAAGAAATCCAAAATATCCCCGCTCACAGTATTGTCGAAATGGGGCTATCGCAAGTGTCCGGCGAGAGGTCAATTTTCACCAAGATGTCTGTAAGAGATAACTTGTTATTAGGAGGATGGGTACAGAAAGATACGACCAAAATCAAGAATTTGCTCGAAAAGGTAATGGACATGTTCCCGATTCTGGGAGAAAGAAAAAGTCAAATTGCCGGAAATCTGAGTGGTGGAGAGCAGCAGATGCTGGCAATAGCGAGGGCATTGATGGCCGAACCAAAAATGCTGATGCTGGATGAACCTTCATTCGGGCTGGCTCCCAAAATTGTGGCTGAGGTTTTCGAAACAATACAAAAGATAAATGAATCCGGGGTTTCCATTTTTTTAGTTGAACAGGATGTACACATGTCATTAAGTATTGCTCATAGAGCGTATGTGCTGGAAAACGGTCAAGTTGTAATGGAAGGAAAAGGAAAAGAACTCTTGAATAATGATCATGTCAGAAAAGCATATTTAGGAATTTAGATCTATTCTGACTGGAGGTAATATGAAAAAAAATTATAAATATTTGAAACTGGAAGCTCATGAAGGGATATGCAATTTATTTTTTAATCGACCGGACAAAATGAATGCATTGAATGATGAAATGCAGAAAGAGATTTCTGAGGCTTTGCACGATGCGGAGAATGATCCCACAATCAGAGTTATTATTATGTCCGGAGTTGGGAGAGCGTTTATCGCAGGTGCTGATATCTCTGTAATGGCAGATCAAACCTCCCTCCAATATAGAACGTATGCCAGATGGTATCATGATATTCGCGAGCAAATGCTTGGCATGAGCAAACCTATTATAGGTGCTGTAAATGGATATGCATACGGAGGAGGAGCGGTTGTAGCATTCGCTGTCGATCTTCTTGTAGCAGCCGAGGGAGCGCGTTTTGGACAGCAAGAAATAAACGTGGGACATTTAAAAGGCGCCGCCTATCTTCCAAGATTGGTGGGCCGCCTCCGGGCAGCTCAGATTGTCATGCTGGGAGAACCGATAACGGCGCAGGAGGCATACAGGATGGGATTAGTGAACTGGGTTGTGCCGGATGATACATTGATGGAAAAGGCAACCGAAATTGCCCGCAAACTGATGGATAAGTCCCCCAACGCGTTAATGATGGCCAAGCAGATACTGCGCATTCAAAATGATTCTCCTGAATCGGTAGCCGATTATTATGAACTGGAAGTAAATTCCCTCTGCTTTGGAACTGCCGAGCAGGTTGAAAGTATGAAAGCTTTTGTTGAAAAAAGGAAACCTGATTTCCAGTTGCGAAAAAAATAACACACAGGGAAATTTGAAATAATTGTTCCTGCATCCTCCAGTGGTATTGTTTTCAGCACAAGTTTCGGTTATCCTTTTTTGCGGGCTGAAAATTAAGAATCCTTGCATGTCAAAATTGTAAAAGTCACATAACAGGCACTTCAATTACATTGTTCTTTTAACTTGTAAAAAATAATTGATTCGTAAAAAGCTCACCATGCCGACAAGTCGTCAATATAATTGAAAGTAAGTGACGTTTCCGAAATTCAATTACTTAGAAGCTCCTCATCTCGGCCGCGCCGGCAAAATAATTGAAAGTAAGTGACATTTCCCAAGTCACTTGCTTAGAAGCAAGAATCTTAAAAGTTACAATCATGTTTTATTCAACGCACGAAATGACGAACAGGAGCCAAGTAGATTTTTTGCAAAACCATCAATATAGATGGCCGTAGAAGTTTCCTGAACGGACGTTTATGGAATCCCGATGAAAAAAACGTCAGAGCAGTCGGAGCAAAACATGAAAGTCTCAGAGATAGGATCGTCCGATTACAATAAAGTTGAAAGAACGTTAAGGGCTCTGAAGGAGACGCATCAAACCATACTCGAGGGGATAGAGGAAGGGTACGTAGAAGTCGATTTACGGGGTGACGTAGTATTCTGTAACGATTCGTACAGTAAAATAATCGGATACCCCATGGAAGGGATTGTCGGCCTCAACTACAGAGAATATATGACGGGCTCGGTAGCCAAACAGGTGTTTGCCGCCTACAACAGAGTATTTAATACGGGAGTTCCGAACAAGGGATTTAACTATGAGATAATCACCAAAAACGGAGATAAAAGGATAATAGAGAACTCGATATCCTTAATAAAAGATTCAAAAGGCAGACGGGTAGGTTTTCGGAGCGTCACGCGCGACATAACGGACCGCAAACAAGCGGAGGAAGAACTGGAGCGACACCGGAGCTATCTGCAGGCGATATTTGAAAGTGCCAAGGACGCTATAATAACCTTTGATTCCGACAAGATAATAGTTGAAGCGAATACGGCTGCAGAGAACATTTGCTGTTTGGCCGAGAAGAAAAATATCGGGCAGGCGCTTTCATATTGTTCGACCCACTGTGACAAGACCTGTCTTGATATCATCAAGGAGGCGTTAAGCAACAAGACGGCGATAAAAGAATGTGAGATACGATGCAACCACTATGAACGTCCTCAGCAGCGGGTGATCATTACCGGTTCAAGGCTTTTGAGTCCCAAGGATGAATTCATGGGGATAGTAGTATTCGTGCGGGATATCACAAGGCTCACGAATCTAGAAGAGGAACTGCGAGAAAGGCATCATTTTCAGAAGATCTTCGGCAAGAGCGACAAGATGCAGGATATTTACGAACTGTTAAGCGGTTTGGCTGATCTGGAGACGACAGTTCTGATCACGGGTGAAAGCGGGACGGGGAAATCGCTTGTTGCGAAGGCTCTTCACTACAGTGGGAACCGTGCATTTAAGCCTGTAATTACGGTAAACTGCTCTGCGTTACCGGAGAGCCTGCTGGAAAGTGAGCTGTTCGGCCATGTAAAAGGGTCATTTACGGGAGCGATAAAAGACACCCAGGGGCGTTTTCAGACGGCTGCGGGGGGGACAATAATCTTGGATGAGATCGGGGATGTATCTCCGAGGATACAGCTGAAGCTTCTGAGAGTTCTTGAAGAGGAGGAATATGAGCGAGTGGGCGAATCTGTTCCCATGAAGACGAATGTGCGGGTAATTGCCTGCACGAATCGGGATTTGAAGGAGAAGGTACGGTTAGGTGAATTCAGGGAGGATCTTTACTATCGTTTGAAAGTGGTTGAAGTTGAAATGCCGTCTTTGCGAGAGAGGACCGAAGATATTCCACTGCTGGTCGATCACTTTCTGAGTATTTTCAGCAAAAATTTTTCAAAAAACATTCAAGGGATATCGGATGAAGTCCTCGAGGCATTTATGAACTACGCCTGGCCGGGCAATATCAGAGAATTGAGGCACAGCATAGAACACGCATTTGTGCTTTGCCACGGTCCTCAAATATATCTTGGTCATTTGCCTGCTGAAATAAGAGGATGCCACGGCTGCGAAAGGTGGGCAGTCAAAAAACGACCTGCCGATGAGCAGGAAGAAATACTTGCGGTATTACACAAGACGTACTGGAACAAAGCAAAAGCAGCCCGCCTGCTTGGAATAGACTGAAGCACCCTTTACAGAAAAATTCATAAGTACCGCCTTCCGGAGGTGGACAGAATGTAATGCATGCGACAAAACTGTAGCGTAACACTTCTGTAGTATGCAACATGTTGCAATTTTTTACGCAAAAGATTGTCATTATCAACTTCTCTTATCAATTAAGTAAATTCACCTTTTTTTCAGTTCATGATCCTTGGCACAAATATTGCGGAAACTGGATGTGTCCCGATATTGATGCAGCTTAATGTATCTTTTTCAGGTTTTTAGAGTCACTCAATGTAAAGTTCTCTTTTTCTAATACTACAGTAATTTCAGGGAGATTAGAAAAACCTTTAAATGATGATATGCACGATTGTTTCCGGTTTGCCATTTTCTTGCTACGGCAGTGAGGTGAGTAAACTTCTGCATAAGCGAATGCGAGAGCTCATTGATTTTCCGATTTACAGGCATGAGCATTGCCTGTTCAGAATTGTGGTTCGGTTCGGCATGCAGCGTCTCGTGAAGCTGTCGCGGCGCACTCGCGCATGGAAGCACAGATACAGCCGGGACGGGCGCTTCGCATCGATGGCATTGTATCCGACACACAGCTGATTCGCGGTCAAGATCTCATGCCTGTAAAGACACAAAGAACAAGCATGTGAAAGCTTCGCCTGCTTCCCGTTATATGTGCCGGCTCAGCAGGCATAAGAAGCTTTTGGTGAGGCGTCGATCAAAAAGTAATCATGTAAAAGGAGGGGAAAAATGAGTAAAAAAATATTTCTTTTGGTTGTAGCTGTAGCTTTGTTTACGATGGCATGGATTTTACCGTGTCAAGCGGCGAAACCGGTTAGGATCGGTTATATCGGAAATCTGGGCTGGGCGATCGCAAAAGACGCGTTTGATGCCGTCGAACTGGCTGTTGAGGAAATTAACAAGACCGGGGGGATTCAGGGAGCAAAAGTTGAAGTTATAAGAGAGGATTCGCGCGGGCAAACCCCTATGGCAACCGCTGCCTACCGTAAATTGGTGATGACAGAAGGGGCGAAGTTGATCATTGTTGCAGAAGGATCGGAAGTAAATTTTGCCTGCCAGGAGGCGGGAGCAAGTCTCTATCCTGAATTCCCGCATGTCGCAATGAACAGTTGCACCTCTCATGAAGAACTTGGTGAAAAGGTAAAGAAAAATCACGAAAAATATAAGTTCTATTTTCGGCCCTTCTTAAAATCGACTTCCTATTTTGAGTTTATGAAAGAAAATATTATCGCAATGAACCATTTTACGAAGGCAAAAACAATGGCCTTGATTATTGAGGATGCCCAGTGGACGGAATATTTCAGAAAAGGGCTCCCCGGAAAATATCCGACCTTTAAAGAAATAGTGGAAGGCACGGGTGTCAAGGTAGTGTACTATGGCGAGACGTCGGTAAGAGAAAAAATGTATCTGCCCATTCTTGACGCGATTGCAGCAACTAATCCTGACTATATTTACAATTTGAATGCATATTCGGATGACGTTATTTTCTGTAAACAGTGGGCGTCAAGCGGCGCAAAAGATATTCCTTTTTATAATAACGGAGGAGCTTCGACGAGTGCCGCTTATTGGGGGATGACCGGTGGAGATGGACTCGGTGTCACCTCAACAGCCTATAATGTAGAGGCAGCCGTAACGCCGAAGACAATTCCGTATATCAAGGCAATGGATGCCAGAGGTAAAAAAGACGGTCTTAACTGGGTGAGCCACGCCAGCTATGATGCGGTTCATTTATTTAAGACGGCAACGGATAATGTCAAAAGCATCGATATAGAAGCAGTCATTAAAGAGCTTGAAACAATGGAAAGCCCTGGTGTTTCGGGTATCGCAAAATTCGACGACACTCACAGTTACGTATACGGATATCCCTATGCGACAAGTGTGAGAATACAATTCCAGCATAATAATTCACGTCCCGTTGTATTTCCTTTTGAAGTGGCTGAGAAGACAAATCCTGATAAACACTGGGTTCCCGTCACTGAGCTCAGAAAGGGACGCTGAGATCAAAGCCTTGATGCAGTGTATGATCAGAGCGAAATGTGAAGATGAGCTAATTTGTGTGAGGTATCGACACAGGTTTACTGTGTCAATACCTCGCGCACAGCAATGCTCCGCACACTCAAAAGCTGAATGTGTTCATCGTTAAAATTGAAATCATTTCAGCGGCGCTTCGAAAAATCATGATTTTTTGCCGTGGAGGCCACGCGAGATTTTAACCCGATACTGGCGGTAAGGTCGGGGAAAGGCCGATGTGAGACTTTTTCATTGAGAGCTCAGTTTCACGCTCTGTTTGGAAAACAGGAGTATCGCCTTGCGGGTAATGGCATGAGAAATCGAGGAAATCAGCAAAGCTGAAAAGAATAGAAGAGTTAGAAAGGAGCTGGAGCAGGCTATGCTTGAAAGTATTCAGTTCGTTATTGTCTACACTTTCATGCTGGGATCCCTCTATCTTTTGATGTCTCTTGGTTTTTCAATTATTTGCGGGGTCTTGCGTGTCTTCCATATGGGATATGGGATGATTTTTGTCGTTGCGGTATATGTCATGTGGATGCTGATAAAAGATTTTCATTTCAGTGTAGGATGGGCAATTCTTGGCGTGTTTGTTATTCAAGTTTTGTTTACGCTCATTGTCGTGTATTATCCGATAGTAAGGCGTTATCTTGACAGAGAGGAGCTCCTCCTTACCTCGTTGATTTTGGTAAGTCTGGCTGTAGAGGAAACGGTTAATTTCTTTTATCCAACGACAGCCGGAGTGTATATTCCGACGATGATCTTGCCTGGCGCCCTGAAAATAGGCCAGGCTTCCATTCCCTACCAATTGCTGATTGCCAGTATAGTGGCAATTGCCGCTACCGCGATTTTCGCTTTTTTCTTGTTAAAAGTAAAAACGGGATTAGTTATCCGCGCGGTCAGCCAGAACATTGAAGGAGCATTGTTAATGGGAGCAAGCGTGGAAAGAATCTATGCACTGGCCATGATTCTTTCGGTGCTGCCTCCGACTATCTGTATTTTGATTATTGCCCCTGTCTGGTCAATTACGCCTTACCTGGGAATGGATCTGATGATGACGGCCATTTTAGTATCGATACTGGGCGGATTAGGAAACATCAGAGGGAGCATACTGGCCAGTTATATTGTAGGTTTTCTTGCTGCTGCAGTCGCATTCTGGGTTAATCCGAGGCTCATGGGACTGGCGACCTTGATTCTTGTTGCAACCGTGCTGATCTTTCGGCCACAAGGACTCGCCAGAAGCGAATCTTTATGGTGAGGTGATCATGAGATTAGAACATAAAAGATCGCGATTAGTTTTTCATGTGAAGAACTTGAAGTTGGAATGGGCCATTGAGCCCAGATACTGGAGAAATCCTTTAATTGCAGTGGCAGGGCTTTTTTTGCTGCCTCTGCTGATTTACAGCAGGCCCGATTATATGACACTGCTGACTACCGCAAATATATATGCCGCGATTGCCATCCCTCTGAGCTGGCAAATGGCGGGAACCGGCCGGTTGAACTTCGGACCGCAGTTTTTTGTGGGCATCGGAGGATTCACAGCGGCTTTGCTCAGCATTCATTGGGGCTGGGGGCCCTGGCAGACTCTGGGAATCGTAATCCTGACGGCTGCATGCTTCGGCATACTTATAAGTCCCCTGACTGTACTGGCCCAGGGCCTGTATTTTTCCCTGATTACCCTGGTATTGCCCTTGATCTTTCTGGAAATCACCTTTGTTTTTGCGGATGTTTTCAAAGGAGAAGCCGGCCTGAGCGGGGTTATTAACCTGATCAATCTGGGCAAGATTCGCATCACCTTTCTGGCAGCCTGCTATATTTCTCTGGTGCTGATGATCATCTATCTCTTTATCGTGGATAAAATCATGCGTTCCAGGATAGGCCTCTATGCGGCGGCTATCAATGATGATGAAGTTGTTGCAGAAACATGCGGTTTGAAGATCGGCCGGTGGAAAATGATCTGCTTTGTCATCACATCAATGATGATTGCCGTGGGTGGATGGTTTTTTGCCCATTATTATGGGACCTTTGCCGGAACAACATACCTGCCGCTTAATTTTATGATCAAAATTCTGCTGATAGTATTGATCGGGGGACGCGGAGAGATTTACGGATCAATTGTAGGAGCGTATTTTGTAGCTTTTCTGGAACAGGCATTAACAGCGTTGGGCCCGGTTCATCACATCATTTTCCCATTGATTTTACTGGCCATGCTGTTTGTCCTTCCGGAAGGTTTATATGGGATCTACAGGAGGCATAAGTATAGAGAATACTATCCGACCATGAGAGTGAGAAAAAGAAGCATATGATCAGGGCCTCGCGCAGAAACTGCTGCTGCGGCTAAACCGGATATATGAAAAAAGCGGTCGTGCGGGAGCGCATTACTGAAGCGAAGAAGTAGAGGGGAACAGGATATGCTGCTGAAGATTGAAAATTTGACGAAAAGATTCGGAGGAGTGCTGGCGGTTAACGATGTAACGTTATCCATCGCCGAGGATGAAATCGTCGGTTTGATAGGACCCAATGGTGCAGGAAAAACTACCGTAATGAATTTGATAAGCGGTTATTATAAGGTAGATTCCGGCCGGATCGAGTTTAAAGGGATCGACATCCAGAACGCCAGGCCATCAACGGTATGCAGGCTCGGTATCAGCCGTACATTTCAGATTCCTCGTCCTTTTCCTGATTTGACTGCATTGGCCAATGTGGGTGTCGGGGTTCTCTGCGGTAAAGAAAGACCGGACAAAAGCTACGGGGACAGTCTGCTTGATGCATCGCATTTTCTGGAATTTGTAGGTCTTTTCAGTAAACGGAATGTTCTTGCAAAAGATCTTTCATTATTTGAATTGCGGCTTTTGGAGTTGGCACGGGCCCTGGCAACGACACCCAAGTTGATAATGCTGGATGAGGTAATGGCAGGACTCAATCCGGGGGAAGCGTCGCGGGCCATTAAGCTGGTGCGAAAGGTGGTGGAAGAGTATCGCGTAACGGTTTTTTGGATTGAACATGTAATGAAGGTAGTCATGGAGGCGACAGAGCGAGTTATTGTTCTTCACTATGGAAAAAATATTGCTTCAGGACCTCCGAAAGAAATCGTCAATAATCCGGAAATTATAGAAATCTATCTGGGGGAGAAAATTGCTTAAAGTAGAAGAAATCAATGTTTCATACGGCCCTGTGCAGGTTCTTGAAAGGGTAGGTTTTTCAGTTGGGGAAGGAGAGTGCGTTGCATTGCTCGGATCGAATGGAGCCGGGAAAACAACGGCACTAAAGGCAATTTCCGGATTACTGCAAGTTGGCTCCGGGAGCATTTCCTTCCTTAATAATTCCATCAATCATTTGAAACCCGGTGAAAGAGTCCGGGCCGGCCTTATTCAGGTACCGGAGGGAGGAAGTGTCTTTCCCTACATGACAGTATGGGAGAACCTTCTAATGGGTGCCTCAGGGCAGAAGGAAGCATGGAAGATACGAAATCGGTCAGCGGATAGAGTGACCAGGATGTTTCCTATACTTAAAGATCGAAAGAACTCTCAGGCCCGCCTCTTGAGCGGAGGGGAGAGACAAATGCTGGTATTGGCAAGAGGGTTGATGGCTCTTCCCAAACTTCTCATGGTGGACGAACCTTCCTTGGGACTGGCTCCGAAGATATTGCTTGAAATCTTTAATGCCCTGAGGATTCTGCGAAAAGAAGGGGTCACTATTTTACTGGCCGAGCAGAATGTGCAGCTGGCGCTCCAGCTTGCCGATCGAGGATATGTTCTTGAGAACGGCAAAGTAGTGATGGAGAATTCCAGTCGAGAGCTTCTGGAAAGCGATCATATCCGCAAGGCCTATTTAGGGCTTTAAAAAAGAAGGAGGGGTTGAATCTGATGACCGAGGATTATTTCAGCTTTACCGACAAGATATTTGACCGATCTGGAAATTTTGAAAAGCCGGAAGCCCTGGAGGGCATCCGGGTTCTGGATCTGGCACACGTCATTTTTGGTCCTGTCATTTCCAAGTGGCTGGCGCTGTACGGGGCCGAAGTTATAAAGGTCGAGGAACCCGAAGAAGGAGATCCGTGGAGGACTGCAAGTTACTGGGCCAAATACTGGAAGGATTCGGCGCCTTTTTTTCAATCTTTCAATCCTAATAAATATTATGTGGGAGTTGACCTGAAAAAGCAGAAGGGCAAAGAACTGATTCTGGAACTGGCGAAAAAATCCGATGTTGTGGTCGAAAATTTTCGGGCGGGGCTCGTTGAGGCCTGGGGTATCGGTTACACGACGGTGAGCAAGATTAATCCAAGGGTGATTTACATCAGCTGTTCCGGATACGGGCAATGGGGCCCCTTGAGATTTTTCCCGAGCTGGGATCTGATAGCCCAATCCATGTCCGGTGTGGCCAGACTTACGGGTTTTGGAGGGAATGAAACCTATAAGCTGCCGGACTATTATGGAGATTTCTATCCTGGACTGATTGGAGCCATAAGTGTTTTGGCGGCTCTTAATCACAGAGAAAAAACAGGGGAAGGGCAGTTTATAGACATGACCCAGACGGAAACGCTGATGAGGATGATGCATAACTGGTTCTACATGGAATTAGCGGGGGAGGATCTGAAGAATACCGGAAATGTCGATCCGTCAATGGCGCCCTCGGGCATATTCAAAACCAGGGACGAAAAATTCGTGGCCATCGCCATTGCCACTGATGAGCAGTTTATGGCCTTGATGAATGCGATGGACAGAAAGGATCTGATGACTGATACACGATTCATGGAAAGCTCAATGCGGCTCAAAGAAGACAATGCAGACCGGATCTGTGCGATATTGGAAGAGTGGGTGCATTCAAAAACGGAGTCCGAGATCATCGAATCGGCGAAGGAGAAAGGATTCGCCGCAGCGCCTGTTATGGATGATTTACGTATGTTTAATGATGAGTGGCGGAGGGAGCGGGGGAGTCTGGTACATTTTGAAGATGATATGTATGGAAAGGGAACCTGGCCGGGCACAGGGGTGGCACTGCAAAAGACTCCTGAAAGGTTCAAAAGTTTGTCAAGACCTGTCGGATATCATAATCACTATATTTTTCAGACCCTCCTGGGATTGTCAAAAGAGGAACTCACAAAATTGGAAAAAGATCATGTCATCGGATATTGGGGAAATCGGGTGGGTCAAAAGCCTCCCGATTATTACGACATGGAAAAGGACCCCATATTCAATTTTGAACGGGGTGAGCGGAGATGAAAGAAGAAACAAAAAAAACTCAGGCATATTCGAGACATCTCATTAGCAAAGAGGCTTCAGAACATCTTGACAATTTCAATGCGCTTTTGAGCGAGATGATGGCATCGGCGGAAGGTAAGCCGGAGGCCCTTAACGGCGTTACGGTTGTTGAAGTCGGCCAAGCCAATTACCCCGGGATAATAAGCTCGTGCATGCTGGCAGAGTTTGGCGCCGAGGTTATCAAAGTCGAACCTCCGGAAGGAGATCCGGCAAGGAAAATAAGTCAATATGGGGTCAATGTCAATGGAGACGGGATCCCCTTTTTGATGGAGAGCCGTAATAAAAATTTTATCACATTAGACCTTAAGACTGAAAAAGGACGCGCAAATTTTAAAAAACTGATCGGTAAGGCGGATGTCCTCATCGATGCCATGAGGCCGGGATTTATGGATGAATTAGGGATCGGTTACAGGCAGTTGCATCAGATGCATGCCGGTTTGATATATCTGGCCATTTCGCCTTACGGTCATTTTACAAAAAAAGGCAAGGAGTTTCGTAACATTCCCGATACGGATCTGACTGCTCAGGCCGAGGCGGGATATCCCGCATTGATTGGAGATCCGGAGAAACCGGAACCCCGCAATTATCCGCTGAAAGCTGGAGTGTGGGCGGCTGCTTATATGAGCGCGGGATTAGCAGTAGCCGGTACCCTTACAGCACTCTTTTTTAAACAGCGAACCGGTGAAGGGCAGATGGTAGATGTTCCGACGTATGATGCAATATCGACATGGCAGGGATTTTCCCACGTGTGGGGGTTTACCTTTGAAATGCCCAGGGTCAGGGTAGGAAACTTTGATTGGTGCCTTTTTCCTTACGGCTATTATGAAACCCAAGATGGCTATGTGTCTGTGGCAGCGGCGGCGGATGCGGACTTCCGGGGGCTGCTCAAACTCCTTGGACGATGGGATCTGGAAAACGACTGGCGGTTTTTATATGACCGGATTACAGATAACGTCGAAAAGCTTAAGGAACTGGAGGCTGAAATAAAAAAGAAATTAGCCAAAATTAAAAGCAGGGAACTTGTAAAAAAAGCGCTCGATTATAGTTCGAAAGCAGCAAAAGATCCTATTCGCGGGAAGGGGTTTCCTATTATTGTTGAAACGTTGCTGCCGAGGCAGGTCCTGGAAGAAGACCACTGGAAGATTCGAAACGCTTTCGTAAAAGTTGATGTTGAAAAAGATGGAACCCTGCAATATCCGTCTTCGGTACCCAAAATGTCGGTATCTCCCCCTCGAGTCAAGAAAATCAACTGTGGCATAGGGGTTGATAATGAAAAAATATATACTAAATATGGTCTTGATAAATGAAAACAAAAAATCAGAAATCTAAATATTTTTAACGGCTTTTATGCTGTTTTCAACACTTCGTTGTCCGTCCGCAAACAGAAACATCAGTTCTGTTCCGTATTTGCATTGTTGTCGCGTTATTTCTTTGAAAATAAAAAATACTGCCGAAAAGGAGAACGCAATGAACTTCAAGGAAATTATCTATAACGTCCAGGATTCAACGGCTGTTATTACGCTGAATCGCCCTGAGAGAATGAATGCGTTGACAATGGTTACCCATGATGAGCTTGAACAGGCAATCAACGAGGCAAATAAAGATGACAATGTAAGAGTGCTTGTAGTCACAGGTGCGGGGCCTGGATTTTGTTCGGGAGATGACGTGCAGGATGTATTTTTAAATCCTGAGGAGACTTCAATGAAATCCAGAGAAGCTCGACTTGAATTTTTACAGGGGGGGCATTTGCCGGGAGGGGCTCACCCGTTTTTGGAAATAAATAAACCCTCTATTGCCGCTGTAAACGGTGCGGCTGTTGGTTATGGATGCGATCTTGCACTCATGTGCAGCATGAGAATCGCATCGGAAAAGGCTCGATTTGGAGAAGTGTTTCTCCGTGTGGGGCTGATACCTGATGAGGCATTGATCGTGCTGCCAAAACTCGTCGGTACTGCCAAAGCCTATGAAATGATTCTTACCACTGATATCATCAAAGCCGAGGATGCCGAAAAAATCGGCCTTGTAAACAAAGTGGTCCCTCATGAGCAACTGATGGATGCAACAATGGAATTAGCCGCAAAAATAGCCGGTAAACCTCCCATCTCAGTAAGGCTGGCCATGGAGGGAATCCGTCGCGGCTTGAACTGGAAGATGAAAGAGTTCATGGAATGGCAATCGCAGGCATTTACATTCTGTATGGAAACAGAGGACCACAGGGAGGGTTCAAAAGCATTCCTGGAAAAACGCCAGCCGGTTTTTAAGGGAAAATAATTTGGCGATTCAATTTGCTGAGCTCGGGGAGATGCCGGAGAGGAAAAATAAAAACCTCCCGTTCGGGAGGTTTTTATTTTATTCTATTTTCGGCAGCGTCCTACTCTCCCACATGTGAACATGCAGTACCATCGGCGCTGGAGAGCTTTACTTCCGTGTTCGGGATGGGAACGGGTGTTTCCTCTCCGCTATAGCCACCGAAAAACCGTATTAAAATTACGACAACTACATACCGTAATAGAAGAAAAAAAATAATTCAAATATTATGGCCAAGCCTCACGACCGATTAGTATCAGTCAGCTGAATGCGTTACCGCACTTACACTCCTGACCTATCAACCTCATCGTCTCTGAGGGGTCTTTAGTTTTGATGTCTCCATCAAAAGGGATATCTTATCTTGAGGTGGGCTTCCCACTTAGATGCTTTCAGCGGTTATCCCTTCCGA
>JALNXD010000041.1 GCA_023230565.1 Syntrophales bacterium
CCCATCGAAATGGTGGCACCGAGAGCGCCAAAGGGATATTTCCACAATCTGCTCTCATACCTGCCGCCCCATTGCGGCTGAATAGCGCAATACCTTTCTACAAGGGCTTTATTCTCGGGCGTTTCAAGGGCAAGAGAATGATCATTGCATACGATTAAATTGGCCGCTGCCTCGCCTTCGACAGCGCCAAGGAGCATCGGGGGATCCGGCTCATATCCTGCAATGGTTTGACCGAGTGCCAGTTCGCGAGCTTGCTTTACCATATTTATTATATCTGAACCCCAGTCCGCAGTAAAAATCACCTCGGCACCGCTTGCCTGAACTTTTGTAAGATAAGGGGCAAAGTCCTTGAGAAACAGCGGATGGTAATCTTCACCTACTATTTCCGCCGCGGGTTTATACTGTTTCAAACTCTTTTTCACCCCTTCAGCCCAGGCGTGACCAAATGCATAGTCTTGACAGAGGATATAAAACTTTTTTTCAGGTCGCTGCGAGTAATAGTAGCCCAGTGCCGTTCCGAGCATACTCGTATTCTGACGGACTCTGAAGGTGTAGCGATTAAAATTATTGCCAGCCATGAGTTCATCTGAATATCCTGCATAGCTCATAAACGGGACTTGATATTTTTTGGCAACATTTTGAACCACGAGTGTAAGATGAGTACCGGTCACACCGATCAGAACATCCACTTTGTCTTCCAGACAAAGCTTTTCGGCAACTTTTTTTGTTACCGCAGGCTTGGCCTGGTCATCTCCCTTGATAATTTGAATTTTCTTCCTCTTTCCGTCTACAACAATTCCCCCCCTTTTGTTCAAATCGTGGGCGACCCATCCTGAAGAAATAGTATAGGTATCTCCCGACAAGGCAGCAGGACCCGAAAACGCCTCAATAAGGCCTACTTTGATTGTGTCCCCGGAAGGAACTATTGGATTATTTGGATTAAAGTCAGACATATCTGACATTTTATTCACATCGAATCCCGGGATTGCGTCAGATGCGCCTGGAAAGGCCAGTCCTGCTGCAGTAAAAAAACACAGACTTATTATGAACATACTTATTTTGCTGCACCCTCTTTTTTTCATAATTCCCTCCTTTTATTTAAGTCGCCACACACTTTTGACACTAAAATGCCGGATGTTTTTATTACTAATTACCTTTTTTATCCGGTATTTAAACTGCTTTCTCTCGGCGGCTACTGTTCAACCCTTTTTCTCAAATCCCTGACACGCAGGTATGAATCGTTTGGATTGGTAATTTCAAGGAGATTTTTCGAATGGACAACGACATATTTTCCATCCTCCTGAAATTGACCGATAGGATACGGCTGATATACGCTTCCCTTCTTTGGCTCATGCCGCCGGTTGAAACTCCAGATCCAGGAACCTCTCTGAAATTCACCTGTTTCGACTGCTTTTATTATAGCTTCTACATCATCGGCACTTCCCGTTTTTTCGACTGCACCTTTCAGAATCCAGGGGCCATCATAAGCACTGAAAGTTGAAGCCATCAGGCCGGCGCCTTTTTCCCTCAGCTTTTTTAAAAAAGGTTTCGTTCTCTTTGTGAAAGGAATTTCTATTTCCGGCATCATAGAAGCTATTCCAAGAGCCTGCCCGCCCGTCATCTTCCAAAATGAGGCGTAACTGCATGCCCCGCTTTGCATTACTACATCCAGATTTTTTGCCGGCGACTGTGCCCACTGTTTGACAAATGTCACTGTATCGGTATAGGCGCTGAAAAACCATATGGTATCGGCCCCGCTTGCGGCAACTTTTTCCAGAATCGGCAAGAACATCTTTTCTTTAATATCGGTTGTTGTCTGGTATACAACCTCAATTCCGCCTTTTTCTGCAAATTCTTTTACCGGTGGGAAGGAACCAGGTTTTCCTTTCCGGTACGTTTCGGTCCAGCCAATATCTTCTATAAGAAGAGCAAGCTTCCGGGTGCCGATTGTCTGTCTGAAAAAATCCAGCACTTCAAGAGCGGGGTTATAGGTATCCGACACACCAGGATATACGAGGAAAAGAAATTTATATTTCTCGTACTCGTCGGCTACAATATCCATGTTGAGACCACTGGACCAAATCGAAAAAAGTACGTGGGGATAACTGGGATAGAGCCTTGAAGCTGTCTGCGCGCACGCCATGCTCCCCTCTGTACCTTCGGCAAATACAAGAAGGCACCTGTCTTTCATCACCAATTTTTTATACGCCGCAACAGCCAGCGGAATTTCTCTTTTCCAGTCTTCTGTTATAAGCTCGACTGGTCTGCCCAGGATTCCCCCTTCCTTGTTCAACTCGTCGATACTTATTTCAAGGGATGCAAGATTGCTTTCACCATACACAGTTGAAAGAGCACCGATATACCCTATCTTAACAGGATCTTCGGCAAAAGATGCACAAATGGAACCGGACACGATAATCGCACTCGAAATACACAAAACCATCATCAATATTCTTTTTAGCATATGCCCCTCCTTTTTGTTTTGACCTTTTGAAGTTATACGCTGTGATGTTATTGTATTTTCTCCAATATGTGATCGATCTCGGATAACTCCGGCAGCCCGTTGTACGCAGGATGCGGACTGTCATCTTTTATTCCTGCAGTTCTTTTTGCCGCCGACTCATATCTTTTTCTGTCAACTGTGGCCAGAAAACTAAGTCTTTGGGCCATCAGTGAGCCCTCTCCATGAATTGTACCGACAGCTTCAACCGGCAGAGACATATCTCGAATTAAATTAAGGATACGAATCCGATCTTCAGTTTCAACTCCTTCTTTTGCCTGCAAATATTTGTCAAATACCGGTTTCAATTCAGGATTGTGATAATCTTTGGAAGAAGGCATCGTCACAACGAGCCCGCCCGCGATATCCTGCGCCGTTTTCATAGCCCAATGCCAGTTATTGGCAAAAGTATATTTTGCCAGGTTTGAGATCATAGGATTCGGATAGAGAAATCCCGTTTCGGGATCGGTGACACAATCCAGCGCCGCAGCTCGTCCCAATGCTTCCGAAGTTTCCGCATAATAAATAAGCTCTGATAACTTATCCTGTATATGTCCGTATTTTGTCAAACCATTATACTCGGCTATAAGCAACGCGCTTCCAATCATATTCTCCAGATCTACAATCTTGCGGCCGTCGCCGCTGAGCCTGTGAAAGTTGCCGAACATATATGCAGCCGGCCCGGCAAATCGCCACTCCCCCTTCATAAATACTCTTTCTTTGGGAATAAATACGTCATCAAATATGATCATCGCATCAGCGGTATACTGTCTTGCAGTGAGCGGGTAATCAAAATAGTTGCCCTCTTCAGCCAGTTCAGGTCGCGGCAAAATGGAAGTGATTCCTTTACTGTTCAACGGAGCTGCAAACGCAACGGCATACTCCTTGTCTTCCTCCTTCATTGCACGGCAGGGAAGGACAATAACTTCGTTAGTGTAGGGTGCGAACGTAATATGAGCCAATGCCCCTCTCACCGTAATACCGCTTTTTGATTCATCTACAATTCGTATGTAGAAATCTTTGTGGGCCTTCTGCCCCGAAGGGCGCCTGCTCCGATCCCCCTTCACATCCGTCATGCCGCCGCATAATCCCAGATCCTTCTTTTTACATTCTTCTCTAAACGCTTCAACATACTTACCATAGGATGTGCCAAGCTGTGTATCCATCTGACGACTGACTGCCGTAACCGCATGCAGGGCATCGATACCCACCCAATGCGCACCTCCCGGCATGCCGCAGCACATCCTTGCCAGCCTCTGGACTATACTTCGCCTCCGCAACAAGTCCTCTGAACTGGTCGGAGGCCTCAGTACAAAATGATATGGCTCTCCTTTCTCATCTTCGATAATCATAAGGTCCCTGAATTCAGGATTGGCGCATATCTCATATTCAAAGGCAGAAAACCGCAGTCCCGCTTTCAACGCGCTGTTATTGTTATTGATAATATCTCCGATTTTTTCGCCATTGGCATATGTGATCCTGCCGTCATTAAGACTTTCTACATACTGCCCCGGGGTTTTAATAGCCATAATTCCACTCCTTTTTCTATTTTATTATTGATGGCGGACTCGCAAAAGTCCGAAATACTATAAAATGAAATAGCTTTGTAAAAAGTTCCTTACTCCTGGCCAGCTACACCGGCAATATAACGGGAAGTAAGTGACGTTTCGCAAATTCACTTACTTAGAAGCTCCCGGGCCGGTGCGTGCGAATCCTGGAAATGAACCATACATAGGCGTACGCCGCAATGGCGAAGGATGAAGCGCACAGCAACATCTGACTTTTGAAGAAGCCTTCTTTGATGATTTTGCTGAACCATCAAAGATAATGCCAAAAAGCCAAATACGGCTGGCAGATAGTAGTATATGTAAAAACAATTATTTATCTATGGAAAGATTTGCCTGATACTATCGTATGATGTAATATTTAACAAAACTGTAACAATACAAAACTGTAAAATTTACATGTATTCCTTTGGCCTTTCCAGCCCGTATTCTTTCATTTTCAAGTAAATTGTCTGTCTGCTCAGACCCAAGAATCGTGCCGCTTTGGATATATTCCAATCTGTTTTGCCTAAAGCTTCCTTCAATTCTTCTATATCTGTAAATTTATTTTTCGTTTTCGTAAAAGTGTGAACCGGAGCATAATCCTTTATTTCATTTGCAATGTGCTCAAGGGTAATTGTCCGGCCGTGGCACATTATAAATGCCCTTTCGATCGTATGTTCAAGCTCTCTTATATTGCCCGGCCATGGATAATTCATAAAAAGGGATATGACATCTCTGGATATCCCCTCAATATTTTTTCTTAATTTCTTATTAAAGGACACACAGAAATGATCAGCCAGCAAAGGAATATCGGCACTTCTTTCTCTGAGAGGAGGAAGGTCAACTTCTACAACCTTGAGGCGGTAATAAAGATCTTCTCGAAACTTCCCTGCCCGCACTCTTTCCTTCAAATCTTTATTTGTGCAGGCAATGATTCGTACATCAATTTCCGAAGGATCAGACTCGCCCACCCTCTCAAATTCTTTTTCCTCTATCACTCTTAAAAGCTTCAACTGAATTTGAGGCGAGATATCCCCAATTTCATCCAAAAGTATTGTTCCCCCGTCAGCTGTGTGAAAACGCCCCTTCCGGTCTTTAATCGCGCCGGTAAAGGCCCCCTTGACATGGCCAAACAATTCGCTTTCCAATAGTGTTTCTGCCATGGCGGAACAGTTAACTTTTACTAACGGCTTGAAAGCGCGACTACCACCGTAATGGAGCGCTCTTGCCACCAGCTCTTTTCCCGTTCCGCTTTCGCCCGTAATCAGCACGGTTGTATCCAAATTTGATAAATCTTCCAAAAGAGCGTAGATTTCCTGCATTTTGCTATCTTTACCGATTATCTGCTGGAATTGATGCCTTTCATGCAATTCCCTTTCCAGCCTGCTGATTTTGGAAACATCTCTTATTATCAGGACCAATCCGATAAATTCTCTGTCGGAGTCAATGAGCGGAGAACAGGAGACTAACGCGATTTGCCGGAATCTATCGTTTCGATTACATTCAATGCGATACTCATCAATCCGGGATTTGCCGGATAAGGCCGACTGCAAGACCCCGTAACAATTCTTATTGCAATGTAATAACGGTTCGTGAAATTTTTTTCCTATATCTTCATTAACGTGTACTCCGCAGATATTTTCCGCAGAAGCATTCGCAGCAATCAGATTTAATTCAGGGTCAATAATGATAATTGCATCTTTGGCGCTTCTGAAAATGGCTTCCAAATGGATGCGATACGATGCCAATTCCTTCTCAGCCCGCCTTCTTTCAGTAATGTCCCGATTAACGTTTCGAAATCCGATTATTTTCCCTTCCGCATTTTTTACCAGGGATACCGTATCTTCTGTAATTCTCCTTTTTCCGTCTTTTCTGACGATTTCATACCGTATTGATTTTGCGGGAATACCGGAAGTATATACTTTATTGTAAGAGCGAACGATAAACTTTGCCGTCTCTTCATCGACATTCATTCGAAAATTATTTCCAACAAGCTCCTTTTTCGAATATCCGGTTAAATTACATACTGCCTGATTTACAAAAAGAATTGTACCTTTCAAATCAGTTTCCGTAATACCGTCTTCAATCTCGTTTAAAATAGCCTGATATTTTCCGGCTTCAAAATGACTATCTTCCTTGCTTTCTTGATCCGGAATTACCTCTGCCGATTCTTTATGCTTCCCGGATTTTGTATGCATTGTCGTGTTTCTCCTTACCGCATCGAAAGGGCCATGAATTCGGTTCACGTTTCTTCAGATACAGATCTCTTACGCTGTCGTTGATAATTATGCGCACCTCCGTACCGGCATCCCCTTTTCTTCTTTTTAAAATCAATTCCCGCAGATGTCCATATGCAAAATATGCCCCGGGCCTGTGAAAAGGGGAAAATAAAAGTAAATTCATGCTTTTGCAGAATGAGAAATACTTTCATATTTTTAACAAAATTTTTGATTGACAAAAGAACTTTTATGCGGCATAAGAGCACTACTTTAAAAATTTGCATGATGTTGGCCGCGCCCTTCGTATGCGGCATATTATTGCGATTCCTACCGTTTCCCCCCAATTCTCCGTCTGCTTCTCTTCGGGTACTTAGTATTGGGCAGATAAGGCGCGGCCTTTTTTACCGGAAATAGCTTTCCGCCTGCGTGTGTCCTTTTTTCAGGCGCCCTCTGGCACCTGCTGTCATATCACACCTTTCATCCATTTAGAATTGCCATCTCATAAAAAACTCCTTTCTTTATGCCCCGGCTCGGCCGGCAAAAAAAAGCTTCCAGGCAAATGATGCAAAATGTTTTCGAAAAAGGTGGCGTTCCGGCAAGGTAAATATATAAACGTGAGCCTCCTCTTCTTCGATCCTATTAAGGAGCATGAGGCTTTGACCGTAAATCAACTATTTTTCGAGTACCATGCCGTCGATGCAAGGCACTAATCACGGCGATCCGGAGCTGACGGGCACGAGTGTGCCGGAACAGTTTCGCGAAACCTGTATGTCGAAACACGGGTACACGCCGGGCAAAATCTCTTTTTCACTGAATGGGCAGGGTGAATACAATTCCATATATGAAAATCTAAATACACAAATGATGCGGCAGTATCAGTTGCTTCTGCCATTATGCGGGCATGGCCGGGCATAAGGAGCGTATTGCAAGAGCAGCATAAAGTTAATTTTAAAACACCTTGACAAATTTTCATCATAAGGTTAAAAAAACCGTCAGTTTTGCTTTTCAACCGGTTTTGGCCAAAATATGTATGAATTCGTAAAAAAGTAAAAATGTCATTCCTGCAGGAACATGAATCTATAGTTAACACACGTACAAGATTTATTTAAAGCGCGGAATGAAAAAAAACGAGTAGATCGACTTTTTACGAACCATCATTTTTCAGGTTGAAACGTGCCGTGCTCACAATTCTTGATTATGCTACGGAGAGATCATTATGGCCAGAGTAACAGAAGAAATCAAAGACAGCCTCAAAAGTACCAGGATAGCTTTTCTTTCCACAGCAGCAAAAGACGGAACGCCTAACGTCGTACCTATCGGTGCATTTAAATTCCTCGATGATGAAACAATTCTCATCTCCGACCAGTATTTCGGGAAAACTCTGAAGAACATGCAAGAGAATCCAAAGCTTGCACTTTCCTGGTGGGGTGAAAAAGAAGGTTTCCAAGTAAAGGCTGACATTACAATTCATACAGACGATGAAATATTTAAGCAAGATGTCGAGTGGGTCCACAGCATGAAAAAGACGCTGAATCCCAAATCCGCGATCATTGCTAAAATTACGGATGTATATCTGATTAAAGGCGGTCCCGACGCGGGTAAAAAAATAATTTAAGAACTGAATTATGCTCTTGCTGTCTTTATCCGGCAGCTCGGAAAAATAATATCCGTATGTAAACCTTGGAGTGTTGTGCGTCTTTTCTGCGGAGCTGCGGTTTATTTAATGCAAAAAAACCGGAGATTCCTGCTACGGAAGCAATTCTGTTCCGGTAAAGAGAAAAAGGAGCGGATATGTCGGACATTTTCAGACCCATAGAAAAAGAATCCATTCCAGGCGAAATTGTAGAGCAGATTTTATCTCTGATCCGATCGAGGATATTAAAACCGGGCAGCCGCATACCTCCTGAAAGTGAACTGAGCGAAATTTTCAGAGTGGGAAGGGGTTCTATACGCGAGGCAATGAAAATCCTTGAATCAACCGGTCTGATCCGCTCATCAAATAAAGGGAAATTTGTAAGACAATCAAGTGTCGGAGATTTCGGTATATTCCTTCTAGAAATGAATGAGTCCGCCATTCATGAGGTTCTGGAAGTCAGACGGATGATCGAAGTTCAATTGGCAGGTCTTGCCGCAGAGCGAGCCACTTCTGCGGATATTGAAAAAATGTCCACTTCTCTGGAAGAAATCAAGGATATCAACAGCATGTTGGCTGGAGATTTGGGATTCCATATGGCCCTGGTTGCCGCAGCCCGTAACAGCGCTGCATCGGCAGTTTACAATTCCGTTACCGGATCGCTTTTCAAGATTTTTAAACATTACCCCGTATTGCTCAACGGCAAAGTCAATCTTAAAATCACATTCGACAATCTCCTTTGTGAGCACAAGGAAATACTTGAAGCAATCAAATCGAAAGATCCCAAAGCGGCTCAAAATGCAATGAGAATTCATCTGGACAGTTCTGAAAAGAAAGTTTTAAAAGCCCTGGAATTCAAACTGAAAGCTGCATGTCAAGATCCACATGCCCGTGCGTTTCATGAGATTATCGCACATTGAGCAAGAGGAAAAGGCGCGATTCGTCAATTAGCATACAATACGGGATTCCGAGAAGGAAGCGATCATGAAGCTGCAAAATAAAGTCGCCATAATAACAGGAAGCGGGCGAGGCATAGGCCGTGCAATTGCCGGCGCCTTTGCAAGGGAAGGAGCAAAGCTGGTCCTGATGGCAAGAACCGTAAGCCAGCTTGAAGAAGTAAAACGGCACATTGAAACATCAGGTGGTGAAGCGCTTGTTTTTCCCGGAGATCTTTCACATATTGCGGATATAGATACTGTTGTCGGAGAAACGGTCAGGCGGTTCGGGCCTCCCGATATATTGGTTAACAATGCCAGTCTTCAGAACAGATCACTGACTCTCGATGTAAATGAAGAAGCCTGGCAGCATGTTATTCAAGTGAATTTAACGGGCACATTCTTTCTTACCAAGAGGGTGCTGAAACACATGATTCCCATGAAATCCGGTCGGATTATCAATATCTTGTCAGTCAACGCCAAAACAGGGCACCTATTTGGAAGTGCATATGCAGCTTCCAAACATGGGATGCTTGGTGTAACCAGGTCTCTGGCTCTCGAAATGGGATTTCTTGGGATTCCGGGTATCACTGTCAATGCAATTTGTCCGGGACCTGTAAAAACGGAAATGATGGAAGGTGAAGGAGGACTTCTTGATTTTGTTGCGAAAGCGCGCACATGCAGCAGGGAAGAAGCAATACGTTTTATCACCGATATGAATATGCAGAAAAGAATGCTTGAACCGGAAGAAATTGCAAGTCTTGCGCTCTATTTAGCTTCCGATGAAGCAAAAGGCATTACCGGTCAGGCAATAAATGTATGTGCAGGTCAGGTAATGATCTGAGGCATGGCCGCCACAATCATCGGCATTAAAATTTTTTCAGGCCAGCGCTTCTCCTACGATCTTCCTGGCCTCCTCCTGGATGAGGCGCAGATGTTTCCTTCCACGAAAGCTTTCTGCATATATCTTATAAATATCCTCGGTGCCTGATGGGCGAACAGCACACCAACCATTTTTTGTTTCAACTTTAAGCCCGCCGATGGGTTCATCATTTCCCGGGGCATATGCCAAAATGGTTTTAATCTTTTCACCGGCAAGATGCGTTGCCTTTATTTTATCGGGTGTGAGTTTTTTGAAATTTTCTTTTTCTTCCAGTGTTGCAGGCGCCTCCACTCTGTCGTAGGCGGGTTCTCCGAATTCATTCGTAAACTCCCTGTAGATTTCGCCCGGATCCCGGCCGGTTTTGGCGGTGATTTCAGCCGCCAGAAGAGCCGGTATAATACCGTCCTTATCAGTCGTCCACACCGACCCGTTCATTCTTAAAAATGACGCCCCTGCACTCTCTTCGCCTCCGAATCCCAAAGAGCCATCCAAAAGGCCTTCAACAAACCATTTGAAACCCACCGGTGTTTCGTACACCGTGCGGCCGATTTTTTCAGCTACAAGATTTATCATTCTGCTGCTTACAACCGTTTTTCCCACTGCTGCGCGAATATCCCACCCGGGCCGATTCTGAAAAAGGTAAAAAACAGCTACGGCAATAAAATGGTTGGGGTTCATAAGCCCGGCTTTCCTCGTCACGATTCCGTGTCTGTCGGCATCGGCATCGCAGGCAAACGCGATGTCAAAGTGCTCCTTACGCTCTATCAGATTTTGCATCACAAAGCGCGATGATGGATCCATACGGATTCTGCCGTCCCAGTCGACGGCCACAAAGTGAAAGGTCGGATCCAGAGTGCTGTTTACGACTGAAAGATTCAGTCCATAATGATCGGCTATTCTTCCCCAGTATTTGACTGACGCACCGCCAAGCGGGTCCGCTCCAATAGAGATCCCGGCATCACTGATAGATTTCAGATCAATGATATTTTCAAGATCGGCGGTATAGTGATCGAGGTAGTCGTGCCGGTGAATTGTCGGGGCACGTACCGCCCGCTCATAGGGAATACGTTTCACTTTCCGAAGTTTGTCTTGGAGAATTTCGTTCGCCTGCATCTCGATCCACCCTGTGATCTGCGGGTCTGCCGGTCCGCCATTTGGAGGATTGTATTTGAATCCGCCGTCTTCCGGCGGATTATGAGATGGCGTGATAAGAATACCGTCGGCAAATCCCGATGTCCTGTTTCGATTATACGTGAGAATCGCATGGGAAACGACGGGGGTTGGGGTATAACCGCCATTGCAGTCGACTATAACTTCGATGTTGTTGGCCGCCAGCACTTCAAGGGCACTTATCATGGCTGGTACCGAAAGTGCGTGCGTATCTATTCCCAGATAAAGGGGACCCTTAATTTTTTTGTGTTCCCGAAAAAAACATATTGCCTGGCTTACAGCTAAAATATGCCTTTCATTAAATGATTTTTCGAATGAGGAACCACGGTGTCCCGATGTACCGAAGGCAATCCTTTCAGATCGACGGTCAGGATCGGGAAGATATGTGTAATAGGCCGAAACCAGCCGCGGCACATCAACCAACATCGATGCCTCTGCCTTTTTTCCTGCCAAAGGGCTTATTTTCATCGGAACCTCACGCAAAGCACGTTTTCAAGTTATATTTCAATTTCAAGATACCATGTAAAACAGTACTTTGCACTGAATCATTTCAATCTGCAAATGGAGACGGGTTCACATTTCGGAAATGCGAACCCGTCCCTTATTATGCTCTTATCAGGCTCTTATCGGCTAATTTTTGTTCAGGTAATACGTGCCGCTGCACCCGTTGAAAGACCAGATTCCCTCGATCCTTGTATCACTTATTTTTACACCTTCAGACCAGAGCGATTCGCCATCCATTAATCGTATTCTCGGGTCTGCAATGGACACAGCAGTGCCATAATTCCTTGCCATATCATCCGATTGCCCCCACCAGGTTGCATTCGTACCGGTAACAACAAGATTTATCTCTCCATCATTTTTTGCAGTATCACAGCTATCGGTAAATGCTCCTGTCCATACTCCTGTAAGCCATGCCGGATTGGCGGCAGGAATCGTGTAGGTCTCAGATGCTGAAAAAACAGCAGATGCATTTGTTACATTATTATAGTTGAAATATGTATTTTCCAGAGATAATCCCTTTGCGTGGGTCGCACCTTCAATATTGACTGTACCTTTCACTGTCTCATAGGATCTTAGATGACAGGAGTACGTTCCATCAAATGACAATCCGCTGCCTGCCATAGCAACCATTCCATTAACCATATCGGTCTTATTGGTTACTATGTTGGTTTCGCTGACTTTCTGGTAGAATTTCGCACTTTTGACAGAACCGTCAGCTCTATTGTAAACGGCCGCTCCTTCATAGGAAGCGTTGATGGTATTGAAAGTATTTTCATATTGAGAAACTGTTTCTTCCAAAAGCACGTTAGTGATATTCTGTGATGCATTCATGTATGTGTAAGTCGAATCATACACCGATCCACTGTAAGTTCCGCTTACATATTTTTTGCTGTACACTCTTACAATCGAATTTTTTGAAAAGGTCCATCGCATGTCTATTGAGGCGTCCGCCTCCGCGAGCAATACCTCAATGGTGTTGGTCTGGCTATTGATAGTAACACCGGGATAACTTCCGCTTCCGCTGTTAAAAACCGGTGAATCTTTAGTGAGATAATTTTCGAAATTCAAGTTAATCAGATCTGCAACCGCTTTTTCGATACTCGTACCCAGAAAAGGCTCTACCCCCCTGTGAATCACTTTCGTGTCTATGTAGGCGCCGATTCCGGGGAAATCCTGGTCATGGCTGCCTTGCTTGAGAGCTGAACAGAGAACGGGATCAACTATCATATCAGTTCCTCCATCCGACAGAGAGGCAGATAAAACCGTCGTAAGCAAAGTGTCATTCACGGGTATCGTCAGGGATGGTATGTCAGTCTGGTTTACTTTGGCTAATTCGCTGTCGACTATTATAATTTCCGAAATAATAAAGTCTTCGGGCACCTTTACACCCACCGTATCAGTCCCGGCAGGCGCCAAAAAAGCATCTATAGTCATTTCCGTTTTTTGAGAATCCGATGGCATGTATCCTTTTATGATAACAGTCGGAGCTTGTAACTGGGTTAATCCCTCGATTGTTAACGATTTGTCGCTTGCGGCAGCGGGCTTTACAATTACGAAAGGCACGGTTCCGATATTCATCGACGCCGTAACCGCCCCGCCATCTATCCAATTAGTGCCGTCAAAATAATAATAACGCAGACCAGCCATAAAAGCAGCCGGAGTCGATACGGCAGTACAGGAAACCAGCTGATCCGTTTTCTTTGCGCCGCCAGCATCCTTCGCGGTAATATCACCGCCCAGTACGACCTCATCACCTGCGGCTCTCAACTCTTCAAACTTTGTTATTTCAAGCACACTTTTATAAGGAGTCACAGATACGTCATATGCGGCCAAAAGGCCAGGCTGTATTGTAAAAGTGAGAATATCGGTTATCTCGGCGGAATTCATATTAGTCAACACCACATCATTTACTGTGGCATCGTTGAGAAGTGTTGCAACAACTACATCTCCTATGACCGAAAGTGACGCATTTTGGTACATGAGAGATCCTGTAAGTTCCTGAAACGTACTGCCGTCCGCAAAATCCAAAACTGCCCCCGCAGAGATATCCAACCCGGCTTGTACAGCTGCGAGGTCTTGCCGGCTATCCTCTGCACCGATGTAATGGGCAGCCTGTGCGGCAAGTACTGAAATGCCGGCCTGATCCTTTATATATGTTGTAAAAAGCATCCCCGCATTATCACTTGGGTCTTTAATGAAGTTCTTAATATTAGGATCATTGATTTCTCCTATTCGCCCTTGAAGCGTTGTCAGATAATTTCTGAATGTAACTGGATTCGCATCAAGCACGTATGCAGCTGCCGATGGAACAGAGCCGCGGCCGCCGGTCGCAGTCATCGAAAAAAAAAGTGTGAAATCAAGTTCTCCCGCAATATCGCCTGCGACATCATAGGTATGAAGCGTAGTCGAATTTCCTTCCACAACTATCATGTATTCGATGCCGGGATCGAGAATGTATTCTATCCAGTATTCCCCTTTTTTATTAGTGATACTGAAAGGTTCTCCTTCAGCTTCATCGTACTTTCCGTTTCGGTTAAGATCCAGACATACCCTGGCATTCGCAATCGGGCCATCACTCACAATTCCTGAAACCGAACTTAACATGGATACCGGAGCAACCGGCTGCACGCCGCCACCGCCACTACCGCCGCCGTCACTTACACTGCTTCCGGTACTTCCACCACCGCTGCATCCGGCACATAGAACGAGCGTGCACGCGATCATTATCAGCCATAGACATATCCTGTTCCGACTCATGATTTCACCATCCTTTAATATTTTGTGAACGAAAGAAGTTTGTTTAGTCTCATATCCTGATCCAGTATTTTCCTGCGTATTTTGGATCGCGTCTTCTCCGCACGACGCTGAAAGTACATATAAATGATACGTGCGGCTTTTTGGCCCCATTTTGTATGCATGTATTGTTTCAAATACCTTGCAAGCCGCGGGGGTGAAAAGCGGATGAGAACCTCATCATCCATGCTCGATATCATGTGTCCGGTCCCAGGCACACCCTGACGGGCTGTACGGCCGAAAAGCTGCATATCCACGCGGCGCGATTCATGACGCTCAGTCGCTATTACATGAAGTCCGCCTGCTTCGATCACATCCCTGTCCACCAGGATATCCGTTCCGCGGCCTGCCATATTTGTAGCAATAGTAATCTTTTTTCGTTTTCCTGCCATAGCAATTATAGCGGCCTCGCGTTCATGGTGGAGAGCATTGAGTACCGTCGATTCAACACCCGAAGCAATCAATCTTTCATGCAAGTTTTCACTCTCCCTGATACTTCGTGTTCCTACCAGCACTGCCCTTCCGGCGGCATGCTCCTTAACGATCTCGGTCATTACACAGTCCCATTTTTCCTCGTGGCTCGCGCAGACTTTTTCCGGATAAAAAGTAATCCGTTTAGGTGCATGGGTCGGTATTTCAACTTTTACCAAATTGTAAATGCTCCACAGCTCCCGGCCTATGTTCTGAAGCGTTCCGCTCATTCCTGAAAGATGTCTATACAGTCTGAAAAAAAGCTGAAAACTCATCTGGATATGCGATTCGGTTACATCGGTCATTTCCACGCCTTCTTTTGCCTCTACTGCCTGGTGGAGTCCACCGCTCCAGCTTCGTCCTTCCATCATTCGACCGGTTTTTTCATCAACAATGACGATTTTCCCCTCGTGTACAACATAATGAACATTCCTGAAATAAAAATGCCGCGCTATGAGGGCCTGTTTTATAAGATACTCGGTTCTCTCATAAGAGCTCCATATGGAAGGCAGCGTTTTAAGTGCCTCTTCAATTTTCCGGCCTCCTTTAGAAGTAATGGAAATATCATACATGCCCCTTTCAATCAGATAATCCGTACCCGGCGAAAGATCCTCGATCAGAGAGAGCGCTATCATGACTGCCTCCCGCAAAAATCTGTTCTTGCCCGTTACAGATATAATAAGAGGAACCGTCGCCTCATCGGCAAGGACACTGTCCGCTTCGTCAATGATTGCAGCATGCAGCCCTCTCATGACTTTTTTGCCGGGTCCCTCAAAAGCGGCAATTTTATGAATAAGTTCGTTTTTCTCCGATAGGGCTGCATCTCCTGCAGCCATCTTGTCCCTGAGAAAATCGGCCAGAAGTTCCTTGCTTGTCGAGTAGGTAATATCGCACCCGTATGCCGCTTTCCGCTCTGACGGCTGCATCCCCGCGATAACATATCCCACGGTCACACCGCATCTTCCGTATAACGGCCCCATTGTCCCGGCATCTCTCTTCGCCAGGTAATCATTGGAGGTCACCACATGGCAGGGTATTCCTCTCCAGCCCAATATAGTCGCTGCAACTGCTGCAGTAATCGTCTTTCCCTCGCCGGTTTGCATCTGGATTGCAAAATTCTCCTGCAGCAGCAGAGATCCCATTATCTGCTCTATAAAAGGATGGATACCCACTGCTCTGTATGCGGCCTCGCAGATGAACCCTGTTGCCTGTAAAAGAGCGTCCCCTGATTTACCGATACGAATTGACGATCTCAATTCTGCAAGCCTGTTATCAAGGTCCCTGTCGTCAAGCCGGCTTGCGTTAAGTGATATTTCATATGCCGCGGATGCCTTCTTTTTCAATCCGGCAAGTGAAAACGTTCTTCTCTTACAGAACCCTTTCAGATCATTTAAAAGACCGTCGAAGCCTTTTGGAATATCGTGCTTCGAAGACATACTATAACTTGTATCTTTTTTGAATCGTCTGTTTGACTGCCCTTACACCCTGAACCGCTAGAGGCTCGGGAGGAAGAGTAAGCCGTAAAACACCCGATCGGCCGTGCAAGAGTGCCACTGGCCCTTGATCTTCCTGCATTGACAGGGCGCCTTGTATTTCGAAAAAGGGTTCCGTTGCTTTTTTACCGCTTTTTTCATCCGTTGAAACCGATATATCTCCCCCGCCGAGCCATCCGAGAGCAGCAGATGGCAGTTCATCTCTTTGATAGGGAATTACCAGAATATCCGTAAGCACAAAGCTCACTTCTGCACAACCGTAAAGCTTTACTTCATTTGAATAGTTTTCTTCCCTGAAAAGATTAAATGCCTTTGGCTGAGATACTATTGCACAAAATTTGTACCCTCCATCGGCAATAAGGGTACCGATACGGGTTTGCCTTTCAAGCCAGCGCCCCCGCATTGTTTCGAGATCAGGTGCCACAAACACACCTGAATTCGAAGCAAGTATGATTAGTTCCTTTTCTTTTCGCTTAAGAAATTCCAGTTGTTCTCTCAACACTTTTTCTCTTTCAAGCACCGGTTTAAGATCCGCCGCCGAGTTCAGGATTGCCTTTTGTTTCATGATTTTTGTCTGATAAAGCCCTTCTTTTACTTCTTTCACTTCCAATTCAAGTTCATAATTTGAAAGCACCGCAATAACATCTCCCTTTTGCACATAATCACCATTAGCAAAAAAGATTTTTTCCAATTTCCCTTCCGTTTCGGCATATATTTTATGATATTCTTCTGATTCTATTATTCCCGGTGCACGGATGCTGTAAGAAACAGGATACATCCCAACGATAAAAAAAACGGCTGCACCCGCAGCTGCAGAAATCAGGACGGCCCTTTTTCTTGATTTCGTCAGCTTCGGGCTCGATGCAAGATATGTAATGAACTTTTTTAAAGGCAGCAGCACTCCGCCGATGACAAATATCGCCATTAACACGACTCCTAAGGCGAAAAATCTGTCAGTAACGAAGAGTATAATGGCGATAGACAAGAATATACGATACACCAGGCTGCATACGGCATAACAGGCAAGCCATGCGGCCTCCACGCCGGTTTCGGCAGGATTCATCCCGTATTCGACCCGGAATAGATATTTTTCCAGCCAAAACTGCCACTGCTGCCGTGATCTCATATAAAGATTCGGTATTTCAAGCAAGTCAGAAAGTATGTAATACGCATCGAAGCGAATGAGGGGGTTACCATTAAATAGAAGGCTTGATACCGATCCGACAATCATGATATTGAACGCCAGACTGTGTACCAGGCCATCGCCTGTATGAGCCCATACCACGGCGGCTATAGCAGCGAAGAAGATGTCGGATATCATGCCGGCGGAACCAACAAGCACTCTCTGCCATCGGTGTTGAAAGAACCAGCTGGTAGTAGCATCCATGTAAGGCAGAGGGGTAAACACAAGAAACATTATTCCTAAAGTCGGAACATTGCCTCCGAATCGCTTCGTAATCATTGCGTGTGAAAGTTCGTGGAAACATTTTAAGATTGCAAGAGCCAGGTAGATGAAAATAAGATTGGATTGAGAAAGAATACCCTGGGTCTGGTCATATACTTCAGTGATATTTTCTATAATAGTTTTTCCTCCGACAGACACTACTGCAAGCCAGAGGAATACACCCTTAAGACTGAAAAGCACGTTAATAAAAGGCTGAATGCGCGAGAGCCATTCATCCGGATTCCACAAAGGAATCTTGATGGAGATGATGGAGAAAATTCTGGCAGTCAGTTCTTTCCGCTTTTTTTCACGGTTTCTTTCAAAAATAAATTCATTCCGTGGAGAGTTTTTAAAATATAACAGATTATGTGCGTGAAGCTGAGATAGCAGTGTGATCACATCATCCTGGGACGGAGCCTTCTCTTTATGGGCCTCCAGACATTCCTCCCACACGTCTTGCACGGTCTTTCCGGAAGAGAGTCTTGCAATGAAGGTATATGCCTCGGGTGTAATTCTGAAATAATTTTGATTGAAGGCATCTTGAAGCACATACCAGAGCTCTCCTCTGTAATACTGTTTCTGCACTTCCACTGAAGATATGAGACCCGCATGGATATCCGCTACTTTAAACCATGATTCACTAAACAGATTACCCCTCATATTACCACCAGAAAAACATTCGGAGAAAATCGACCAGGCGGTGGGTCAGTATCCAGATAATCTTCTTTTCTCCTGCATCGATTTTTGCAATGCCGCTCATGCCCGGCCGCCACCATGGCTGCATATTATTTTCTATTTCAGCTTTCACGACAAATACATTGCCTTCACGCTGATCGACTTCTGCCATAGGGATTATTTTTTCAAGAGTGATATCAAAGACATCTTCAGGTTTACTCACAAGGATCAATTCACCTTTTGCTCCTTCTTTTATCAGATCGATATCTTTTTCACTCACTTTGATGCTTGCGTAAATAGCATCTATTTTCGCTATTTTTAAAAGAATATCTCCTTTCGAAACCGGAGAGCCGAGCAGTTTTTGCTTATCGCCCTCAACTAGTATACCGTCGAATTGCGCTTTCATATCCGCTCTTTCAATATAATACCTGACCTTTTCCAACTCCGCCTTGGTTTCGTTTAATTTGGATTGCGCAATCTGCATATCCGCAAAGGCCTCTTTTGCCCTGTTTTTTTCGATTTCGCGAGCGAAGGATATCATTTTTGCAGACTCCTGCGCCTCTTTGAGTATCAGTTCCCGTGTATCAATTTTCAGGAGCGGATCTCCCTGGGCTATTTCATTGCCTTCCTGGACCATAACCTCTGCGATGAGGCCGTCATAAGGCGCCGATATATACCCGACCGAGTCTGTTTTCAGGGCGGCGCTCCCCTCGACCCTGTAATCCCAGACGCCGATGATGCTGTAAAGCAGGGCCGCTGATAGCAGTATGGCAGTCGCTTTTAAAAGACTGTGTTCGAAACCTAAAAGGGAACAGATTTTTTCGTGGCAAAAAAGAACTGCCCGGCTACCCACCCAGCGATCGCTTCGATAGAGCGTATCAAGCCAGTGCGCCGTCTGCTTGAGAATCAGCTCGATGGCATCGATTTCCGAATCTGTAAGCGGCTCTTCTTTTCTCTCCAAAGTGACAACGGCAATAACAGTATTTTCAAGAGAAACCGGAATTGTAATAACCTGATTCAACACGGCCCTTTTCAGGTAATTCATATGCGAACGTACAACCGTAAAATGACCATCTATTGCAGGGTATGCCACTGTTTGATTTTGCTCATAGGCTTCTTCATAGAGGCCTTCGAGAATCCGGACTGCTTCGCTCGTCCGTTTGAAACTTTCGACATTACTGATTGCCACTGTCTTGATATATGTCCCTTTTTTCCATCCCATACTTACTTGAGAACATTCGAAGCGGCTGGCAATTTCGTTTACAAGTGTCATTGCAGCAAGCAAATATCTTTTCTTTTCTATAACCTTAGCCAAAATCTCCAGGATCCCTGCAAAAAGGCGGCTGCTGCCATTTCCGCCCTGAGACAGCGACTGCTGTCTGCGGTTGTAATAGTGTAGCGGAATATCGTTGATCAGCTGTGTGCGTACCACCACATCATTAAACTGCTGCATGTTGGCCCTGTCAGCTACCAGAAAAAGAACAGCTCTCGATCCGTTTTTGCCGACATCTATTTTTATCACCAGTGCCACAGGAAGTGATAATCGGGGAACGGCAACATCCAACTTTTCAAAGGCAAATCCGTTTTCCGAAGCCCGTTCTGCAAGATTGAGTGCCACGGTAAGGAAATATTCCTTCTCTTCGCTGACTTTTTCATTCAGGTAAAATTCCTGGCATAGTCTCCATTGATCATCTTCCTTTTTTATAAAAACAGCGGCCGGGGATTTACATAAGGCAGCAGCACCGAATAGCATCCCTTTCCAGAATTCATTTTCATCCCCCTCATGGAAACGAAGTGCCTTTAGCTTATCCAGTATCGCCCTTCCGTTATCCCGTTCATCTTCCTGCCGCATTTCCATTATCGCTTAAACCCCTGACAAATTATATTCGCACCGCATTCAGTCTTCGAATCCCATACTTGCCAGCCCTCCCGGAATAACTTTTCCTTCGCGGTTTTCAAATTCCACGTTGACTTTGACAAGTCCGCTTGCTTTATCTGCCACAGGCGACACAAACACAATTGTCCCCTTTTTTGATGTAATCCCATTCCCGTCATTTACTCTTAGCTCAATCTCATCACTTTTTTTCAATACGCGCGCATCTACCTCTTCAATGCTGAAATTGACAAGACATACTGACGTATCGACTACAGTGATTACTGTTTCGCCCGTCTTTGCCCATTCGCCTTCTTCAAGCTTTATGGATGTGATCGTACCGTTAATTGGAGAAAGCAACATATACCTGGCCAGAACTTCTTTTGATATATCGTATTCTATGCGCTCCTGCTTTTTTCTCGCTTCCGCAACGTTCACCTTTCCCTGCAATCCATGATATTGCATCTCCAGATTTTTAACCTCGTCCAGACTTACCGAAGCTGTTTCTTTATAAAGTTTGTGTGCAGAATCAAACAATGTTTTCATAATGAGCATGTTTTCTTTATTTGATGTAATTTCGGCATTGTCGGAATAAATCTCTTTCCTGCGCTCCACCTCAAGTCTCTGTAACGTATCGTCAAGCATGAGGAGCCTGTCCCCTGATTTCACTGCATCACCTTCTTTTACGAATATTTCAGCCACTATGCCATCCAGGGACATGGCAAGCTCGATTTCATGCACGGGAACCACGATTCCCTCATAGGTCGAGGATTGAGAGGCCGTGCAGACTGTCGATACGCTTACCAGCAATATAAAAATGGCGACGATATACTTCTTCATACGCTTACCTTCCCGATATATAATATAATTTTGACTGTAATGATTTGATCCTTTTCGATCCGAGGCGTGTCGCTGTCATTACTGTAGGCTGTGTAAAAAAGGGATTCGAAGGAATAACTTCAATAAACCCCGGTCCCCGGAAAAAATACAAAGAGCGGACAATATATCGCTGCTGTAATCCGACTTTCAGTTTTTAATGTGCCTTCGAAGCATCCTTCTTAAGGTTCATTGCCTGTACGCGTGTTTTGAAGTTGATTTCCGCCGGATCTATTCCATATTTTTCTAGAATTTTTCCGGTAGCAATCTGCAGTGTCGCCTGAGCCAGCTTGAAATTCACTATACTGCTTAAAAGCTTTCTTTGAAAATCCACAAAATCCTCTTCCTCATCATAAAGTTCCTTTAAACTGATGCGCCCCGAATGAAATTTCGCCTGTTCTATTTCACGTAACTGCTCCCTTATTTTCATTGCCCTTTCATATTCCTTCACTTCTTCCTGAATTATCATGACGGCGTCTATTTTGGAGTACACAGAGTTGGCCAGGCTTTTTTCAAGTGCCTCAAGTTCAAATTCGGCTTTTTTAACGCGCATCTCTGCGATATTTTTTTCACTCCTGGCCTGTGCGTTGCCGTAGAGGGGAACGCTGAGTTTGATTCCCGTCTGCCAGCTGAAAAATTCATCATCCGCAATTTTCCGGAACGAATCTTTATATCCGTCATCGAGGCTGTTGAGGCTGACTGAACCGAAAATATCAAATTGAGGAAGCAACTGGTTTTCAGCATATTTCAACTGGATTTTTTCTTTTGCCATCTGTTTTTTTGCAATTTCATATTCAGGCCATTTTTTCAAGGCCAGTTCCACATACCTGTCTCTATCCGTTATATCTTCATAATCACCGAAAGGATTGTCCGTAGCAATCAAGAGTACTTCCTTAAATTCCGACGCCGGCACATTAAGTAAAGTAAAAAGCTGGTTCTGCACTTCGACTACCTTGCTTTTCGCATTGTACCACTCGCTTCGGAGAATACTGACCGCACTCTGGGCTTCCATAAGATCCGTATAGGCGATTTTACCCCCCTTCGCTCTGGCTTCAATATCGTCAATAGAATTTTCCGCGATATCGAGAGATTTACGCCAGCTTTCTTCTATCTTCTGTGTTCCGTAAAGTTTCCAGTAAAGCTGTGCTGCTACAGCCGCAAGCTCCATCAGCTTCTGATTGAGTTTTTGAGAGTCGATTTCGCTTTCTACTTTCGCTATATTGATCTTGGCATAATTGGCACTTTTTCCGAATCCCTTCAGTATAGGCTGCTCCAGAGACAATTTAATTGAATTATCATATTCATATTCATACGGTCTGTATCTGTCAATCACTGAACTGCTTCTCTGCCGGTCGATGAATTGCACATCCCATGTTGCACCGGTATTTACCCGTCCCGTGACACCTACATCGAATTTATTCACATCTTCGAAATACTCAAGCTGCTGACGTGTCAAAAGATCTTCGGCAGTATTAGGGATATGGTTTTCCGCCCTGCTTAAGGAGGATTTAAGGACCGGCTCAAAAATCCCTTTTTCTCTCTTTACGTGCTCCTGTGAGATCTGCGCCTGAAGATAATCACTGACGGCACCTGCGTTTTTATTGACAACCTCCTGTACCAGATTGCGCAGCCCGATACGGATTTTATTTTCTCTCGGAGTTAAAAGATTTTCCTCTTTTCCTGATATCGCTGATGCAGAACTTATGATGCATACCATAAAAAATATGCTAAAGACCACTATACTTCCCATGATTTTTTTTCCTGAAGCCATTCTTTCCAACCTTGATGTCTCGTAAGTAAATATTCATTCTTTTTTTTATTGAACATATGCTGCAGCTTGAAAAATATTCTAAATCACAATCAACGGTAATGAATTCTAAAATACAACATCCTCTATCCAGTATTCGAAGTCATTACCGCATACGTCCGCATCCCATGCCGCAACCTCAAAATTAGGAATCATACTTGGATCGCCTACTGCCAGTACATCGAGCTTAAAGGGATCATCATCTTTTTCTTCCTCATCATCAGTTTCCGCTAGTACCGACAAAAACTGAACACCGCTTTCGGAGTAACTTTCTCTCCCATAAAGCTGCCCTGCATCAGCAAAGAGAATCATTTCCTGCACCTCGGAAGGCGTCAATCTTCTGACCATTTCCGTATCGGCAGCCAGATGATCGAGAAGCTGATAATTGATTTCCCTTGCATACGCCCAGTCCGTCAAACCATATATTGATGAAGGGGCTGTAATCCCGTTGAGTGTGTTATACGTAAATGATGGAATAAATATGCCTTCATTCACAAACTGAATCGACCAGCCCTCCGCATCGCGCAAAATTGCCGTTGCCTTTTCGCCTATCTGGATGTCCAGCTTCGTGGGTTTTATATCATTGCTGGCTACATAGATATCGGCAGCGTTCGTCTCTATCGCTTTTTCTTTCATTTGCGCCATAATCAGGCCGTCTGCTTCAGCAACCCTGTTCTGGATACCGCGACCGATAAAGTTGAGTACATCTGCAGATACATTCACACTTGAATCCTCTGTTGCATCTAAGATTTCCCCGCTCATTCCGGCCTTCAAGGTTACTCCGCCACCAGTTGCATCAATTATTGCCACTATGAGGTCATTCCCAGCCTCATACATGACGGCGCCATTTTGGCTCATTGTTGCCGCCGTCGATGTCATCACGATATCATTACCGGCTTTAACCGAAACCGTCAGCGCGCTGAGCAAATCGTTCTGCAGTGCGTCACCTGTACCGGCCGTAATTGTAATTGCACCTGCTCCGGCATTCATCGAACTGAGAGACACATTTCCGCCTGCATTATAAGAAATATCGCCATCCTGCGTAAGCGATGAAGCTTCATAAGACATTGTGATACCGGCGCTTGCTGTAAGGGTTATACTTCCTGCACCGGAAGATACTGCAAGATCCGAATTCTGACTTATCGTATCTGCCGCCGTTACGGTGATCATGCCTGATGATTCTATCCCGGCATTCACAGTAATATCGGAATCGTTCTGCAGTCCTTCGGCTGTTTCGTTGGCCGCAAGGAGGATGTTCCCCGCCGCGCTTACCGCTGCAGTGTCGCTGCCGCCTTCGATCATGAGAGCACCGCTTACGGTGGTCAGTACCAGGTCCCCGGCAACCGCCAGGTCTTCCTGCGCAAGGTCGGTTGTCGCCGCCGCAACCGTTGCCGTGCCGTCGGCGGCCACACGGTTCGCCGTGAACTGCGCGATCCGGTCGACGGCGAGCGCGTTCGTCTCCGTCACGAAGAGGCCGCCCGCAGCCGTTACCGCCGAAAGCGTCTGAACCGCCGTCTCCAGGTGGTTCGCACCGGTCCCCGCGTAGCTCCCCGCCTCGATTCTGAGGAAGGTCGCCG
>JALNXD010000042.1 GCA_023230565.1 Syntrophales bacterium
AAACCGCGGCACCCATCTGCCGAAGAGATACTTCACCTACAACCTGGAATTCATTCTTCAGGATATTCTGGTGAATAAGGGAAAGAAATCAGATCGCGGCAAGGATAAGACCATAGAAATGTCGATCTGAAGATTACGATTCCGGAGGACGACGTTTGCCTGCCAGCATTAAAAACCTGCCTGCCGAGATTTGTGCCGATTGCGGGTAGGCGCAGCCTGAAGTGCAGCTGCCCCGAGGCGGCCGTTTTATGTGCACGTACGCAGCGGCGGCGCTGACGCCATATGCCTAGTCATTCGGGGCAGGCGCCGATTTGTCAAGCTCCAGGAGCTTGTCCTGGTTTTCCTGATTCAGGAACTCCCAGAGGCCGATTTTCTGCAGGGTGGCGACGGTCGGTATGCCCAGGGTGCTCCAGCCTCTTTCGTCGTAATATGCGCGGATCAATTTTTTTAACTCTTCTTTTTTGAGATTCATAAGGCCGGCACGCCGTTCTCCGACGGGCATGGCCTGGATTTCCCCGAGAGGCTTTTCGAGCATCCTTGAGAAATCCCTGTCGTAATATTCTTGCTCCGATTCGTAGAGGAAGTCGTCCACCGGTCCGATGGCCCTGTCGGGAATCCAGTCATGGGCGGCGGTGTCGGCGCCGTAGCGCATGACGTTCATAACCCGCTGCAGGTTTATGTCCCGATCGGTCTGTTCAAAGATTTTTTCCCAGGTCATATCGACGCCGAGCATGCCGTTGTAAAAATCGGCATAGATTTGCTGGGAGGCAGGATTAATATATTTGTCCGTATTGTGTATCTTCTCGGATTCAGGATTGAAGACGTCCACCCAGGGCAGTTTGCAAAGGCCGAGATTATCGTTGCCCAGGCGGACGCGGGGATAGGTGATCAGAGCCCTGGCTTTTTCTTTAAAGGTCGGAAAGGCGCCCAGCAAGTCCACCTTGACCAGCCACGCGGCGGCGTGATGAGCGCCGATATCGCTGGCGGCGGCATACGAAGCCTGCATCGACAGGGAGCGATGCGTCCGGTACAAAGAAAAGGGCAGGCCTTTGGCGTGCATGGCAAATTTTTCCAGCTCCTGGCGGGGATCGGGATCTCCTGTTCGTGCAGAATACCGATGTGCGACCCAGTCGATCAAGCTCAACATGCCTTTCCCTGTTTCTTTTGCCAAAGACGTATCCTGACGGGCAATCTGATGAATGAATGTCAGGGCCGCCTCTTCATCTCCCCACGTAAGCGCCAGGCCGTCCGTATCTTCCTTGACTAAATATCCCCGCTGGAAGCATTCCATGATGAACGCCATCAATACGGCCGTTGTTATCGTATCTATGCCGTAATTGTCGCAATGCCAATTGGCTTCCATGATAAATTCCGGATTCCAGATGCCCAGGTTGGAGCCGAATCCGGCAGCCGTTTCATATTCCGGGCCATCCACCCAGACCGCACTGCCTCGCCTTTTTCCCGACGATAACGTCACCCATCCGCCCTTGGTGCATTGAAGATTACAGCCGGGAAAACAGCCGTCCCTGCCGCGGTGATCGAAAAGGTTCTCGGCATAAAATTTTCCACAGATTCGATCCGCCTGAGGATGTGAACCGAACTGGTAATTCTTGACGGGAAGAGATTGATATTCCTCCTTGTTCATGAAGGAGACAAGCCCCGCCGAACCCTTGCGACCCATGTTCAGGGAATGAGGATCGACCTCATTGATGATGTGATGGAGTTTTGTTCCCGCCTGCTTCACCTTGTCCCATTCGGCTGCGCCATAGGGGTTTTCTCCGCGCGGGTAGTGGGCCAGAACGACGATTGCCCTGATTTTCTTGTCCATCATCACGGTGCCGAGGCCGGTTCTTCCTGCCTGTTTCGTGCGAAACAGCCCCTTCTTTCCGTGTGCCGGCTTGGCGGTGTCGAAATAATGGCTGCTGATGCATCCGAAGGTGGTATTGGCAGCGCCGATGCCGGTCGTCACAAAGGATATGTCATTCCTGCGCACTCCCTGCCGGGTGAATGTATCGACAATGGCATTTTCCAGATCGAACACATGGTCGTGGGCCGGTGCCGCAGCGACGGAGACTTCCCGATTGAAACCGTCGATCACGATCATGCAGTGATCTTGAGATTTGCCCGTAACTTCAAGGGCGTCGAAGCCCGCATACTTGAGATAGGCGCCGAAGTATCCGCCGAAATTGGAGAGGCCCGGAATATCGGTAATGGGGGACAAAGAGACGGCCATGCACTTGCTTGTCCCCGGAAATTGGGGGACTCCTCCCAGGGGTCCGGGCGAAAAAATCAGCGGGTTGCCGGGATCACAGGCGGTCATCTCGGCGGTCACCCGCCGGTGAAGCATATAGAGGCCCAACCCTCGACCGCCTATGAAAAAATCCCTGACAAGGGGATTGAGTTTTGATGCAACGATAGTTCCTTCATTCAAATCTATTGTAAGGATTTGATTGGCATATCCATGATTGAGCGACGAGCGCGAATATTTCATTGTAGGGTGCCTTTCACTGCTTCGTTCAATATCCTGGGCGGCAAGACGATTGCCTCTTTGAGAAAGGCAAAAGTGTTTGGCACAATAAGATAAACCGGCCCTGTTGTCAAGAACATAGAACGGTAGATGCCGCCCGCCTGAGGATGTGAACCGAACTGGTAATTCTTGACGGGAAGAGATTGATATTCCTCCTTGTTCATGAAGGAGACAAGCCCCGCCGCCGGGGTGAAAACATGCGAACCTGTGATGGTGCTAAGATCTTATGCAACCATGCACCCGTCAATAGACCTTGCGGCGTGCCAGGTTGGAACCGATGACGGAGAAGGTATTTTCGACAATGAAGAGAGCCCTGGGATCGATGGTGAAGACGATTTCTTCTAGCCGCTTGAGCTGGATGTTATTGATAACCGTAAGAACCACTTGTTTTTGTGTCCCGGAAAAGCCGCCGATGGCGTTCAAAAGCGTTGATCCCATCCTGAATTTTTTATTTACCGTTTCGGAAATTTTTATGGGCTGATCTGAAATAATCAATACCATTTTTCTTTGACTGAACATGGAAAGTGCATACTCCATCGCAAGAGAGGTACAGAACAGCATAATCATGGACGCGATGACAAGGTCATTGTCAAAATAAATGAAGCATAAGCCATAGAGGGCAGCATTGAAGAAAAAGTAAAATTTGCCCAGGCCTATGTTGAATTTCTGGTAAAATAATATGGCCATTACATCCAGGCCGCCGTTTGAACCGAGTGAACGCAATACAATGCCGGCTCCCATACCTGATATAACTCCGCAGATAACTGCCGCATACAACTGGGTATCTATTTGAAAATGTACATCTGTTAACGTGTAGATTGCCGTAAAGGCAACCATTGCATAAAGTGAATACCAGAGAAAACGCCTGCTGATGAACCTCCAGGCAATAATAAACAAAGGTACATTGAATAACAGGTACCATATACTTATCTTGCCCATGCCCCCGGCAAAATAGACCAGAGAGGCCATTCCGAAAATTCCTCCCGGTATAAAGGTATGCGTGAAGGCGATTCCCTTTAAGGCAATGGCAATGACAGCCGAACCCGCGGTAATCAAAAACAGGTTCCAGGGAATAGAGTATGTGATGCGGGTATCGAGCATCTAACTTCTGCTTTCTGAAATCCAGCCGGAGGCTGCCATGGACAATGGGTGAAAGTGTTATATGGGCGCCTGGCGGAACATTTACAGTATTTAGCTTTTTTCAATCAATTCTTTGTGAAGCGCGCATACACTTTTTTCAAAATCATCTTCTTCGACAACGAATTGAATATCGGTATCACGCATACATTTATGAACTGCCAGTATCTTGATGTTTTCATGGGTCAGCGTATTGACGGCTCGAAACAACACGTCGGGATCGGTCATATTGCTTCCGATAGCGGAAACAAGCGCGACTTTTTTAATCATTATGTCTGCAGACGGGAAAGATTCCTGGATGCAGTCAGCGAGCTTTTTTATAATAGTAAGAGGCTCGGCCACATAATGGGTCAAAGTATTTGCATTGGTGTCTTTCGCAAGATACCGGATTTTAAATTTAGACAGATGTTTCAGCATTTCCTGATCATGGGTGTAGCGGCCTACCATATCCTGATCGAAACATTCAATTGCCGTTACTTTTTTCCGGCCTGCGATAATTTCCACTTTCGGTGATTCATTTTTATATTCAGTCTGAATGAGCGTGCCGGGATGCTCGGGTTCAAAGGCATTCTTTATGCGCAGCGGAATGTCGCTTTTGCGCATTCCTTTGGCTGCCTGGGGATGAATTGCTTCCATGCCCAAATCGGAAAGCTGATCTGCAACATCATAATTGGTGTGTCCTATTGTTTTTACATTATCAGCGCCGATAAGTTTCGGATCCCCGCTGCTGAGATGAAATTCCTTATGGATAATTCCTTCCCGTGCCTGTGTAAGCACAGCGATTTTGCTGAATGTGATCTCGCTGTAACCTCTGTCGAAAGTACCCATAATTCCTTCTTTACAATGTGTATATCCGGTAACTACCGGCAACTCGCTGCTCAAGTCAATATCCTGGAAATGATGCAGTATTTTTTCATCAAACGGGAGGGTTTCCGTTTCCATCCATCCGCTCAAGTCCACAAATCTTGCATTGACTCCCATTTTGGACAGAATCTGAAAGGTGTTATGGGCGCTATGTGCTTCACCGAGAGCGCTCAGCATTTCCCGGACAGTCAGCAGATGTTCGTCAAGCTGAAAATGTCCGTATGAGCAGAGGCGAGTCAAATCGAGCAGACAACTGCGTACTCCCTCTATTCGTTCTTTCACGAAGCGGTCCGCAATTGATAAATCAAGTCCCAGCGATTCAAGTGCCGCATTTATTTCGCACATTCTTTCACCGACGCGGGTTATGGCATCTCCCCACGCCCAGGATGAATCATTATCTGAAAAAAGAGCATATACGCCCGCTTCTTGTGACTTTTTGTGTTCGAGCAGCATATCGGTCAGCCCACCATATGCTGATACAACAATTATACGGTTATAAAGATCTTCTTCTTTTCGATTCCCGATTAATATCGTATTCAGCACGTCCGAAAACTTGCTCATTGACGTGCCGCCGATCTTTTCTACGGTATGGTTTCCCATTTTGTCCTCTCTTCAATCGGTATCGCCTGAAATAACCATTACTTAAAAAAGAACTTCCGAGTTCAGGGCGAAAAAAAGTTTCCACGCAGGTAGCAACCGAATTTCTTCATTATCCTTTGCTGCAGATGCCCTTCTGCAGGCCGTCACATCCCCGGTCGAACAGGGTCCGGCGTATGTGTGATTCGACTGTTATGTATGAGGCTTTTTCGTCCAGATATCCGGTATTGCTTAGGCGATACTTTTAACTGATTATTTTGATTTTGGGCAAACTTGAGGAATTACTATCATTTTTGCTTCCAATAGTCAAGGACGAAATCGGGACGAGAATCGGGTTATGATCGGTTCGGTCTGTTCATTTAATCAAGTCTTTACTTCTGAGCCAGGCTTCGGCAGTCTTACGGACCGGCTCATGCTCGACATCGATTTTAGAGTTCAGAATGCGCACCTCATAGGTAGTAAGACTCGCGGCAAGCGGCTTCAAAAGGGATCTTATTTGAGGATAGGTGTCCAGGATTTTCTTCCGGACCACCGGCGCCGGATTGTAGACCGGGAAGAAAGACTTGTCATCAGTGAGGCTTGTAAATCCGAATGCAGCGATTCGCCCATCCGTGGCAAACCCCATGGCGGAATTTACGTGTCCGTTTTTCAATGCCTGATACGTGAGTCCTACGGACATTTTCTTTACCTGACCGGGCGGAAGTCTGAATCCATAGTGCTTCATCATCTCTTTAAAACCGTCGGGACGTTCCCAGAATTCGGATTCAAGGGCAAATTCCAGTTCATCGGGATGAGTGTTCACGTATGCGGCAAGATCCGATATAGTCTTTATCCCCAGTGCTTCAGCCTGTTTTTGCCTCATCATAACCGTATAGGTGTTATTTAACAAAATGGGATCGAGCCATATGAGTCCTTTATTTTCGTCGGCTTTTTTCACCCACTGATATACTTTATCCGGATCGGCCATTATTTCACGGTCTTTTTGTGCAAAATAAACTGTGTATGCTGTGCCGGTATATTCGAAATACAGATCGAACTGCCCGTTTTCTAATGATTTTCGGGCGATAACCGAACCAACTCCGGTTTTCATATTTACTTTGAACCCGGATTTTTCCAAAAGGATACCGGCTAATTCCGTTAAAAGATACTGCTCCGTAAAATTTTTACCTCCTAAAGTGATCTCTCTGTCTTCTGCATATGCCTGCAATGAAAAAGAGAGCACCGAAAATATAATCATTATGGAAAGAAATTCAGAATACTTTTTCATTTTAAATCTCCTGAAAAAGGTCTCAGCCGATTCATACAGCTTTTTCGCCCCGAGAAAGTCGCAGCCCCTTTGATACAAGAATCAATCCCAGCAGCTCGCACAAGAGATCTGCAAGCAAGGCCATGAGGGTGATTGGAATTGCACCTGCAAGAAGCTTTTCTGTCTGCATCAGACTGATTCCCGTAAATATCAAATCCCCGAGGCCTCCTGCGCCGATAAGATACGATAGCGCAGCTGTGCCGATGTTTATAATGAGGGCTACTCTGAACCCTGTGAGAATTATCTTCATCGAATTCGGTATTTCGATTTCGAGCAAAATTCCGAGAGAAGTCATTCCCATACCCCTTCCGGCATCAATCATCGAAGCCGGAACAGCGAAAATACCTGCAAGCGTATTTCGTGCTATCGGGAGAATGGAATATATGGTCAGAGCGAAAATAGCCGGTTTTGTTCCTATGCCGAGAAAACTCATCGATAGGGCTAATATTGCAAGAGAAGGAATCGTCTGACCCAGTCCGAGTATGTACATGCAGATACCCGCGTATCTGCGAAACCGTTTTCTGGTGAATAAAATGCCGGCGGCAAGTCCGATAACCGTCGCATATGACATGCTGACGGCAACCAGGTAAAGATGGCGCAGGAGTAAATCGAGTATGACAGGATACTCATAAGGGTCGGTAATATACGTGATCAGACCCACTCGTTGTGCCAGTATGCCTGCGATGAAAAGTACAGTCATAAGAAGAGCCCGATATATTGTGCTCACCGGTTTCCTCATTGCATCAGTTTCCTCTGAATTTTTATTCCCTCGGGTGTTGCCGCACGCTCCAGCCATGCCATTATTCCGTCGACGATAAGCGCAAGAACGGATACGAGCAGGGCGCCGCTCAGGATCATTTCGGGATAGAAACGATCGATTCCCTGCTGAATATACACCCCCAGCCCTCCGGATCCGATGTATACGGCAATAGCTGCAATTCCGATGTTCATCACTGCGGCCGTTCTCAATCCGGCAATAATGACCGGCGCAGCCAAAGGCATTTCTACTTCTTTTAACCGCTGCCATCTGGTCATGCCCATTCCGTCGGCCGCATCAACAAGGTCAGGAGGCAGATTTTTGATGGCCGTAAAGGTATTTCGAATAATAGGAAGCTGACTGTAAAGAATCAGGGCTATTATCGCGGGAATTTTTCCAAGCCCCAGATTTATCGGTGAAAGCAGTGGCAGCATGATACCGAATAATGCGATGGACGGAATGGTCATAATGATATTTGCACCATTGATAATCGGAGATGCAATTTCCTCATGTCCCGCAACATACAGACCCAGAGGAATCCCTGCAGCGGCGGAAATAAGAAGCGCCACTCCTACTATCCACATATGTTCCCATGAGAGGTAAAGCGCCTGGGAAAAATTTTCAGAAATAAAATGAAAAACGCCTGATATCATCTACAGTTCTCCATTATCTGATTGTGTTTAATCGGCATAGCTTTCTTTTACCGCCTGCTGAATATCTTTGTAGGTGACTGTTCCGGTGAAATTTTCATTATCATCGAGTACACAGAAAAGTGGCAGATCGTACATAAGCATGAATGAGAGTACATCCCTGAGCGATGTGCGTTCTTTAAGAAACAAGGGATATTTTTCAGCCAGACCTGCGACAATTCCTTTTTCGTATGAAAGAGTTGCCTGTGTCACATATCCTGCAGGCATGGTTCCATCGATTACTATTCCGTAGCGGAATCCTTTTTCTTTTAAAAAATGTAAGGCGTTCTCCGTGCGTTCATCTGCCCTGAGTATGTTTTCAGGGTGGCGGTTCATCACATCGGAGACTCTCATCAGTCCAAGGACTTTCAATGCGCGGTCGGCTCCGACAAAGTCTGCGACAAATTTGTTCTTCGGTTGAGTGAGAATAATCTCGGGAATGTCGTATTGAACCAACTTGCCTTTATCAAAAAGGGCTATGCGATCGCCCACCTTTATTGCTTCGTGTATGTCGTGAGATACAAAGGCAATCGTCTTTTTGAGTTTTGCCTGAAGCCTGAGAAATTCGTTTTGAATCTGCTCTCTGTTAATGGGATCAATAGCGCCGAAGGGCTCATCCATGAGGAGTATGTCAGGATCGGCTGCAAGCCCCCGGGCTACACCAATGCGTTGCTGTTGTCCGCCTGAAAGTTCCGCTGGATAGCGGTTCCGATAGATACCCGGGTCAAGATTGACCAATTGGAGCATTTCGTCCACTCTTTTTTCTATCTCATTTTTTTCCCATCCCATCAGGCGCGGCACTATGGAAATATTATCTGCAATTGTCTTGTTCGGAAAAAGACCGATCGCCTGTATGACATACCCGAGCCGCTGTCGTAATTGTACCGGATTGACATCCATAATATTTTGATTATCTATGTAAATGTTGCCTCGAGTAATGGCTTCCAGCCTGTTTGTAAGGCGCAGCGTCGTTGTCTTGCCGCAGCCTGACGGCCCCAGCAGCACAACAATTTCACCTTTCGGTATAGTGAGATTAAGATTATCCAGGGCAGTAACTGCATTTCTGCCGCTCCCGAATATCTTGGTTACCGATTCATACGTAATCATGGAAAGCCTCGTAAGCCCTTCACACCGGGCAGGAGGGTTTTATGTCCGGACATCTGAAGATGTAATGACTGTCAGCTTCTTTAAAAGCTTCTCATGCCGGCTACGCTGGCAATATAACAGGAAGAAAATTAAACTCGCGCATATTTGTTACGGCGCTCTTCATTATTTACATTGTGGGTACGTACCATAGGGTACCGGACTTGTCAATTATGCCCGGCAGGAGACAAGCAAAAAGAAAAAATACTACATGACTGCATTCATTATGTGCCGTTCGATAAGATTCATAAGTTCTTCTCTTTGAAATTTCTTTAAGTTCCAGCTTCTCAAAGGATAAAGAGAAAGCTCGTAAATTATCATATTTGCGGCAAAGGAGGCATCATCAAAATTAAAAACCTTTTTTTCTTTACCTTTTTTTAATATTTCTTCTATCTGTTTTACGAAATTGCTTTCTCTTTCCATAATAATCTTCAGTAAATCTTTTGGAAGCAGCTTCGATTCACGGTAGAGTAAAAGAATTTCATCCCGGTGCCTGGAACCGAATGTAAGCAACTCATGTATGACGGTCTGCAACTGCTTTCCTGGATCTTCAATACTCGTTATGCATTGATTTTCAAAAAGACGTATCTCCGGTTCGTGAACCATTTCGAACACACGAAACAGTATATCTTCCTTACTGTCGATAAAATAATAAAGATTCCCTACATCTATGCCGGTTTCCCTGGAAATTTCCCTCATGGATGTCTGCGCATATCCTTTTTTTGAAAAAAGTTTTGCCGCCTTTTTTATGATCTGAAATCGCCTTGTTTTAAACAGAATACTGTTTTTTTCCGCTATTGGCCCGTTGCAGGTTCCCTGTTTTTTTTTCATCATGAATCCCGGTTCTTTGGATGAGATGAGAAATTTTTATATTAAACGGTTTTGAGTGTCAACTGATTGAAAAAAATTCTTCTTGACGCTGTTCCGGTGATCATATAACAACGCACATTGTAAATTATAAAAACAGTAATGGCAACAACAAACAAATTTGAATTTGAAATAAAATGACGGGAATTCCCGCAGCGGTTTGAGGATGAAGAAGCCGGTTTATTCCTGAAACTAAATCAACAGGAGAGAATATATGAAAACACTTGAGCACTTATTGGCCCCGATAAAGATCAGAAATCTTACCCTTCCCAACCGTCTTGTAATGCCGCCGATGGGAACATCACTCGGAAACAGAGACAGCACGGTGAGCGAGGCGAATCTTGCGTATATGAAACGCAGGGCGCAAAGCGGCGTCAGCCTCATTATCACGGAAATTACAGAAGTTCATCCTCTGGGTCTTTCTTCGCCCACTTGTATTGGAATTTGGGATGACAAATTCATTCCGGGTTTACAAAAGCTTTCCAATGTGGCCCACTCGCAGGGAAGCAAAATTGCCTTGCAGCTTCACCATACGGGGCGTGAAAATTACATCCTCCTGAAAAAGAAACAAGCAATCGCGCCTTCAGCTATCCCAAGTTACATTTTCGGTTTTCTCGGTGCGCCTCGTGAAATGACTTCGGAGGAAATCGAGGAGGCAATTGCCGCTTTCGGTGCCGGTGCCAGAAGGGCGAGGGAAGCGGGATTCGATGCCGTGGAACTACATGGCGCTCATGGATATCTCCTTATGCAGTTTCTCTCCGCGCATTCAAATCGGCGCACGGATGAGTATGGCGGTGATTTCAAGGGAAGATCACGATTTATGCTTGACTGTCTCAAGGAAGTCCGCAGACAGGTGGGAGATGATTTTCCCATATCGATCAGGGTTTCGGGAGAGGAGTGCATAAAGAATGGATATACCATATCCGATGTGCAAACGATTATTCCGGACCTTGTGACGGCAGGTGCGGATATGATCAATGTTTCTTTCGGAACCCACGGCAGTCCGGAAGTCAATATCGATACGCCGAATCCAAGTGCACCCATCGAGTTTGATCCGGGATTCAAGGCGCACCTGGCGCGTAAAGTAAAAGAAGTCACAACGGTGCCGGTTATTTCAGTCGGACGCTATACTGATCCTTTTTTCATGGATGAGGTAATTGCCAGGGGCGACGCCGATATGATAGCAGTCGGACGCCAGCAGTTAGCCGATCCGGATTTCCTGAAAAACGCACGTGAGGGACATCCCGAGGATACTCTGGAATGCCTCGCATGTAACCAGGGCTGTATTGAACGATTGGCCCTGGAGCAGATGCCTATCCGGTGTGCAATCAACCCCCAGACTGGTCAGGAACTCATTTATCCGGAAGGTCCTGCAGCCGAAAGCAAGAATGTCTGGGTGGTCGGCGGCGGTCCGGGAGGTCTCACGGCAGCCTTTGAGGCAGCGCGTCTCGGCCACAAGGTTACCCTCTTTGAGAAAGAGATAAGCACAGGAGGCCAGTTGCTCTTTGCGGAAAAGGCGCCCCATAAATCGGTCTACGGCCGCTATGTGCGGACGCTTGCGGCAAAATGCATCAAGCAAAATGTGATCATAAAGACAAGTACGGAAGTTACTGGACAGATGATCGAAGAGGGAAAGCCTGATGCTGTCATTCTCTCTGTCGGTGCCGAAAAGTTGCCGTGTCCTGTTGAAAATGTTACGTCTTCAATCGTTTGTGATGCGTGGCAGATCCTGGACGGTTCGGTCTCACCGGGCAATAATGTAGTCGTAATCGGCGGAGGGCTCGTGGGGATGGAAACGGCCGATTTCCTGCGCGAAAAAGGGGTTCGAAATATCACTGTGGTAGAAGTGCTCAAAAAACCGCCGGTACTGCCGATATCTGCCCATGGCTTCATGCTTCACACACGGTTGAAGAGCGAGGGAATTAAACTCCTTCTTGGCACGAAAGTGAAGGCGATAGAAGAGAGCGCCGTTATTCTCGAAAAAGATGGCAGTGAAACCAGAATTGAGCCGGTGGATCAGGTGATTGTTGCTGTCGGAGTTACTCCAAGAACTATACTCAAGGCGGTACTTGAAGAGAAAGGTATAAGGCACTTCATTATAGGAGATGCTTCGATGCCGCGTCGGATAATAGAAGCCACAACAGAAGGCGCCCAGGCTGCCTGGGATATCTGAAACATTTTTTTACAATTCTTTAAGGCTGCCGCGCACCAGGTGAGGCAGCCTTCTTCTCTGGGAGATTAAAATAAGTAAATATCCCGAACGCTTTGTAAGCGGGATTCGGGTACAAGAACCTTTGAAAGGAGGCAATGAAATGATCAGGACAGCCGAACAATATCTGGAGAGGATCAACGACGGGCGTGAAATCTATTGCCTGGGCGAAAGGGTAAGAGATATGCGCACTCATCCGACAATGAGCGCTATCATCCGTTTCGGTGCAATGGATTATGTCATACCCAATGATCCGCGTTACCGAGATCTTTTTGTTACTAAAAATGAAGAAGGCGAAGAAGTGAATTTTCTTCTGACGGCGCCCAGATCCGCCGAGGATTTGCTGCGAAGAAGGGAATGCTATATGACGGGTATGCGCGCAGGCGGTGTTATGCTTCACTGCATGGGCATCGATGCGCTGGCGGCGATTACTGTGGCTGCAGGCAAAATGGATAAGGCTTTAGGTACTCGCTACAGCGATAATGTGGAAGCATATCGTAAATATTTACAGAAAGAAGATCTCGGAATTACCGGGGCAATAACCGATGTGAAAGGCGACAGGAGTCTGCATCCTTCAAAACAGGTTCAGCATCCCGACTTTTACCTTCGAATAGTCGAACGCCAAAAAGATGGTATCATTGTCCGCGGTGCGAAAATTCACATAAGTGCTACACCCTGTGCAGATGAAGCGATAATCGTTCCCTGCCGTACGCATGGTGAAGATGATAAGGATTATGCACTCTCATTTGCAGTTCCTCTCAATACGAAAGGGGTCAAACTCCTTGGAGTGGAGCCGATGGTTCGCGTGTACGGTGAGGAAGGCCGTTTTGATTATCCGTTTGCCGATATGATTCAACCCACTGAATGTATGATCGTGTTCGATGATGTGTTCATTCCCTGGGAGCGCGTTTTTATGTGCGGTGAATGGCAGTTCTCCCGCGATATCGTATATGCGTTTGCCACTTTTCACCGACTTTTCGGCGCTTCAAAGATGGTTCCGGAACTCGAGCGCCTGACTGGGCTGGTTGCGTTAATTGCTGAATATAACGGTGTTGACAAAGTCGGGCATATTCGTGAAAAACTCGCACGCATGGCGTATATTACTCATACGGTCGAGGCTTTGGGGCATGCGGCCTGTATTAACAGTTCACCCGAACCTTCTTCAGGTATTCAGATTCCCAATCTGATGAGCATCAATGCGGCCAAATATACATTTGCCAGTAATTTCCATGATATGTGTAAAATCGCCCACGATGTGGCCGGCGGTCTGGCTACGACGGTGCCTACGTATAAGGATTGGAACAATCCCGAACTTAAACCCTATATAGAGAAGTACCTGGGCGCAAAAGCAGGAGTGGCAACCGAGGACCGGATAAGGGTCTTCAGGGCGATCAAAAATGCAACACATAATTTCCTTCAGATAGACCATGTAAACGGGGAAGGATCGCTTGCCGCTCAGCAGATGTTCCTTTACAACAGTGCCGACTGGAATAAGTTCAAAGCAGCCGCTAAACGCCTTGCGCATGTCGACGGCTGGCAGGATGATCCTCATTACGGGACTGTACCCGGATATGAAGATGTAACAATGCCGCCTGTTGACGAATCGTATACTTTGTAATTAACAGGTACATAAATGATAATGTAGAAATGAGGGAGATCGTATGAATGTAAAAGACAAAGTGATAGTGGTCACAGGGGGTGCATCCGGTATTGGAGAGGCGATGTGCCGCAGGTTTGCAGCAGAAGGGGCGAAAGGAGTTGTTGTATCGGATTATAATGGCGAAGGGGCGGTAAGAGTAGCGGACGAGATCGGTGGTCTTGCGGTACAGGCTGATGTAGGCAGGGAAGAGGACATCAAAAAGCTTGTCGACATGACCATAAAAAAATATGGTCCTATAGACTTATTTTGTTCGAACGCGGGAATTTCCGCAACGGGAGGTGCTGAGGCGCCGGATGCTTTGTGGCAGCGCTGCTGGGACGTGCATGTCATGTCCCATGTATTTGCCGCCAGAGCAGTGCTGCCGTCCATGATCGAACGAGGAGGCGGATATCTGCTTCCGACGGGCTCAGCCGGCGGACTTCTTACCACTTTGGGCGCCGCACCCTATGCGATCAGTAAACATGCCGCTGTTGCTTTTGCGGAATGGCTTTCAATCACTCACGCCCATCAGGGAATAAAAGTCAGCTGCCTCTGTCCTCTGGGAGTCAAAAGCGGTATGCTTTCCGAAGAAACAGAAGGGGTAGGGACTTTGCTTATGCAGACAGCCGTAACTCCCGAAGTAGCCGCGGACTGCGTTATAAAAGGATTGGAAAAAGAAGAATTCCTGATACTGACACACCCGGAGGTTGCCGATTTTTTCAGGCACAAAGCGGGTAACTATGAACGATGGCTGAGGCACATGCGCCGTGAACAGGCAGAGTATGTGCTCGGGGAAAAATAAAATAAATATAATACACTCATCCAGGAACAGAAGCATGAGCCCATGGGCTCATGCTTCTGTTCTGCCATAAGATTATTGAACTTTTATCCGGCAGAAAGCGCAAATAAATTTGAAAGAGAATAAAATTAATTGTACCATCATAACTGCCATACACCGATTTCACAACGTTACTCGTTGCAGTAAAAACGACTAGTCAATAAGAAATCCAGTAAAATAAGCGTTGAGGAGGCCGCTATGAACAAGTTTCTTGACCGTATTTATCGTGCTGCCAAGTTGGATGCCAACTTGTACGAAGAGGTAGAAGCGGATAAAACAGCAATGCGTGATGCGATTTCCGTCGTTATTCTTTCAGGTCTTGCAGCAGGGATAGGAACAGTAGGAACAATGGGGATGCAGGGAATCCTGGTTGGAACGGTTGCCGCTCTTGCAGGCTGGTTCATATGGGCATATCTCACCTATTTTATAGGAACAAGGCTTCTTCCGGAGCCTCAGACCAGATCGGATCCCTCCGAGATGCTGAGAACGATCGGTTTTGCAAGTTCGCCCGGATTAATAAGAATATTGGCGGTCATACCCGGTGCCGCAAGCATTATTCTTTTTGCGGCGGCTATCTGGAGCCTCGCGGCCATGGTGATTGCGGTACGGCAAGCGCTCGATTACCGGAGCACGATGCGGGCGATAGGCGTGTGCGCCATCGGTTGGGTAATACAAATCGTGATAATAGGGGTGATTTTTTATATTTCAGGAGGCGCCGCCTCATCGTAAGATCAGAGAAACGGGTTCGGTCCTGACCAGAAACGAATCAGACGCCCTTTACCCCTTTGGCAATGCGATCACCGATCTTTTTGTCGATGTTGCGCCAATATTCGAATGCGCGCTCAAGTACCGGTTCCGATACACCGTTTTTCAGGTGTCCAACCACATTTGACACCAGGCGCTCGCGCTGGCCGTCATCCATGACCGTTCGTACCAGGGTTCCTGCCTGTTCCCAATCGTCATCATCCCTGCGCCTGGTATATGCAGCGCGAATGAACTCGCCGCTGGCACTCCAGATTGCCTGTTCTGGATAGCGCTCGGGATCGGCCTTGGGGCCTCCTTTGGAATTCGGCTTGTAAACCGGATCCGAGACATTCTCCATCCGCATCGTCCCGCCCTTGCTGTAGCTGTGAACCGGAACTTTCGGCCTGTTGACCGGGATCTGCTTGTAGTTGACACCTAGGCGGGCCCGGTGGGCGTCGGCGTATGAAATCAGGCGGGCAAGGAGCATCCTGTCGGGGCTGGGACCGATCCCAGGTACAAGATTGTTCGGTTCAAAGGCCGCCTGCTCTATTTCTGTGTGAAAGTCCGTGGGATTGCGGGTCAGGGTCAGAGTGCCGACCTCGTGCAGCGGATAGTCGCCATGGGGCCATACCTTTGTCAAATCAAATGGATTAAACCGGTACGACTCGGCCTCCTCAAAGGTCATGATCTGTACTTTAAGCGTCCAGCTGGGATAATCTCCTCTTTTGATGGCCTCAAACAGATCACGGCGATGGTAGTCAGCGTCCTCGCCGGCAATCCGGTCGGCGTCCTCCTGCGTGAGGCATTTGATGCCCTGGTTGGTTTTGAATTGGTATTTCACCCAGAAACGTGTGCCTTTGGCATTGACCCACATGTAGGTGTGGCTTGTAAACCCGTTCATGTGCCGGTATGTCCCCGGAATTCCGCGATCACCCATCAGAATCGTGACCATATGGGAGGATTCGGGGGACAGCGTCCAAAAATCCCATTGCATGTCGTTGTCGCGCAAACCGTTATCCGCCCGGCGTTTCTGCGAATGAATGAAGTCCTGGAATTTCATGGGGTCGCGCACGAAGAACACCGGCGTATTGTTTCCCACCATGTCGTAGTTACCCTCGGTGGTGTAGAATTTAAGTGCAAAACCACGCACGTCACGCCAGGTGTCGGGGCTTCCGCTCTCGCCGGCTACTGTGGAGAACCGGGCCAGTACTTCGGTCTTCGTCCCCGGCTGGAATACGGCTGCCCTGGTGTAAGCGCTGATGTCGCGGGTCACCTCGAAATGTCCGAAGGCACCCGAGCCTTTTGCGTGCGGCTGGCGGTCAGGAATCATTTCGCGGTTGAAGTTGGCCATTTGTTCGACGAGATAGTGGTCTTGAAGTAAAACAGGGCCGTCGGGTCCCACTGTAAGAGAAAACTCGTCGCTGGATACGGGAATACCCGCGTCATTGGTTGTGGGCTTGCGATCATTGTCTTTCATAATGATACCTCCTTTTGCGGCATTTGGGCGACAGCCCGTGGCGATGTTATTGACACGCTAACATTCAAAACAGCATGGAGATAGCATAATGAGTGAGTCATCTTTGAGAAAAGAATATTGATGGCGCGAAAGAAGTCTGATGTAAGGAAATATACTTACTTTTGCCCTGCCGGGTCAAGAAAATAATAAGGTACTTTTACATTGTGCAGCTGCTGGCCGGTACGGCTGCAGACTCCTTACGGGTTTTCTAAAGTGCAACGGAAAAAGGAGGGTGCATGCGTATCCCGGATTCCGGCTATTTCAAAACATCAAAGTAATAGCGCATTCTCAGCTCCAGGCGAAAATCGTTCTGCTTCTCGCCGAACTCGGTGTTCCCGGGCCCCGAAATAAAACCGGCCCTCAACCGCAGTTCGAGATTGGTGATGCCCGTGTAGAAGAGTTCCGGAGACAGGGAAAAGCTTTTATCCTCCATATTGTAAATGCAGGTAACCGAAGGGATGAAATAGGGAATGTCGAAGGGCTCTTTCTGCCAGACCCGCAGGTAAAGATAGTCTCTCATCGGATTTTGTTTTCCGTAGGATCCCTCCGTCACTGCGCGGGCCCTCTTCAGAAGCGTTTCATCCGCGGACTGGCGGTAGAGGTCGATGCCGTCTTGCACAAGGCCGAAGAATTGATCCATTTCATCGCCGGTGAATCCCGTTTCGTTGCGGTAGTATTCCAAAATAAAGGTGGTGTCGGTTCTGGTCAGATATCTGATGCCGAGAAGAAAACTTTCCGCATCCCCGGTTGATGCGGCGAGAGTGCCGTCGCTTCGGACAACTCTGTGAACGCTGTTATCTATGCGGGCCAGCTCTCCGTGGATCTCGAAGTTCGGAGTGATATTCCGGGAAAAATCCATTCCGAACCGGAACGGCCTGCTTCCTCCCTTCAAAAACATGAAATCGATATCCGTATCATAAAGAAGGAGGTACAGCTTGCCGGCATAGTTCACGGTGTCGCGCTCGCCGAAATCAGTATTGACATGGTCGTAGACGGGAAGAATTACCGGCGTGACCGCTACCGTTTTGAGGGGTCCGGAAAAACTTTTTATGTAATCCAGCGTGGCGACCCAATAGCCTTCGAGGGCCAGTTCCGGATCATCGGGTTTTTTAGGCCGTTCCACAAAACCAACGGGGTTCCATGCATATCCCTTTCCCCATCGCAGTGCCTTTTTACCGAGACTGATATTGAACCCTGAAGCAGGTTTGAGCGACAGATATCCCTCGTCGAGTACGATATTTGTATCTGAATCGACATCCGATTCCGTTGTGTTGATGTTCGCGCGGGCGTAAATCTCTGAAAGGCCCTTCGTGTATCGCCCGTCCATCGACAGCTTGAGAAAGTATTCGTCCAGCCAGTCCTTGTCCGCCCTGTCGTAGAAGTTGAGCGTGTAAAATGCCGCATCGGGGTCGGTATAGAACAGCCTCGGCGTCACTTCAAGGTAACCCCCCGCGGCATAGGGTTTCTTTTCTATCTCCGCAAGATCGAAGGAATAGTCGTCCTGCGCGACAGCGCAAAGCGGCAGAAAGAGTATGATCGAAAGGATTCGGACTATCGATTTCATTCCGTCAGCGGAGCGAATCGAGATTCGGCATAAACGTCAGCGTAAAGACCTCGTCGTCCAGTTTCCGCTCCTTTATGTTCGCAAAGATCATGATTGATTTATATCCTTTGTACAGTGGGCTGTCCGTTTCGATTACCGACGGCCGCACGATCCCCCCGCCGAAATCCTTCACCTCTTTGAAGTATATGGTCTTTACCAGCATGGACGCTTCGGTGATGCATTCGATCCTGAGGGGCAGAAGTGCTTTCCTGTCGGCCCACATCTTGAGCTGGTCATAGGCGACGGTTTTAGTCTTGGCCTTAAGGTGAAGGAGATAATTGCCGCCCTCTTCCTCCACCGTTTTCACGTCGTATTCGGCGGTGTAATCGAGCCTGAGAATATCGGAATTGTTGAAGACGCCTCCCACAACCGACTGAAGGCTGGTAATGCGGATCGGCTTCCCCACGTTCGGAATATACAGCCACATGTTTTCGCCCAGCCTGAGCGTACTCCGCCCTTCTTCGCTCGCCGGCGAAACGAACAGGGCGGCGACTTTGTCCTTCTCCTTCTTGACGGTAAACAGCACGAATTCCTTTTTTTTGCCGCTCGGTTCTATATTGATCAGCTTTTTGTACGCCTCGTAGGAGTCGGGGTTCAGGTTCCTGTCGATCCGGAGAAGAAGGTCGTTACCGTCCAGTGCCGATGCCGGAGAGGGGAAAAGAAAACATAGAGCCATAAGAACGAATAATTTTTTCATGCTACCGCGTTCCTTTCAAAGCGTTCTTTACCGCATCGCCGGCGCCGCCCTTATATTCAAAACGGGCAATGCCTCGCTTTTTCAATGCATCGGCCATTTTCAACCCGAATTTTTCGGCGATTACCATGGTGACGCCTCTTTCGACAAGAAAGGCCGCTGCGGAAGGCCCGGCGCCGCGGCGCACATTCTTCTGCGGGTTGTCGATTGCATCCGTCAACCTGCCATCGCCGTCAAATAGAAGATAGTACGGGCATCTGGCGGCCTCGGCGCTGACAGACGCCTCTGCCGTGCTTCCGGTTGCGGCAACGGCAATCCTGACTGTTTCACCGGCGGCGGCGCCTGCACAGATAAAAAAAACCGCAAGGCTGAAAAAAAATATTTTTTTCATTACCGATTCTCCTTCCTCCTACACATGCCTGAGCGCCTCGATAGGCTCCATGCGCGATGCCTTGAAGGCGGGCTGGAGACTTGCCACTGCCGATACGGCAAGGACGATCACCGTAATTATGAGAAGGTCTTCGCCTTGTACGCGGGGGGCGAGCACAAGCCCCGTCTGCCGTCCGAAATTGAAGGTGATGTGAGAGAGATTCAGGATATAAATAATCGCACAGCCTAAAATATTGCCGGCGAGCGCGCCCAACACCCCGATACTGAGTCCTTCAAGTACGAACATGGAAAGGATCCTGCCCGGCATCGTTCCGATCGCAGAGATAGTGCCTATCTCGCGCATACGTTCGTACACCGCCATGATCATGACATTCATGATGCTGATGAGGACCATGGCGATGAGCATGATTTTTATGAAAAAAGTCATAATGTCGATCATCCGTGCGATGTTGTAAAAAGGTGACAGCTTTTCCCATGTGTGGACTTCGAACATCGGCTTTCCTGCCTTATTTCTCTCCTCGGAAAGCGCCTCCGTAAGCGCATCGTGTACGCCGGGCATCATCTCGATGTCCCGGAGCCTCAGGGCGATCTCACTGATTTCGACCTCCTCCATCCTCAGTATTTCCGCGGCATCGTCTATGTGGATGTATCCGTCTCGGCCGCCCGGTCCGGTGACGCTTTCCAGTATGCCGGACACGGTGAACTGCTTTCCGTTGACGGACCCGTCTTTGTTGGTGGCGATGATCACGATCGAATCCCCGGCGTTCACATCCATCCCTTTGGCGAGAAGCTCGGGAATAAGGACGTTTCCCTTTGCAAGGTCCCATTTGCCGGCGATGATTCTTCCCGGCAGAAGGGGCACTGTGTCAAGTTCCTTCTCCGGAATGACACCATTCAGTCGAATATTCGTCGTCTCCCTATAATTGCTGAAGAGGCCGCCGAACTTGATCCGCGGTGAATAAGCCTCGATTCCGGGGATTGTTTTTATGACATTCTCGACCGTTTCCACGGCTTTCGGTCCCATCATGACGGTAAGGGGCAGGTTGTCAATGGACGCCACATAGCCTTTCTTGTGAATTTGAATATGTCCCAGCATGGAGTCGGTAATCTGTCCGATGAGAAGGCCCTTGATGGAACCCGTCACGGCGACGAATACAAGCACAAAGACGACGCCGATTATTATCAGGGACGACGTGAAAAGGGTTCGCCGCCTGTATCGCAGCAGATTTCTCAGGGCAATTTTGAGGAGATTAAATGCTGCCATGCTTTTTCATTTCCTTCCTGCCGACGATCTTTCCATCTTCAAGGGAATAGATGATATCCGCTGCCCCGACTATTTTTTGATCGTGAGTGGAAAAGATGAAGGCGGTGCCCGACTTCTCCTTCATCGCTTTCATGAGATCGATAATCATATAGGCCGTCTTGCTGTCGAGATTCGCCGTCGGTTCATCGGCGAGCACAAGCTCCGGTGCCGTCACCAGGGCTCTTGCTATGGCCACCCGCTGTTTCTGTCCCCCGGAGATCTGATCGGGATACTTGCCCTTGTGCGCCATCATTCCGACTGATTCAAGCAGCGACAGGACGCGGCGCCTTCTTTCCTCCGAGGGCACATTCTGAACCAGTATGAGAGGATATTCGATATTCTCATAAACGGTAAGCACGGGAATGAGATTGAAATCCTGAAAGATGAATCCCATATGTCTGCCCCGGAAGGCAGCCCGCTCTTTTCTGTCGAGTTTCAGAACATCGGCGCCGGCGACGGTAAGGCTGCCGCCCGATGGGACATCGAGACAGCCGATAAGATTCAAAAGGGTGGTTTTTCCACTCCCTGAAGGGCCGACGAAGGAGAGAAACGAGGCCGGCTCGATTTTGAAATTCAGATCGTCCAATGCGCGCTGGCTGACCTCCCCTAGCTTGTATTCCTTGTATAGATTTTTCGCCGAAATTAATTCCATGCAGGTCTTCCTGAAAACATATCGGCACCCGCTGGGAGCGAATGCGAGGGAGGTTGTAAAATAAGCCCATTTATCATTAGATTGTGCACACCACACATATACAGTAAATCAATTGGCAGAACAAGCTGCAAACAGAGTTTTTTTGCAAGGTGGGAAGATGATCTCCGTAATCAGTAAAATGAAGGGCCGATTTTCAGGTGCAACATTGACATAAAAATCGGCCCTTAAAATATTAAATGGTTTTTTCTTCAGCAGCCAGTTTTCCTGCGAGACGGCCGAACACAAAACAGGTATTCAAGAGCGTGCCGCTGCCCGGGTAAGTATATACGGTACCTGTCACTGCACCTGCCGCATACAATCTCGGGATTACATTTCCGAATACATCTATTACCTGGGCTTTATTGTTTATCTTGAGCCCCCCGTAGCATTGAAGCATGGTTGCGCCTATACTGCCACCGTAGAAGGGGGGTGCATTTACAGGTCCGAGAGCTTTTGTTTTCCCGAACTGCGGGTCTTTCCCATTTTTGGCAGCTTCATTATAGGCATTTAATGTTACTTCAAGAGAATTGGGATCAATATCGAGCATAGTGGCTAATCCTTTAATTGTGTCTGCTTTTTTTATAACCCCTGATGCAAGCTCTTCTTTCAGCTCCGGACTCGATCCGACTATATAGCTGGGCCACTCTACCTTTCGGTACACCTCGTTGTCGAAAATAATACTGGCATTCCTCTGCGCGGCCACCATCGGAGTAAGATGAGCATAATAACTGCTCTCATTTGCAAACCTGTTGCCGGTTTGATCGACGAATACGACGGGGTTGGCATAAAGAAATAAAGCGCGAATGTGTCTGGATCTGCCGGGACCATAGACCAGTCCGGGGAGCCCTACTGCAAGTTCAGGTCCTCCGAAGCATGTCAGTGCTGCGCCTTCACCGGCTCCAATTATCATTCCGTCGCCCGTTGAGTGAGGGTCTCCTACCGGTACTGCGTCAGTAAACATTGCGGCAAAACTTCTCACGAGCTCTTTATTGAAACTGTATCCGCCCGCACATATTATTACGCCTCTGTGTGCTTTGATCGCAATATCCTTTTTATCGCGGCCCGTCGCCAGCACCCCCATGATATTACGAACCGGATCCGATATGAGCTCTTTTGCTTCTACACGCATATTTTCTTCAATATTTCTATCTGATACGGCTTTCCTGAGTTTTTCCATCATTTTCCGGCCCAATCCTTTTATTACGTGTGCTCTCTTAACAGCAGGCGTAACTCTTTCAAACTCAGGCATATCTTCAGCACCGGCAATTTGAAGCTGGTATTCCTTCATGCCCAATTCCATCAACCAATTAATTACATCAGCGGAATTATCTGCCATTGTCCTGAGAATTTCCTTATCCATAAGCCCTCTGTTTGCCGCTTCAAAATATTTGATCATCGCATCAGCCGAATCTTCTACTCCTTGCTGTTTTTGAATTGCCGTATCTGCTGCATAAATAATTCCTCCCGAAAGCTGACTGGCGCCTCCCGGAACAGACGCCTTATCGATGATAAGCACGTTTGCACCTGCCTCTTTTGCAGCGATAGCGGAAGCTGCACCGGCCGCACCATAGCCGATCACTACGACATCGGTTTCTTTATCCCATTTTTGGGGAGGTTGCGCGGCCCGTGAAATTCCGGCTCCCAGCTGGCCAAAGGCCAATATTCCCGCACCTGCTGCAGCACCTTTAATTACATCTCTTCTGCTTACTCCATTTTCTTTTTTTTGCATCATCATGACCTCCTTATAATGTCCCCTGAAGGGCAAAATAAATGTTTTTTCTAAGATTTTGCGCAACCGCGCAATCATAAAGGTGACAATAAGAAGAGATATGCTGTCTGAGTTTAGAACTGCAGAATACCGTATTGAAACGTAACGGTTCGTGGTAGTATAATACATGTGTCCTAAAGTGAAGCCGATGAGTTCACACGCAGGCATTTACGCGAAACGGGAATGCTGTAGGGAATACCGGATTCCGTGTCAAGGTACAAAAGTATGAAGAGCAGTAATCGTTTCTTGCGAAACCGCGAAAGTTTTTTCAGCGTAACCCGGATAAATAAATAAGTCAAATTATAACTGTACCGCGATATTACCCCCTTCTTTCCTTTTTTATTCTTAAGCTGCCGCGGAACCTTCGCTGAATAGTTCCTGTCTGAGAGGCGTTGGGCGGAAACGTCCGAAAAGCTGTTTTCTTGTGAAAAGCGGCTGAGAATTCCGAAAAGGCGGAAAAAGAATGAGTCTGCCGATCTCAGGAGGTTTTAACATGTCGATAAAATATGATATTGTGCGTGCCGAACTGGCGGCGCTTCTAAAAAACGACAATGCGCATATGAGTTTTGAGGAGGCGGTAAAAGATTTCCCTTTGGAGACCTTTGAACAACAGACAATTTTCATTAAACCCGGTTTTATGCCCGATTTTTTAGAAATACCTATTCGAGACCGATCCGATGTGGCCGGTTGGCGATGATGATATTTTTGTTATGATGA
>JALNXD010000043.1 GCA_023230565.1 Syntrophales bacterium
CAATTCTTCATTAATGTACCGCTCGGCATTTACAAGTGTCTGTTTTCTGATATATGTCTCGGGGGCAAGATGCGAGTTCGATTTCGTGATTTCTATATAATATCCGAATACGCTGTTGTATCCTACCTTCAGATTGTGAATACCGGTTTTTTCACGCTCTTTTGCTTCAAGAGACGCAATCCAGCTCTTTCCGTCTCTCGAAAGACCTATAAGTTCGTCCAGTTCCGCATTGTAACCTTTTCTGATGAGATATCCTTCCCGGATCGTGGGCGGTGGATCATCTACTATCGCCCTTTCTATTATATCTGCAACATCGGAGAGTTCATCGATTCCCTTATAGATATCCTTTATCAGTAACGATTCTCCATCCCTGATGATATTCCGGATACACGGAAGAGCGGCAATTGATTTTTTGAGTGCCACCAGATCACGCCCATTTGCGACCCCCATCGATACTTTGCTCCCGAGGCGTTCTAAATCGTATACTCCCGACATCTGATCTCTTACATCTTTCCGAAGCAAGTGCTGCTCTTTTATCTCGGAAACCGCGGCAAGCCGCATGCGGATTGTATCAGGATTTACGAGCGGATATTTCATCCACCACCGGAGTTTTCGTCCCCCCACAGCGGTTACTGTCTCATTCATTACATGAAAGAGCGAACCCTCTTTTTTCATATCCTGAATAGTCTCGAAAAGTTCGAGATTCCGCCGCACAGTATCACCAAGTACGAGATAATTTTCTGAATGATACCAGTGTATCAGGTTTATATGTTCGAGACCTTGCCGCTGCGTTTCTTCCATATAGCGAAGGACGGCTCCCGCAGCCCTTGTTACCGCTCCATGTGATTCAAAGTTGAAACCATTGGTCTTTTCATTAAAACGTGCATGAAGACAACGTACTGCATCTTCATATTCAAAAAACGCACTATCAAGATAATTCACTTTGCAGTCTGCCGCGCCTTGAACGAAAGATCGTATGAATGAAGATTCTCTTGCTTGCTCACTTATGATGATTTCGGCAAAATCCAGACCGGCTATTTCCGCCGCGAACTGATCCGTCGCTGTTCCTTCAGTAATCCTGAATTCACCGGTACTGATGTCACAGAATGCGATGCCTGCATGATTTGTTTCTACCACTATTCCCGCAAGGTAATTGTTTTTATCTGCCTCAAGAGTTTCCGTATCTACAACCAGACCGGGGGAAACCACTCTTACCACATCTCTTCGTACAACTCCTTTTGCGTCTTTAGGATCTTCCACCTGTTCGCAGATTGCTACTTTGAATCCGGCATCGATAAGCTTTACAAGATACGAGGAAGCAGCATGATAGGGAATGCCGCAGAGCGGGATGCTGCCTTCCTTATTTTTATTTCTGGAGGTGAGAGTGATTTCCAGGACCTTCGATGCCGTAACGGCATCATCGAAAAACATCTCGTAAAAATCGCCCATTCGAAAAAAAAGAATACAATCCTTATATTTTTCCTTAATTTCCAAATACTGCCTCATGGCCGGAGTCAGGTTCATTATTCCCATCTATCTCCATCTTTCTTTTCCAAATCGATGAAGCCATTGTGCCGTTTCGAGTGTCCTGAAAAGCCTCCCGTATCCCTGAAGAGAATCCCTAAAAGCCAATTCGCCACACTTATTACAAACGATGCAAGAATGGCCGCCCAGAAACCCTCTACTTCAAAACCCGAAATGACACCTGAGGCCATTTTAATGAGAAGGGCGTTGATAACGAAGGTAAATAATCCGAGTGTCAGAATATTAATTGGCAATGTAAGAATAATAAGGATCGGCCTGAAAAAGGTATTTAAAAAACCTAACACAGCCGCAGCAAAAAAGGCCGAAAAAAAATTTTCGACATGAACTCCCGATATCATATACGCCGCAGCCATTATCGCGATCGTCAATATTATCCACCTGAAAATTATTCGTGCCATTTTTCACCCTTTGCTGTCGCGGTCAAATAGTCTGGTTATAGTATGAGCATCCACCGGTATTCCCGTATATGATCGAGCAGTTCATATAGTATTTCGTGCTCCTCGGAACCGGCCATGCGCCCTACGAATATACTTCTCATACGAGCCTTGTTCTGCAGGCCTGCAAGATCTGCAAGAGATCCTGTGCGCACCTTTCTGCCGCAACAGTTCGCTGTTTTTACAAGATGTTCGAAACGAATTGTGTATTCGGAATGACCCTTCAATCGGATTTCCCTCGGATATCCGTCAAGAACAAGATCCCGAGCGAGAAACGCCATTTCCTCCGGGATTATCGGATCGCTTGAATGTTCCGCGATAAAGGCTTTCGCTCCGATTTTACAGATTTTCTCGACAATATCTATTGCTCCCATATTGAAATTGAATTCTCCGCGCGAAGGAATGGATAATTCGTAACGATCAACCTTTTCCTTTACTGCTTCCGGAAGATTTGCAGGATCAAGACCGGTCCAGGTCTCAAGATCACCTGCGACTTCATTGCAAATTATAACATCGATAGTACGAAATGCCCGAATGATCTCCCGGGCATCACCTTTTACGAACGAGATTTTCTCTTCCCAGTTTTTCAAGATGCGGCATTGGCGCTTCATGAGACTTGAAGAAAGATCGACCATTAAAACATGTCTCACCCGATCTCCATAAGATTCGAGCAGGCCCCTCATCAGACTTCCGTACCCTCCGCCTATTTCACAGACAGCCGTTCCGAAAGGAAGAAGCGCATTCTCAGAAAGAAGATTTCCTATAATTTCACCGTATGAGCGGGGCTCTTCCATCGCCACCATGTAGGGGGATCCGATGTGTGCGAAACATTCGCAAATAGTCTGCTCATTCAGAAGATCTATTGGCTGAATCAGGTAATGCTCGTGTGTTGAATTTATGCGCCAGTCTTTCATGGTGATCAAATTTTCGCCTTTCTCGCTCAGAACGATATTGCCTGCTGCAGGATTTTGTAATACAGGCACATCGCCTGGTCAAGAGAAAGAATGAAGCTGTCATCACGAATCAGTTTTTATTGAAATTAAATATTTCTTCGGCTATAGTATCACGCTTTATTTTAGTCGCAAATCGGCTCGCCGCCGGGATTCGCATATAACTGAACTTCAAATCTACGTGATCTTTTTAAGATCGAATCCCGCATCCATGCTGCCGGCGCTAAAAAAAAAGATGTGGAATTGAGGATTTAAATGGGCAAAACACTTACGGAAAAATTGATCGAATCTCATCTTGTCACCGGAGAAATGAAAGCAGGCAGTGAAATAGCTATTCGTATCGACCAAACACTCACTCAGGATGCCACAGGCACTATGGCATATCTTCAGTTTGAGGCTCTTGAAATACCCCGCGTAAAAACAGAACTTTCGGTGAGTTATATCGATCATAACACGGTACAAACAGGATTCGAAAACGCCGATGACCACAAATACCTCGAAGGCGTTGCACAAAAATACGGACTCTATCTTTCCAGGGCGGGAAACGGTATCTGTCATCAGGTACATCTGGAACGATTCGGCATACCCGGGAAAACGCTGCTTGGCGCCGACAGTCACACTCCAACGGGAGGAGGATTGGGAATGCTCGCAATAGGAGCGGGAGGCCTGGACGTGGCACTCGCCATGGCTGGAGAGCCTTTTTTCATTACTGCTCCGAAAGTTATCGGCATTAATCTTACAGGAAGGCTGAAGCCATGGGTTTCGGCCAAGGACGCCGTGCTCAAGGTTCTCGAAATCTTTACTACGAAAGGAAATGTCGGCAGCATTTTCGAGTATAAAGGTCCGGGACTGTCCTATCTTACGGTGCCGGAAAGGGCGACTATTGCCAATATGGGGGCCGAATGCGGCGTGACTACTTCCGTTTTCCCAAGCGATGATGTAACCCGGCAGTTTTTATCTTCGCAGGGGCGCGAAAAGGATTGGATGAAACTCGAGGCAGACCCTGAGGCCTGTTATGAAAGAGAAATCACCATCGATCTTTCAGAACTGGAACCGCTCGCAGCTGCTCCTCACAGCCCGGAGAATGTAGTGCCCGTGAGAAGCATCGAGGGAATTCCTGTGGATCAGGTGTGTACCGGAAGCTGCACCAATTCATCTTATAAGGATCTCGCCACTGTTGCTGTCATGCTCCGGGGAAAAACCATCAGGCGGGAAACGAGTCTTGTCGTCACACCGGGCTCGAGACAGGTACTTGAAAATCTTGCGCGCGACGGCTTTCTCGCCGATCTAATAGCCGCCGGTGCCCGAATCGACGAATGCGCCTGCGGATTCTGCATCGGCAATAGCCGAAGTCCTTCATCCGGAGCAGTTTCACTGAGAACATCAAACAGAAATTTTCAGGGTCGCTCGGGTACCGCAGATGCTCTCGTATACCTTGTAAGCCCGGAAACGGCGGCGGCGGCGGCAATCAAGGGATATATAACCGATCCGCGCAATCTTGCAATTGATTACCCCCGTATCGAGATACCTGAGCGATTTCACATAAATGACGGCATGATTATTCCCCCGGACGCACAGGATTCAGGGAGTGAAACCATTCAAAGAGGACCGAATATCGGTGCTCCTCCCGCAAGTGATGTGTTTCCTGATACAATACTGGGTGAGGTAACAATAAAGGTGGGCGACAGGATAACAACTGACCATATAATGCCTGCAGGTGCCCGCATGAAATACCGTTCCAATATAGCACGCTATTCCGAATTTGTGTTTGAACCGGTTGACAGAAATTTTTCCAGCCGCGCAGCGGCGATAAAAAAAGCAGGACGCCACAATATTGTAGTTGCCGGAGTTTCATACGGCCAGGGATCGTCAAGGGAACATGCGGCAATGTGTCCAATGTTCCTGGGTGTCAAAGCTGTCCTCGCCATATCTTTTGAACGGATCCATGAAGCAAACCTTGTGAATTTCGGCATCCTTCCTCTCACCTTTGCCGATCCCCGATCATATAATGAAATAGAACAGGGAGATGTTATCGAAATTCCGGAGATAGATAAGAACATTTATCTGAGCGATCATATTTCTGTCATAAATAAGACCAGAGGGCTGTCTTTTGAAGCGGCTTTCTCACTTTCGAAGCGGCAAAAAACAATACTTATGGCAGGAGGTGCGCTGAATCTGGCGAAGAAAAAAGCGTCTTCTCGCGCGAACCCAGATGGATAGTCACACATAATCATGCGCCGCAGTGGCGAAGGAGAAACATGACGCAGCGTATGGACTTCTTGCGAAATCATCATTGTTGAAATACAAAATGGAAGGATTATTTATGGCCAGCAAAAAAATTAAAGTTGCAACACCTATCGTTGAAATGGACGGAGACGAGATGACCCGCGTCATGTGGGCCATGGTGAAAGACAAGCTTCTTTTACCATTTCTTGATATGGACATACATTATTATGACCTGCACATAAAAAACAGGGATACGACGGATGACAAGGTGACGATCGAGGCAGCGGAGGCAACTATAAAATACGGCGTCGCAGTAAAATGTGCCACTATTACCGCGAATGCCGATCGAATAAGGGAGTACGATTTAAAACAAATGTGGAAAAGCCCTAACGGGACCATAAGAGCCATACTCGGCGGGACTGTGTTTCGCGCTCCCATCCTTGTCAAAAACATCAAACCCCTTATTTCTTCATGGCAACACCCGATTGTGATTGGCAGGCATGCATACGGCGATGTGTATGATAACGTGGAAATGGCCGTTCCAGGCCCCGGAAAGGCGGAGCTGACTTTTACGCAGGCGGATGGAGGGATCGAAACCAGGACAATCAAGGAATTTACAGGGCCAGGCGTTATCCAGGGTATCCATAACACTGACGAATCGATCCGCAGCTTTGCCCGTGCCTGTTTTACTTACGCCTGTGAAGAAAAAATCGACCTGTGGTTCAGTACCAAAGATACAATCTCGAAAACATATGATGCGCGTTTTCGCGACATCTTCGAAGAAGAATTTGAGGCTAATTGGAACGCCAAATTTCAAGAAGCCGGAATAGAATACTTCTTCACCCTCATTGACGATGCCGTCGCCCGGGTAGTCAGGTCACAGGGAGGAATGCTCTGGGCTCTTAAAAATTATGACGGCGATGTAATGTCCGATATGATTGCGACCGCCTATGGAAGTCTTGCGATGATGACTTCGGTTCTTCTTTCCCCGAAAGGCTACTACGAATATGAAGCCGCTCACGGGACTGTCCAAAAGCACTATTATAAGCACCTGAAAGGGGAAAAGACGTCTACAAATTCCATGGCTCTTATTTTCGCGTGGTCGGGAGGACTTCGAAAAAGAGGGGAGCTTGACGAAACTGATGATCTTATTACATTTGCGGATTACCTCGAGCAGGCGGCAATAGAAACTATAGAGTCGGGAACCATGACAGGCGATCTTCTGCGTGTAGCAGACCCCGATCCTTCTAATCATAAGGTTTCAACGGAAGAATTTATTGATGCCATTGCAGAAAGACTCAGTAAAAAACTGGAAATGTAAACCGGACCTGAAAGATATGACCTTAGCCGAACTGGAGGACTTTATTTCCGGATGCGGCAAGGAACAGTATCGTGCCCGTCAGCTGATGAAATGGATGTACCAGTCGGGCATTGATAATTTCGATGAGATGACGAATCTATCGAGAGAATTCAGAAGAACATTGCAGGATCTGGCACGGATAAGCTCGCTTGAAATAGAGGAAATACAAACATCAGCAGACGGGACGAAAAAGGCTCTCTTCCGTCTTTCCGACGGCTTTTTCATTGAGAGTGTTCTCATCCGTGAAAAAAACCACTGGACGCTTTGCATCTCAACACAAGTGGGATGCCCAATGAAGTGTGCCTTCTGTCTTACAGGTGAACAGGGATTCAAACGGAATCTGAAGCCTTCGGAGATTGTCGGCCAGATCACCGCCCTTCGCTTCGGAACGCCGGAAGGAGAAACTATCAAAAATATTGTCATGATGGGGATGGGAGAACCTCTCCTTAATTATGAAAATGTTGTAAAGGCAATCGAAATCATGACCTCGGATCTCGGGCTTCTGCTTTCCCGAAGAAGAGTAACCGTCTCCACCTGCGGTATAGTCCCTATGATTTATCGGCTGGGAGATGATATTTCTGTGAATCTTGCAATCTCTTTAAATGCACCGGACAATTCAACGCGGGATATGCTCATGCCTGTAAACAAAACCTATCCGTTGGAAGATTTGATTCAAGCATGCCGAGGTTATCCCATGCCGCGGCGGCGCAGGGTCACCTTTGAATACATTCTGATTGCCGATATCAATGATTCGGCTGAACATGCAAAAAAAATAGCGACTCTGATCAGGGGTATTCGCTGCAAGTTCAATCTGATCCGCTTTAACGAATATCCGGGAAGCCTTTATAAAAGCCCTCGCGAAGAGAATGTTGCAGCTTTTCAGAACATTCTGGTGAAACATGGATATACTGCTGTTATCAGAAAGAGTAAGGGGAGGGATATTCTCGCTGCATGCGGACAGCTCAGCGGGCAATATCATCAGCCGGCACCGTGTACAGAAAGATATGGCATCTGCCGGGGTCCTGTGATAAAGAAATGATCAACAACAGATCCGGAGAAGAATCAAAACATGATCAAGTATTATTATCGGGAACCTTGGCGTTTTTCCAGTGAACGAAGCAAGCACCGGATCAAGGCTGTCAGAGCACTGGCCGCCACATTTTTTACCGGAATCGCTATCATCGAAAAAATCTATCTGCTTTCCCCTCGCCCATCCCTGGCAAGGCTTGCACCAGAAGTTTCGGAATTGATCCCCCAGCAAGGCTGCAACGGAACACAGGCAAAGAAAGCTGTTTCATCTCTTGGCGTAATGACATTGAACACAGCCCATGGCAGAAAGAGCAACCCTCATCAAATTTTACTCAGCCGGCCTGAAATAAGGGCAAATCTGGATGATATCGCAAGAATTTTCAGACGCGAACGGCCGGATATTGTAGCACTTCAGGAAACCGACGGACCGTCGGCATGGAGCGGAATGTTCGATCATGTGGAATATCTGGCTGAAAAAGGTGAATATCCCTATTCGATCCGCGGGGAGCATGTCAAGAGGAAAAAAAATGTCTACGGCACCGCCATTCTTTCTACGCTGCCCCTGACTATGCCTGTTTCCATAAAGTTTTCCCCGGCTCCGCCAACGTTTTCAAAAGGGGCTGTCATTTCGACAGTGCAGTTTCCTGGAAACAGCGGAGTCGATATCGATATTGTGTCGGTCCACCTTGATTTTGCACGCAAATCGGTACGGCAGAGACAGGCAGAAGAATTATTCGACCGCCTCAAAGAAAGAAATCGGCCTCTAATCCTTATGGGAGATTTTAATTGTGAATGGGTGTCGAAAGAACAGACGCTTAAATCATTGTCCCGTATGTTGAATGTCAAAGCATATCACCCGTACGCAATTAATCTCGCCACCTATCCGGCATCGGGAAGGCGACTCGACTGGATACTTATTTCACCTGAGCTTGAATTCCTCAGTTACCGGATATTCAATGATAAAATGTCTGATCATCTTGGTGTGATTTCTGAAATCGGGCTTGCTAAATAGTTTTTCATACGCTGCTGATTACTTAGTGTACTAAATGATGCGTTTCTATGAATATCCTTTTCATAAACCCAAGTTACACCAAAACCAGATCTCCGGCAGTGCGCTACAACAGAGCATGGCCGCCTCTTGATCTTTTGACGCTGGCAGCTCTTGCAAGAAATTCAGGCCACAGGGTATCGCTTTTGGATCTGAGGGCCAGGCCCGCCTTGATAGAAGATATTAAAAAGGAAGCTGATGATGCCGATGCGGTGCTTCTTTCCACTTCTCCACTCGACCGCTGGCAGTGTCCCGATTTAAATTATGAGGTCCTCATCGACTTGGCACGCCGCCTGCCGAAAGAAAAGCTTATTCTGGCCGGTGCCCATCCAACAATGCAGCCTGAATTCATATTAAAGGCAACCGGTGCGGGCGCTGCCATATTGGAGCAGCCCGAGGCGCCGTTTGTACGCCTTCTTGAAGCCGGTTTATCGCCTCGGGGTATTGAAGGCGTTGCATTCATGGATAAAGGGCGCATAGTCTGCACTGAACCTCCCCTCCCCTTTCCGCTTGAAAATCTTCCTTACCCGGCCTACGACCTGATCAATCCAGATGATTACAATTATGAACTTTTGGGCAAACGACTTATCCTCATGGAAACCTCGCGAGGCTGTCCTTATGCCTGCACCTTCTGTTTTAAAGCGATGTATGGAAGAAAAATATCGCGCAAATCAGTTAAACGCGCAGTGAGCGAACTCTGCAATCTCACCTGTACGTGCCAATCACGCACTGTATATTTTATAGATCTCGAATTTACTCTTGACAGGCAGTGGACTTCAGACTTCTGTCACGAACTGATTGCAAGGAATCTAAACCTGACCTGGTGCTGCCAGACGCGTGCAGATACTGTCGACAAAGAGCTTCTCGGTCTGATGAAGCGTTCCGGCTGCCGGCTCATCCATTTCGGTGTTGAGACCGGCTCAGCGGCCGTGCTCAAAAAAATCAAAAAAAATATTACCCTTCCCGACATTGAGAAAACAATAGGCCTTTGCCGGGATGTCGGAATAGAAACAGCCTGTTTTTTTCTTTTCGGTCTCCCCGGCGAAACTCGCAATGATGCAGTATCCACCATCCGGTTTGCTAAAAAGTTGAACCCCGACTACGCCTCTTTCCATATTGCCGCTCCTTATCCGAAAACAAAGATAGGCGAACGTTACACCGGAACGGAACCTTTTCCCTCCCATTTGGGCAATGAAGAGGAACTTGGAAGATTGAGAAAGATACTGCGGCTGGCCTTTTTGACCTTCTATTTTCGTCCCTCCTACGTGGCACACCGGCTCAGAAAAGCACGCCTAAAGGGAATCAAGAAACAAATTAGATTATTTTATGAATTTATCAGGTGAATGTTTCCGCCATACCCTTCTCAGACGAAGTGAATTACTGACTACGGAAACGGAGCTCAGTGCCATTGCGGCGGCGGCAAACATGGGATTGAGTAAAATACCGAAAAATGGGTAAAGAACCCCTGCGGCAATCGGTATTCCGAGGGTATTGTAGAAAAAAGCCCAGAAAAGATTCTGTTTGATAACCCTCATGGTTATCTTTGAAAGGGCTATTGCCGATACAACAAGGTTGAGATCGTTTCTTATAAGAGTTATATCAGCCGCTTCGGCGGCAATATCAGTGCCAGTTCCTATCGCTATGCCTATATCAGCCGCGGCAAGCGCCGGCGCATCATTAATTCCGTCACCCACCATTGCAACTACCCGCCGTTTTCCCTGAAGTGATTTGATCGAATCAGCCTTTTCACCGGGGAGAACTTCAGCCTCAATGTTCTCTATTCCTACTGCGTGCCCTACCATAGCGGCCGTTTTTTTGTGATCACCCGTTATCATCGCAATATCGAGACCCATGCGTCTGAGGCGGGAAACCGCTTCTTTTGCCGATTCCTTGGGAATGTCGGCAAAGGCGATAAGGCCTGCCGGTGCATTATCGACTGCGACGTAGGCAACGGTTTTACCTTCACTAATGAAAGAATCCGCATCCTTGTCAAGATCGGCAACCGAAATACCTTCCCGGTGAAGAAGTTTTCTGCTTCCTATAAGAACTTGTTTCCCCTGAACGGTTCCTTTCGCACCGAGCCCCGAAAGCGCGTTAAAGTCGTACACTGGAAGCTGGGTGATCGTATCTTTTTTGGCTTGTTCCACAATGGCTGCAGCTAAAGGGTGTTCAGAAGCGGCTTCTATTGAAGAGACTATCTGTAAAAATTCTCCTTTTTCCAAGCCGAAAGCAGGTTTTATATCAGTAACCACGGGCTCTCCTCGAGTCAACGTTCCCGTCTTGTCGAATATTATCGAATTTATTTTATGGGCCCTCTCCAGGGTTTCCCCACCCCTGATCAGAATTCCGCTTTCTGCTCCCAGACCTGTCCCCACCATTACAGCAGTCGGTGTTGCAAGTCCCATCGCGCAGGGACATGCAATAATGAGAACGGAAACAAAATTGAGCAAGGCCCTGCTGAAATCATGCTCCGGTACTGCAAAATACCATATTAAGAATGTGAAGATTGCAATGACAAGTACCACCGGTACGAATATTGACGCCACTTTATCTGCCATCCTCTGAATCGGCGCTTTTGAGCCCTGTGCTTCTTCGACAAGCCTTATAATCTGTGCAAGAGCCGTTTCGGCCCCTACGGCGGTAGCCTCGAAATAGAAGCTCCCACTTTGATTTACGGTACCGCCTATGACCCTGTCATCCGGTTTTTTTTCCACAGGCAGGCTTTCACCGGTAAGCATGGATTCGTCAACAGTCGACATCCCCTTTTTTACAATGCCGTCGGCAGGTATATTCTCGCCGGGGCGGACCAATATGAGAGCACCTTTGTGCAACATATCAATAGAAACATCCGTTTCCTTTCCATTTATCACAATGCGCGCTGTTTTGGGCCTCAATTTAAAAAGACTCTTTATCGCCTCAGAGGTTCTGCCTTTCGCTTTCGCTTCGAGAAGGCGGCCAAGGAGAACAAGGGTGACGATCATCGCCGCACCGTCATAATATACATGGGGATGGCGTCCCGAGGCACCAGTAAAAAATCCTGGAATGAAAGTGACAAAAAGCGAATAAATGTAGGCCGAAAGGGACCCTATTGCAACGAGGGTGTTCATATCGGATATTTTCTGGCGCGCCGCCTTCCACGCGCCTGTCAAAAACCGGCTTCCCACCCAGAATACAGCCGGAAATGTTATCACTGCAAGAATCACAAGCATTACATTTCGAGACACAAAATCGAGAAAAGGAAACCATTCCTGCATAGTTCCCATAAAAACAAGTATACTGAGAACGGCTCCCACGGATACTTTAGTTCGGAGCTCCCGAATCTCCTCTATCCGGGCTTTCTCTATCGGATCCTCTTTTGTCTCCCCCGCGATACCCAGATATTCATACCCCGTTTTTTCAATTATCCGGGCTATTGATTCCGCAGGCACAGAATCGGGCGTGTGATGAACCGTTGCTTTTCCGGAAGCCAGATTTACCGCCGCATCTGTTACTCCGGATATTGATTTCAATGCATCTTCAACTCTCTTTACACATGCTGCACAGGTCATTCCTCCGACAAGAACAGTCGTTTTCGCAGTCCCTGTATCGGGAACGGAAGAACGAGCCTCAATGACTTTGTAACCAAGACGTTCGATTTCATTTCTGATCTCTTTTTCGCTCGTCAACTCAGGATTGAATTTGGCAGAGACCGTCTCTAAAACCAGATTAACGGAAGCGCTTTCAATCCCTGTCATAGCCTTCAATCCTTCCTCAACCCGGCGAACGCAGGAAGCGCAGCTCATTCCCTGGACATGGAAAATTCTTTCATTCAACTTCATATCCCGCTTTTTTAATATTTTCTTTTATGGTTTCCATGGGAATTTCTTTTGTTTCTTCGAAGGTAGCTTCCCCTCTTTCAAGATTTACTTGAACATTTTCTATGCCTTCTATCTCCTGCAATGCTTTTTCCACCGTATGTACGCAATGCCGGCAGGACATGCCTTTAATTTTAACTTTTTTCATATATTTTCTTCCTTTACCTGTGTGTTGCATTCTTCAATTATGTGCCACTGATCATTTGCTTCTAAACCCCTTTTTTCAATCAACAGCTTCTCTTTTCCAAAAAGCCATCACTCCTTTTTTCCCGAATGTCACCTCAACCAATTCCCAGCCAAGTGTTCCCCTCTCGTTCAAAATAGTCTGAAGAAGATTAATTTGATGAGTTGGAACATCTTCAACCGTACACTCACCGCTTTGCGTGCAGAATATAACAAGCTCCTGCAAATCCTCCATTCGGTGAGTCGTAATCGTGTATTCGTATTTTTTCATATCCCTCTCCTTTTTCTTACAGTATGCCCCCGTCAGATATTGCCACTGTGTGTTGAATATGCATGGTACTTGAAAAACATTTGATTCGCGGTCAAAATCTCATGCCCGTATAATAAAGAACTTCTAGACCACATGATATGTGAATTAAATTACTTCCCGTTACTACGGGCGTGGCCGGCATAAAGATCTTTCTATTAATGTAAGGCTTTTCTTTCAATAAGCAAGAATTCACTTCGGAAAACCCCTTTATTCTTGACCGGTTCACTGTTTTAAGATACCTTTTTTTGTAATCGAAAAAAGTTGAAACATAATTTAATTGCATAATTTTCTTCGGTTGCGTACTTGAAGGAGGGAATAATGGAGCAAAATGAACGTTTAAACGCATTGAAAATAGCCCTGCAGAACGAAGAGCGGGAGCGGGAATTCTATCTTCTACATGAAAAGAAAACCAATAACTCTCTGGGCAAAGCCATGTTCAGAGAAATAGCAAATGATGAACTTGAGCATTACAAGCGCTTACAGGAACTGTATAGCGTCTGGGAAAAGGAGGGGAAATGGCCCGAATCCATACCTCTTAACGTCAAAAATACCAACGTGAAAGAAGTCCTCAGGGATGCACTTGAAAAAACGGCAAAGCTCCCGCCCGGCGATGATGACGATTTAACAGCGGTTCGCACTGCAATAGAGTTTGAATCACGCGGTGTGAGATATTACAGCGAGCTCAGAGACAGTGTCGCCAACCCGATTGAAAAGGATTTTTTTAACCTCCTGGCAATGATAGAAAACGAACACTTTCTCTCATTAAAAGATACGGAAGAATTTCTAACCGACCCGGCTTCCTGGTATCGGAAAAAAGAAAGACATACTCTCGACGGTGCATGAAGGTGTGAAATATAACCTTCAATATACACAAATACACGCTGTATTCTTCAGGAAAGAGCTTGCCCAAATTTATGTCCTTATGATAACTCTACCGCATATTTCCCCAAGGTGAGGTGAACAATGAAAAAGAGATTTGTCCATATTTTGTTCATTATCGTTCTAATCCTGGCAACAATACCGGCCGCTGCGCAAAAGGAAACAGACTGGTTTGAAAAAGGGATAAATGCAGAAAAAGAAAGAAAATATCTGGAAGCTATCGACGCCTTTACAGAGGCAATCAAGCAGAATCCGGAATTCGCCCCCCCTTATGTTCATAGAGCAGAGCTGGTGTTTCGCTTTTATCCGAGCGAATGCGTATCCGCACACATCGATCTGACGAATGCAATACGTCTCGATTCGACCAATGCTGATGCCCTATACAAAAGGGGACTGGTTAACTATTACATGATGAATAACGAGAGGGGAAAAAAAGATATGGAAATGGCGGCCGCCCTCGGTCATAAAAAAGCCTCGGAATACTTGATGCCGAAAGCCGGTCAGAAGAAAGAACACATTGTCTATGTCCGTTTATGCAGTGCAGCCGAAGCAGGTGATCCGGCGGTTATCTGCTTTGATACGGATAAGTCAACGATAAAGAAAGAGTACACTCAGTATCTGAACGAAACAGCAAGAACTCTTTCCAACAATTCCCGAACAGTGCTTGTGTTGATAGCAGGACATGCCGATTGCACTGGTTCCGACGAATACAATGACGCGCTCTCATTAAGAAGGGCCGAAGCCGTTCAGTTCTATCTTTCGGAAAAATCAGGTATCAGCCCTGATCGTATTATTGTCAAGGCATATGGGGAATCCAAACCGGTTGCATCGAATAAATCGAAAGAGGGGCGGGCAAAGAACAGACGAGTCGAATTAATCGGCCTGCAAAAATAAAAATTGGAACGTCACTCTCTGATTTGCCGTTATTTTTCAATGCTGAGAAATTCATAGAGTCCGCCTTACGGGAGGAAATTTCTTACTGTGGCACATTCAAAGCTTATCGAATCCATGCTTGATCCTTCATTTTATCCTCACGCACCAGCTGATGTGAAGATGATTCAGACTCATATATCATACATCTTTATTGCGGAAGATCTTGTTTTTAAAATCAAGAAAGAAGTTGATTTCGGCTTTCTGGATTTCACGACACTTGAAAAAAGAAAATATTTTTGTAATGAAGAACTTCGGCTCAACAAGCGTTTGGCACCAGATACCTATCTCTCCGTCGAGACGCTGAGTGAAGCTTCCGACGGATCGCTCATGTGGGGGGATAACGGCAGAATCATCGAATACGCGGTTAAAATGAAGCGGCTCCCCGAAGAAAGAATACTCTCTCGAATCCTGCACACAGGCAAGATAGATGAGCGAATCATGGATGCAATAGCCCGCAGGGTCTTCACATTTCACGAACATGCCGAAACAGGAGGAGAAATAGACCGGCTGGGAAGCATAGAAACTGTCAAAAAAAATCACATTGAAAATTTTGTTCAGACTGAGCCTTTTATTGATATCACTCTCACGGAAGATCAGTTCAGTTTCATAAAACAGTATGCGCTTTCGTTTTTGTCGGAGAATGAAGACCTTTTCAAAAAAAGAGTTGCCATGCACAGGATCAGAGACTGTCATGGCGATCTCCACCTGCAGCACATTTGCCTTGAAGACGGAATCATTATTTTTGATTGCATTGAATTCAACAAGAGATTCAGATACCTCGATGTGGCAGCCGAAATAGCATTTCTTTCCATGGATCTTGATTTTAACGGATACTGCAAATTGGGCGATGCTTTCATCAAATCATATCTTAAGTATTCAAGAGACGAAGACATTAAAAAGCTTATCAATTTTTACCGTTGTTATTTTGCATATGTGAGAGGAAAAGTCACAGGTTTCGTTGTCAACGATCAGTCGGTCGGACAGAAAGAACAACAAACTGCCGCTCTGACAGCCTCAAAGTATTTCGAGCTTTCATTTCGTTATGCCGCCGCCTTCGAAAAACCTGTTCTCATAATAACAGCCGGCCTTATGGGAACGGGCAAAAGCATTCTAGCCCAGGGACTTGCAAAAATATTGAAGGCCGAAATTATTCGCAGTGATGTTGTCCGCAAGGAATTGCGTCAGATGCCGCCGCTGGAACGGCATTTTGAACAATTCGGGGAAGGTATCTATTCGGAAGACATGTCGAGAAGAACATATGACAAAGCACTTGCCTCGGCTGAAATTCATCTTAAAGAGGGCAGGAATGTCATAATTGATGCATCATTTAAAAAAAAGCAAGAGCGGCAAAATGCATCCGCTCTGGCTGAAAAACTGGCTGCGCATTTTTTTATCCTGGAATGTGTCTGCCCCGAAAAAATTATAAAAGACCGTCTGGAAGCGAGGGTAAAAAACGGTGCCGACCCTTCCGACGGCAGATGGGAAATATTTCAAAAACAAAAGAATGACTTTGAACCTGTTAAAGAGGAAATCTGTGGGGAATACCATATCATCGTAAATACATCCCGCAACCCGACGGCTTGTATTTACGATGCGATACGTACCATGAAAAAAGCAGGTTAGTGTTCTTCAGTCTTTTCGAGCTGCCGCTTCGTCTCGTGATGGAAATAGCTCACTTTATAATCAAGCCCGAGGTTTGCGTAATTCTGCATTATGTTCTCAAAACGCGAAAGAGCGGCCCTGTATTCTCCACGCTTAAAATAGAAATAACCTACATAAAATTCATGTTCGCCCATTCGCTTTTTGCATTCACGCAGTCTCTGCTCTGCCATAAAAGCAAACTTGCTGCTCGGGAAACGTGCCATAAGTCTTTCAAAGCTTTCAATCGCTCTTCTTGTATTTGTCTGATCTCTGTCGATACCAAGCATTTGATTATAATTACACATACCAAGCTGATACATGGTATATGGCAAATTTTCATTCGTGGGATGAAATTCCATAAAATCTCTGTAATTGGATTCCGCAGTCATATATTCACCTGAACTGTAATATGAATCGGCCACCCCCAATTCAGCCAGAACGGCATATTTGCTGAGAGGATACTCCTCTTTCAATCTGAGGAATTCATTGACTGCTTTATCATATTTGCCGTCCTGATAATACATGATCCCGTTTCTGTAAAGATCGGCAGGCGCGCCTCGCCCGACAGGATATGATTTCCACCACGAGCAGCTGCATAACATGCAAATGACAGCTGCAATAATGAAAATTTTCAAAACCCTGACCATTATAGAACCTTTTTCAAGAATTCTTCCAGACGGTCTTTTGGTGCAAGACCGATGAGAGTATCTTCAAGTTTACCGTTTTTGAAAAGCATTATGGTAGGGATGCTTCTTATCCCGTAATTTGATGCGATATTGGGGTTTTCGTCAACATTTACCTTTGCTACTTTGAATTTTCCCTCGTATTCCTTTGCCAATTCCGCGATGATCGGATTGAGGGCTCTGCAAGGTCCACACCAGGGAGCCCAAAAATCTACCAACATAGGTGTATTTGCTTTGATTACATCTTTCTCGAAACTATCATCTGTTACTTGAATAAACATATCATCTCCCGCCATTGTACCAGCTCCTTCATGCATTTTAGGTCTAGGGATTTTAAAAATGGAGGTATTCTTTCACAGATCATAAGTTCGTGTCAAACACTATTTGGAATAGATTGAGGTGTCTTCTTGGATGCTCTTCTGATATAGTGCTTTTGACAGCAACTCCTTGATCTGTTAGAAATCTCGCGAAACTGGAAAGGCGGCACAATGAAAAAAACCGGTGTAATAGGCGGCACGGTATTCCTGGATGAAAAGCTCTTTGAATTAGGCGAGGAGAAGATTATTGGAACGGCATTCGGAAAAGCGACACTTTTCACTTCCGATACAATTATATATATACCTCGGCACGGTACTGATCCGGACAATTTCATTCTTCCGCACTTGATCAATCATGCCGCCAATATAAAAGCTTTGAAAGATGAAGGCGCTGAGGAAATAATAGGCATCAACTCTACAGGCTCTTTAAAAAAGGGGCTGCCTCCGGGATTTCTTGTTATTCCGGATGATTTTATCGCATTTTGTCCTACTCCCACGATATTCTCCAATGCCGCTGTTCACACGCCTCCGATACTTGACGAAAAGATGAGATCACGGCTGCGGAGCGCCGCAGCAGCGTGCAAAGTGACACCTGTATCGTCAGGTGTCTACTGGCAGACTATGGGTCCCCGCTTCGAAACAAAAGCTGAAATTCGGATGATGGCTAATTTCTGCGACATTGTAGGAATGACAATGGCAAGTGAAGCCATTTTGTCGTGCGAATTTCAAATACCCTATGCGTCCATTTGTTCCATTGATAATTACGCCCATGGAATTGCTACAGAAACACTTTCGGCAACAGCCGTAAGAAACGGTGCGCGCAAAAATGCCGCTATAATTGCGCGCATAGTACACGAATATGCAGGCCGCAACTTTCAGAATGAACAATAAAATGATTCGAATCAAAGTCAGGCACACTTGCGATTCAATAGTGCTTCATAACGATTCTCATGCCAGCCTGGCTGAAAATATAAAGGGAAGTAGGCGAGTCCTGGAAAACAAGCGTTCATACACGGACGACGTGCAATAAATAGGAAAAGGAGAAGCTATGAATATCGAAGGGAGCAAAACGGCAGAAAATCTCCGACGTGCTTTTACTCAAGAGCTGATGGCATACTTTGAATATGTCAATGCAGCGAAAACGGCCGCCGCCGCAGGATTCAACTTAATTTCGGATATCTTTCATCAGACAGCCCAAAACGAGGCAGAGCATGCCGAACATGAATTCGATTTTCTGGGCGGAGCAGACGATATCAGAAAAAATATACAAGCTGCCATAAGGCACGAAGAAGAATCGGTTGATTTTTATAAAAATACCGCAAGGGAGGCACAAGAGGAAGGTTTCGACGAAATCGCAGCTTTTTTTGAACGAATAACTACAGTTGAGGAAAACCACAAAGTAAAATTTGAAGAACTTCTTGAAACCTTCGATTCAAATGGCGAAATAAAAGGAAGAACCGTACGACATTCCGCGCTTACTATGGCGCAGCTGATGCTTCCCAATCAGGCAAACCCGGCAGGATTTGTTCATGGCGGAGAATTGATGAAGATGATGGATAATGCCGCGGGAGTGACGGCAGCGCGCCACTGCAACTCAAATGTGGTAACCGCTCTGGTAAGTGAAATTAATTTCTACCATCCGGTACTTGTAGGATCGCTGGTAACCGTAAATACCCGAATTACATTTGTCAGTCGTTCTTCTATGGAAGTGCAAGTCGAGCTTTTCACTGAAAATCTGGAATCGGCGGAAAGAATGAAAGCACTTACGGCATATTATACAATGGTTGCTGTAGATAATGAAGGTCATCCAAAACCTGTACCTGAACTCACTCTGTTTACTGAAGAAGAAAAACAGCTTCTCGATGAGGGAACGGACCGGTATAATACGCGAAAAGAAAGAAAATCCAGAAGCACCTAGATTATTCAGGAGCATTGGATCATAATCATGGCCGAAGCACCAATCCTCATAATAGAAGATGATTCCAAAATAGGGCGGATTATCAAAGCGTATCTTGATGGCGCCGGCTATTCAACAATCCACCGGCAGACAGGAAAAGCCGCTCTTGAGATCGCCCGGAAACACACTCCGTTGCTCGCCATTCTCGATCTGATGCTCCCCGATATGCCGGGTGAAGCTGTTTTTGAGGAATTAAAAGAACTCGGTGACTTTCCGATTATCATGGTAACGGCGAAATCGTCAGAAGAAGAGAGAGTAGCAGGTTTCGCTCTTGGCGCCGATGATTACGTCGTGAAACCTTTCAGCACAAGAGAACTGGTATGGCGGGTCCGGTCCCTTCTGAAGAGATCGCATAACAGAACCCTCGATGAAAAAACGCTTTTAAGTTTCAACAGCCGCATGCTTACACTGGACGGACGCTCCTATGAAGCAACCGTCGGCGGGAATCCGGTAGATCTTACACCAACCGAATTCAAAGTACTTTTCACTCTCGCCTCTTCCCCCGGCAAAGTTTTTACCCGGGACGAACTGGTAGAAAGGGCGCTTGGATATCAGTTTGAAGGATATGATCGTACTGTGGATGCTCATATAAAAAACATACGGCAGAAGATCGAAAACGATCCCAAAAACCCTGGTCTGATTCTCACGATCTACGGAGTAGGATATCGTTTTTCCGGAAAAAACGATGAAACATCTCGCAACTAAAATCCTTCTTTTGCTTTTTGCTGTATCGATGATTTCACTTGCTTCCGCATACGTGCTTCGTATCATGCTCGTAAATGATTTTCATCAATTCAGGGAAGGAGAAATGCTCGACCGCGCACACTGGCTGACTGCAACCCTTGAGACAAATCATGAAAAAAATTCAGGCTGGACTTCCGGTGAAATAGCCGATTCCGCCATTAATGCACTTATGATAGGCCTCGAAATAACTGTCCGGAACAGTGAAGGAAAAGAGCTAATGACTACGAGAGAAGCAATGGAAAGGCTTTCAACTTCCATGAGAGAAAAGGTGGCCGGGACACTAACGGCACAGCGGTTGAGCAGCCGTGGACAGATGCTGACATTTCCTCTTTTCTCTGAAGGTGAAGAAATCGGGACTGTAGACATTACGTTTCTCAAGCGCGAAAAGGAAGCCGCATTCGTAACAAGGACCGACCGGTTTCTCATCATTTCACTGTTAGGAGCAGCTTTTATTGTCCTGATACTAAGTATCATATTTTCCAAACGAATTGTGAACCCTTTGAAAGAGCTTACTGATGCGGCTCAATCGATCAGCGGAGGTGATCTTGATAAAAAGGTAAAAATATCAGGAAAAGACGAAATCGCCCGGCTGGGGGAAACTTTTAATCTCATGGCTGAGCATCTAAAACGGCAGGATATTCTTCGCAGAAAACTGATAACCAATGTTGCCCATGAACTGAGGACCCCGATTACCGCTCTCAAAGGAGAACTTGAAGCAATGATCGACGGAATAATTCCAATGAGCGCAGAACAACTTCAATCTCTTAATGAGGAGATAGGCAGGCTGGCAACTTTGATAGGAGGAATTGAAGAGCTGTCACAGACGGAGGCTCGAGTGTTTTCCATAAAAAAAGAGTTCTTTTCCCTTTACCCCTTTTTAGACCATATAGTCGAAAGGTACAGACCCCTGTTTGACGCCAAAGGAGTAACGGTTGATTTGCAATGTACGGAGACTGAGACCGTATTTGCCGACCCTGATGCGCTGAGCCGTATCGTCATCAATCTGATAGCCAATTCCCTGGCTGCAACGGAAAAAGGAAATATAGTGAACGTTAAAGCCGAAAAAACAGACGGATCATCAGTTATAAAAATCGAAGACAACGGAAAGGGGATAGCCGAAGAGAACCTTCCTTTCATATTCGAGCGTTTTTTTACTACTTCAGGAAGTCTTGGAATCGGACTTGCCATAGTCAAGGAACTCGCAGAGGCACAGAACGCAACAATCGAAGTGCACAGTGATAAAAAAAAAGGAACGGTTTTTACACTTATGCTGCCTTCTTCATAATTTTTCATAAGTCATTCATTTTCTCTTCATATTTGATTGATAAGGTAAAGTCAAAATCAAATGAAGAGAGGTAAAAGATATGGTAAAAAAAACAATGATTGTGCTTTTGATGGTTTTAGTAGGGTTTATTGCAGTTCATGCAGTCAATGCCGGTCCTTGGGGCGGTTTCGGAAAAGGCGGCGGCCTGTGTTACCAGGATGGAAGAGGCTTGAATGCAGTCGTTTCCGAAAAAGAAGTTGCCATGAGAAAAGATCTGCTGGATAAAAGATGGGAACTGAGAACAGAACTTCAAAAAGAATCACCTGATCAGAAGCGGGTGGACGAGCTCAGAAACAACATCCTCACCTTGAGAGAAAGAATCGGAATCGAGCGCTCTGAAAAAGGATATCAGGGTCCGGCAAAATACGGGCGCGGTTATGGAGGCAATTGTCCGTATCAGGGTTATGGAAATCGTTTGAATGGCTGCTGGCGCAGATAATAACTATTCAAGAAAGATAGATGTTATAAAATTCCGCCGCCGGTTTTCAAATGAATCGGCGGCGCGAATCTCTTTCAGGAAATGAATAAAAGCAGACTATTAATTATCGTAACGCTTATTGTATCGCTCTTCACCTTGACGTTCTCATCTGATGTCACGGCCGGCGACAGGTGGCGTTCGCAAAAAATTCGCCCTTATGGGGATTATTGCCCCGGACCGCATGGGCACTACGGGGCGAAGCAGATAGTGCGTTCAAAAGAAGAGGCACGCAGTATTTTACAAGATTTTTTTCGAGGGAGGGATATAGCAATCGGCCCCCTCACTGAAAGAAAATGGTTTTTCAGGGCGGAAGTATTTGACTCCGAACAAAATCTGATCGATATAATCATCATAGATAAACGGACCGGAAGGATCAGATCTATTCTGTAGATTGAAGAGTTGCAAGATCAATTAAACACTCCATCTGAAGCTTAATACTGAATTAGTTATTCAATGATACCAAATAGGTTTGTAAGTTTACTTTTTTATTATTAAGACCAAGCTTGCTTCGAATGCTGTTTCGGTAAATATGTACAGTACTTGCTGATATATTCAAGATAAGGGCTATTTCTTTTGTCCTTTTGCCATCCTTTATCAGGCATGCAATTTCCGATTCTCTGGGGGTGAAGTACATGTTACATATTGCCATTTTATAAAGAAAAGAAGAAGATATGCTCCTTAGATTATTATCCAGGATTGAGACGTAATTTTTTTGCTCTTCATCGAGCGTGGACTTTTTCAGTTTTTCAAGACCCGGAAGTATTAATTTTTTCAAATTGATCATGAACCGGTCCTCTATTTCATATCTGTCTTCATCTCTCTGCCTGAGGAGCACCTTCATTGCCGTGTTTGCTTCTTCAAGAGTTTTTGTTCTTATTTTCAGTTCATTTTCGGTTCGCTTGAGATCACTTATATCCCTCAGAGATTCAATGGCTCCAATGATGTTTTCATTATGATCATAGATAACACTTGCCTTGCACAGCAGATACTGCACCTTTTTTTCTTTTGTAAGCTGTTTCTCTGCGAAAAGGCAGTTCCCGATCTTATTCAACATGAGATATTCCACCTCCAATGTTGAATTATTTTTAAGTGCCAGATCAATGAGCATGGGACGACGTTTCTGATAAAAAGGCACCGCATACGAATAATTGCCCTCTCCCAGGATATCGGCTGCACGTATTCCGGTTAATTCTTCAATCGCGTGATTCCAGGCAATCACTTTTCCCGTCTTTTCAACTGCGAAGGTTGCGTCAGGTAAAAAATTTATAATATCGAGTAATTGCCGCTCCGATTTTCTCACTGCTTCTTCTGCTAGAACCCGCTCAGTTACATCCGTAGTAAATACGAGAACCGCCGGCCTTTCTTCCCACAAGATTCTTATACCCGTCACTTCCTTCCATACAATAGTACCGTCCTGGGAAAAGAGGCGATAGCAGTATGGTGGGATTAATTCTCCTTGTAAGGTTTTGTAATAATTTGATGAAACAGTTTCATGATCATCGGGATGTATGTATGTGAGGAAATGCATGGGTTCCATTTTTTCAAGCAATATTGAGGGATTGTAAAAAGTTGTGGGATTTGCATATTTTAATATTTCATCCTGCACCACGTGTTGGAGTTGCCCCCATTAAACCGGACACTCCTCTAACTTAGATTTAAAAGATCTATATTCTTTTGGAGACATCATTTTCAAGCCTTTATGTGGATGAACTTCGTTATAATCGTTGAACCACTGA
>JALNXD010000044.1 GCA_023230565.1 Syntrophales bacterium
AAAATAGGCAATTATAAAACAATATTAACGTGTTATATGTAATTAATGAGATTTTTTATCGCAACCCCCGGGCCTAACCAAGAAAAATATTGAGGGGTTGTGCAAAGGTCTCGGGATCAAAGCCGCGTTCCACTTCAATGAAAAGATTCGCGCCAATGCCTATGCGAATGCCGGACCCGCCGAATGCGTGCAGTTCGATGAACCCTTTTTCGTGTGGTGCGCCGGTAAGCTTCCGGCGCCATACATAGAAACGGGCGGGATTGATTTGATTCTCTCGGCACCAGGCCAATCCGCTCATCCCGCTTGCCGCCTGCTGTTCAACGATAGCCGACCAGTGGGCAGTGCGTTCTTTTTGTGTCATAGGGCGTCCTCCATCAAGAAAATACTTTATGACTGGAGGATATAATCGGAATTGATTTTAAGTGAAAGATGACTTGGTCGTACGGTTACGTAGGAGCTGACTTCTGGCAACCCTTCCCGACATCTTACGAAGCCGCGCTTTACCGGGCGCACACAAAAAAGGGGCATTTCGATCCAAAATGCCCCTGTCTATTTAATTATTTAACAAAAAGGCTAATGTGCCTCTTCCATAGAGGCCGTAATATACATCATTGCGAGAAGGACGAATACGAGCGTTTGTATTAATGACGTAAATATCATCAGAGCAAACATGGGCAGCGGAACCAGAAAAGGCACAAGCAGCAGCAAAATTGCCAGAACCAGATCTTCTCCCATTATATTGCCAAAAAGCCGCACCGACAGTGACAGCGGCCTGGACAGATGACTTACTATTTCAATAGGCATCATCAGTGGCGCCATCCACCACACGGGCCCCAGAAAATGCTTTACATATTTAAATCCGTGCTCCTTGATTCCCACAATGTGTGTCATCAAAAACACAATTAATGCCATTGAAGCGGTCGTATTCAAATTACTGGTGGGAGATTCGAAGCCTGGAATAATGCCTAAAAGATTCGCAATCATAATAAAGATGGCCAATGTTGCGATAAGAGGAAAAAACTTGCGACCTTCCTCTCCCATTGTATCGACAAGAAGGTTATCCAGCCCGCCAAGGAATACTTCCATGATATTCTGAACTCTGTTGGGGTACAAATCAAGTCTGCGGGTTGCCAAATACGACAGTAAAATCAACAGTAACATTATAAACCATGTATATGTCACGTGAGGCGGGAAATATTTATTATCTAAGAACAAAAGCGGATGCATTTTCCTTATTCAACCTCCTTCGGGGATTTTTTTTAAACTGTCCATCACTACCGTTACTACTATATTTATGACAACGATCGAAAGCCCCACTGTAAGGCCTATCACGTTTGCTTTAAGCTTCGCTATGATAAGAAATAAAATGATTGCAGTAACAAGAAGCCGCAGGTAATAGCGCATCAGCACTCTTTGGCGCGCCCGGTCAGCAGGTCCCTGAAAGGCCCGCCGCAAGTCCCTGTAAATCCAGTGAAAATTTATTATGCTTACGAGGCCTCCAAAAAAGATGCCTAGCGTTACAGGAAGGGACGCAAAGGCAAAGCTGATTGAAACAAATAGTGCTAATAACAGCCAGTTTCTGACTTCAATTTTTTTTTGTAACGGATCCTTTTTTTCGTTTTCCATTTTCTTTTACCTTGCGAGCAGCCTCCTCATCTTCATCAAAAAACCGCTTTATGAACACATAAAAATTCCTGAAGCCCGCGAGTATTCCAATCACTAAGAAAAGAGCGGTAAAGACATTGTTGCCGGTATTGAATTTCCGGTCAAGATAGTTGCCAATCAGAAGGCACCCAAAGATCGCAATGGCCATAGCAATTCCGAGACTGCTGGCGTAGGCCATTTCAAAAAATCTTTTCTTTTTATTATTGTTCATTAATGTCGCGGTCTTTAACACATACATTTTATCAAGTCAATCATGATTTCTCATTACCCTGAGGTGAATACTCGGGCACAATTTCGCGGAGAAGTTCTTTAATTGCATAACCGTCACTCATTTTTGCACTCTGGATCAGTTTGTCAATTTGGGAATTGAGATTTTCAAGATCATATGAACGCCCCTTAAGCACCAGTATTTTTTTATGCTGTGTAGGCATTATCCCTTCTTCGGCAGTGATTAACTCTTCAAATAATTTTTCTCCCGGCCTCAATCCTGTAATTTCAATTGGTATATCTTTATTGGGCTCGTAGCCGTTGAGTCGAATGAGATCTCGGACTAAATCAATTATTCGCACAGGGTTTCCCATATCCAGTATAAATATTTCGCCGCCTTTACCCATTGCACCGGCCTGAAGTATCAACTGAGCAGCTTCGGGAATACTCATAAAATATCTGGTGATTTCAGGGTGTGTAACTGTGACCGGTCCTCCTCTGGATATTTGTTCTTGAAAGAGAGGAATAGCGGATCCCGAACTGCCGATTACATTTCCGAATCTGACCGCCATAAATTGAGTAGCTTTGTTTCCGTTCATCGATTCAACAAGCATTTCGCCAACACGTTTTGTCGCCCCCATAATATTTGTCGGTCTTACTGCTTTGTCAGTTGATACAAGGACGAATCTTTCGGCCTGATATTTCAGTGCCATTTCCGCCATGTTTCTCGTTCCGCGAACATTATTGTACACTGCTTCCCATGGGTTCGTTTCCTGAATGGGAACATGCTTGTATGCCGCCGCATGAAATATGACCTGAGGACGGAATTCTCCCACTACTTTTTCTAATGCCGTTATATTTCTTACATCTGTGAGAAAAGACCGGGTTTTTAGAAGACCAAATCTATATCTGCATTCTCTATCGGCCTGAAAGAGATTGAACTCGCTGAAATCAACAAGCGCAAGAGCTTCCGGATTAAACTGCCCGATCTGGCGCACTAATTCAGAACCTATCGAACCTCCTGCACCTGTAATAAGCACCCGTTTATTTTGAATATAATTGATCACAATTGATTTATCAAGTCGTACTTCCGCGCGACCGAAAAGATCTTCCAATTTCACTTCTCGCAGGGAATTTACAGAAATTCTTCCTTCAATAAGTTCACTTATACTTGGCAGAGTCCGAAAACGCTTCCCTGTCTTCTCACAAAGGGACACAATTCTCCTCATCTGCGCACCCTTGGCCGAAGGGATTGCAATTATTATTTCATCAAATTCATTTTCCAATCTCTCAAGCTTTTCAACAGTATCGATAACGGTCAACCCGTGTATCGTTTTGCCCACTTTGTTAATATCATCGTCCAGAAAACCAACGGCCCGGAAATGGGCATCATGGTTTTCCTGTATTTCACGGAGAACTTTTTCACCCGCATCGCCCGCTCCGATTATCATTAATCTTTTCTGATTCCTGTGCGAATTTTTAAACTGCCACAAGGAAGAAACATGTTCAGCAAAAATGAGACGAATCGCCAACCTGATTCCGCTTACAAAAAGAAAAGTGAATACGAAATCCAGAATAAATACCGAACGGGAATATCCCTGGAAATGAAAGAGATACAAAATCGCAATCATGATCAAAGCTGAGGATAAAAGAGAGGCTTTTAATATATTCTTAAGATCTGAAACACTTGTATATCTCCACATGCCCCTGTATAACCCGAATAAGTAAAAACAAACAAGTTTGGTCGGAACTATTATCGGAAGACTGTGCCGTATACTGGCCCACTCTGATGAAGGCACAAACCACTCATACCGCAAGAGATACGATAATGTATATGAAAAAACTACAATAATGGCATCTACAAGAACCAGTTCATAGAAATGCCGATTAAAAAACAATTTATTCATATTTTTTCTTCTTGCTTATGCGCGAGTGAAAAAAGAACTCTGAAAGTTGAAGGCATTGCAAAAAGCTGCTGCCCGCTTTCATTTATCGCTGTGGCATATACCTGTGTAGTTCTATTCCTCGTAATTAGATTACTTTGCATCTGGAACTTTGTAAAGCCATCTCATTTTCTTCGTTTTCGGTCTCTGGGCGAATTCATTAAAGATGATCCTGCAAAAAGTGTGGAGCTGGTTTTAAATCGCTTTACAGAGCTTTTAGCATCCGGCATGCATTATCAATAACATTGTCTTCTTTTGCAAAACAAAAACGTGCAAGGTTTCTTCCGGTCTCATCATGATAAAAGGCCTCTCCCGGGACTGAAGCAACTTTCGTTTTGTCGAGAAGGTACATAACTTTTTCTTTGCTTGTATTGCCCGGCAACGGTGATATATCGGCAAGTACATAATAGGCACCACCTGGTATGGACGGTTCCAATCCTGCATCCTTTAATGCACTGCATAGAGCATCACGCTTCTTTTCATATTGCACAGACATGTTGAGGTAATATGAATCATCCAGAATAGACAACCCCTCCGCGACTCCCTTCTGCAAAGGCGCCGGTGCGCATACATACACAAGATCATTGAAATAACCTATCGTTTGAGCCCATTTTTTATCACAAAGGCAGTATCCGATGCGCCATCCAGTTATACTGAAACATTTTGACACACCCGAAATTGTAATTGTCTTTTCGTACATTCCCGCAAGTGTTGCCGGGGCAATATGTTTTGCACCATCATAGACAAAATGCTCATATATTTCATCAGTAAAAACAAAAAGATCGTACTTGTCTGCAAAGTCAGCAATTATACTGAGCTCATTATAAGTAAATACTTTGCCCGACGGGTTAGATGGCGTATTGACTATTATTCCCTTTGTCCTGGAAGTTCTTGCCTTTTCGAGATCATCGCAAGTGAAGGTCCAGTCGGGAGGAATCGTTTTTACATACACAGGAGTAGCCTGAGTCGCAATAAGAGTACTTACATGATACCCGTAGTAAGGTTCAAAAACGATCACTTCGTCTTGCGGATTGAGAAGGGCAAGGCAGGCACAATATAATGCACCGGTGGAACCGGAACTTACGACAATTTCTGTATCTGCATCATATTTAAGACCGGTAAATCGTTCCTGTTTTATGGCAATGGCTTCTCTTAATTCAGAAATACCATCATAACGGGTATAGCTGTTGTATCCTTTTTCTATCGCTTCCTGCGCGGCTTTGCGAATAGCTGCAGGAAGCTCCATATCACATACACCCTGCGAAAGATTAATCCCACCTATTTTGTCACATTCTATGGACATATTTCGGATTTCAGATTGAAGCACCCATTGGCGCCTTCTGCTCAATTCGCGTGTCATTTTTACTTTACCGCTCCTGCCTTCCCAATTTTATAAAATTTCCGTACACACTCAATTACATACTCTACGTGTTCATCTTCTATTTCTGCATTCATCGGCAATGAACACACTTCTCTGCTCAAGGCTTCTGTCTCGGGGAATCCTGCGTTCCTGAGACCTAACGCTTCATGTTTGTAATAGGGTTTTCTGAACTGAGTGAGTACTTCGATTCCGTGCTCTTTCAAAAACTCTGAAAACGCATTTCCCTGCCCGGCACGAACTGTATAATTCTGATAGACATGATCCCTTCTCGGGTCATTATAATGCGGAAGCAGAAGATCATCCAAATCCGACAGTGATTTAAAATATTTCTCTGCTATTTTCTTTCTCCTTTGTATCCATTCGGGTAAATGCTTCAATTTCACATCGAGAAACGCCGCCTGAATATTATCGAGCAAACACGTATATCCGTGCCCGTGATATTCTCCCGTTTCTCTATCTTCACCATTATAACGCATACGAGTTGCAAAAAGAGCGACCTCCGGATCATCGGTGGTAATCGCTCCACCATCTCCATATCCGCCCAAGATTTTAAAAGGATAGAAGCTCCAGCATCCCGTAAGCCCCCAGGCCCCCGCCTTTTTACCAATCATGCTGGACCCGAGGCTTTGACAGGCATCTTCAATGACTGTCAGTTTATAGGTGTCGGCTATTTCCATAATTCGTACCATATCGGCCATATACCCGCTCAGATGGACGGGAATGATGCCTTTGGTTTTCGAGGTCAGCACCTTTTCCACTTTTTCGGCATCAATATTGAAATCCGTCCCTACATCGACAAGAACAGGGGTTGCACCCGCATTCACTACGGCAGAGCAGGTGGCAACAAATGTATGCGCAGGAACAATCACTTCGTCTCCCTGACCAATTCCTGCGGCTCGCAGCGACAGGTGCAGCGCATCATATCCGCTATTTAATCCTACCGCATATTTTGTTCCTACAAATCGAGCCAGATTTTTTTCAAACCTTTTGAGCTGCTCTCTGTCGATCAGATCTCCTTTGCTCATAACCTCGAAATATACAGCATCGAGTTCGCCTTTTATCGTTTCATAATTTTTGCCTGGATCCACAAACTTTACTTTAAACCCCATTCATCACCTCATTATAAATCCGCTCTGCAATCGCATCTGGCGAAAGCCCGTATACAGTTCGCATATGCTCTTGATCACCTACTTCGCAAGAAAACGTATCGCCCAAACCAATTCGTATCAGAGGCGGTTTTTTCCCTTTCAGTTCGGCAAGAACTTCCGCAACGGCGCCACCCAATCCTCCAATAATACTGTGTTCTTCCACAGTGACTATCAATTTCGATGTCTCCGAAAGATAGCGAATCAGTTCGCAATCGAAGGGTTTTAGTGAAGGCACGCTGTACACTGAACCATAAATTTTTCTCTCTTTAAGAATTTTGTACGCCTCGATAACATTGCCAAGAATACCGCCGGTCGAAAGAAGCACTGTATCACCCTGCATGATAACTGGAATTGCCTTGCCTACGGCAAAATCCGGCATTTTATCATGCACGCAGGACTCATTGCCCCGGCCCAATCTTAAATAACATGGACCTGTTATTTGGTAAGCAGCTTTTGTTGCCAATGATGTTTCTGCCAGATCTCCCGGAGCAAATACAGTAAGATTCGGAAGGGCTCTCATAATCGCCAGATCTTCCGTCGCATGATGGCTTACCCCAAGAGGCCCGTAACAGAAGCCACCTCCAATGCTTACAATTTTCACATTTGCATTATGATAGCATACGTCATTTCTTATCTGTTCCAGGCATCGAAGGGTCGGGAAATTGCCTATCGAATACGTAAAAACTGTTTTTCCTTCAAGCGCCATACCTGCGGCAAGACCGGTCATGTTCTGTTCCGATACACCCGCGTTCAGATATTGAAGTGGAAACGTATTCGCGAAGTTTGTTAAAACACCGAAACCCAAATCACCTGTCACAAGCATTACATTTTTGTCCGTGCCTGCAATTTCTGAAAGAGTTTTTACGAAGGTATCCCGCATTGTTATTTCTCCAGCTCCGCTAATGCCGCCCTGAATTCATCACCTTGTGGTGAACGATAATGCCAGAGAACCGAATTTTCCATAAATGAAATACCTTTTCCTTTGGTTGTATGCGCAATCACACACACAGGTGCGCCATTATCAGGTGCTTTGATGCTCAAACATTCGGTAAGAGCCTTATGATCATGGCCATCTACTTCTCTTACTTGCCATCCGAAGGCAACCCATTTATCTGCGAACGGTTCAAGGCGAATGGTTTCTTCCACTGACGCCAGGCTCTGAATTTTATTGTAATCTATTATTGCCGTTAAATCGGATAAGCGATGGTGGGCTGCAAAAAGAGCGGCTTCCCAGTTCGAGCCTTCGTCGCATTCTCCATCACTCAAAAGAACAAATGTACGACAGGATCTCTTATCCAGCTTCGCCGCGTACGCCATGCCGGTTCCGACCGGCAATCCATGCCCCAAAGATCCTGTTGAGAATTCGACGCCCGGAATATCGATGTGGGATACATGCCCGCAGAGGAGGCTGCCATTCGCACAATGCCGAGCCAGCCATTCTTTCGGAAAATAACCGGATTCAGAGAGCGCGGCATATACACCGGCACCTGCATGTCCTTTGCTGAGGATGAAACGGTCTCTTTCGGGCCATTTCGGTTCTTCGGGTCTTTTTTTTAAAATGTGGTCATACAAAACAGCCAGAATGTCGGCTATGGAAAGCACAGAAGCAATATGCGAACTTTTCCCATTATGAGTCATTATCACTGCATGACGTCGGATTCGAAGGGCAAGCTCTTCACTACTTGTAATTTCGTTGATCTTTTTCATCTGAATCTAAGCATTGCTTTCATTGTATTATAAATGATTCTTATATCCTGGCCTAATGAAGCGTATGCTGCATATTCCTTTTGCAGCTCAAGCTTCCGCGGCTGAATAAGCGTCCGATAGGCCTCATGCGGATCATTCATTCCCGAATCTGCAATAATTGCACCTTCATTATAAAATTCAATCGAGGAGAGATCTGTTATTCCCGGGCGGATTGAAAAAATTACGTCCCATTCAGGACCATACGTTCCAACCTCCGAAGGCACTTCCGGACGAGGTCCGACAATGCTCATATCTCCGATCAGTACGTTAATCAACTGAGGCAATTCATCCAGCTTGTACTTCCTCAGAAATTTTCCAGTCGGCGTGATCCGTATATCGTCTTCCGAAGTCGATATTGCGCCCAATTTTTCCGCATTCGTCACCATGGTCCGGAATTTAAAAATTTTAAAAGCTGTTTTATTGACACCTACTCTTACACCCCGATAAAATACCGGGCCGCCGTCTTCGGCTCTTATTCGGTAAGCTATAATGAAAAATGCAGGGATTAAAAGCAGTAACCCTGTTGAAGATGCAAAAATATCAAATAACCTCTTTGCTGGTTTGCTATCTATTCTCACAAGAGACCTCGTGCTACTAATACAAATTTAAAAGCTGACCTGCGCACGTGCAGAACGTGATCAACCGCATCTGAAATTTTTGCTGAATTAGATTGGCCAATGATATTGGCCAAGAACGGAGTAAGGTAACTTACCGCACCGAAATATTTGATGTCGGCACTTTTAAATCCCTTAATTATCGATTCTATACGGCGAATCGTCGGCATTCGGAGCAGCGTGCTTTTCGTTCGGCTGCCTCTCAAATATTGTAGCCACCGGTTGAATTTATACACAGGATTGTGGTTCAGTGAATCTACACAAAGAAAGGCCCCGTCCGGGCGCAAGACACGTTTAATCTCTGCATCTACTAAATCAGGATCTCCGTAACTTAAAGAGCCGGCCACAGTGACTATATCAAATGAGTTATTTTCAAAAGGCAAGGATTCCATATCTGCCGCAGTGGTATATATATTTTCGATTTGCTGCGAAATCACTTTCAAAGAATTGCTTGAAATATCGCTGGCCGTCACCCTCGCTCCTCTTTGTGCAATTATATATGTGTGCAGTCCTGTGCCCGCAGCGAGTTCCAGCACATCGTGACCCGGACGTATGCAGCGGCAAATGCATCTTTCATACCATATATACGGAGCTCTATATATCAGCGGAATCGACAATGATCCTGTCTCGAGGATTTTTTTACTTTGCGTACAACTCGTCAGTTGAGATCTGGCCCTGACATCATAGCGCATGTATTCTATTTTTTTGTCATTATCCATTTAATTCTCTATTGACCTGCGCCTATTTCAAAGACGCAAGCTTCTCCAGATGTTGTACAAGACCGCCATACACTGTATCAAAGGAAAACTGTCTGTCATAAAGACTTCGAGCGCATTGAGACATACTTTTCTTCATACCCGCATTTTGCATTAATATCTTGAGGCACTTATACAGCGTTCTTTCGCCGTTTGACTCATAGAGCATCCCCACTTTATATTGGGTAATCAGAGAAGCTACCTCTCCTTTCAGAGGACAGAAAATGGGCAGACCCATAGCCAGGGCATCAATAATTTTATTGGGAATATTTTTTGTAAAATTTTCAGTGTTCACGTAGGGGGCAATTGCGGCATGACAACGTCCCGCCAGGACTTCAATTTTCGGGCGGTCTATCCAGCCTGGAAAACGTACGTTCGGCAGGCCTGCCATCATTTTCCTTAATTTAAAAGAAGTATCTCCATGACCGCAGATAATAAAATCACATTGAATCGCTCTCTGAGCCATTATACAGGCCGCTTCCCGGACAGGCTCGAAATTAAAAGCAGGGGAATGACTGCCCACAAAACATACACGAAAGCGGTTATCATGCATGACACCCTGAGCATCCCACCACTTCCGCGCTTCTTCCAATTCCGGTTCAGATACTTGCCCCGAAGGAGACGTCAGAGGAAATACGGCATCCATATCCGTTCTCTCACGCCGGGAGAACTCTGCCGACCAATCGATAAAGCTGTTTGCCATAGCTGAAAGGCATGTCGCATCATTCATTGCCCGCTTTGCCAGAAAAAAATACGGCGTAAGAAAAGCACGACCCAGTGGCCTTAAAAAAGAAGGAACAGGGTCCAAAAAAAGCAGCGGCCACTGATCTTTTATATCGAGCATAAAAGGTACTTCTGAATTCAAAAGCCATCGAGCCATAACAGCAGCCGTTTCAATAGGAGGAAACCCAATAAATGCCGCATCGGGAAGCTGAGCCGTCCTTTTAAGCATTTTCTTTAAATTGAACGCCAGCTGGGCATGATCTATCAGACGTCCGATCCCTATATTGCGCCTGTACCCGCAACTTGGAATAAGGCGTATTTCGAGTTTTTCGGAGATTCTTACAGGTTCGGATAGAATGGCACGGTGGCGCTTTTCCTGATGATAAAAAGCCGAACTCCATACAACCACTTTATGACCTGCCGCAACAAGAGCGTTGCTCAGGTTCATTGCACGCATCGGACGGTGATTACCGCCATCGGTTTGCAATGGTTCCCCTGTTTGCAGTATCCAGATGGTAAGAGACTTCAAGAGCCTAAAACTTCTTTAATTTGCTCGTAGCGGGGATATGTGATTAAAACCGCACGATGGGGTCCATGAAACACAAAAAAGGCGCCTGCGGCTACCGCACTTGCGCCGGCATCCACCGCTGCCTTGATATCGGACATGCTGCCTGCGCCACCCATTGCAATAATCGGCACAGAAACAGATGCTGCCGCTTTCTCGATGAGTTCCAAATCCATGCCCTCCATCATACCGTCACGATCGACTGCATTTAATACAATTTCTCCGGCACCGGCCAGAACAGCCTGTTGAATAAAAGAACGCCAATCTTTAAAAAGCGTTTTTCCCCTTGAAGCAGAATAGAGTTGGTGTTTCCCGAACCGGTTCTTTTTTAAATCTACCGATATGAGAATACTTTGGCTTCCAAATTGGTCTGAAAGGCGGGATACAAGTGAAAGATCATCCAGGATTGCCGTCTGCAGACATATTTTCTCCACGCCTGACGCAAATAATTGCCGCGCCTGTGCAACTTCGCAGATACCGCCCCCATAGGTCAATGGCATAAAACATTCGCCGGCAAACTCTTCGATCAGCCCAAAGTCGGGCGCATTTCCTTCTTTGGAGGCAGTAATGTCGAGCACCATCAATTCATCCACTTCCTTGTCATTGAAGATGCGTATAGCATTGACAGGGTCGCCAATATACTGCGGCTCGGAAAACTTTCGCGTCTTGACAAGACCGCCCTGGCGGAGCAGTAAGCAGGGAATTACCCTTTTGTGGATCATTACGTTGTATTCCGCATTTGATTACAATAGCCTATCAGTGAAATAATTTGTGCTCCTCAGCAAAGCAGCGAAAAAAACTTGCTCCGAATTTGTGACTTTTTTCCGGATGAAATTGGACTCCTACAAGGTTTCCTGATGAAAAGGCTGAAACGAATTCGCCGGCATATTGCGTCGTTGTCAGAATATCGGCGGAGCTGTCACAGTGAGCTGAATAAGAATGAACAAAATAGAAGCGATGTTCGGTAAAATTTCCATCAAAGTATGGATTTACTTTTTGAATTTCAATCGTATTCCATCCCATGTGCGGTATCTTGAAATTTTTACGATTGACCTTTATCAAACGGCAATCAGCCTCTATCCATCCAAGTCCGGACAGTTTACCTTCTTCACTGCTTCTGGTCATTAGCTGCATTCCAAGACAAATTCCGAGTATTGGAATCTTCCTTTCAAGTGCCGCTTTATTCAACGCATCGTGTAATCCCATTATCTTTATGCTCTGCATTGCATTATCGAATTTTCCGACGCCGGGAATGATCAGAGCCTGTGCCTCATCGACCTCTTTCGCATTTTCTATAATCTCTGCCGATACACCTACTTTCTTCAGCATGTTTTTTATTGAAGCCAGATTACCCATTCCGTAATTTAAGATTGAAATCATTTTAATTCCCGGGCATTTTATCCTGACTAGATGAGCTTTTTGTAAAGGTCTAAAAGCTTTTCTGCCTCGGAATGCCAGTTGTAGATCAGCTCCACTGCTCTGCGCCCTCGCCGTCCCATATCTTCAGCTTCAGCGGGATGGTCCAGAATCCAGCACATTGCCTCGGCAATTGCTCTTGGATTCAAAGGGTCGACCAGCAGACCACATCCTGCAGAATCGATTATCCGCCTCCAAAATGGAAAATCCGATGCGATCACCGGAAGACCGGCAGACATGTATTCGAACATCTTATTCGGCTGGGCATCTGTGTGATTGGGCAAAGGGTAAAACAAAACCAGGCCGGCTCTAACCTTTCCCAAAATTTGACCCACCTTTGACCGCGAAACCTGGCCGTGACATTTCACGTAAGCCCATCCCGGGGTCTCCTTAAGCTCGTCTTGAAGCTCCGGCGGATCGAACATCCCCGCCAGATCCAGCCCGGCGTGAGGAAAGCTTTGCGTTAACAAGTCACATGCGCGAACCATCTCCGCTGCACATCTTATTTTTGCAATGACCCCTATGTAGGCAAAATGTTCTGGTCGCTCAATGTAAGGAACCGGCGACGGGCTCAGCAGTTCATCGGTGACAGGAAAGTTCTGTACCGTAACTGTTTTATCCGATGGAAACCGTTCGGCAATTTTCGGTGTGGCCGGAATTATGGCATCGAAAATCTTTGCACCGCACCATTCCGCGGCACTTACAGCCAAGGCCAAAGGTTTTCGTATTAGCAGAGGCAGATACTCTTTGCTGATCGTTTGACGGGGAACATCCTCGTGCACATCATATACTACTTTGCAGCCGGTCAATTTGAGAAACAAAGCCAACGGAATCAGCTCCGGATCATGAAAATGAACGACGGCCGGCCGGATTCTGCAAACGCCAAGAAAGGTCCTCCATGTTCCCCCCATAATCCGGCCGATGCGTCCACCCTGGAGAATCCCTATATCATGGATTGATACCTCACTGTTGGATGCATTAACGTCCCCCAGGCCATCCGCAATCAGCAGGATGACAGTACAGGATAAGCTGACCGCCATAGTGTGAGCTTCCTTGATAAAAATTCGCGTATCCGCACGGGGATGAACCGTCGTTATATGTAAAACAGTAGTCATCATGTATTCCGTATCTCATGAGTATACTTTGAGATTTCGGCCAAGCGAACGCTCAGCTATTGTTTGAATCTTCTTGATCCAGCGGTGGTTTCTTTCCCAGTTTTTAAAATCCCTGTAATGGTGCGGCGGCGCGCTTATGAAATCGTTGAATTGTTTTTTTGATATGCGCATCTTTTTGCAAAAATAATTTATATCGTCTTCCAGTTCCTGTTTATCATAAAGGGGCTCGTCAAGTTGATGCAATGCCTCTTCCCGCGTTATCTGACCGGCAACAATCAAACTTGACAAATGGGGCCGCCGTTTGTCATATCCAAATTTTACGGGAAGATAATAATTTTGAAAAAGTTTTGTAAATAACGATTCACAATGTTTTCGCCCGTAGGCGCGCCAACCGACTGCACGAGTCAGTTCATCAATTGCATCCATCTTGTTATAGTTCATGTAATTCAGAGGCCTTACTGTACGAAGCTTTTTAAAAAAGGGATACCATATATAGTATTCGAAAAAACTGATGGTAGTATACGTATTCAGAGGGCGCTCTCCATACTTGCGATGTATGGCCTTGAGATTAATCGCGTCCATGGCGCTTCCGTGCCATGCTTTTGGAAAAATGCTTTCCGATGCGATATTTCCACCGCTAAGAATATATCGAATGCCATGCTTGACGGCAAACTGATACATGCTGGCAAAAAACACATGATCCTGGGGTACATCCTGATTGGCAATACCGGAGCGGAGGTAGGCCAGCTGAAGATCTCTCATTTCTTCCCAATTCACTACATGGGTATGCAAATGATAATCGCAATATTTTACAATTTTCTCTATATTTGAAACCGCCAATTCGCTGTTCCAGCCGGCATCGACATGAACAACCAGCGGCCGCAACCCCCATTCATGCACTTTTACTGCCATATATGAGCTGTCTATCCCACCGCTTAATCCGATTATGCAATCATATTCGTTGCCGTTTCCATCTGATTTGATAGCATTTATAATCAGGGATAAACGTTTTTTTCCTTCCTCACCGGCAAACCAGCTTTTTCTCGTTATCTCATCGAATTCACGGCAGTGATTACAAACACCTTTGCCGTCAAACATGATTTCCGGATCGCTTGTGTCCATGATGCAGCGGGTACAGATCCTGTAGTTATTCTCTCTCATCTCTTCCATAGGCCTCATGAAAAATGTTTCAGTTCAGTATTCTTCAGCCCTCCTTCATAGGTCGGGCAAGGGCTTTTACTTGCAAGAAGCGTCACTTTGTATGCAAAAAAGACAAACAATAATACGCCCCATAAATAATAATCTACAGTCAAATTAATTGCTCCGGAAACACTCAGAGATGAAAAGTATAATGATAGAAAGATTAACATGGTAAGAAAAATTAGTGGTGAGTGAATCCTGGTTATTAAATGATCAATCAAACGCAGTGCACCGAACACAAGAAATGCAATTACAATTACGCCAATAAAATGAAAATTGGCATGAGCTTCGCTTACAAATGAGGAAGGAGCCGTGTAGAATATATCCTTCGGTGAATCGGGAAATATTAGTTTCCAGGCCAGAATTTCGGTATTCACTTGTTCGTGCAAACCAAGAGAGAACCATGATGGAGCGCTCGTTCCATAGAGGAGGTTATTGAAATTGAAGTGATCGACCATCACATACTGAGGATAAAGATTGCCCATAATAAGTCTTTTCAGGGGATATAAGAAATCAATAGTCTCATTGCCCATGAACCAGGCTGAAAAAACGGCTATTGCGACAGAAGCTGCAAAAAATGGAACAATAACAAAACGGTTTAACACCATACCTTTGTGATAGACCGCAGAATACACAAACCAGAGCTGTAAGAGTATCGTAACCATGAAACCTTTTGAGACGTTAGAAAAAGAAAACAGCCCCGCAATAGCAATGTAGATGAAATACATCACCAAATATTTGTTCTTTTTCGAAGCCATGTATTTAATCAGAAATAGTATGCCGACAAAGTTCAAGATGACAAACAGGATATTCACATAGCTGTGTTTGATTCCCAATATCGCGGTCGCATTATGACTAACCTGCGCCACCCGGGCAGCACCGGCAGCCGCAGCTTTGCCTGCGAGAAGCAGCTGCAGCGGCGAATTGCTTGAAAATTTGATATACGCAAAAAACGTTGTGACAATGAACAGAAGCAGAATGGCAAACCATCGTATATTTACGTTTTGTATTGTGTGAATATGTATATCCCTGATTTTGCATCGAAGGTTCGCGTTTAAACATCCTGTGATTATATAGGCAAGTACGAGTATATTTGTATAAAGAGCGAGCAGCAGGAGAACCTCTCTGTTAACAGCAACTCCATTGAGACGTTCTATTGTTTTGTGTGAATAAATAAAAGCAAGCCCCACGTGATCATAGACCAGATAAAAAAGCATGAGAGTATTGGCAGCCGATATGGTAAATATCCTGGGGTGGCGATCATCTCTGTAAAAGTACAATATGACGAAGGGAGTCAGGTAAAGTATCAAAAAAATCAAGTCATACATCAGTTTAATCTGATCCTAGCAGTTATAATCATCATTTAAAAAAGTGATTTTGATTGTAATACAAATATTATGAAAGGAGTCACACAGAATAAAAAAGACGCTCATGATTATTTTCTCTTAGCTTCAACGGTACTTGAGATATAATTAATAAATGAACTTAAAGCTTTTTCCATGTTGTTCAGAGAAACGTTTCTTTTGCCTTTTATGAGAGTCTTTTCAATCCACTGCATAACGATAGACCGATCCTGTGGCAAAACCTGAGCTAAACCCGTCTCACGCTCATACATAAACATATGTTGAAGACTTCCACCGCATCTTATATTGCTGTTCAGAAGTGCTGAATATATTCCCATCCATCCTGCTTCTACCACAATAGAACTCATATCTGTAATATGTAAATCAACTTGACGAAGTAATACAGGCAAAGGCAATTCGCTGCAAGTCCCCCATTCTACCGACGAAAGATGACCAAAGGTATTTTCTAGATAATTTCGAATTTCTTCTTTTTTTATAGCTCGAAGCTGAACAGGGTGCAGTCTGAGAAGCCAATTGTAAGAATCAGCAGTCTCCAGAATTACCTTTTCCAAAGCATCGACCATTACTCCATTAAACGTATCGTTTTTGTAATAGAAATCCAGACCCCACTGAAGGGATACTAAAATGACAGGTTTATGGTTGTTGAAAATCCTTTCTGTATGAATAATCTCCCGAACCAAGGAATCGTCAGGGTTTTCAATTAAAAAACGAACAAACCACGGGTTTCCAACTACCTCTACATTAATTCCTTTTTGGGGTGCCCATTTGCGCAGTATCGCCGCGCTTGATTCATCCCAGCAAAGAAAGCCGCTGGGTAAATCTTTTTCCGGTGTTTCGGAACGATATTTTTCGCTGTACCAGGGATTGCCATCATCAATCACACCATGCTGGAGGTCAAAAACGGGAATATCATGTATTCTCCCCGCCCTACACAAACCCACATCCGGCTGAATTCCTATGACACATTTGGGGTCAGTTTTTTTTAATATCAGATCCCATATATGCATCCTTTGATTATTGGCCCATGACTCCCCTTTTGCTCTTCCTCTAATAAACCAAATAATTCTTCTGATTAGTCCTACGAAAAGTGCAGAGCGGTTATACGATACAGGGGAGCTATAGGCCGATTGCCCTATTAATTTGGAATAAGGTATGGCTACCGATTCGATAACAAGGTTTCGCATAATACCTAGATCACCTATGCTATCAATCAGAGGTGCATATGCCTTTCCTTTATATACGTATCCGCAATCTCCATCCCCTCGAACAAGTAATACATCACAAGGGTTTAATTTTTTCCATGAATCATTGAATAGAGCTGTCCATGATGGAGGCATGACAAAGAAAAAAACCTCATACTCCTAAAATTAATGTAGAATTATACTTCTTGCTTCTAATAAGCCCGCTTACTCCAAGATAGTAGCCAAGGCATTTTGTACACATGACTTGACAATATCCATGTAACTACAAAGAATATAAAAAAGGTTAATGCAGATGATTGTGCAGCACCAACTGGACCATTCCATTTAATAAACACATAATTAAATGGAATATTTAATAAAGCGCAACTTAAGGTAATCCAAGCAAGAATATATGTCTTTTCAACAAAAAAAATAAAGTTAACAATCATGTAATACATACCATTAAAAGCAAAGCCTAAGGCTATCCAAAAAACAAAGATACCTGCCCCAGAAAAGTTCTTTCCTACAAAGAAGCTTAAGAACCATGGCGTTATGCATGTCAAACAAATTACAAGAAAAATCAATAATAAAAAATATATATATGTAACTTTAACTATTATAGATTTTTCTTTGTTTTGTTTTAATCTTTGGAATAACCATGGAACATATGCCTGATTAAAAGATGTTCCCAGTAAACCGATAATCATACCAACTTGATATCCGACAGAGTACAAGCCGGTTACATCGAGTCCCACCATGTTTGTGATAAAAAATCGATCTGTCATCACCATCATTGTTCCTCCTAGTGCGTGAGGTAACAAAGGAACTCCAAACCTTAAAGCATTGTTAATGTATTGGATATTAAAAACAAATTTTATCCAGCCTCCTTTATATAGGAATAATAAGCCAATACATCCAAATACAATCATTGTGAATAACTGAGCTTGAATCCTCCCCTGCCAAGTCATTCCTAAGCATACAACTAAAAGCAGGCTTAACCCAACATTCAACATGGTCTGGGCAATCTGATAAAAACCATACGCACGGGCTTTAAGCTGAACTTGCCAAAGAGATAAATTAACAAGTGTGATGAATTGTGCAATTGATACAATGACTACAACCCAGAGCCAGCTTTCAGGGAAAGAACTTATCTTACTAATCGGAGTGGCAAAAAAACTAAATACTATAAAAACTAATGCTGAGCTAGAAACTAATATTAATAAACAATTAGTAATATACACAGGCAGATCTATTTTTTCTTTTTCATAATACTGACGCTGGATCGCACCATGAATGCTCAACCCCGTAAATGGTGAAACAAACGCTAAAAGAACAGAAAACATTGCCACTATACCATAATCAGTGGTACTCATGTATCTCGTCAAAACTGGCATTAGAAAAAAAGGGATAGCAGAATTAATTATATTGGCAAGTGTATATATTCCGGCATTTCTCGCAAGAGAAGAGTTGAAGACTTTTCGAATCATTAAAAAAATTATTTGAAAGGACTGCTTTTCAGGTTTTCGCAGTTGATGCATGATGTAGTTTTATGCGCAAGAAATAATCCATTGCTATATAAAATTTGCATATATCATTACATTTTTAAATATATGGCAGTTTCATGTCACTCTGAGCCTTTTCATAATCTGCATGCTGCCCGATATCCAACCAGTATTCAATAATAGGGAAACTTGCAACAATTTGATTGGCATCCAGTAACCGCTGAATTAGATCGGTCATATTGAAAGGTTCATTCTCAGGTATATATTCATATACTTCTGTTTCCAGCAAATAGACCCCGGCATTGACGAGAAAGTGCATCAGAGGCTTTTCTTTTAAACCGCACACACGTGATCCTTTGCATTCGATAACTCCATATGGAACTTTTAAATCATATTGTTTTACTGCTACCGTCATAATAGCTTGCTGCTCTTGATGATAAGACAGCATTGCCCTGAAATTTACTTGTGTCAGGATATCGCCGTTGATGACCAGCATTGGTCCTTTCAGCGGCTTTATCATTCCTAATGCGCCGCCGGTTCCCATTGGCCTTTCTTCATTTACATAATTTAATTCAACACCAAATGAGCTTCCATCACCAAAGTAACTGGATATCTTTTCTGATTTATAATGTGTCGTTACATGAATACGCCTGATGCCAATCTGTTTTAATTGTTCAATTACTAATTCCATTAAAGGCTTACCAGCTACAGGCAACATAGGTTTAGGTAAATTTTCAGTAAGAGGCCGTAATCTCTTCCCTAACCCCCCAGCCATGATAACAGCCTGAAGTGGTAGATCTTGTGTTGGTAATAAATCGGCTAGCATTACCAGATCCACGACTTTGCCTTCATAATCCAGAATAGGGATCTGACGAAGAACAGATCTACGCATCAGCGTTATTAACGTAGCTTGATTTGTTTGAAGTGATGCCGTAACAGGCTTAGAGTATTGAGTACTAATCTTGTTTTTAAGAATAATACTAACAGGAGAATCCAACTTAATGTTCGCCAAAACAGCGCGACGTACATCACCATCAGTTACTGTACCCAATAAGCGACTGTCTTTATCAACTACTAAGGCAATACCGCAACTTCCTCGTTCAATACATTCCATTGCTTCCCGAATAGAATGATCAGGCGAGATAAATAATGATTGTACATTGACCATTATAAAATTTGGGAGTGTGTAATCTTTTGGGTTAATTTAAAAAAGTCGTCAAAAGGTGCTTTTCCACTACGGCGGTTTTGACCAAGAAACTAAAAATGTCATTTACCTTCAGTAATGGTGCTGCACCTCAATTCGGGCTACTTCTTCTTTCGTAGCATAAATAATTTTTACAAAATATTCGCACAATATGGAACTTGAATTAAAACACATGTGAAAAATATTAAATGAATCTTGAGGGTGAATATGCTTTTAATCTTGAAGATTACGTTTGACGAAAACCGCGGAAATCCCTATTACGGCTTAGATATAAATCTTCCGCTTCTTTAACAACGCTTTTCATTTTTTCAGTGAAATAATTTTGAATCAGACGAGTATTTGCATTAAGAAGTGCTCTATGAACATCGTCATCACTCATGTCTGTAAAATTTACACTTAGCAAATCAGAATTTACATGTTTATTTTCATAGAAATCTTCACAATCCCGCAAGAGACCTTTTTCTATCGCATAATAATATAGAGGTGAGCCAGGATAAGGTGTAACTGGTCTTATGGTGCGCAATTGTGCACCGTCATCATACTTTAAAAGAAAATCCAATCCCTTATCAAGAGTTTCTTGGGAATCACCGATATTTCCAAATATAATATTGAATCCGGGACTTATACCAGCCGCCAATGTCGCCTCAATACCCTTTATTATTATATCGGTTGTCAGCGCTTTATTCATATTCTTCAACACGTCATCATCCAATGCCTCAATGCCGTAATTGATAAAAACACATCCCGCTCGTTTCATCAATTCCAACAACCGTGGTTTTGCGAAATTCAATCGTCCGTTGCAATCCCATTTAAAATTTAGGCCGGATCTGACAAATGCTTCACACAATTCCTCTGTTCGGCTTATTGATGACATAAGCAATTCATCGCCAAATGCTATGTAAGTAATGCCATATTGACGCCGAAGTAAACGAATCTCGTCTAAAATACTTTCACTGCTTCGTGGCCGGAAACCTTCATCAAGCCGATAACAAAAGTTGCACTTAAACGTACACCCTCTTCCTGAAAGCATAGGCATTACCATATCGCAATTTGAGGCGTGCGGCATGCGGAGCAATCTATAATATTCAATAGGAAAAAGTTCATAGGCAGGATAAGGAATTGAATCGATGTCAGCTATTAATGGCCTGCGCTCATTCTGCTTTACTTTGTCACCTTCTCTCCAAGCAATGCCCAATACACTTTCAAGTTGCCCCGGATTTTCAATTTTTTCAATCAGCTCAATTATTGTATTTTCTCCCTCGCCTATAACTAAGAAATCTGCTTGTGTTTTTTTTAGAAAATATTCAGGATCAGGAGATGGTCCATGCCCTCCAATAACATATTTGGGACGCTGACGAGATGAATTTATTGCCGCAGATATTTTAAGCAATTTACGATACTGATAATAACCTCCAATTACGCTTACACCCACCACATTAAAATAGTTCTTATTTAAATATTCAGTTAGATGCATTTCGGGATAATGGTGAAGGTCTTGATTGTAGATCACAACATTATGGCCTGCCCTTTTTAAAACAGCAGCAATATATGCAAGCCCCTGAGGGAACCAGTGAATATATGAATCGTTATCATAGACTATAAGTAGAATATTCATTTTAATCCTCCCAAACAGGATGCTTTAGTGCCCATTCTCCATTTGATTTTTTTTCCCACAAATGAGGTGATCGGAATTTATCACACAATTCGAAAAATTCTTCTACTTCCAATCCGATGAAACGCATAACTTCTTGGATATACCGTGTCGGCTTTTCACCATCAAACTGCTTTACAAGCGCCATTCCATCTTCTCTTGTCAAGTGTTTATTTCGAATCTCTTGAGAAGCATCATAACTAGCACGTCCTAACCCAAATTTGATCCATGTTGTATAATAGTGAAGATCATCAATTTTGTCATCAATGCTGTTATATTTACTGTAAGTTCCTTCTGTTCGATAAGGCCGCGCTTGAAATCCCGTATTCTCAACAGCATAATAATATACCTCTTGGGGTGTCCATTTAAGATAATAGCCTAGATAATGCACTTCCACTTGGGCTTTGCCTAAATCCTCCGCAGAAGCTGGTAAATAGGCCATCAGGTCATTAAGTGTCAGTTCATACTTTTCAATGAGTTCGGGAATAGAACATCCAGATAAATACACTTCAGATAAATCACTCATTTCATAAAATGATTTATCACGAAGAGAAGTTGCATTATCAGCAATCGGGTTACCATATTCTGCCTCATTTTCACCATAAAATATCAGTGGAATTTTATAATTAATAGCAATTTTAGGGGCAAGATTTTTTTGACCCAAAATAAATGTCTGAAATGGATGAAGCAGGTTTTCAATGGCCAGCTTTGTAAGCAGCTTGTGAACCCGTCCGTCAGGTTTGAATGTAAGGTTATCAAAACCACCAAGCTCAATCCAATTGAGAAAATTTTGATAGCCATAGTCTGTATAAAGAATTGGCGGCCATGTGATTGTAAGCGGATGCATTCCGTATTTGTACTTTAGGATATGTGACTGAAAAACGCTGTCTTTACCGCCACTGCCTGGAACAATGCAATCATAAACTCCATCTTTGCGTCGGTACTTATCTAATAACCGCAAAAGTTCGTCTTCGCGATCTTTCCAATTTATGCCTTCCTTCTTCTCTGCATGACGACATGCATCGCATACACCCTCCTCATCAATATGCATGTATCTGGCACCTCGCCGGTCAGGAAGATGTTTGAACTCCGGGATGGAGGCTGGCCGCTGGTTGGACATTAAGCATCGCTTACAAAAAATGACTTTTTCTGGTAATCCGTATTTTGGTATTGTCCTGCCCTTCATTAAAAGCTTTCTCCTTTACCTACAGATTCAACTTATTTGCGAGATTTTTATATATTTTGATACCTTCCAGTCCGCTCCGCTCAGGGTGAAATTGACACGCAAAGACGTGACCTTTTTGAAAGCTGGAACAAAATTCGATTTGCCCATAAGAAGAATTAGAAAGAATCAGATTGCCCGATGAGACCTTTGCACAACCCCTCAATATTTTTCTTGGTTAGGCCCGGGGGTTGCGATAAAAAATCTCATTAATTACATATAACACGTTAATATTGTTTTATAATTGCCTATTTTATGCTATAG